>NZ_JAUSTK010000028.1 GCF_030812855.1 Paenibacillus wynnii
GGCATTTTCCCCTCTAATTCACCGAAGGACGGGTCCGCAACCCGGATTCGCTACCTGTAAGACGTAGTTACCCCAAACCCGGTGAAACATCAGGCAAAGTTAAATCGAAATCGTTCCCGGCACAGTGACGTAAACGGAAAATCAAGCACTGATTTCGAGAAAGAGCCTCATTTATTTGAAAATAATATCGAAAAAAGGATATATGCTGGGTGTGGCGAATAACCAACAAATAGACTAAATAGTGGAAAATATGGGAGGTGTAGAAATGTCCGGACGAACTACAGGAGTTGTATTCATTGCTATAGTCGCATTTTTGTATGCTACACGATATATTTGCGGATCATTGCTGATAACGAATTTAAATGTGAGCCTGTTGATATAAGGGAGACTAGTCCTGAAAAAAAAGTGGACGGCGACTGAATTAGTCACCACCCACAGCAATCATCTGTACAACCATTCGTTTATCTCCGACTAACACGGCCTCACTTGCATTCATCTGCGAGGAACCGTCTCCATCAAGAAAAATACCCTCTGGATCTTCACCTGGAACAGACTCCAGTATAGCTGTGCGGAATTCACCGGCGGTGCATCGGCTGGGTGTAACTATGAGCCAGAGCTTGCCTGTATTGTCATACACTAAGCCTGAGCGCATTCGCAGCTCGTCTGCGTATGGCAAGTGCTCCTGCGTTGCTGAGGACAGCCACAGCCCTTCATCCTGTAAATTCATGCTGATCCCGCCTTGAGCCCAATACTGAGTGCGATCGCTGACCTCTAAGTCCTCCCCTGAAGAAGCAACTTGTATCGAAAGCTTGCGAGACCTGCCATCCCACACCAGTGTTCCCCGCGGGTATTTGGCATTGAACCATCCAGAGCCATAGGCTTTTTTGTCACCACTTATCGGAATGTCATTCATGATTGCGATAGATAAGAGATCCTTACCGTAGAAAAATCCGCCATTTATTCCGTAAGCCACCACCTGCCTGAGAGGAGACCTGGCGGTCCGTAGAATAACATCCTCAGGAGATACGGACATCATGTGCAGCCTTATTGGTCCGGGACTTTCTTTTTCCAGATAGGAATAGGAGTGGGGGAGGCCGTCAAAGACCTCCTTAGATTCCGACCCCTCAGACAGAAATGAAGCCGCAACCCATATCACCAAGGCCAGCAGCGGGACTATGACTAGCAGCCATTGTTTCAGTCCCCAAAGCTTGCCCAGCTTACGGCTATTCTCAGTTTGCACCGACATAAGCGGCCAGCAGCCTGGCTGTGTTTATTACAGCCAGCTTGTGTGTCCGTTCCATAGAGTGGGAAGCATGAACGCCAGGCCCAATCAGAGCCGCACGAATATTATTACCGCCTTTTAATGCGGCAGAAGCATCAGAACCGTATTGTGGGTAAATATCGACTGCGTAAGGGACAGCCAGTGCCTCTGCCAGCTCTATTAAGCGACCTGTCATCACGTAGTCATAAGGCCCCGATGAGTCCTTGGCACAAATAGAGACATCCGTTTCCTTGCAGCTAAGATCATCTCCCATGGCTCCCATATCTACCGCTATCATCTCATTGATATCTGCTGGGATCCACGAAGCTCCGTGTCCAACCTCTTCATAGTTGGAGATTAACAAAGAGAGATTATGCAGCGGCTTCCAGCCCTCGCGCTTCATACTTTCGAGGAGTCCAAGCAATGCAGCTACACTTGCTTTGTCATCCAGGTGCCGAGATTTAATATAGCCGCTAGGCGTAATAACCGCTCTGGCATCAAAAGAAATAAAATCACCAACAGAGATCCCCAGCTTCATAACTTCATCCTTAGAAGAGACCAGCTCGTCAATACGAACCTCCATATTCTCCTCTTGACGCTTAAAGTCGCGGGCATCGGGATATACATGGACCGAAGGATGACTTGTCAGTATGGTGCCGGTGTATGTTTTACCGCTGCGGGTATGGATTACACAGTATTCATTCTCTATGCTGTGCATTGTAAACCCACCTACAGAAGTAAGACGAAGTGTACCGTTGGATTTAATTGACCGAACCATGCCTCCAAGTGTGTCTACGTGAGCACTGATTCCAATGGTGCGAGAAGGGTCAAGACCTGGAACAGTCAGGATGACACCGCCTTTTTCATTCCAAGTCAGGGGTACATTGAGCGCTGCAGCCTCTTCGGCAACAAGGTTCATGACCTGTGCAGTAAAACCGCTAGGACTGGGTGTATCGAGCAGCTTTTTGAGAATGGAAAGGATGTAATCTTCATTTGGTTGAATGGTAAGCAATGGTAAGTCCTCCTGTTCATTATTAAAAAATAGTAGCTAGAGCTGAGTCGAATGGGAAGTTGATATCCGATCTTGATCGATATTCATAGACTCCATAGAGGTATTGGCATCACGGAGTTTAGTTAATTCTGCGGTCATAATTTTGATTTGCTTCTGGAGCTTGTATTGGCGGAATATGCCATAAGAGCCCACAATGATTCCACCAATTAGGGCACAGCCGAGGATCACTAGAATTAGTGGAATACTGACTACATCGAATCCGAAATTGACCTGGACCGGATCTACGTTGATAACAGCGAACAGGGCTGTAAGCAGAGCGAAGATAAGTCCGGCAATAAGCGACCATTGAATTTTCATAATGAGCCCCCTTGAATGGTGAGTTACTTTCATACGGTCTAAATGTTAAAATCCCCTGCCCGAAGCGGGCAAGGGACTATTGTTATACTACGCTTCTCGTGTTACTTGGTCAACTCTTCCATCTGAGCGATTACACTTTCGAAAACACTCATCGCTTCGCGGATCGGTTCTGGAGAAGACATGTCAACACCGGCTTTAGTTAAAATATTAATGGAGTAGTCGCTTCCGCCACTCTTCAGGAAACCGAGGTATTTGTCTACCGCTGGTTTGCCCTCTTCAAGAATTTGCTTGGCGAAGCTGGTTGCAGCCGAGAATCCAGTCGCATATTTGTATACGTAGAAGCTGTTGTAGAAATGCGGGATTCTGGCCCACTCCATCTCGATATCCTTATCAACGACCATTCCCTCGCCATAGTACTTCACGTTGAGGTCATAATAGATCGCTGAAAGATCCTTGGACGTTAGAGATTCACCTTTCTCAGCACGCTCGTGAATGATCTTCTCAAATTCTGCGAACATGGTTTGCCGGAACACGGTAGTGCGGAACTGGTCAGCATAGTAGGTCAGCAGGAACATTTTTTCCTTCGGATCTGTTGACTTATTCAGCAAGTAATCCATTAGAAGAGCTTCGTTGGTAGTAGAAGCCACCTCTGCCAGGAAAATAGTATATTGGGCATCGCGGTATTTCAGAGCATTGTCTGAATAATACGAATGCAATGCATGACCCATTTCATGAGCCAATGTGAACATACTGTTGAGATTATCATTATGGTTCAAGAGGACATAAGGATGGGTGCCGTAGGCTCCCCAGCTGTATGCTCCTGTACGTTTGTTCTCGTTCTCATAAACATCAATCCAGCCTGTGTCGTAGCCTTCCTGCAGCACGTTCAGATAGTCTTCACCGAGCGGTTTAAGACCCTCTTTGGTAATCTTCTTGGCTTCTTCAAAGGTGATATCCATCTTATATTCATCAACAAGTGGTGCAAATAGATCATACATATGTAGTTCATCAACACCAAGCAGCTTTTGACGGAGTTTCATGTAACGATGCATCAGCGGCAAGCTTTCGTGAATGGTATCAATAAGGTTCGTGTAGACCTCTTTTGGAATGTTGTCACCGTATAGTGACATTTCCAGAACTGAAGGATATTTGCGCACTCGTGAGTAAAATACGTTTTTATTTACATTGGCGCTGAGTGTTGCAGCGATTGTGTTTTTCTGTTTGCCATAGGTTTCATAGACTGCTTTAAAAGCGTTTTTTCGAACCTCACGGTCAGGACTTTCTAAAAACTTAATGTAGCTGCCGTGTGTTAATTCAACTTCTTTACCGTCTTCATCTTTAATCTTAGGGAATTTGAGATCGGCATTATTCAACATGCTGAAAATACTTTGCGGTGCTTGGGAAAGGTTGCCCACTTGTGCAAGCAAGGCTTCTTCTGCTTTAGAAAGAACATGCGCTTTCTCGCGTTTCATCTCTTTGAGAGTGAAGGTGTAGTCAGATAACTCAGGATTTGCAATGAATTCATCCAGCGTTTCTACAGGCAATGCCAAAATTTCTGGTGTTACAAAAGAGAGTGCCTCACTGGCTTCTACATTCAACTGCTTCGATTTCTGAGCCAAACCTTGGTAAACGGAGTCAGCGGTATCTTCATCCTGCCGCATGTGTGCATATACATAAAGACGTTCGGTGTTTAGCGACAGCTTATCATCCAGTTGGAAACAATCCTTTAGGGCATCTGGAGAGCCCAGTTTACCCTGGAAATCGGAAGCTTTCTTTATCAGCTCTTTAGCTTCTTCATATGCTTGATCCCATTCAGATTGGGAAGAAAACATGTCTTCAAGCTTCCAACGATTTTCGGCAGGTACTTCACTTCTCTTCAATAATTGTTCCATAGTAATCCTCCTTGAATGATGATATGAAGTAGGCATAATCTTTACCGGAAGCCTGACGGATAATAAATCACCCGAAAGCAGGCTAAGCGTTAGCAGAATAGGGAGTGACTTGGCTGGTATGGACAAATGGGCTGCCTCCTAGTAATCAAAGGTCAGCCTAGTATGTCCTGCCAGATCAAGATTATTTATCCTTATCCTGCATTGTACAGAATTTATGCCAACAAACTATAGATAACAAAAACAAAAGCCAATACAATCATAATTACTGCTGTCAAAGCCATCCCCCGCTTAAGCTTGGGAGGCATCTTATCCTTACCCATTATGAGTACTGCACCCAGGCAAAGGACAAGAATTACATAAATGGTTAGGTTCTCGGTGTCCATTATGCTTTATACCTGTTTGAATGCTGCGATGATGTTTTTATATTCTTCTTCATTGTCTTTGTAAGACTCTTTGTTGAAGCGGTTATTTACCCACTGCATCATGGCAGGACGGCTTAGAAAAGTATGGGTTTCTTCTCCCCATTGATCAGAAATTTCTCGAAGGACAATATATTTTCCTTGTACTTCTACGGTCATCATGTTCCATTTGTCTGTTTTGTATATTTCATGTTTTTTAATCATTGTTTATTCCCACCCTGGCTATTTTTGGCTTTTGGGTCAATGATAACGCACACACGAAGGGAAAAGCAAATTAAATCCACTTTATGCTTGTTCCTCAATTGATTTGAAGAAAATGCTGGAGTATAATGTAAGTATACGCCATATATGGCGCTATTTTTAGGAGGTTGTTCATTTGAAAGGTACAGTTAAATGGTTTAATGCAGAAAAAGGTTATGGTTTCCTTCAAGTTGATGGCGGCGAAGATGTATTTGTTCACTTTTCAGCAATCCAAGGCGACGGTTTTAAGACTTTGGACGAAGGCCAAGCGGTTGAATTTGATGTCACTGACGGTAACCGTGGACCCCAAGCAGCTAACGTAACGAAATTATAAGAAACGGCTTAGACAGCTCCTCTGTCTGCTATAAATATACTGCTAGTGTTAGATTCGTGGAATTAAACACCAACTAGTCATAGATCACACAGTTCTCTTTCGGGAACTGTGTTTTTTTCATATATTCATTCAATAAATTGGCTAAAAAATGGGTTATGGTATTGGCTTTGACCGAACGTATAAGGAAATGATAAACTAGAATGGTACCCTTTGTTTGGGAAAAGAGAGTAGAAAGTCATTTTGATGGGGAGCGTTACGTCATGAAGTTTAAATTATTTAAGGATCGTAAAGGCAAGGCTGATCAAGCCAAGAATAACAAATTCGTCAAGCTGGCCCGCGAAATCTATGTGCAAGCACGTAAGGGCGGACCAAATCCGGAGGCTAACTTCGGGTTGAAGACAGCTATCGCTAGCGCACGAGCAATCAATATGCCTGTTGATAATATCGATAGAGCGATTAAGAAAGCCATCGGTGGTGGTGAAGAAGTCGATTACGAAGAAATTTATTATGAAGGTTATGGCCCTGGCGGCGTAGCCATTATGGTTAAATGTCTTACAGACAACCGCAACCGTACGGCTGCTGATGTTCGGTCCATTTATAATAAACGGGGCGGCAATATGGGTGAGTCAGGCTGCGTTTCTTATATGTTCGATGAGAAGGGTGTACTCGTTGTCGACCGCGAAGCCTTCACAGACCTGGATGAAGATACGGTGATGATGCAGTCATTGGAGGCAGGAGCGGAGGATTTATCTGTTTCTGAGGAAAGTTACGACATTCTTACACATCCCCACGAACTTGAGGCCGTAAAAAGCGCGCTGGAAGCGCAGGGCTATACTTTTGCAAGCTCTGAGGTCCGCTGGATTCCGCAGAATACAATTGATGTCGAAGGTGAAAATGCCGAGAAGCTGCTTAAAATGATGGATGCCTTTGAGGACAATGATGATGTTCAAGATGTATACAACAATTTTGAAATCAGTGATGAGGAAATGGATCGTATCGGGTAATAATGGCGATGATTTGAATAGTAAAAGGACCTTGCCCTCTTGAAGAAGAGGAGCAAGGTCCTTTTACTATTGTGAGGTAGGATCTAACGCTCACCGTTTACTCAATGAAGGTTAAGATTTCTGTTACTTCCTTGCGCGCCATAGTTTTTTGGGGCTGTATAGCCGGATGGCCAAGAGCAACGACCATATTGATTCCCCGGTCGTCTGGAATAGTCAAATAATTACGAAGCTCTTGTTCAGCCAGCAGGACTGGGCCAGTCAAAGGACAAGTTGCCAGTCCCTTGGAATGAGCAGCCAGCATCATATTTTGAATGGCAAGGCTGCTGCTCTTTAAAGATTCCTCAGCCCATATAGATGCACTTCCAAATTCAAGCGGATCAAAGATCCGATCTCGAAACTTTGAGGCGTAAGGAGTGCTGAGACACACAAGCAGCACCGGCGCATTATTGAACGCAGTGGCATAGGGTCCGAAAGATTTCAGCAGTAGTTTTGCTTCCTTCTTAAGTCCTTTCTCTACAGAAGCAGCAGCTATAATATGAAGCTGCTCCCAAGTAATCCGCTCAATATCTTTAATCTTATCCCGATTCATTATGGCGATAAATTCCCAAGTTTGTGAATTAGTATCACTTGGTGCATAACGGGCGCAATCGATAATGTCATGAATATCGCTGACTGTGACACTTTCCTCACTGAAGTCCCTAATACTACGCCGTGATTGTACTAGTTGCCTGAAATCTTCAAAGAGCATTCCTGTTTCCTCCTACAATTGTTACCAGGTACTAATAGCTGATATTAAATCGATTATAACGTAATTTTCGGAGGGTGAGAAGTCTCATCTGCTTCGAGAGAGATAGGCTGTGTAGTCGGTTGAATAATCTTAGTGCCACGTTTTCTGAGTAGTAGCCTCGGGTGAACACCTGAGTCCAATGCATGCTTGCCTAGAAAACCAACACAAGCAGTAAGTGCAAAAAGCATGGCTACTGTGTAAAAGAAGGACCTTCCGGATTCTTCAAATATGATCCCTCCGAAAGTACCGCTTAGTAGACCTGCTGCGCTTGACCATACCACAGTGAAAATAGCAAGTCCTGTAGCGCGTAAGTGGTCTGGAATGATCCGGGTAATGTAGCGAACCGCAGTTACATAATAGATTCCGAAGGTCACACTATGCATAGCTTGAATGGCAATTACGGATCCCGGATGATCCGCTCGAGACATAAGAATAAAGCGAACTGCATACATAAGACTGGCAAATGCAAGCAGTGGCAATTCCTTAAATCTATCACCATACTTACTAAGTGCGAAGAACACTGGAATCTCACTGAGTGCGGACGCAAGCAATGCCCATCCAATCAGTTCTTCTCCTGCCCCCATCTCCTTTAGGCTTACAGTTAAAAAAGCTTCGTTCATCCGGTGGCCTAAAGCCAAGACAAAGACGCAGCTAAAAAACCAAAGGACCTCTTTCTGAAAAAGAATCTCTCTAAGCCCGTTTTCTTTACGTTTCGGAACCTGGGCAGATGCATTCTTTTCATTATGAGTGTCAGAGGTAATTTTCTTAACATCCTGCAACCACCATGAAATGATAAGAGCCGATATAATTATGATGAGACATAAGGTCATACTCCAAGAGGTGCCTAAGGCTCTAAGAACGTAGCCAATGGTTAAAGCAAAGAATGCATAGCCGAGCGAACCGAACACCCGAATAGATATAAAGTTGCGGCCATGTTTCTGCGCGGTTTTAATAGCTATTGTATCCGCGAGGGGGAAAACTGGGTAATAGAAGAAATAGAAGAAGGACAATATAAGCATAACTGATGAAAACTCGGTAGCTTTAGATAATAGGAGCACAGAAATCAATTGTCCGCCTAATAAAATCATCATAATTTTCTTGATTGTTCCCAGTCGGTCACTTATCATACTCCAAAATAGATTAGAGAGAATGGAAATTAGCGGTCCTAAGGAATACAATAAACCTACCTGAGAATTGCTGAAGCCCAGGTGTCTGTAAAAAAGCGGGAAATAGGAGACCGCCAGAACACTGGTGCCAAAAATGGTGAACATAAACGCACGAAGCCAGTTCTGATCACTATAACTGCTGCGGGGATACTCTTTCATAACCTTGTAGTTGCACTCCTCCAATTAAGAAATACGGATAGTATAGCATAAGTAAAGAATACATGTTGGTTAAAACAGCGGTGTTATAGAATCTTTTATAGGTTCGATAAGTGATTTTGTTGTTTGTACAAATACGATGATCATATTATAATAATGTTGATTTGGATAAGGAGACAACAATGTGGAGGCAACGTCATTGAGTGAATTTGAGCAAGGCCGTTACCTTAGCCCGCGTGGTCCAATTGGGCTTATGAACAGGGTCTACAAGTATGTGCTCCCGGAAGTGAGAGAATGTCTCCATTTCTGGCGCGAAGATGCAGAAGGAATTCCCGATCCCGAGCTTCGAAAGCAAGCGCTTGCCAGCATTGAAACGAAACAGTTTCATTGTGAAGGTGGTGGAATTTATGCTGCCGGCAATTTGGCCATGAGACATATACTGATTCCGCTTATAGTTGCTTATCAAACGATCAGTGATTATTTGGACAACCTTTGTGATCGCAGTACGTCACTTGACCCTGCTGATTTCAGGCTCCTGCATCAATCCATGCTGGATGCTATTAATCCGATTGCTGACCCGGTTAATTATTATGCGCTTCGTAGTGAACAAAATGACGGCGGATACTTGCAACGTCTGGTGCAGAAGTGTCAAGAAATGATCTCCAAGCTACCGGGCTACTCAGCTGCGGCATCCGAGATTCATGATTTGGCAGTGCTTTATACTGACCTTCAGGTCTATAAGCATATTCAACCAGAGCTTAGAGAAGATGCACTACAAGAATGGTGGAAAGCTGAGGGGAATCGCGCACCGCATTTACAATGGAACGAATTTGCGGCTGCAACAGGATCTACCTTGGGCGTTTTCATGCTTTTTTTGGCAGCCTGTGATCCCAAGTTAAGTACGTCAGCCTCAGCGACGATACGTTCAGCGTATTTCCCTAATGTGTGCGGTCTGCACATTATGCTGGATTATTTAATTGACCAGGATGAAGACCGAGCTGGCGGTGACCTCAACTTTTGCAATTATTATGATAACACCGATATCATGCTGAATCGTCTTGCTTCCATAGTAGAGTGGGCCCGTAAGGATGTCCGGAGTCTACCCGAGACCTCTATGCATCGAATGGTCATCGAAGGATTGCTGGCATTGTATTTATCCGATCCGAAAGTTAGCGAACAGCGGGAAGTTCGTATGATCTCCAAGCGTTTGATGAAAGGAAGCCCGCTAACGAGGCTGTTCTTTTTCGTCAATAGCCGTTGGATACGCAAGCACATGTATTAGTAATGCTGTGGGGTAGAACCTTATACTTAAGGGAGGCTCCACACAATTTTGAGGAGGAACATTAGAATGTCAAAAGTTAAAAAAATCGCCGTATTAACGAGCGGTGGAGATTCACAGGGCATGAATGCCGCTGTACGTGCGGTAGTCCGTAGCGCCCTTTTTTATGGAATTGAGGTTTATGGTGTTCAACGTGGTTATCAAGGCCTGTTGAACCGTGATATTTTCCCTATGGATCTGCGTAGTGTGGGTGATATTATCCAACGTGGAGGAACCATTCTGCAATCTGCACGTTGTCTAGAATTCCTGAAACCGGAAGGACAACAAAAAGGCGCCGACATTTTAAATGAAATGGGTATCGACGGCTTAGTAGTTATTGGTGGAGACGGTTCTTATAAAGGAGCTAACAAACTTAGCAAATTGGGTATCAACACCATGGCATTGCCAGGTACGATTGATAACGATATTTCCTTTACAGATTACACGATTGGTTTTGATACAGCAGTTGGTGTCGTAGTAGATGCTATTAATAAGCTTCGTGACACTATGTCCTCCCATGAACGTTCTTCCATTGTAGAGGTTATGGGTCGTCACTGTGGAGACATTGCTCTTCATGCAGGTCTTGCTTCAGGAGCAGAAACCATTCTGGTACCAGAGATGCCTTATGATTTGAATGAGGTAGCTGACCGTATGCGTGATAACTTCGCACGAGGCAAACGCCACAGTATTGTAATTGTTGCTGAAGGCGTTGGTAAAGGGGAAGATGTAGCATTGGCCCTTAAAGATCGTCATGCTTCCTTGGATGCACGTGTTACTGTTCTTGGACATATTCAGCGTGGAGGCACTCCAACTCCAGCAGATCGCAACCTGGCCAGCCGTCTAGCTGACTTTGCGGTACGTAAGCTAATCGAAGGTGAATCGGATAAAGCATGTGGCATTATCAAAGGTGAACTTACACTTACAGATATTGACCTTGTTGTTAACACGAAAAAAGACTTCGACCTCGAGTTGTACGAATTGGCATCCCGTTTATCCCAATAAGAAGAGATCCATCAAAAAAGAGACTGTCTCTCACTAAAAGTGAAGGATAGTCTCTTTAGTTTGGAGGGCGTAAAATAAGTTGTGTACCAAGATTTGGAGCCTAGTCAAGGCACAAAAAAGTAGGGTATTCCGGGGATTACGACACCACCAAGAAAGGACCCTACTCGATGACTATTTTACCCGAAAACATGCTTAATAATCTATTTGAAAATCTTGTTACTCAATTTGTCAAAAATAACTTGGAATCTATCATGTAAGCGGAGATCCAGCACTACTAACAAAAACCCGAGAAGATACTTTCTACTCTCTTACACAAACTTCTTGACGCTATCCAGGAAATGGATGCAGTCAGTGAATAGATGTACTTTATACACTTATTTCTAGCTTTTGGCGCACGGATGTATGGATAGATGTACTTTGTGCAACTAAAAACACGAATATGCCGATTAAACCTCGGAATACCCAAAAATAAGTGTATAAAGTGCAATTAAACACCCTAAAGTATGCTAGAGGAGAAATATAAGTGTATGTTGTGCAACTATATATATTGAACTCATGTAGGTAGGTAGACGATTTTCCATATTGTCGCGGGTACCCGAGGAGATACTTCTACTCTCATACACAAACTTCTTGACGCTCCTTTAGTTTGGGTGATTTCTCTAAATTTAGATCTGAATTTAGAGTTGCTGCAAGGGTTGAGTTTTATCTTTAGCAGCATAACGACGTTGCACGGTAATTAGCCGTGATAGGAGGAGTACAGCACCGATAGCCAGACCCGTAATAAGCCCAATCCAATAGCCGTAAGCTCCCAAGTTCGTGTATGTAGCCAGAACATAACCTGTTGGCAGACCGATGATCCAATATGCCACGAAGCAAATGATAAAGGAAGGATTCACATCCTTATATCCTCGCAGGACACCTTGAGTCGGAGTAGCTATGGCATCCGAGATCTGAAAGAATATGGCATAGATGAGGAAGTGCTGAATCAAGGAAATCACTTGCGGATCAGCCGAATACAATCTGGCTACATGACTTCCGGCAAAAAGTAGAACCAACGCCGTTGCCAATGATAGTATTGCAGCAAGGCCTATCCCGAGCCAACCATATTGGCGGGCATCCTTAAGCCTTCCAGACCCCATCTCAAAGCCGACCAGAATGGTTAGGCTCATACATATACTGAGGGGAATCATATACAAAGTAGAAGCAAAGTTAATGGCTGCTTGATGAGCAGCTATGGTCATTGTGTCAAATCGGCTCATCAGCAGAGTAACAGCAGAAAACACGGCCGTTTCAAAAAAGATGGAAAAGCCTATCGGCACTCCAATGGTAAGTAATTCTTTGATACTTCTCAGTGATAAGGGATGGAAATCCCGAAATAGGCGAAGATTGATAAACGGCTCTGCCCGGTAAATAAATAACAGTGCAATTGCGAATATAACCCAGTAAGTAATGGCTGAGGCAACACCGGCCCCAACACCGCCCAGACGCGGGAATCCGAAATTACCAAAGATTAGCAAATAATTCAGACCCACATTAACAGGCAACGCTATTAGTGTAATAAACATGGATACTCTTGTTTGTCCGAGTGCATCAATGCAACTGCGAAGCACAGTATATCCGAACAAAGGCAGAATGCCGAATGAAATAGCACCCAGGAATCGAAAAGCAATGTCCCTTACTGAATTCTCCAAATTCATAAAGTTAAGGATAGGGGATAACAATATAAAACCAATAAGCAGAACCAGGGCTGATACGATCAGTGACAGCCAGATACCTTGCATTACCTGATAAGCTACATCTTTGTCCTTTTTACTTCCAAGAAGGTGAGAGACAATGGGGGTAATCCCAATAAGAATTCCACTAAGACCAGTTTGTATAGGAATCCAAAGACTGGTGCCTATTGCTACTCCGGCCAGATCCGCAGTTCCAAATTTGCCGGACATGTTCGTATCGAAAAATGTAATTGCTGACAGCGCGATCTGAGTAATAAGAATCGGGAATAAAATGTGTAGAAACTGATTTATTTTTTGTCTGAGTGATAGGGTTTGTATCATTGATTTATTCCTCGTATCTTAAGTTTTCGGGGGAGTATCTTCCTGTTCCAGCAAAAGACCCGGCATGCGCCGGGTCTTTTATTATATTTATAAGACGGATAAGAGCAGTATGCATTATTTCTCGTAATCAACACCGGCAGTATAACGATTATTAGCGTTCCATAGCAGAAACTCATCTACATTTTCTTCCTTCAATGCCCGAACCTGATCTTCCACTTGTTTCTTGCCGTATTTCACATAGTGGCCACTTCCCAGCCAGCTGGCTGTAAAGTCTTGGATCCATGGGCGAATGATGGGTTTATAGCTGCCGAGTGGATCAAGCTTTTTATGCGTATCGACCATAGAACCTTTGATGGTTGCGTACGGATTTTTGTCAGGATCTTTCACATCGAACCAGCCGGTCGAGTAATGACTAGGATAAACCATCGGGCTGATAATATCCACATTCTTAGATATTTTTACAAAATCTTGTCCAATTCCTTCAGCGGCTGGAACAGAGGCGGCATAACCGAAAATATCGACGGATACTCGAACCCCGAGAGGGTTGAGCTCAGACTTTGCGTATTTAACGAAATCAGAAATGATTTCTACTCGTGATTTATCGTTTTTGGTGTATTTAAGGGTATCAGCTCTCTTTTCGAAACCTTCAGGGAAACGAACATAATCAAATTGAATTTCTTTAAAACCCAATTTAACGGCTTCCTTTGCAATTTCTATATTATACTTCCAAACGTCTTCATTATAAGGATTAACAAAGCTGTCACCACCCTTGTTCCTCCAAACGGAGCCGTCTTTATTCACAAATGATAATTGCGGGTTTTTCTTTGCAAGTACGGTATCCTTGAAAACAACAATCCGGGCAATTGGGTATACGTCATGTTTCTTAAGTCTTTCCATAAGCTTGTTAACATCACCAATGAAAGGTTGAGGTTTACCGAGCGTTTGTAAGTTAACGTTATCAGTCTTATACGTAATGTAACCTGCATCATCCTTGATATCGATAACCATTGAATTCAGCTCTGTTTGATCCAAGAGATTCAGAAGAGTTTCCATTCTGGCTCCTCCTGCACTGTAAGCTGTGACATAAATGCCTTTAACCTTTGGTGCGTCCGGTTGAGGATCGGCGAGAATTAGATTGTTTGGAGCTGTTGCTCCAGGAGAAGCGCTGGGACTTGGAGTTGCTGAAGGATTTGAAGGTGATGTTGAATCAGGATTGCTGCTGTGTTGTGAGACAATGGGGGGATTCATGGCGGACTGCAGAGCGGATGCCACTGCGGCTTCATTCTGATCATGCTGTACGCCTACGCTTCCCAAGGTCATCATCAATAAAGCCCAGGTGATGTTCATTCGTTTTCTCTCTCCCTTTATGTACATTGTCTAAATTATATAGGAACGGCTGCTCCCAAAAAGAACAGGTTTGTAACAATCTTGTGGCAGATCTGTTCCTGTAGCAGGTGGTTAAAAAAGGTTACTTGTTTCTATAAACGCGATACGGAAATAATAAACCTGCCTTTAAAAAGTAAATGCCGCTCAAGTTCGGCAAAGGCCGAACCTGAACGGCAACATCAAGACTTATCTTGCTTGCAGATCATTGAAGATACGCAGAATTCTGATGCTCGCAAATGCTGTAATGAATGATATCCATTGCATCTGCCGGTTCCAGAATACTCAGACCGTCTCGCAGAACTATGACAGAATTCAGTTCGTTCTGCTTAAGAAACGGCATCATATCAGGATACCACCTCATGACGATTGCTGACAGTTTTACCGTTTCCATTTCCACAAAAATCACCCTTTCCTTTTTCGAATAGTACTGAACTGAAATTCAGGGTCATCGGAAAAGCGAAGTGCCTGGAAAAAAGAGGGGTAATTCATAATCTTTATGAAATTGTTAAGGTCCTGCGTAGTCCTAATATATCACAATTTTAAAACAAGCGCATTGTTTGGTTTATCGCTTGCGGAAGGAACCCATGACTCCAACCGTCTCCACGATATTCACAAAAGCTTGAGGATCACTTTTCTTGATAATACGCTGCAGCTCGGCCAGTTCATAACGGGTGGTTACTGTCATTAACATGTCCTTTTCCACATGGGAGTAAGCACCTTCTGTTTTGATCTTGGTGACCCCTCGTTGAAGACCCAATAGCTGACGGAGTAATTCATCGGTACGGTTAGTAACAATAAACACTGTAACCTTAATGTGACTAATATGAATCATATCCACGACTTTTCCGCTGACATATATGGAAACCATGGATGCAAGTGCTAAATTCCAGTTATTGTCGAAGTACCCCGCAGCCAGGATCACGAGCGCATTTAAGCTGACAAGTACATTACCCACAGGGAAATCCCGGTAGCGGGTAATAATCGAACCTACAATATCGAAACCTCCTGACGAACCGCCGATACGAAAGGAAACCCCGCTGCCAATCCCAACAAGCACTCCTCCAAAAACAGAAGCAAGCAGCATATCCGAAGCAACAGGAACCACCGGAATGAGGGTCATTAGCCAGGTGGTGCCTACAACAGAGGCTATGCTTAGAACAATAAATCTCCGTCCAAGCTGGAACCAGCCAGCGGCAAGCAGAGGAATATTAAACAACAGATATAGAAGACTAATATTAAAGGGGGTGAAGTATCCTACTAACATGGATAGACCCGATACGCCTCCACTTAACAGACGATGTGGAATTAGAAAAAGGTTGAAGCCAGCGGCAATTAATGCTGAGCCGAAAAAAACAACCAAATAACACCAAATATTCCTTAACAAAAGATTTCACCTCGAAGTCTGAAATGTAAAGTCTGAAATGTAAATAATGAAAGAAAGGAATACACTGGTATTTATCATTGGGTTTGTGATATAATGTATAGGATATTCTTGAGTAGGACGTTACAATGGTATTTTTGCATTGAATCAGATGTAAAATACAGTTGTTCAGGTATAAATTGAAGTACCTGATAATAGGACGATTTTTCGTCCCAATACGCGCTAAACCATGCAGAGAATCCGGCATGATTGGACAGCCTATATATGTGTTTACCGCTACTTAAGAATACAGACAAGCATGTGGAATGTCCACTGTATAGAAGGAGCATGAATAATTTGAAAACATTTGCGGAATTTGGCTTGCAGCCTAAAGTTATGCAAGCAATCACAGAACTAGGATTTGAGGAAGCGACACCGATTCAGGCGCAAGCGATCCCCCTTGCATTGGCAGGATCGGACTTAATTGGTCAAGCACAAACAGGTACAGGTAAGACTGCAGCTTTCGGTATTCCTCTTATTTCTAAAATCGATCGTGAAGACGAAAGAATCCTCGCGCTCATTATGGCACCTACACGCGAACTTGCGATCCAAGTGGCAGAAGAAATTGGAAAACTAAGCAGATTTAAAGGTCTTCGTTCCCTGGCAATCTACGGTGGACAAGACATCGGCCGTCAAATTCGCGGTTTGAAAAAGAAACCACAAATCATTATCGGAACACCAGGACGCTTGCTCGATCACATTAACCGCAAAACAATTCGTCTTGACGATGTTCAAACGATCGTATTAGATGAAGCAGACGAAATGCTTGACATGGGCTTTATGGAGGATATTCAAACCATCCTTAAGCTTGTTCCAGAAGAACGTCAGACTATGCTGTTCTCCGCAACAATGCCAGCTAACATTCAACGTCTTGCACAACAATTCTTGAAGAATCCACAACATGTATCCGTTATTCCTAAACAAATCAGCGCACCATTGATTGATCAGGCTTATGTTGAAGTACCTGAGCGTCAAAAGTTTGAAGCTCTTAGCCGTTTGATCGATATGGAGTCTCCTGATCTTGCTATCGTCTTCGGCCGTACCAAACGCCGGGTAGATGAATTAGCTGAAGCTTTGCAAAAACGCGGCTATTCCGCTGATGGATTACATGGTGACTTGTCTCAGAATCAACGGGATGCTGTTATGCGTAAATTCCGTGATGGCAGCATAGATGTTTTGGTAGCAACAGACGTTGCTGCCCGTGGTCTCGATGTATCTGGCGTATCACACGTTATTAACTTTGACCTTCCGCAAGATCCGGAAAGTTACGTTCACCGTATTGGTCGTACAGGTCGTGCGGGTAAAGAAGGAACTGCATGGTCTTTCGTAACTCCTCGGGAAATGGATCACTTACACCTAATCGAGCGTGTTACCCGTCACCGGATTACACGTAAACCTTTGCCGACAATGGCTGAGGCGATTGAAGGCAAGCAACGTATTACTGCTGAGCGTGTCCTTGCAATGGTGGAGAGCGAGGAACTGAACGAATATAAGAGCTTGGCAATCCAATTGCTTGAGCAATATGATTCTGTTCAATTACTCTCCGCAGCAATGAAATTGTTGACCGGAGACAAAAAAGACTCAGAGATCGAATTGACTCCAGAAGATCCAATCCGTGCAAAACGTCGTGGAGGCAAAAATGACATTCGCAGTGGCCGTAAACCAAGCGGAAGTTATGGCGGCGGCAGCGGCGGTGGATATCGCGGCGGTACTAGTGGATCCGGTGGATCTGGCAGCGGTGGCGGTTACCGTGGTAATCGCGATAGCAGCGGCGGCGGAAGTCGTGGTGGCTATGCTGGTGGCGGAAGTAACTACGGTAGCGGCAGTGGCGGTTATGGCGGCGGCTACAAAGGCAACCGTGACGCTGGGGCTGGCGCAAGCAGAGATGCAGGAGCTAACCGTACTGGAGAGCGTAAGCCTTCATCACGTCCAAGCAGCAGTGCACCTAGCCGTCCAGCTAAGCGTGAGGATTCCTTCGAGTAAAGATATGGATGCGGCATAAGGTCAGCATCTCCTAGTATAAAGAAGACGGTGCCCTCTAGAGGCCCGTCTTTTTTTTGTAGATTGGGGAGATAGATGAATGTGCGGCTAATAATCACGAGAAGGATAAACAGGACAAGTATGGTGCTGGTGGATGTCCAGGCTCCGTAAGCAACAGTTGAGGACATGGAATTACCTCCTTTATCGACCATATTTGTCTTGTTTTCAATAATAATATATGTCCATTTTTTATATCTGCGTAGACCTCTATCTATATTCTGAAACTTGGGCTATGGAAATGAACAGGTCAAATAAGGTATAGTTAAATTACGCAGTATGCGCTAGATAGACAGGAGGAAGGGAATTGGAGTTTAAAGGAGCAATGGGCGGTTTATACCGTATCACAGAATGGATATCACGCATCGCCTTCGGCAACATCTTATGGGCGTTTTGTTCGATACCGTTTTTGTTTACCGCCGTCTTAAAAATCATTATGATGGCATCAGAACAAGGGGGGCCTAATGAACAAATTACTTTGAACTGGGTGCTGGGTATTACCGCACCGTTCACTGTATTCCCCGCTACAGCAGCATTGTTTACACTCGTTCGTAAATGGGTTATGGGCAACACCGACGTCAGCACGTTCCGCACTTTTTTTCAAGGCTACAAAGAGAACTATGTTAAAAGCATGCTTGGTGGTTTGATTTACAGTTTGTTGTTCGTAGTTATGTATGTCGATGTAACAGTTTACATGACTCAGATGTCCAGCTTCAAGATTGTGGGCATTTTAATGCTTGTGCTGATGATTATCCTTTTTGTATCGATGTTTAATTTCTTCTCCATTATTGTGCATTATCAAATGACCTTTAAAGAAGTGGTCAGTAATTCCATCCTGTTGACGATCGCTCGTCCAATTCGTGTGTTCTCAACATTGATTGCTGGTGCATTTCTGGTGTATATAGGTCTGAAGTACCCGGTGCTTTACTTTATTTGTATTCCGACGCTTATAGCAATGGTTGCCTTCTTTAACTTCTATGCTACCTATAACAAGCTTCAATTGCAGGTGGAGAAGAAGAAACAGGAAGAACTAGAGGCGGCTGAAGAAGCGGCGCTGAATGAGGGTACAGACCGTGAGAATGAGGACAGTGAGCAGCAAACCAAACATATTTAAGAAGCACAGTAACAATCGTCACTTTATCTGGAAGATATTCTCAAATGTAAGATAAAGCGCATACAAGGTTTACTTTTTCGTTAAAACGCAATATAATAGTTATAAATCCTGCGATGTTCGTTACGGTTGCTCGTTGTTTTGAACCAATGATAATGTCTTGGGAGATCTACACGAAACGCCGCTGAACAGCCCTGTCTATATGACGTGGGGAATTCAAAAACGTTTTCTGCGATCACCCACCTGCTATAGCAGGTTCAGAAGACACTGTAGCCGGACGGCATAAGCGGGTTTTCTATTTTTGTCCAAACGCTCAATTTCCCTCTCTGGGAAAGAGGGCGTTTTCTTAATTTATAAGGAATTAAGAATTTTGTGACACTGTTAGAGAGCGCAAACGCAAAAGAGAAGAAGCATTACTCTTTTGTTCCGAGTGTAAGAGTGTTACACTTATACTAGTGAATTGGGATTTGTAGAGGGGGAAGAATTTTGTCGTTAAAGAGAACTTTGGTAGGCTTATTCCGTAGTCATGATGGGACGAGCGACCGTGCAAAAGACCCGACATTAAAAACGCGCTATTACAATCTTATGAGGGACAAGGCGTGGGAGGAAGTATCATCGACCATGAAGAAAATCCCTGGTTACAAGGTATTGCATGAGGTGGAGTCAGTAGGTGAGATTACACTGGAGAAAAGAACGGCCTTTGGCCGCACGCTTGATATAACTGTATCGGTGCTCAATACGTCTCCGATGCGATGCGGTGTGGACATTTATTCTGCTTCAAGAGGCTCCTTGGGCGACTTAGGGGCAAATTATCGTGTAATTCAACGACTATTTCAATCGCTTGATAAAAAGCTGGGAAAATTTAAGTTGGATTAACAAGATGAAGCTGAAGCGTTGATTATTTGTTCTGATGAATTAGACGGCTTCTGGTCAGTCGCTCAAAGGTTTATATAGTTAAAAAAGCGGGAGAAGGAGTTCCTTCTTCCGCTTTTTTAGAAACTTAGAGTAATAATTGTATATTTATCTGCAATTACATTAAGCTTTTGACGGCAGAGACCGCGGCTTCGAAGTTGGGAGACTCGGCCATTTCGCCTAAATACTCGACATAAGTAATGATGTTGTTCTTATCCAAAACGAAGATTGAACGCATGTCCAACCGGAACTCTTTGATCAGTACGCCGTATGCTTCACCGAATGAAGCTTCTTTGTGGTCAGATAATGTAATAACGCTCTCAATTCCGCTAGCTCCACACCAACGGGCTTGGGCAAAAGGCAGATCCATGCTGATTGTGAGAATAACAACATCATCACTAAGATCAGCAGCTTCACTGTTGAAGCGGCGGGTTTGAGCGTCACATACTCCGGTATCAAGAGAAGGAACAACACTGATCAGCTTGATCTTGCCGGCGTAATCACTGAGAGAGGCTTGTTCCAGTAGGTTCTTGCTGATTACAAAATCGGGTGCAGAATCTCCAGCCTTTAATTCCGGGCCTATGAGAGTGATAGGGCTGCCTTTAAAAGTAGCTACACCTGTTCTTTCTTGTGCCATGTTATTAAATCCTCCTCATATTTTAAAATGGATTGTACTGCCATTATAAATTATAATCTTTTTAATAAGACCATGTCCAACTGGATGGGTACATAAGGATGGGTGTTATGATATTCATACGTTATGAGAATTGGAAAAGCTACCTGAAATTTTATCCGGCTACTTGCCTGTTCCTGTTGGCAAACGTAGTTATGTTTCTTATTTTGACGCTTAACGGCGGTTCTACAGATCCTTATACGTTGATTGATTTTGGAGCTACAGTTGATACCGAACCTTACAAGAGTGAATTTTGGAGATATTTGACGGCTATCTTTTTGCACAACGGCTTTTCCCATTTTCTGTTCAACAGCTTTGCGTTGCTGGTATTCGCTCCACCGCTGGAACGATTGCTGGGTTGGTGGAGGTACGCGGTGCTGTATTTATTTGGAGGCGTTCTAGCAAACGTTCTATCCATAGCCCTTAGCACTCCTTCTCCGGGGGTGGATGGTACGGTTTCAGTCGGTGCTTCTGGAGCGATCTATGCCGTATACGGAGCTTTTCTGTATATTGCAGTACTTCAGCGTGCGAGTATGGATGAGGGGTCCCGTAAAACGTTGTACGGCTTGCTTGTGATGGGTTTGATTACATCGTTTGCCATACCAAATGTTGATTATATGGCGCACATCGGGGGTATGATTGCTGGATTCTTTATATATGGCCTAATCATACGGTTATTCAAAAGAAATAGAAGATAGGGGCGATAATGACGTGGAGCTTAGACAACTGCAATATTTCCTTAAGGTTGCTCAAAAAGAACACGTCACACGAGCAGCAGAGGAACTGCATGTGGCGCAATCTGCGGTAAGCCGTCAGATTCATCAACTGGAGCAGGAACTGGGTGTTGACTTATTTATGCAAAAAGGACGCAACCTGCAGCTTACTCCGGTGGGACAGCTTTTTTGTAAACGGGTGGAGAATGTGTTGAAGGAATTGGATCGTTCTGTTGCTGAGATTCATGAATTTCTCGATCCAGAGCTTGGTGAGATTCGCATCGGCTTCCCGCATAGTCTTGGAACACACCTGATTCCTACGATAGTAGCGGAATTCCGTCAGCAGTATCCTCATGTAAAGTTTCGTTTTAAGCAGGGCTCATATCACTCTTTAATCAAGGATGTAGTATCAGGGGAGGTCGATTTGGCATTCATTTCTCCCTTTCCGGATACGGATGTGCACGTAACGGGAGATATTGTAATGACAGAGGAACTGTTTGCTATTCTCCCTCAGAATCATCCTCTCGCAGATGAGTCGCTCATAAGGCTTGAACAGCTTAAGGAAGAGAAATTCGTATTGTTCAGTGAAGGTTACTCGTTAAGGCCTATCGTGTGGCAGGCGTGCTTACAGGCCGGATTTGAACCAAAGATTGCCTTTGAAGGTGGAGAGACGGATACCATTCGAGGTTTGGTGGCAGCGGGCATGGGAGTGAGTCTTCTTCCTGAAATGGCGTTATTTCAGACTAATCCATTGCAGCCTGCGCAAGTGAGGATCGTAGAGCCGACCATAACCAGGACAGTGGGATTGATTCATCGTTCTGATGGGAAGCTTCCGCTAGTTGCTCATTCTTTCCGTACGTTTTTGTTAGGTTATTTTAGATTGCGAGAAAACAATACCCCGGTAGGCAATTAGCCTTCCGGGGTATTTGTGTATTGTGGTATTAGGATGTAATTTATACTTTACTTAGTCACGGTTTCCAAGAAAAACTGTTACAAGGCGAAGCAGTTCAAGCAGAGATACCAGTGCTGCGGCTACGTAAGTTAATGCTGCGGCATTTAGTACTTTAGCTACACCTCGTTCTTCCTCATTGCGAATGTAACCTTGTTCTACCATGACCTGCCGTGCACGATTGCTGGCATTGAACTCTACAGGTAAAGTTACGAGCTGGAAGGCCACAGCGGCTGAGAAGAAAATAATACCAAGACCAACAAGGTTAAAGTAACCGAATATAAAACCTGCCATCAGCATAAAAGGAGCAACGCCTGAGGCGAAATTGACAACTGGGAACATTCTATGGCGAAGGGTAAGCATAGGATAGTGTACCTTGTGTTGAATCGCATGACCTACCTCGTGACAAGCGACGGAGACGGCTGCGATGGAGCTTTCATAGTACACAGGTTCGGACAGACGTACGACCCGGTGTATTGGGTCATAGTGGTCTGAGAGAGAACCTCTAACGGCTTCGATTGGAATATCGCTCAACCCGTTGGTATCCAGCATGTGCCTTGCTGCTTCATAACCGGTCATTCCGTTCGAGTTCGCGACCTTGGACCACTTTTTAAAGGTGCCTTTCACTCTAAATTGTGCCCACAATGAGAATATAAAGGCGACAATTACTAATAACATCATCATAGCTGCATTCCTCCATTGAATTGTAAAAACTGATTACATTGGCGGCCCTTGGGTAAGCAAGAGACGGATCGCTTCCATGCAGGCGAGGCCTTGAGGCAGCAGATTGGTTAGGGCTGTGTGAGCCTGTCCCGGTTTGAGCTGGCTGATTATCGGCTCAAGTGCTTTGACCTCGCGTTCAAGCTGTTGCATATGAACTTCTAGCTCCACCAGTCTATCTGATACGTCGGCTTCAGGTGTGGCTGAATTCCATTTGCTCATCAAGGATTTGATCTCTTCCAATGTATATTTTTCTTGTTTCAACTGATTAATACGTTCTAAGGCCGCCAAGGTTTCATGGCTGTAAAGACGGTAGTTCTTTATACTACGTAATTCTGGTGTAATCAATCCCAGCTTAGTGTAATAATCTATCGTACGCTCACTGATGTGAGCTGCTTTGGATAATTCGCCGATCCTGTAGAGTGTCATATTCCCATGTTCCCCACCTCGCAGTTGTTATCCGGCAATAGAAAAGTGCCTGCCGGGCTACATATAATACACATATAATGATAACAAACAGGAAACCGTACAGTCAAACGTCACACTTACATAAAGTATATGCCTATTTCCAATATTCATTACATATATATATATTATGCATAAAAATGCAACTTTCTTTTAAGGACAAAGCCAAATGAGGCTTTAGCTCATTAATTTCAACTTTCCAAAAAATACTCTTGTCAATTTAGCTGACTTCTGATTATAATGACATTAAGAGTTTCACGCTTTGTTAGAAAATATAACATAGGGGAGTGGGGAAATTGAAAAAGAAATGGTTGGTAATGGTGTTGGCCATGTTTACACTTATGGCTTACCCAGTGAGTGCTTTTGCAGCGGAGGGTCCTACTAGTCCGGAATTATTAATTGGATTGGACACGACATTCACCTTCTTGGCCTTTATCCTAGTGTTCTTTATGCAAGCTGGATTCGCAATGCTGGAAGCCGGTTCCGTCCGGATGAAAAATGCCGGTCACGTTGCTGGTAAAACGGTATTGACTCTTGCGATCGCGAGTCTGTGTTTCTGGGCTGTTGGATTCGGATTTGGCTTCGGTAACGGTAATGGATTCTTCGGTACCACCGGATTTTTATTCGGCGGAGATTCTACCGGATCATCATTTGAGTCACTAGCATTCTCAGATGTAACATTGAATGTTAAGTTCTTGTTCCAAATGGCCTTTGCAGCGGTTTCGTTGGCTATCGTATCTGGTGGTATGGCGGAACGTGCAAAGCTGAGTGTATATATCATATTCGGAATTTTGTTCTCCGTCCTCATTTATCCGGTAGTTGCTCACTGGGTTTGGGGCGGCGGTTGGTTGGCTGAATTAGGAATGCAAGATTATGCAGGTTCGACAGTTGTCCATCTGACAGGGGCAACAGCAGCAGTTGTTGCTACAATCCTACTTAAGCCTCGTTTGGGTAAATTTAATAAAGAAGGTAAACCGGTAATCATTCCTGGTCATAACCAAGTATTCACTGTTCTCGGTGTTATCATTCTATGGGTAGGTTGGTTCGGATTCAATCCTGGTAGTGCATTATCACCAATGGGTGGATTGTTTGGCCATGTTGCACTGACAACGAACATTGCAGCTGCTGCTGGTGGTCTGGCTGCCTTGATCGCTTCGTGGTTATATTTTGGAAAGTCCGATATTCCAGCCATGTTAAATGGTGTTCTGGCAGCGTTGGTTGCCATCACAGGAGCTTGTGCATTCGTTGAGCCTTGGGCGGCAATCATCATTGGTCTGGTAGCAGGTGCATTTACATTCATGACTTCCCAATGGTTGGAACGTGCTGGACTGGATGATCCAATCTATGCCTTCTCAGTGCATGGTATTGCAGGGATGTGGGGAGCGTTGTCCACTGGTTTGTTCGCAGCACCTAGACTTGTAGAAGCAGTTGGTATTGGTGAAGCTGGCTTATTCTACGGCGGTGGGTTACATCAGCTTGGAGTACAGGCGCTTGGTGTAGCTGGAACCTTTGCATTCGTAGCCGTACTGTCTTTCATCATCCTTTATGTAATGAAAATGGCTATTGGCATTCGTGTAACGGAAGAAGAAGAATTAATGGGTCTGGACATCAGCGAGCATGGTACTTACGGTTACCCTGAACAAATGAAGCTGATTGCTGAATCGGAATCCAAAACCCTGAAACATTAATTGTAATTCAATTAAGGGAGGCGGACCGTGTGACATCGATGGAGACAGCAGATTGGAGTAAGAATAAGGACTACATGTCCATCGTAACAGCCGGTTCGTCAGCGGAATTAAGGCGAAGTCGTATTGCCTGCCAAAGTATACTTCTAGAACAGTTAAATCTTATTCCTACCCAGGAATGGATGTACCGTGTGAATTTGATGCACGATAGGGTTGCTCAGACAGCGGTGCAAATATGTGAGGCACAAATGAAGGAGGCGGGCTACGGCTCGCCTCCATGTGCTTATTCTTTCATAGTATTCGGCAGCGCAGGCAGACAGGAGGCTACCCTTTGGAGTGATCAGGATAATGGGTTAATTATTGAAGGAGACTCAGACGAGTCTAAGACTCGTTATTTTGAGCCCTTTGGAAATATGCTCTCCGATTTGCTATCAGAGGTTGGATATGAAAAATGCGAAGGAAAGGTCATGTGCTCTGAACCTCTGTGGCGGAAAACGCTGCCGGAATGGGAGCAACAGCTTCAAGATTGGAGGATGCAGTTGGCGTGGGAGCCTATACGGTATCTTTTGATATCGTCAGATATGAGGCATATCTCTGGAAGTGATGAACTATCTAGAAGATGGCGAGAATCCTTTCATGCCGGCGTTACTTCGAATGAGAGACTTTCCACAGCTATTTTAAGGAATACGGTTCGGCACAAAGCAACGCTTAATCTGCTCGGACAGGTATTGACCGAACGATTCGGAGATCATGCCGGCGGATTTGATATTAAGTATGGAGTTTATATTCCTCTAGTAAATTATGTGAGGCATTTATCTTTGCAGCATGGAATTTGGGAAACGTCGACCTTACAAAGACTTGAAGCTCTTCAGTTATTAGGTGAAACCAGGTTGATGGAAGGTATTCGGGAGGCTTTTTTGACAGGACTCCGGATGCGTGTAAATACACCTTACGTGAGTCAGGATGGACTCCTAGCCAGCAGCGATTATGTCGCTGGAAGTGTGTTGAAGAATAAACAACAACTGTCTGAGCTGCGCGATAGTCTGCTGATTGTAAGGCGAATGCATCGTACCCTGCAACGCCAGCTCCGATCAGCGGAAAGGAGGCAGTTATGAAAGAGCCGAATAAAGGCGGAGGATTCTGGAATAATCTGAGACAAGGTGGTATGCCGTCCGCAATTGCATCTATGAGAGGTGGAGAGTCCGCTCAACAAACCGCTCAGCAAATGGCTTTTATCCGTTCCTTGATGCGCGAGAAGCGGCGGCCTGAAGTACTGCATACTCCACTGTCGGAACTGGAGACGATTATATTTGATCTCGAGACTACGGGTTTTTCACATCAGCACGGGGATGAGATTATGTCCTTTGGAGCAATTAAGGTAATCGGGCAAGAAATTAAGGAAGACGAGTGCTTTTATACACTGGTTAACTGTCAAACCCAAATCCCTTCGAATATTACGGAGCTAACCGGAATTTCGGGTGAAATGACACGGGGAGCTCCTTCCTTAATGGACTGTCTTCATAATTTTATGTCTTTTGTAGGTCAAAATGTTATGGTTGCGCATGCAAGTACCCATGATAAGTCATTTCTTAATGCAGCTCTTTGGAAAACATCTAAGGTCCAGCTTACCAACAGGGTACTGGATACCATGATGATTGCCCGTTGGCTGGAGCCTCAGCGTGCAAGTTATAACCTTGATGAACTGCTTAGTGATCACGGAATACCGATCTACGGGCGACACAATGCTCTGGAGGATTCCAAAATGACAGCTAAATTATGGGTATCGTATCTGAAGGAAATCGCCCAGCGGCGTCAAGTAGACACGTTAGGAGATCTTTATGCTTATTTAAGCAGAGCATAAATGGGGGCTTCCACAAGACGAAGGGACAACTTCCCATTAGAGTTCCTTCGGCGGTCGATGAGGTATCCATTCACAAGGGGGATGTTAGGTTCTCTTCCAAGTGAACCAATTAAGTAAACAAGAAATTCTGGGCCAAGGGCAGGTAATCCCTTTAGATCAGCTAAAGATGGAATAGGCGCTGAATGAGGGTGGGAGTGGAACAGGCCGATAGGAGCCGGTTCTAGATATAAAGCTTCCACCCAATCCCTGGGATCAGGGATGAAAGCGTGCAGCGGGTCAGGCGCTACGTTGCGAAGAGGCACATAGGTGTCGATTCGCATGCCTCCCGCTGCGGCAGCTCCCAGCAGGATTCCGCAAGCTTCGCGCGGATAACAGGACAGCAGGTGCTCCCCCAGTGCCTGCTGTACGGAACACGCCAGCTCTATGGGCTGGATATTTCCCTGGAATGCTGTCATGCTTCACCCCTCTCTCTTCATTGGGTTCCGTCTCTGACGGAATCTCTTTTTTTTCTCTCCTTCAGGTTTGAATCTTCGGTAAATGGGGGTACAATAGGAGAAACTATCCTATTTGCAAAGGACAGACCCATCATGAAAGCAGTTAATAAACGTAATTTAACGGTTATTGCTCTTGTTGTTTTTCTTGTTGTACTTGTGCTATGGCGAAATAATCCTGCGGAGTCCGTATCCGTTTTTCAACAGCAGAATGAATCTACGGCAGGGAATGCTGTAAAAGCCGGTCAGCTAGCCCCTGAGTCTACTCTGCAGGGAGTAGGCGGCAAAACCTATACCATCGGGGGACCTAAGGAAAAAGCTGTCCTGTTGAATTTTTGGGCATCCTGGTGTGATCCTTGTAAGTTGGAGGCTCCGGAACTCAATGCATTAGCCGAGAAATATAAGAATTCATTGGACATTTATGGAATTAATGTGACCAGTCATGATTATAAACCCAACGCGGAACGGTTTATAAAAAAATATAGTCTGACATTTCCGGTCATGTTTGACCTAAAGGGTGACGTCTTTGCCCAATACCGTGGTATTGCATTTCCAACGAATGTGCTAATCGACAAGAATGGAGTCATTTCCGAAATTGTTCTGGGATTGTTAACACCAGAGGAACTGGAAGAGAAAATCAAGGCTGTGACAGAACCTTAGTTTTTATCAGAATAGCATAAATGGCAAGTGTACGTGAATCAAAAAACACCCCCAATGAGCTGATGTAGTTTAACCAGCTTATCGGGGGTGTTCGTATGCTAAGCCTGATCTTTAATGATTGACCAGTCCTCTAGGCTCTCTATCCGTGTTTGTTTCGTTTTCCTGTGAGATTTGTCCCAGAAGCGCATAACGCATACTGTCTACAAGAGCCTCCCAACTTGCTTCAATAACATTTCCGGATACACCCACGGTGCTCCAAGTATCTACAAAGTTCTTGGACTCGATAAGAACACGAACCTTAGCTGCAGTTTGATCTTTCTCATCAAGCACCCGCACCTTGTAATCCGATAAATGCATTTCTTTTAGTTGAGGGAAATAGGCCAGCAGCGCTTTACGTAGTGCGTTGTCCAGAGCATTTACCGGACCGTTGCCCTCCGCAGCCGTATATAGACTTTCGCCACCGACTTTTATTTTCACAAAGGCTTCTGAGATGACGGGTCTGCCGGCTGTTTTTTCTACAAGCATTTTGAAGGATTCGAAGGTAAACAGCTCATTCACTTCACCGGTGGCTTCACGAAGCAGCAGCTCCAGAGAGGCGTCTGCGCCCTCGAATTGATAACCTTGATGTTCTAGATCTTTGATCTTGTCGATAACTTTGCGCGCTTGTTCACTGCTTGGGTCCAATGTCAAACCTATGTCCTGTGCTTTGGAGAGCACGTTGCTCTGACCAGCCAGCTCGGAGACGAGCACACGTTGCTTGTTTCCGACCTTTTCAGGTTCTATATGTTCATAGGTACGGGAATCCCGTAAAATAGCTGATACATGGATACCGCCTTTATGAGCAAAAGCTGCGGCACCTACGTAAGGCTGGTTAACAGGCATGTTGACATTGGCTACCTCACTAACGTAGCGAGCTGTATTTGTAAGCTGTGAAAGTGCTTCTTCGGGAATGCAGTGGAGACCCATTTTGAGCTGCAGTGTGGGTAGGATAGAGCATAAATTAGCGTTCCCGCAGCGTTCACCGTACCCGTTGATCGTCCCCTGAACCTGCCGGGCACCTGCACTGATTGCGCTTAGCGTATTCGCGACTGCGAGCTCACAGTCGTTATGAGTATGAATACCCAACTGAGCTCCTGAGAGCTGAAGTGAGACTGTGGAGATGATGCCATGTATTTCCTGCGGCAGTGTTCCACCGTTCGTATCACACATAGTAAGCCAATCGGCTCCGGCTTCACGTGCTTTGGCGAGAACAGCAGCAGCATACTCGGGATTGTGCTTGTAGCCGTCGAAGAAATGCTCGGCATCGAAAATAACTTCGAGCCCGTTGCGCTTAAGGAAAGAGATCGAATCACCGATCATGGCGAGATTTTCTTCCAAGGTCGTTTGAAGGGCAGTATGGACATGGAAGTCCCATGATTTGCCGACCAGCGTGACTGCCGGGACACCTGCATCAATCATTCTCTTCAGGTTGTCATCTTGCTCAGCTAGAGAGTTTTTCCGACGGGTGCTGCCGAATGCGGTGATTTTGGCATTCAAATGCAGATCTTTGACCCTTTTGAAAAATTCAATGTCTTTATTGTTGCTTCCCGGTATGCCACCTTCAATATAGTGAACACCCAGATCATCAAGTTTCTTGGCGATTTTTAGTTTATCATCAGCCGAAAGACTGATACCTTCGCCTTGGGTGCCGTCACGAAGAGTTGTATCGAAGATGGAGATGGACTTAGACATGAGAGTCCTCCTAAAAGTTTTGTGAGTGTTGACTTCCGGAATTAGCTTCTTACAAAACTCGCCTCAGAAGCATACGCTTAAGGGAAATGAATTTTTATATTATAGCATTTTTACGCGGGAATGTAACAAAGAACTTTCCAGACTTCCTCTATATTGACCTTAGGGTTGGGTAGGGGTATTCTAAATTGGACAATAGAAACCATAGATAAGAAGGTAGATATTGTGCAGAATGTGGATCAATATTATCCAACGAGTGGCAGGGTAATCCTGCATGTGGATATGAACGCTTTTTATTGCTCTGTTCACGAAGCGGAGGACCCTGATCAATATCGGGGGAAACCAACTGCGGTTGCGGGCAGTGTCGAATTGAGGAAGGGGATCATTGTAACCTGTTCCTATGTTGCGCGGAGACTGGGGATTTCAACGGGAATGCAGGTGCAGAAAGCGCTACGGATCTGTCCCTCGCTGATGGTAATCAAACCCGACTTCCACTTATATCGTAAATATTCCAATGCGTTCATGCAAATAGCATACAGTTATACGCCCATGCTTGAGGCTGTTTCTATTGACGAATGTTATCTCGATATTACAGGCTCGAAGCAGTTTGGTACGCCATTGGAGATCGCGGAGAATATCCAACATCGTATTATGGAAGAACTTAGCCTGCCATGCTCGATTGGAATTGCCCCTAACAAGCTGCTGGCCAAAATCGCATCTGATCTGAAGAAACCGAATGGCATATCCGTGCTGCGTTTACGGGATGTCGCAAAAGTCCTATGGGATAAGCCCTGCAATGAGATGTTCGGGATTGGTGACAAAACCGCTGAGAAGCTGCGTAAGCTTGGAATCTACAGTATAGGACAGCTCGCTGCAGCCGAAGAAGGAATGCTGATTCAGAATTTCGGTGTATTGGGATCTTGGCTAAAGCGGGCCGGCAATGGGGTCGATCACTCATTAGTGAATCCGGAGAGGGAGCAGAGCAAGTCTATAGGGCACACAACAACACTGCCAAGGGATGTGTTGGGTATTATTGAGGCTCGGCCTATACTGCTTAATCTGTGTGATCAAGTAGCGCGTAGACTTCGGCGGCAGAGTCTCATGGCATCCGGAGTTCAACTCACGATCCGTACCCCGGATATGAAGACTATAACTCGTTCCTGCCAACTGGATACGCTATCTGAAAGTGCTGAAGATATATATAAAGCAGTCTGTAATCTCTATTTAAAGCACTGGAAGGCTGAAAAACCTGTAAGATTACTGGGTGTGACTTTGCAGGGTCTAAAGGCGAAAGAAGAATCCGCCATCCAATTAGATTTATTTGATTATGAACGCCAGCCGAAGAAGGAATCATTAAACAAGGCGATGGATATGCTGCGCAACAAGTTTGGGGAGAATGCTGTATTAACAGCAGGTATGTTAAGTGACACACATTCAGCACGTTTGCGAAATCACAAGGAACGCGGAACCTCGCTGCAGAAGGATAATTTAAAGGATATAGATCATGATAATGTATGACACGAATGATCTGAAGCGTGTGAATTAAGTTGCCGCAGATTGCGTCAGAAATGCAAACGTCTTGAAAACCCATTGAAATTGAAGTCTATTTATATTAATATGAGAAAAATAACACGCTGCTACAAGGGCGTTGTATGTTTAACAGGAGGCAGAGATAACTATGGCTAAGTATACTTGGGTCGAGAAAGATACTTGCATCGCTTGCGGTGCGTGTGGTGCGACGGCCCCTGATATTTTTGATTATGATGATGAAGGTTTAGCGGAAACCATCTATGAGAATGATGGTAACCACGGAAACACAGCTATTCCTGACGACTTGTTTGATGATTTGCAAGATTCTGCTGATGGATGTCCTACGGATTCCATTAAAATCGCGGATGAACCTTTTAACAAAGAAGGTTAATCATTCTGTAAGTTAGTAACGTAAGATTACGAGAGACATCCCGTTTGCCGGCTTCATTCGGCTGGGATGTCTTTTTTTATTATCCGGTTTTGCCGATATATATTAAGGAAGATATCATTACATGACGGAGGTCCCGATGAAAAACTCGCAGCACCTCAAGGCGTATGTACAGATGCACCCTGATAATAAGATGGCATGGTACTTGCTTGGTAAGGAATATTATAAGAATGGTCAGGAAGGTAAAGCGAATTACTGTTTCAATGAAGCTGGAGAGGTTTATGAGGCGTTCGAGCACAGCAAGGTGCCTGGTGAGGTCCTGCGGGAATATGAAGAGGGACTTATGCGAGCGGACCAACAGCGTCAACTAAGCAAGCTTAAAGTCCGCCGATGGCTTCTGGGCTTGATGTTTTTGCTGCTTCTCATCATGCCTTCGTACGTCTCCCCGGGTATATACATAGATAAAGAAACCGGGAAGAGGCAGGTAAATAATCTTGCAGGTGATACGGGTCCTACACCCAATGAAGTCACTATCGAAGCTGAGGCTGCTGAAATTCTATTCACAGCAGAAGAAGTGAACGGGGTTACTTCTGGAAAGGCATTCATGAATATTCTCCAGAATAAAAAAACACCTGCACGGATAGCTGTGTTAGGTCTTGAACGCTCAGGTAAATGGCTGCTCTGGAAGGAGAAGCTTCCTCTAAAATTCACTGTGGCTAAAACTGGTAACGGGCAGGCAGCGTATCAAGACTACGATCCGGTAGCCTGTTCATGTCAACCGCCGGAGCATGGAGAGCTGACTGCGAAGGCTGCGCAGTGGCAAGAGCAGCAGGTAGAGAAGGCTGCGTTGTGGAGTTCGATTAGAGCCTTTGCTAATAGTAAAGGGCGTTCACCTGCTTCACTGAAGGAACTGGCAAGTCCCTTCCCGGGTAATTGGCTGGCAGGTACCACTCCTGCGATGAAGGTATCCTTCATGACGCTTATGAAAGCAGCTGCCGAGACCATTACCCCAACTCTTCCGGCTATTCCAGATAAGCAACTCTCTCCTGCAGGAGCTTCAGGGGGAACCGCTGCCACTCCATCTGCAGCAATAAGCGAAGCGGGAATGCCGTTTCTGTCAGAACCGCTTACAATCATTGTAGATAAACAAAAACACCGATTGGCTGTGACCAGCGGTTCTATAATTCTACGAAACTATGAGGTTGGTCTTGGCGGTAATAAAACACCGGAAGGGAGCTTTGTTATCTCCGATAAGGTCGTTAATCCAAACGGTCATGACAATGGTGAATTTGGAAGCCGGGGATTACAATTATCGGATAGTAACTATGCTATTCACGGTACAAATGAGCCTGAAAGTGTAGGGAAGGATGAATCACTAGGTTGTATAAGGATGAAGCGTGAGGATGTGGAGGAGTTGTTTGCGCTAGTCCCGAGGGGTACAAAGGTACAGATTAGTAAAGGGGTTCTGCCCGCTGAGCTGTTAATACCGGAGGATCGCTTCTCCCCCTCTGCAACTCAGAACCAGACCAACCCCCACAAAGTATATCATTGGCTGAATTAATTACCCGCTACAATTAATAAAACAATTATTAGAAGTACGAGTAATGAAAGGCTTACTCCGACCCATAGAATTGCCTTGCGGTTCACATCTTCTTTCTTCTGCTGCAATGTGGGAGGTTTGCGTTTAGTTGACATACAGCTCTACCTTCTTTCTCTATTCATCGGTGGTTACCCTTACATTGTAATTCGTTTGTAAGAAAAATACTATACTCTATAGAGAGGTCCTGAGAATCGTAGGGGCAAAAAACTTTTCTTTTCAACTGGAAAAGGCTAAAATTAAGAAGAAACCTACAGAACCAGGGGAAACTGCATAGTAATGGACCCCTTGAAGGAGCGAGAGCGGTGTTGTATCGTAATATTGCCAAACCTTTTTTCTTTAAAATGGACCCGGAAAAGGCGCACCATCTCGTCGTAGGCGGTCTGGAGAAATCATCAGCTTTTCCAGGCGGTCGCGCAGCTTTACGCTTGATGTATGGTGTTCCTGAAACGGCTGATCTCTCGATAGATCTGTTCGGGCAGCATTTTCCGACCCCAGTGGGACTGGCGGCTGGACTCGACAAGAATGCCCAGGCGGTTGCAGGCTTCTCTTCCATTGGCTTTGGGTTTATGGAGGTTGGCACGGTAACCCCTAAGGGACAGCCGGGTAATGAGAGCCCGCGGTTGTTCCGTCTTCCCTCGGACGAAGCGCTCATTAATCGTATGGGCTTCAATAATGAGGGTGCGGAGAGTATGGCTCTGCGGCTTAAAAAGATTACCAAACGTCCCATTCCGATTGCGGTGAATATAGGGCGAAATAAAGCTACAAGCAATGAAGCGGCTCACGAGGATTATCGTCAGTGTATCCGTACCCTTTACCCGTACGGTGATTTTTTTGTGGTTAATATCAGTTCGCCGAACACACCTGATTTACGCAGTCTTCAGCATGGTAGTGAATTGTCATTTCTATTGAATCAGGTAAAAGAAGAGATGGACATTCAGCGTCAGGCTAGCGGCATTCGCAAGACCCTGCTGGTCAAGATTGCACCGGACGTTACTGCTTCTGAGCTGGAGTACATGGTACATACGCTGACAGAAACCGGAATGGACGGGATCATTGCTACCAATACAACGATTAGTCGTGACGGCTTGAAGCATTCGAGTGCCGGAGAAACCGGAGGCCTAAGCGGCAGACCGCTGCGGGATCGTTCAACGGAGATCATCCGCTCGATTTACCGCCAGACCGAAGGGAAGCTGCCAATTATAGGATCCGGTGGTATTTTTACAAGCCAACATGCTTATGAGAAAATTCGGGCAGGCGCAAGTCTGGTCGAAATTTATACAGCCCTCATATACGAAGGACCGGAAGTTAATCGCAGAATTCATGCCGGATTACGGCAATTGCTGCGGCGTGATGGATTCCGGAATATTTCAGAAGCAGTGGGTGCAGATCATCACTGAAGGTGATTAGGACAGGAGGACAGGAAGATGGACGACAGGGACTGGGGAACTTTTTTACTTCCATATGAACAGACTGTGGAAGAACTGAAGGTTAAATTCAAAACGATGCGATCGGAACTGAAAAAGAGAGAGGAATATACACCGATCGAATTCGTGACAGGACGAGTGAAGCGGCTGTCAAGCATTCTGGAAAAAGCACAGCGGCTGAATGTCAAAATGGAAGATCTGGAGACTGGAATCGAGGATATTGCTGGAATTCGCATCATGTGCCAATTTGTGGAGGATATCCGCAGAGTGGCTGAATTTATCCGAAACCGCAAGGATCTAGAGGTTCTTTACGAGAAGGATTATATCACTAATTATAAAGAGAGCGGCTACCGCAGCTTCCATATGATTATAAAATATCCCGTACAAACGGCTCTAGGGCAAAAGATTGTGTTGGCTGAAATTCAAATTCGCACACTGGCGATGAATTTCTGGGCCACCATTGAGCACTCCCTGAACTATAAATACCGGGAGAGTCTGCCGGATGAAATGCGGATTCGCCTGAAGACGGCAGCGGAAGCCGCGTCGATATTGGATAGTGAAATGTCCAGTATACGGGAAGAGATCCTCGAGGCACAGAAGACTTTTGAGGAAAATTCCAATGCTACAACACAAGTGTTGAAAGCTATCCACCAATTATATTTCTATCATCTTGTTAATGAAGCGATAGAATGCCAAGGGCGCTTTAACGAGATTTGGCAAGCACAGGATATGGATGCCATGAAAGACTTGTTAGACCACGTAAGAAAACTGCTATCCGAGGCGAAGAAGGGCAGCCAGCCCTATGGCTTATGAGAAGCTTTATATAGCTTATCTCATCTATTTTAATCGTGACCGTGATTATTTTGAATGTCATGAAGTGTTAGAAGAATTGTGGCTTGCCCGGGAACGTGATCCGCTCTATAAAGGATTGCTTCAGGTGGCAGTGGGTCTGTATCATTTTCGTAACGGGAATGTGCGCGGAGGAACTATATTGTTAAGAGGTGCGACCGACAAGCTGAAGGATTATCCGGCACTGACACTAGGCATCAATCTCGCCAAGCTGTTGACAGAGGCTCAGGATTATGCCGGACGCTTGGAGAGCTATGAGGAAATGCCATTCCCCTACTACGATTTAACCATTGAAATAGTTGATCATGCGCTTGCCTTGGAAGTAGAGGCGGCATCCCCCGGTATAAAGCCCAATATTCCTCAGCGCCGAGGTCCACAAAGACCTCAGGCATCTTATTATAAATAAACAATATCCAGCAGCAAATATGGATCAGCTAGAGGGACACCCGCAGGGGTGTTCCTTGAGTCTTTCATCACCTAATGTTTGGATAGCAGGAGGACAGTATTCATGGCAGTGCAATTACCGCACTCTTTCACCGAAAGAATGAAGGAGCTGCTCGGTACGGAATATGAGCAATTTGCAAATTCGTATAGCGAAATCCCTTATGGGGGTATCCGTGCTAATACACTGAAGATAACGGCGGAACAGCTGCAAGAAATCTCACCTTTTCAGTTGGAGCCGATTCCTTGGTGCCCTACAGGGTTTTATACCCCGGAAGGTGCCAGACCCGGCAAGCATCCCTACTATCATGCAGGGCTGTATTACATTCAGGAGCCTAGTGCAATGGCACCGGTAGAATTGCTCGGTGTAACTCCAGGCGACCGTGTATTGGATTTATGCGCTGCTCCCGGCGGCAAATCAACCCAGATTGCAGCCAAGCTGCAAGGTAAGGGACTGTTGGTGAGCAACGATCTTCACCCTGAACGGACCAAAGCGCTGGCTAAGAACCTGGAACTGTACGGAACCCGCAACGGGATCGTCCTGAATGAGAGTCCAGAACGGATCGCTGCAGCCTTTCCTGCTTTTTTTGATAGAATTCTGATTGATGCTCCATGCTCCGGGGAAGGAATGTTCCGTAAAGATGAGGACATGGTTAAGCAGTGGGATTCAGAAACACCGGCCAAATATGCTGCAATGCAGCAAGAAATTCTGAGTTCTGCTGCCGCAGCATTGGCTCCCGGTGGAACGCTGGTGTATTCAACCTGTACTTTTGCAATGGAAGAGAATGAGGGATCCATTGCGAAGTTTCTCTCCGGCCATCCACAGTTTTCCGTTGTCCCGGTAGGAGGAACAGGATCATTCGCCGAGGGCTTTGGAGAGTTACCGGGAACTGCTCGGCTATGGCCGCATAAAGTGAAGGGCGAAGGGCATTTCATGGCTGTGTTAAGACATAATGGAATCCCTGCTAATCAAGAGACGGATGCGGAAGACATTATGAAATCCGGTTACACCCAACAAGTGAAGCCGGAGGATAGAAGCCGTGAGAAGAAAAGGCAAGGTTCTTCCGTGAAATTATCGCCAAGGCAGAAGAACGGTGGTGGAAAAGGCGGCCGTCCCCAAGGGAAATCGGAGGGGAGTAACAGTCGTAACCTATCTGCTCTAGTAGAGGAAGAAGCCTTGGCGGCCTACGGCCAATTTGTTGTGGAACAGTTGGTGTTTCAGCCGGGGGGTTATCCTGTTTTTTTCGGAGATCATATCTATATATCCCCTTTACCTAAGGAAGCGTTAGATGGATTAAAGACGATTCGTCCCGGATGGTATGTGGGATCCATGCGCAATGGTCGTTTCATTCCTGGGCATCCATTTGCTACAGCGTTGCGTGCAGAAGAAAGCCGTCGCAGTTTGTCCCTTTCTACTGAGAATGGTGAAGCGGTGTCTTACCTCAAAGGAGAGACATTGACTGTTCCGTCGGAACGTCTGGTTGTGACGGAGGGCATTCCTTATAAGGGTTATGTTCTGGTCTGCATTGATGGGTATAGTGCAGGTTGGGGTAAATGGCAGGACGGTATGCTCAAAAATGAATATCCCGCAGGTTGGAGGTGGACGTAGAGATGAAGATGTCACCCAGCAATGAAGGCAAAAAGCAGCGCCTGGATAAGGTGCTGTCTCATATAGGAATTGCTTCACGAAGTGAAATCCGGAAGCAGGCGAAGCAAGGGTTGATTACTGTGAATGGCGCTGTAGTTAAGGATAGCGGTATACATGTTGATCCTTATAAGGATACAATTCAAGTAGCTGGAGAAAAGGTTCTCTACCGAGAATATGTCTATCTAATGATGAACAAGCCCCCCGGTGTTTTATCGGCAACTGAAGATCGGAAGGACCGTACGGTACTCGATTTGCTATCTACGGAATATGCTCAATTCGAGCCTTTCCCTGTAGGCAGGCTGGATAAGGATACGGTGGGGTTGCTGCTCTTAACCAATGATGGAAAGCTTGCTCATGAGCTGCTCTCTCCGCGTAAACATGTTCCTAAAACCTATGAAGCTACGGTAGAAGGTGAAGTGGACTCCGACGATGTAGCCGCATTTTCAGCAGGTGTTCAATTAGAGGATGGTTATGTCACTCAACCCGCGCAGTTAACCATTCTAAGCAGAGAACGGGGCACAAAAGTAATTTCTTATATATCTCTTGTAATCACCGAAGGGAAATTCCATCAGGTAAAACGAATGTTTCAAGCTGTCGGCAAAAAGGTTACCTTTCTGAAGCGGGTATCCATGGGGGAGCTGAAGCTGGATGAGACCTTGCCGCTAGGTTCTTATCGTGAATTGACTGCCGGGGAGCTCAATATGCTGGGGGAAACAGATAAATAGAAATAGACGGGGATGGTGGAGTATGAGATACAAACTGATAGCACTTGATGTAGATGGAACACTGTTGAATGATGATCATCACCTTAGCGCTGAGAACAAGGCAGCAATCGCTGAGGTTACCCAAAAGGGAGGACAAATCGTCTTATGTACGGGGCGGAGTCCCCAGAACTCCATTCCTTTCATGGAGGAATTGGGATTGTCGGGATATGTGCTTGGTCATAACGGAGCAGCAACGGTACGTGTGAAGGATCGTGAGATTCTACACCAGTATGGTTTGGATGCGCGCGGTCTTGATCCGTATATTGAATACTGCCGGGAGCGGGACATTCATTTTGATGTAAACACTGCGTTTGACATGTACGTGGATAATGTGGAGAACCTGACCAAGGAAGCGAATTATATGTACGAGCATTTCCGGATGCTGCCGGCAACGCTTCCCGCTTGGGAAGAGTTCCGCGACCCGATTCTGAAGTTTACGGTATTTACCCAATCCGATATTCTAGATGAAGCTGAACGGGAGTGGCGCACATGGGGTGGAGAGTATAACATTCTCCGTAGCGGTGAGTTCTTTGTTGATTTTATGCATCCAGAGGCTTCCAAGGGTAATGCGCTTAAGCATCTGGCCATGCAGCTCGGAATCCCACAACAGGAAGTACTTTCGATCGGCAATTATTATAATGACATCTCCATGCTGACTTATGCGGGAATGGGAGTGGCGATGGATAATTCACCGGTTGAAGTCAAGGCTGCAGCTAATGCTATAACAGGTACAAATAATGAACACGGTGTACGTGATGCGCTAATTAAATACTGCTTGTCCTGACATCATTCTAAAGCATAAAGCAAACCTTATCAGGTGCTTTGTGCTTTTTTTGTTATCTGGGAGACAAATGATGTGATTTTTCTATTGAAAAAGCGGCCGTGCCCATCCTAAAAAAGGACGACATAGCCGCTTTTGTGTAGGGACTATTCGAGGTGTGTAATTTAGACGAATAACGAACGGGAAATGATTACGAGCAAGATAAAAAGTACCAAAATTGCTCCAGTAGATGTGAAGCCTACTCCAGGTGCGCCCATGTCTGATTCCTCCCTTGTCACATGTCTAGTTCCCGTTACCGCGTCTAATGCCGCAGTATTACTGGGATAATGACATCATATGTAGAAGGAAGGCTCAGGGATTGGCCAGAAGCCTATATACTCTCAATATGGGCTATAGGATACGCAATCCCTTGGGTAAATGATTCTTAAGCTGACCCAAACTCGCCTTACCCCAACCTATAGATAAACCATCAACCGTTACAAGTGTCCAACCATGCAGGTCAGAGGATACAGGAAGACTCTCTCCGCGAAGCCAAGCCTTTATTTCAGGCCCATCGGAAGCCAAATCGAATCTGCGGGAGACTTGGGTTGGGTGGAGTGCCATAGCTAAAGCATGTGCAGGTTCTATCCTGTTTTTCTTTAAATGGGCAATATGAAGACCGGCACGAGGGATACGCAGCCCGTCAAGCAACCCGATATGCAAACGGTCATTGAAAGCTTCAGGCAGAAGATATAAAGAGTCCCCGAAAAGCAGCGGCACACCCTTTCCAAGAAACCCAGGGAGTTCAGTCGAGGCCCAGATTTGAAACTGTTGAAAGGCGTCACGGACAGAGGCATTGACTCTTGGAGTATTTTTGCCGCGTCCTCCACCTGACTTGCGTTTAGCAGTAACTTGTGTATCCTCCGACGCCGTAACTTTTTGTTTACGCAGCAGAGCTACAAAATGCCCCTCGCCTTTTTCTAAATGCGGCCATAACCGTTTTTGGGTAATCAGCTCCATATCCGGATAGCTATCCGTTAATCGGGTAATGATTTCTTCGTTCTCCTTGCGGTTGAAAGTACAAGTGGAGTAAGCCAGGCTTCCGCCTGGTTTTAGCATTGTATAGGCATCCTGAAGGATATCCCATTGGCGTGCTGCGCACATCAATACATGCTCAGGCGACCACTCCTCTATAGCATCGGGGTCCTTGCGGAACATCCCTTCACCTGAGCAAGGTGCATCCAGCATGATCTTGTCAAAAGCCTCGGGGAAACGCAATGCCAGCTCGCCGGGTGTCGCGCTAGTAACCAGGGTAGAAGTATGACCAAGTCGTTCAACATTTTCAGCTAGAATTTTCGCTCGCTCCGGATGAATTTCATTAGATACAAGCAGTCCTTGTCCCTGCATCAAGGCAGCAAGGTGCGTCGTTTTTCCACCTGGCGCTGCAGCTAGATCCAATACAGTCTCACCGGGTAGCGGAGATAGCAGCTCGGCAGCGGACATTGCCGATGGCTCCTGAATATAATATAATCCGGCAGTATGATAGGGATGTCTGCCAGGACGAGAAGCCTCTTCGTAATAGAATCCATCAGTACACCAAGGGATGGGTTCCAAATTGAATAGGGAAATGGTATTCGAGACCGTATGATGTTCTGAATTTGTATAGCTTTTTAACCGGTTAAAGCGTAGTCCCTGAGTTCTCGGGGCTGTATAGCTTTCCAGAAAAGCGTCCGCCTCTTGTCCCAGCATATCTCTCATAGTTGTGGTGAAAGCGGCGGGCAGCCGTTCTTCCTTCATAATTCATTCTCCTTTTTGTCTGTTGCTGTTTCAGGTGTATACCGATAAAATCAAGTTATGGAACTTTGCGTACCTGAAAATGTACATATACACAACTATATCATAATTGCCAGGCTACACCGTAACAGGGGCAATAGTAAAGGGGATGTACCTAATGAATTTGCTTCAAGCGCTTTTCTTCCCACCGGAACAACCTGGTGGAGTCTCTTCGATGATCCCGTATCTTCAGGAACGCTTTCGTTCAAGCCGTTGGGAAATGGACCTCTTCTGGCTGCCTAAGCGGATTCGTAACAAGGGTCATGAGGAGATACTTTTTGAGACATTTGACTGGACACAATACGCCGAAAGTCCAATTGTGCAAAAATATATACAAACGTATCGCGATTATTTATGGTGGACGAGACTTCGTGTAAACAAGAAATATGATCTTATTCATGCACATCATCCTATTGCCGGTTTAGCAATGAAAAAAGTGTTTCCAGACGTTCCATTGATTCAAACTCTGCACTCTAGTTATGAGCGTGAGTTGATATTAAACGGGGCAATTGTAGAGAATGGATTGGAGCATCAGTTCCTGGTGTCTATATATCGTGAGCTGGAGCATGTCAGTGAGCGGTTAATGACGGTGTCGCTCTCCTTTGCCGAATATCTCTCTCCTTATATTGCTGAGCCTTCTCAAATTGGAGTCATTCCGAACGGCTTCGATGAGAAAAGATTCAAACCTGTTTCCCATGACAACAGCATTCCACAATTGGTTACGGTAACCCGCCTTGTCCCGGCGAAAGGGATTGACACTTTGATTAAGGCTTGTGCCGAATTAAAGAAACGCGGACATGAATATGTCCTGCATATTATCGGGGACGGACCTTCACGGACGGATCTGGAGAGCCTGGCCCAATCTCTTGGGATATATAATGAGACTATTTTCTACGGGTATACGCTGCATCCGGAGGAGTTCATGCCGTTCTTTGATATTTTTGTTCTACCCTCAAGAGCGGAAGCGTTCGGTTCTGTATTTGCAGAAGCTGCACTTAGCTGCCTTGCCTTGGTAGGCACGAATGTAGGCGGAATTCCGGAACAGATTGAAGATGGAGTGAATGGATTACTGGTCAATCCTGACGATGAGCTGGCCCTAGCAGATGCTCTCGAAAAGGTTATAGCCGATCCTTCCTACCGGTATGAGCTTTCGCGTTCGGCTTGGGAGAAAGCAAAAAGCCTGTATTCGCTGACACGGGTCGCCAATGAGCTGAAGAAGACTTATCTGCAATACCACCCGGGAACTAAGGGGTGACTGCTATGATTCCGTTCCGTTTTCTGCATGCTGCAGATTTACATTTAGACAGCCGGTTTACCGGGCTGACTCATATTCCGCCAGCTGTAAGATCGCTGCTGCGGGAGTCCACCTTTGCCGCCCTCGGGCGGCTTGTTGGCGTGGCTATTAAGGAACAGGTTGATTTTGTGGTGATCAGCGGAGATGTGTATGATGTCTCTGATTCTTCACTCCAGGGACAACTCAGATTCCAGGAGGCGCTTCAGGAGTTGGGAAGTGCGGGTATTGGAGTGTTCATGATTCATGGTAACCACGATCCGTTGGATGGGCCGCGGTTGGTCAGTAATCCACCGAAGCATGTTACGGTGTTTGGTAGTGATACACCTGAATATGTAACCGCTACACGACGTTCAGACGGGTGTGAAGTTGCTGTTATAAGCGGACTATCCTACCCCACCATGAAGGTAATTGAGAACACGGCACAAAGATTTAAACGCAAGCCAGGTTGTGAATTGTACCACATCGCTCTGCATCATTGTAATGTCGACGGGGATCTACAGCATGAAACTTACGCTCCATGCAGCCGAAAGGATCTCATTGAAAAAGGTTATGATTATTGGGCGCTGGGGCACATACATACGAGAAGTATTTTGCTTGAGCGCCCCTTCATTGTATATCCGGGGAATATCCAGGGGCGAAGCATCAAGGAAACCGGTGCAAAGGGCTGTTACGTTGTTGATGTGAATGAGGACGGTGCTACTTCCCTTAAGTTTCATGAACTGGATGTTGTACGATGGCAAGTCCGGGAAATATCCATTCAAGGGCTGAAGGATGAAACCCAATGGATTGAAGCGGTCGAACGGGCTTTAAAAGAAATTAGAGAAGAACATCCCCAGATGATGTCCGTTGTTCGGTTTCAGTTAACAGGGCGAGGTGCAGTTCACAGGCTGCTAACTGAAAAAGGGGCCGTGGCGGACCTGTTAAGTGAGCTGCAGCGCCGTGAAGGGATCAAAGCGGAACAAAAGGCATTTCAGGGATTAGTCTGGACAGAGGGCTTCGCCGTGGAAACCGGTGTGGAGATGGATCGAGAACGACTTTTGCAGGAGGACAGTTTTCTGGGTGAACTGCTCCGTTTCGCAAATTTCAGTAAAGAGTCTACAGAAGAGCTCGATGTTTTGTTTCGCAGTGCCCTTGCGCCTATGATGGAGAACCGTGAGCTGAGAAGGATTTTGTCTGAGACCGGAGTGGAAGAGAAGCGCAACTGGCTGGAGCGGGCTGCTGAGCTGGGAGCAACACTGCTGAGCGGGGTGGAAGAGTCCGGGAAGGATGAACAAAAAGCGGCTTTTCACGGTCAAGATGGAGGACTGGATACATGAGAATTCAGCGGCTGGAGATTAGCGGTTTTGGTCGTCTGCGTAATGTAGAGATAGAATTGGGAGATGGAGTCACGGTGCTTTATGGGCGTAATGAGGCGGGCAAAAGTACCTTGCTTCAATTCATGCGCTCTATGCTGTTTGGTATCCCTTCAAGGAGTAATCTGCTGGAGAGATATGAACCAGCTACAGGAGGCCTTCACGGAGGCGTCATGACGGCGGTTGACAGGGAGGGTGGAAGCTGGAGGATTCACCGTTATAACGCGGGCTCTACAGGACAGGGCAAGAATGAAAAGCTGACTGTAACCTTAAACCGCCAGGATGGGACGATAGAAGAGCTGGGCCAGAGCGAACTGGAACGAAAACTGCTCGGTGGCATCTCACGCAGCATGTTCCGTCAATTGTTCGCCGTCACCTTGGACGAGCTTCAGCAGTTGGCAGCACTCCAGTCGGAGGAAATGAGCAGCTACTTATTTCATGCGGGAATGGGGGGCGGCGGAGATATCATGCGCGCGGAGCGGCGACTTCTCGCGGAGGCCGATAGGCTGTATAAGCCGCGCGGCAAGCTGCAGGAAGCGGCCCAAATATTGCAGGCTATGGAGAAGCTCGAACTTCAAATTGCGGAGAGTCGTTCGTATTTACCGCGCTACAACGAGAACATTACTGCTCTTGCAACTACGGAAAATGAACTATCGGAGCTGGAAGCGAGCCGCATTCATACCAGCATTCGGCTTAACCGTCTGCGGAAGGCCTTGGAAGTACGTGAAGTTTGGCTGAAATGGAGCGAAGCTCGGCTTGAGCTAACTGAACTGCCGATTCTTGACTCCTTTCCGCAGGATGCAGTGGCCCGTTGGGAAGGTCTTGAGGGAGAAATCAGAAATGCGGAAGGGCTAGTTGCCCGATTAGAGCGAAGCCAAAAGGAGCTCTTTACGGAACTTGAGGAGAGTCAACCGGATGAGCTTCTTATCGCACAAGGGCCAGCAATCGAGAGCCTGGAACGCCGTCGTGGGGGATACGAGGATCGTAGACTGGAACGTCAGCGGCTGGCAGGTGAACTCCGGTCGGTACAGGATCATCTGGGGAGGCTCCTGCGAACTATCCATACCGACTGGAGCTCTGCCGAGCTGGCTTCGTTTCCAGGCGCAGCGGTAGACCGTGAAGCTGCGCGGCGTTATGCGGCGACATTTGCGGCTTATGACCGCCGCATGGAGGAACTTGGCGCCGAGCGCTATGCTCTGCGCTCGCGTCTTGCTGCGGCAGCCGCAGAGCTGCAGGCGGCGGATCGGGCACTGGCGCGGGAGCAAGCCGCCGGTGCCGAGCTGTTCGCCGCGCTGCGTCCCGTAAGCGCGCATGAAACAGCGCAGCTGTGGGATGAGCTGCAGCAGGCCGCCGAGCATTGGCGCGAAGGTCTGCTGCGCACGCCGCAGAGCAGCCGCGGCGGTGAGAGCGAGGCCATGCTGCGCCAGCGCATGGCCTCGCTCTATCGGCGCCTGCTGCTCGCCGGCGCAGCGCTGACGGTGCTGCTGCCGTCAGCGCTGTGGCTGACCGGGGCGCCGCCGGTCAGCGCCTGGATCGCGCTAGGCCTGCTGGCCGCCGCCGATCTGACCCTTTGGGCCGGCGTGCTTGCGCAGCGCCGGCCGAACCTGTCCCCGCCTGAGTCCGGCGGGGACGGCAGCGCAGCCGAGATGCTTCGGCTGCGGGGGCTGCTGCTCTCCGGCGCTGCGCCGGAGAGCGACACAAGCGGCCGACCGGCGCCGCGCCGGTCAACCGCCAACCCAACCGCCGCCAGCCCTGATGCAAGCGGGCTGGAGGCGGGGATGAAGGAGCTCCGCAAGCTGATGGACGCTTGGGGAGCCTGGCAGCAACGCTTGGTGAAACTGACGCAGGACCGCGATGCTGCGAGGACAGAATTGGAGTCCTTGACCGGGCAGGAAAAGGTGCTGGCGGACGAGCTGGACCAAGCGGAGAGATCCTTTCAAGACACAGTTGCGCGTTATGAACAATGGCTACTGGAGCATAACCTGCCTGACGGGTTATCACCTGAAGGGCTGCCTGATATATTCAGCATTGTAGAACAAGGTAATGAATTGCTGCGCCAGGAAAGCAAATTATCGCATCGATTGAAGGAGCTGGAGCAGGAGTGTACGGTCTTCGAAGAGGAGTGCCGGTCTCTGGCTAATCAATGTGGAACTGAAATAGATTCCATAACACGTCTTAGTTGGCTAGAGGCGCGTAAGAGCGATTTGGAACAGATGAAGGCTACAATGCTGCGCCGTGAAAGTCTAACCCTAAGCATGGTTAAAATAGAAGAGGAACTAGCTGAGAGCCGCCGGGAGCTTGATGAATTGAAGGTGCGACGCACGGATTTGCTGATCGAAGGGGAGGCTGCTAGCGGAGAAGACTTCCTGCGGAGTGCTGCTGCTATGATTCAACGGATAGAGTTGACCAAATCAATCAGGCAGTGGGAGCTTGTTATGTTCAGCGGTCTCAGTGCCGAGGGGACAGCAGAGGTCTTGAAGCTTCTGGATCATATGGATTTTTCAGTGCTGAATGAAGAATATTTACTTCTAGAGACCACTGTAGCGGAGGAAGAAGAAAGACGTAACCGTCTTCTGCAGCAGCGGGGTAAGCTCCTGCAGGAACAGGAGAACTTGAAGGAGCGCTGTCTCGAGGATTCCCCTCTTCAGCGCTTGGAGGAGCAGCGGGCTGCACTGCGGGACCTTGCGGAGCAATACGCGATTACAGTTCTAGCAGCCGAATTAATAGGGAGAACCCGCCGGATTTATGAGCAGGAGAAGCAACCGCAGGTATTGCTGCTCGCATCCACTTATTTCGAGCACTTGACTGAAGGGGAATATCGGCGAGTCGTGATGACACTAGGACATAAGGTACTCAAAGCAGAGCACAAGGATACTGGATTAATTGACAGCGGTCTGCTCAGTAGGGGGACCGCTGAGCAGTTGTATCTGGCTCTAAGACTGGCTCTAGCAGAGACAATGACTCGTCAGGCTCCTTTGCCGCTGCTGTTCGACGATTTATTCGTTAACTTTGATGAACAACGACTGCATGCAGCCCTTACATTACTCGGGAAAATGTCCGTTTCCAGGCAGGTTGTGATGATGACCTGTCATCGGCATGTTGCTGAAGCGACAATCGCGCTGATTCCGGCAGCAAAGATTATTTCCGTGTAATTCGTGTTACAGGTTGAGTATGTAGATAGACATCGCCATTATTTATAGAGGTATTGTTATTTCTGGGGGGAGGGTTCACTGGGCTGAGAATCAGCTTATATACCCATACTATTGATAACCCCCCAAAGATTGGATAGAACAGCGATAACAGTGAACTGAAGCCGAATTGGCTCAAGGCATAACAGATGACCATCACTCCTGGTGTAATGAGCTTCGGTGCAATGGGCAAATGCTGTTTCAACTGCGCAGTGACACCATATATGTCAGCAACAAAGGTACTGAAGATTTCAAGGAAAATAAGCAGTAAGTATACAAACTGTACAATGCTGCCCAATTGAAAAGCAATACTGCCCATTGGAATCTCAAATTGCAGGATTCCAGGCATTTGCGCACTCATCGCGAAATGAGCAGTCAACAGCATAAAGCCGATTCCTGCACCGCCAAGGATGCCTCCCCATTTCAAAGCTCTAACATCCTTGGTATGTCGTGCAAGGGGAACCAGCACAGCCTGAGCCATCCCCAGATTAAAGGCAGTGTACAATATAGGTGATAACCAGGCCCGTAACGGGCTGCGATCCGTATCAAGCCATAAGAAATGTCCTGCTTCAGGTATTGTAAGGGTATTAATCACGATGATGATTGATAGGGTAAGCATCAATGGTACAACGGTGCTGTTGATTTGCATAATTCCTGATATCCCTCGTCTTAGAAGAAAATAAGATCCTACGATAGTCAGCAGCAACCCGGTTTGATAATGGAGTCCCAGATGTTCTTCGAAAATAGCTCCCGCCCCGGCCAGCATGATACTGTTGACACCAATTAAAATGAGAAGTGTAAAAAGACTTATAAGGCTTCCGGCATATTCTCCGAATAGATGCCGATTGAAGTCTTCATAGGACTCGGCTTCGATCCGCTGTGCAATGATCATCATTTTGGTGCCAAGCCACATAAATAGCATAGTGGATAGCAGAATGGTCAGCATCGCCCAGCGGCCGTATTGAGTAAAAAACTGAAGAATTTCCTGTCCTGTAGCGAAACCGGCACCGACTATAGTGCCGATATAAGTGAAAGCAATCTGTAAAGTGCGGACCTTTGTTTTCATTTCATGGATCTCCCCCTATATGCCTTTAGCAGGATTGCCTTGTGCAGTCCATATAGTACAGGTTATGATGAGGAACAGAAGGACATGACTTCCGCCTGTCCCTGCCTATGGGTATTTATTACAGCGGAAGGTCTGCAATTATAAAGGTAATGGAGGTTCGAAATCATGGAAGTATTGAAGCAGCGGATTTTGGAAGAGGGTATTGTCGTTTCGGATCAGGTGCTGAAGCTGGATGCTCTGCTAAATCATCAGGTTGATCCCCAACTGACGATGGATATGGGACGGGAGTTTGCTGGGCGATTTGCGGATAGTGGGATTACCCGTATAGTAACCGTAGAGTCTTCGGGTATTGCCGTAGCATTTGCCACCGCTTTCGTAATGAATGTGCCGCTGGTATTTGCACGCCGCAAGAAGACATTGCTAGCTGATCCAGATGCACTGTGCGAAAGAGTGCCTTCCTTCACCAAAGGTATTGTTACCGACATTATGTTATCACGCCAGTTTATAGGGCCGGAGGATAAGATCTTATTTATTGATGATATTATAGCGAACGGTGATGCAGCACGGGGGTTGATTAAGATCATTCAGCGCTCCGGAGCTGAGCTTGTCGGGTTGGGCGTAGTTGTTGAAAAGAGCTTTCAGGCAGGTGCCCGTACGATTAGAGAGCAAGGCATCCGTTTGGAGTCTCTGGTTAGAATTAAGTCTCTAAGCGAAGGAAAGATTGTTTTTGAAGATTAATCGGGAATTGGCCCCATTTTTGAAACAACTGCTTTTCACCCTCTAAGTTTTCCTTTATAATAAAAATAGACATAGGAGAGGAGGCGTCACAATGGGGAAAGAACCGGTGACAGAGCAATTTTTTATAGATAAATTAACCGAGGCTAAGGATCACTTCGAGCGCGCTTTGGATTGCAAACATACGGAGTTTGATGATCTTTATCCCTATATGATTGAACATCCTCAGTTTTTTTGGTACAAACGCTATGTAGCCTGGTCAGAGTTACTGACCATCAAGGGGCTTTGTGAGGAGCTGTCCTACTCCTGGAGGGAGAAGTTTACAGCCAAGCAAGTGGAGTATCTTGAACAACGAGTGATGTCTGCTAAAGTTCTCGACTTTTGGTTTGAGAAGAATGAAGCGCTAATATAGGTGAATTGGATAAGAGAGGCATAATCTCTTAATTGCTTACATGAGACCCAATGATTTATCATTGTGGTCTTTTTTATACTCCGTGTGTTCGACTAGTATGAAGGAAGGGGGATAGAGAATGATTAGTGATGATCAACTGAATGAATACCGAATCTCAGGCGAGAAAATTCGTGTGGTACGTGACGGATTGGAAAGTAATGATGTTAAGGGGATTGTACTGGCCTGGGATGATACTCAAGTCATGGTCCGCCGCCCGAACCGTCGGGTGGTGAAGCTGGACCGGAATTATATCTTCCAGCCTTTTACTGAACCTAGGGCAGATATCTTGTCTTAAGATAGTCTTCAACTATATAATAATACATCTTTAAAAAGGCTCCCCTCTCATAGCAAAATGAGCTGGGAGCCTTATTTGTCTTACAGTGCTTTATAGCGTCAGTGCCAGCTGCTCCACATGTTCCTCACGGTTGAGAACGGAGAATTCAGTAGCGAGGCCGAGGTATGCACGCATTCGCAGCATCATTTCACGGCGAAAGCCCGGCCACAAAATATTAAGCTCACCAGGGCATTCTCTGCAAATATACCGGGCGACTACTCCTTGTACATCCTGAAGAATAGTAATGATTCTTAGATCATGAAGATCCAGCTCACGCTTGACCTCCTTTAGCATTAAAGATGTCTTCTTGGCTCCGGTGGATACCAGTTCCATATACAGCTGTGGTGTCTTGAACAGACCGCTCTTACCGATGACACGGCAATCACGCTCAAAGACTTTATGAATGAAGGTTAGCAGCAGGTAGCTTCTTACGAGTGACAGTTCTTCTTGAGTTATATCCCTTGCTGCGTCTTGAGTAGATATCTTAGTAGTCGCCATATAAATCACCTCATTTATAGGATGCGAACCTTTGTTCTCATTATAACCCAAACCGATCTATGAAAGCAATATTTATACAGAAAATAAAGTGAATTAATAAAATCTAAAAAAATGTTGACGATTATTTTTCAGCATGGTATGATCTATCTTGTGACCGCGAGAGCGGAATCATCATAATATGCGGTCGTGGCGGAATTGGCAGACGCGCACGGTTCAGGTCCGTGTGGTAGCAATACCGTGGAGGTTCGAGTCCTCTCGACCGCATTAATAAGTAGAAAGCACCTATCGATACTAATCGGTAGGTGCTTTTTTTTGCATGGTATATCAATTCCGCACATCACCCTCGCAGCGCTTTCACTTATAGATTAGCAGTAGTTTGGAGTAGGCATTTCTGAACTCGGTCGCTGTTAACCCCACAATTTTTTTGAAAGATTTCATGAAATTATGGCAATCCTTGTAGCCTAGCTGTGAGGCGATTTCATTGATGTTTTGATTGGTGTCGGTAAGTATGAATTTGGCCATCTCCATCTTTTGCTGCAGGATGTATTGCTTCAACGACACACCGGAGATGGTTGTGAACAGATGGGAGAGATACTTTTCGTTATAACCAAAATAATCGGCCAGTTCCGAAACTTTTACCTGCTCATGCTGATTCCATTTAATATGATCCACAATATCATTATAGAGCTGCTCCTGTTTGGATCGTTTGAGTGAACTGAGCCGGGAGGAAGTAAGCTGGTTGTGCAGCTCACATAGTATCACCGTTGACATGTAATCGTTGAGTGTTTTCTCATTATAGCAGCGAACCGAATCCTGATGCTGTTTCATCATAACGATGATCTTCTCAACATTGTTAAGCTTTCCGCGCTACGGAATAACAATTAGACCCGGCTTATTAACAGGAACTGTATTGGAGATTTCAACCACTTTGAGAGCATGTTTGGAATAAAAATCCAGCCAATAAAAGCTGCAATTAGAAGCTTTGTAGCCGTATTGGTACGTTAACGGTGGCAGAAGCAGGAGCTCGCCTTTATTCACCACAGTGGTTATTATCACCTGCAATATACAAGGTGCCCTCAGTAACGACGATTAGTTCATAGTCCTGCAAAGATCGGGAGAGATGAATCCATTCCGGAGAAGGGGCGTTGAACACTCCCGCCACCTGTAGAGGTGGAGGATTCTTGGGTAGTGCTTCCAATGAAGCAGAGTTATGATAATTCTATTTCCCAACATGGAAAATCGAATCCCAAGCGATCCCTGTGGTTCCCACAGTTGAATGTATCCTGCTATTTAGACATTTGTATGATGTTGTGTGCAGCATTCTCATCCCGATCATGAAGTGCATCACAACATGGACAGGTCCACTGCCGCACCGAAAGATTTTTCACTTCTTGGTTGATGAAGCCGCACACATGGCACGTTTGGCTGGTGGGGGCGAAGGTGTCAGCCATCTTAACCGTCCGTCCGTACCAACTCGCCACAATATTAGTGGATATCGACGTACAAGCTTTTCGCAAACATCAGCATTTAGAATGTGAGATTATACTCCTGGATCAAGCAGGTGTGCGTGTAGCAGTAGATAGAGTCGCAGTAGAAGGAACAGCGGCAAGTTCGGAACTATTGGTAGATTCTCCTCAGCTATGGTGGATACATGATTTAGGTAATCCTTACTTATATGAACTGCAGGTCAACCTTTTCGCAGATGGAGAGAAGATAGATAGCAGCACGCAGCCCCTTGGCATCCGGACTATTGAATTGGAACGGAAGGACGAGAGTGACAACGATAGCTTTGCGTTTCTGCTAAATGGTGTCAAGGTGTTCGTCAAGGGAGCCAATTGGATTCCTGTAGATCATTTTATAGGGTCAGCGCCTAATTCAAGGTATGTGGAGCTTATTGATCTAGCGGTTGAAGGTAACATGAACATGCTGCGGGTATGGGCGGGCGGAATCTATGAAAAGGATGTCTTTTATAACGAGTGTGATCGCCGGGGAGTATTGATCTGGCAGGATTTTGCGTTTGCTAACGCTCTGTTTCCTGATTTCAATCGTGACTTCATGGATAATGTGCGTAAAGAGGTTATTTATAATGTGAAAAGATTACGAAATCACGCCTCACTGGCCCTATGGTGTGGAAATAACGAAATTGATTGGTTATACGATATGAAATCATCAAGTGGTGATATTACAACTCCATTCTATGGAAGAAGTATCTATCATGAATTAATTCCTAATGTGCTCGAGGAACTGGACGACAGCCGCGCGTATTGGCCTTCTTCACCTTACGGCGGTAATGATGATAATGATCCAAATGTGGGGGATCGGCATAATTGGCAGGTATGGCATGGATCCGTGTATCCGAGACAATTTGGAGATCGACCTGTGCTGGACTATAGCGTTGAGGGCGTTTCCTTTAGAAATTTCAAAAAAGACTTTACGTTATTTAACAGTGAGTTTGGAATGCATGCTTCAGCCAACCGTTATACTTTGGAGAAAAACATACCGGCGGGTCAATTCTATTGGGGCAGTGTGGAAATGGCTTACCGGAATAAGGATACGAATCATCAGAAAGGGATTCTGTTGATGGAAGGCTTCACGGGCATTCCACAGAACCTTGATGAATATATGAATTTCTCCATGCTGACACAGGCAGAAGGTCTCAAGTACGGGGTTGAGCATTACCGCAGGAATAAAAAACGGACAAGCGGAACGTTAATTTGGCAGTTAAATGACAGTTGGCCCGGAACCAGCTGGTCGATGATAGATTATGAGCTGTTGCCAAAAGCTTCTTTCTATTATGCCCGTAAATTCTTTCATCCTTTATTGTTATCTGTTGACCATGAACCGGGTGAGCCGCTGAAGCTGTGGGTGGTTAACGACACTTTAGATTCTTATCTGGGAAAAGTGATCATGCAAGTGATTACTTTTGATGGCAACGAAATATACCGAAGGGATTGGGATGCAGAAATCACGGGCAATCAGGCTGTAATTCTGGGTCAGGTAGAGGAGTCAGAAATACTTAACGGAAACCTGCCCGAAGAGGTGATCGTAAGAGTGTCAGCAGAGGGAATTGCGGTGCCGGATAATTATTACTACCTGCGGGATCCGAAGGATTTGTTGTTCCAGAATTCGCAGCTTGAGGTTGTTGCAGATGAAGAACTGCAGACGGTAACGATAAAAGCGGGATCTACTTTAGCCCGTATGGTCAAAATTGATTTGCCTCAAGGCAGGGTCCGCTTGAGTGATAATTATTTTGATCTGCTTCCTAATGAGGAACGTACCGTGAAGGTCAGTCATCGAGACGGGACACAGGTGTCTTTTGCGGAATTGAGTGTTAGTGCATTCAATTAATAGCCTACACTTCCGTAAGGTATACTGCAATGCCGTTGGCAATGGCTTCTGCTATCTCCTTCTGTCCTTGTTTACTGTAAAGCTTGGACCGATCAATAGGACTGCTGATATATCCCGCCTCAACAATTACTGTTGTGGCGGTTATTTTATTTAGCAGGTAGAACGGCTTCCCATGCTCAGGTCTAACATTGACGTCATATAGCCGATTAAGCTGATTTTGAATCGCTTTTGCCAACATGAAGCTGCGCCCTTCTTTACGATACAAGACAAGCGGCCCACTCTTAGCTGAAGAAGGTGCCCAATTTACATGGATGCTGACAACCACAGAAGTAGGAATAGCGTCAGCCAGTCCTTTCCGCTGGGTTAAATCACGACGATGCCGAGATGAGCTTGGGAACCATCGGTTTTCATCGCTGAGCGCATAGTCATCGAAACGATTCAAAACAGCATCTAGACCATTACTTCGCAAAATTAAATACAGCTTGCGTGATATCGCAAGTGTAAGGTCTTTTTCCAGAGTTGTCCCGTAAGAGGTTCCTCCATCGACACCGCCATGTCCGGCGTCAATCAGAATCACACGCTGATCATTCCCAAGTATAAATGGTGAATGTTTCGTGTTTTGTTCAGGAGCAGCGTAAGTATAGTCAAAGCCCGTCGCCAAGAAGAGGGAACTCGTAATTAACGTAATAAGGATCCTTTTAACCTTTATCCCCAAAAGGAATCACCTCCGCTACAAGAGATACTTTGTTAGATTGTGCTTTTCAAGGGAAATCTATTCGAGCTTATACCCTCAGTTTAAAATGAATGATAACGGTGCAAACTAAGAATACTGAACTTTTTGTAGTCCTAATAGTATTCGGAAGGAGTGGGCTCAATGGCTTCAAAGGGTGGTGACGAGCTAGTGAAATATATAACCGAAAAGGTAGTCATATATATGGAAGACCCGCGCAGCCGTCGTTCAGAAGTACCGAAGCAGCCCTGGTCACAGAAATGGTTTGGCATGCTTCCGCTTGGCCTATCCATTTGGCGTAGTAAGTGGAACCGCAAAAACAAGGAATAAATACAAAACAACCTTCGAAGCATTGGGCTCGAAGGTTGTTTTGTTTCTATAATACTTAGGATATCATTTACTTGTTGTGGAAGCCTGATGTAATGTTCCGTATTGCTGAAGGAGAGATAGCGGAACGAATCGTCTGCCTTGTGGCCCGATAGCAGCATACAGTTTGTTCATACTAGCTGTTCCCGGTTCCGTAGTCTGAGCATCTACCGTCCAGATCTGGTAACCCGTAATCATCAAGGGAGCTCCCACACTTTCATTTTGACCTGCGGACTGAAATACGAGATTTCCCTTACGTTTCAGCACAGCAGAAAAGTCATTATCGCTAATCGTGGGTAGCTTGGGGTTCGTCAGCCAAAGCAAGTTGTCATAGGGATCAGACGACTGATTGGTTTGGTAAACCTCCCGGGGTGACAGGTTAGAACCAACAGTAAGGTCAAGATTCGCAGCAGATCCTGCCTTTTTAAGTAATGCTTCTGCTTTACTGGAATTCCACGGTAAAATTTCGGGCACAACAGCATTAATGTACAGTTTTTTCCCAGAGATCGAAACTTCCCATAACGGCAGAAGAGGGACATACAGTGGTGTCAATGTCAGATTTCCTGAAGAAGTGGATGTAATAAGTCCTTCCTGCACCAGTAACTGGCGCAGTTCTTTCAAGCTGTATGGCAGACCTTCGTATCCTGCCCCGTATTCGCTTAACATGTACCCGCCTTCATTCTTGGCGGTAATAATCAGATAGCCGATGCGTTGTTCAGCCTTCATCACATTAACAAGCCAGCTGTGAGTTCCCGGTCCTAAAGGATAGTACTCGCTTTGCGCACCCTTCCAACTCTTGAAGGTTGCCTCTTCAGCCAGCTTGTCTATATTAAGCTGGACGAAGTCCTTGAGCGTGCCCGGAGCGGGAGCTGTTGTCATGCTTAATTGAGGAGTGGTATTCTTGTACACCGTAACCGAATGTCCAGTAGCAGCGAGTGGTTCAGGGAAACTAAAGCTCGACGTCGCCAACCCTATGCTTAGTAGCAGAAGGAAGCAAGCCTTTTTCCCGGCAGAATTCCTCCACCGATTTTTTCTTTTCATGTGGATCGTTCACCTTTCTTATTCCGGATCACCTTAACTTTATTGTAGAGGACGAGCTCCGAAAAGAGTGTTACTTGCTGTCGGGCAGGACCTCAGGATTTCTCTTGTTATTTTGCCTGCTTTTAGCGAGAGGGGTCACATCCTACGTACTTCGCAGATGAAACATACCGTAGGTTATTGCGGAAACTGTAACTTTGGGTTCGTATTGCCAAACGGTTTCTTTATGCCGCCTTGAATACTGCTCTTCCACAGCTAGCCGCTTTTCTTCATCAGGCTCTTTCAACATCTCTTCGTAATACACATCTATTATGGCCAGTTCCAGCCGCAAACGTTCCCGAGCTTCCTCTGCCCAGCTGTAATCCAGTTCTGCAAGCTTAGAGGTGAGGTAGGCCTCCAGCCATTCTGTCCCTACAGTCGGAGACATACCGTAGGGTTGGATATGGACATTTTCCGGGAGGCGTGGAGTAAGCTGAAGAGATGCAGACGTTAGCTTTTTCTCGAAATGATCCACAATAACCCCGCTCGCAAGAGATATTCCGATAAAATTCAATTGTTCGCACTTTAAATCGCAGGTCATTTCAACCTTAAAACATACACCGAGCCAAGGTTCATAGGATGCCGAGAATAATGTGGTTCGTTGTCTGGCTCCGGGTTCTTCAAACAAATATAAGCATTTGCCTTCATCTTGGGCTGCCGTCCAAATCTGCCGCAAACGTTTGCTGCCATAGATAATGTCCTCTCTGCGGATCATACCTGGTCCTACCCACGGAGCAGTGGGGGCTACGCCAAAGTAGCGGGAAAGAATGCCGGCCTGTGGATCGGAAGCCGGGGCTATCCCCGGTGCAATGCTGCTTGGATTCGTCATTGCATCGTATTTCTCCGGATCGAACACGAAATTAAACGATAGAGTTTCCGGTACAACACCGGTTCGCTCTACGAACCCCCAGTAATAAGGACGGTCTGTCAACATCCGGTCAGCACGCGGTGACAGCTTCACCGTGACATGATGTGGAGACTTTTCAATAATGGAGCATTCTGTAGCTTCCAGATAATCCATGACTTGTGTGCGGATTTGCTGTGGGGTCAAGGTCATGTTGCATTCTCACTTCCTAAGTTTATACCTTCCTTCAACTCACTTAACGATTGACCGATTTGATCCACTTTGTTACGGAGTTCCTCGTCGCTACCGGCTTCGAGAATAATTTTATAGAGACTCTTCTCCAGTGATTCCTTCTTCTCGAAACGCTCCAGGATTACATCCAGCCCGCCTATGACCATCTCGAACATATTAATTTTTTCATGAAGTAAATGAAGAATATGCTCTTCAATAGTGCCCTCTGTGGACAAATTATAGATGACAACATCATGTTCTTGACCCAATCGATGAACACGTCCGATTCTCTGTTCAACCCGCATGGGGTTCCAGGGAAGATCGAAATTGATCATATGATGGCAAAATTGCAGGTTAATTCCTTCGCCTCCGGCTTCTGTTGCTATCATCACCTGAGCACGACCGCGGAATAAATCCATCATCCAGTCCTTTTTGCCACGGTTCATCCCGCCGGAATAAGGAACACATTGGATGCCGTGATCCCGAAAATACTGCATTAAATATTCTTGAGTGGCCCTGTATTCTGTGAACACAATGACCTTTTCATTCATTTCTTTGATAAGCGCGATGGTTGTTTCGGCTTTGGTATTGGTTTTGACGGTTCGGATCATCTGTAGTAAATCCATCATACGCTCGCGTTTTGGAGAGTCGGGAGGGAGCTTCTTCATCAAATTGACCAGAGTAAGGAATACAGCATCTCGGCTGCTGCAGACTTCCCGTTGAAGCGTAACCAAAGAAAGCATACTTGTAAGATTGCCACCGGACTCCTGATATTGGTCTTTGACAAAAGCGGTGACTCCGTCATATAATACTTTTTCCTCGGCTGACAGAGTGAGCGGAATATTACGGACCTTACGTTTTGTAAAGACTACCGGACCCTCTCCGCGTCGATTTCGAATCATGACTTTGGAAAGCGCACCTTTAAGTTGATCTTCATTTTTTGGCAGCCGTTTATCTACGACAAAATTGCTGGCGAAATCGCTCTGATTACCGAGCTGACCCGGCTTCAGCAGTGTAATTAAATTAAACAATTCGCCCAGATCGTTCTGGACAGGAGTTGCAGTAAGCAGTAAACAGTATTTTTTCCGCAGCTGCTGTACAAATAGATAGTTGGTCGTTTTTTTATTTTTCAGCTTATGCGCTTCATCGATAATCAACAAATCGTATTCATTATTGAGCAGAATATCTTTATGGGGATCCCGTTTGGCAGTGTCCATAGAAGCAACGACGATATTATTATCCCAAGAGTATAATTTTTTCTGGGCGATAGCCGATATCCCGAACTTGGAATTCAACTCGCGGACCCACTGTAGAACTAGTGAAGCAGGGACGAGGATAAGAACTTTGGAGACGAGTCCACGTACGATATATTCTTTTAAAATAAGCCCTGCTTCGATGGTCTTTCCAAGTCCCACTTCATCAGCAAGGATAGCCCGTCCAGACATTTGAAACAGCACCTTATGCGCAGTATCCATCTGATGGGGTAGAGGGGACAGTCCGGATAAATGCTTCATACATTGCAGCTCCGTGAAGCTTGTGACTAAGTCGGATTCCTCACCCTGAACAGCTAGCTGTGACAATTTCCAGTCCCCCCAAGGGCCGCCTTTGTCTAGTCTTGACTCCAAATCCATTAGCCAGCCGCGGTCAAAGGATAGAGGAATCGGCAATACGGGTGTAGACTCCAGCCCCCTGTCAGGCAAGGAACTGCGGAATAATTGCGTCATATATCATCCACCTCCGGTGCGAATTACATAGTGATCCGTAGAAGTAGTATGCTCGTAAAAGAGAGAATTCATAACCAAGAGTGAGATAATGCAGCATGTTTTGCTGAAATTTAGGCAGATGGACACTTTTTTCGGAAAAGACCTGTGATACAATATGTGGTATAGTTTAAGGACGCGAGAACACAATATATTGTGACAATTGTTTTAAATCTGGGTTTAAATGAGGTGAAGAACGGTTATTTGTTATTGACAAGAACAACTTCTTGTGGCGCTTCTAGTGAGATAGACACCTGCCATGGAGGTTATTGTTGTGGGTCACAAAACGTGTTAACCCACACCTGAAACGGAAGCACTATCACATTTGCGGGAGGTTTTTTTATTGAGTACAGTGAAACGTAATCAGCGTCTAGAGGGCCTGAGCGAAAAAATATTTCTGGACCGTTATGCTTGGAAGGATGCCGACAGTAACAATGCTAAGGTAGGCGATGTTGTACTGGTTCTTACAAAGGACGATCCGAAGTTTCCGACAAAGGAAGTCGGTGAAATTGTAGAGCGCAGCGGTCAAATCGTGACGGTAAAGACTCGCCGGGGCGAGCATGTACAAACCGACGTTGAGAAGCTGACTCTTAATATTGAAAAAACACCTGAGGAAATGTGGGATCGACTGGCAGGAGCTATGGCTTCTGTTGAGAAGACTCCTGAGCTTCAGCAGGAATGGACAGGCAAATTCCGCAGTATTCTGGATGACTGGAAGCTGGTTCCCGGCGGACGTATTGCTGCGGGTGCAGGAGCGAGCGAAGAGCTTACTCTTTTCAACTGCTATGTTGTCCCTTCTCCGAAGGACAGCCGTGGCGGTATCATGCAGACATTATCTGAAATGACTGAAATTATGGCTCGCGGCGGCGGAGTTGGAATCAATCTATCCTCCTTGCGTCCACGACGTGCAATTGTCCGCGGTGTGAACGGTTCTTCAAGCGGTTCTGTATCTTGGGGCGGTCTGTTCAGTTATACGACAGGACTTATTGAGCAGGGGGGCAGCCGTCGCGGTGCTCTGATGCTGATGATTAATGATTGGCATCCGGATGTAGTGGATTTCATAACCGTGAAGCAAACCATGGGGCAAGTTACCAATGCCAATCTGTCCGTATGTGTAAGCAACAGCTTCATGAAAGCTGTGAAGGAAGATTTGGATTGGGATTTGGTATTCCCGGATACGACCGACCCAGATTACAACGAGATTTGGGATGGAGACCTGGACAAATGGAAAGCCGAAGGTCGCAGCGTCATCCATTACCGTACCGTCAAAGCACGTGACGTATGGCATACCATTATTGAATCGGCATGGAAGTCGGCAGAGCCCGGCGTTGTCTTTATGGAATATTACAACCAGATGTCCAACAGCTGGTATTTCAATCCGATTATTTGTACAAACCCATGCGGTGAACAGGGTCTTCCAGGTTGGGGTGTCTGCAACTTGTCAGCTGTGAACCTCTCTAAGTTCTATGACGAAGAGAAACATGATGTAGATTGGGAAGATCTTGCGACTACAACACGTTATTCTGTACGATTCTTGGATAATGTTATTGATAAGACTCCTTACCATTTCCCGGAGAATGAAGCAAATCAGAAGCTCGAACGCCGTGTTGGTCTGGGTACCATGGGACTGGCTGAACTGATGATCAAGCTCAATATCCGTTACGGAAGTCCTGAATCACTTGAGTTTTTGGACAAGCTGTACGGCTTCATGGCACGCGAGGCTTACCTGGCTTCGGCTGAGATTGCCGGAGAGAAGGGTTCCTTCCAAGCTTTTGATACTGAAAAGTATCTGTTGAGCGGATTTATGAAGAACATTACCGAAACCTATCCGGAAGTAGGTGCAGCCATTCGTGAGAACGGAATGCGCAACGTTACCGTAATCACCCAAGCTCCTACCGGCAGTACGGGAACTATGGTGGGGACTTCGACAGGGATTGAGCCTTATTTTGCCTTCAAATACTACCGTCAAAGCCGCCTCGGCTTCGATGAGCAGTTCGTACCGATCGCGCAGGAGTGGCTGGAAGCCCATCCTGGTGAAGAGCTTCCTGAATATTTCGTAACTTCAATGGATTTGTCAGCTAAAGATCACATCCGTGCACAAGCCGCTATTCAACGTTGGGTGGACAGTTCGATTTCCAAGACAGCAAACTGCCCTGCCGATTTCACAGTAGAAGAGACAGCTGAACTGTACGAAATGGCCTTTGACTTAGGCTGTAAAGGTGTAACCATCTACCGTGATGGCAGCCGCGATGTACAAGTTCTGCAAACAGAGAACAAGGAAGAGAAGAAAGATGCTCCTATAAAAGAAGTTGTTGAACCAGCAGCTTCCGAAGCTGCTCCTGTTAATGCCGGTGAAGCAGTCAAAGCAAGCCCTGCACCGCAAGCTAACGCTAACGAGTTGGATAAACAATACAAGAAACGCCCGCAGATTCTCCGCGGTGCTACCTATAAGATCAACACGCCTTTTGGTATGGCTTATATTACAATCAACGATCTGGATGGAACTCCGGCTGAGATCTTCCTGAATGTAGGCAAGGCAGGTTCTGACGTATTTGCGATGGCAGAAGCTCTAGGCCGTGTCTGCTCCTTGTTCCTCCGTTATGGAGACCATGGTCAGAAGGTGGAACTGTTGATCAAACATTTGAAGGGGATCGGCGGTTCCGGCGCCATCGGATTTGGTGCAAATCGTGTGGAATCCATAGCCGACGCTGTTGCCAAGGCTTTGGAAACCCATGTGTTGAATAACACTCAAGATGATCACATCCCGGCCCCTATAGCTGCAACTTTGGAGCTTGAGGATTTCACGGACGCTTTAAATGCGGAACTGAAGTCAGTAACCTCCACGGATGATGGTCATGGCGGCCACGGCTCGCACAACCATGCGACAGCTTCACGCGATCTCTGCCCATCCTGCGGCAGCGCCTCGCTGGTGAATATCGAAGGCTGCAAGACTTGCAGCAATTGTGGATACAGCCGGTGTGGATAGAAAATATATAACATTCAACTTTTGAATAATATATGATAAACTACTAGTTTTATATAACACAACACAAACAGTCCTGATGGTGAGCTTTTCATCAGGACTATTTGTATTTACAGATATAAATTGAGAAAACAAAAAAAGATACTTCTGTATAAGGTTTCTGTATATATATTTTTGTAGGAAAATTATAAATAGTATTTTATGGTATTATATTGGTAATGGTTGGTGACGTGGAAGAACATAAGTATATTAATTCGTATTCTAGATTTAAGGGAAAGGAAAATGATTATGTCTAATGGAGAAACTTATAAACTATCAGAATAATTCGGACTATGAAAGAATCAAAGAATTTAGCATAGTTGGCATTGTAGCTTCACCCGAAAAGTTGGATGGACTGAAACGATTTCTAGATCATCTAGATACCCTCCATGGACTGACATTTATCATTGCTCAACACGAGTCTGCGCAATCGGAGTTATTTCCACTAGAACAGCTCTCTGCGCATACCAATATGAAGATTTTTCATGCAGCAGATCAAATGGAGATCCATGAGGATTGTATTTATTTGTTACCTCCCCATCATGATGTTAGCTTTCAATCGAGAATAATAAGTCTAACGGACTTTACTGCAAATAAAGGCAATGATTTATCGGCTGATCGATTTTTGAGAACACTTACTGGAATTCTTGGAAGCAATACGATAGCTATCCTTTTTTCAAATGAGGGTAGAGACGGTATGCTTGGTATTGATCGTGTTTCAAAAGCAAATGGGCTAATCATAGTTGAGGAAACAGATATGACAAATCCTGTTCGCTTGACCGGAAGTGATATTGAAATTGATCAGACCGATTATTTTCTTACTCCGGAAGAAATGCCAGAACATATAGTTGAATACATTGAATTTTATATGAATCAGACTAAACAATCGATTGCTGAAGAATTAAGTACATTATTTTCAATCCTGAAGCAGTCTATGGGTGTAGATTTCTCTGTTTATAAACAGGCAAGTATTATGCGTCGTATTCAAAGACGGATGGGGATTCAACAATTTCAATACCTCAAGGAATACAATCAATATTTATTTAATCATTCCAATGAGGTCATTGCCTTGCAAAAAGATTTATTAATTGGAGTGACGCAATTTTTTCGCGATCCGGCTGCATTTGCTATTCTTGCAGATAAAGTATTGCCTACCATCTTTGAGCAATGTGGCGTAGACAAGCAAATAAGGGTCTGGGTTGCTGGTTGTTCTACCGGAGAAGAAGTGTACTCCATAGCCATTTTGATTAGAAAATATATGGAGGAAATTGAAGATACTTTTGACGTGACCATTTTTGCCACCGATTTGGACAAGGATTCTATTCATTTCGCTAGCAAAGGGGTATATTCAGAAATCATTTCTAAGAACGTACCAGAGGAGTACTTGAATGCTTACTTCACACGACAAGGTAATGACTACAAAGTAAATAAGGAAATTAGGCAAATGGTCATTTTTGCTCAGCACAATTTGGTTAGTGATCCGCCTTTTACCCAATTAGATCTAATTTTATGTCGCAATCTGTTGATTTATTTACAACAAACTATTCAAAAGAAAGTAATTTCCTTGTTTCATTTTTCATTAAAATCAGATGGGTATCTCTTTTTGGGTCCAAGTGAGACCTTGGGGAAACTAACCAATCTATTTATACCTCTGGATAATAGGTGGAATATATACCATCATAAGGTAAGTGATTCGTTATCAGTAGGGGGGTTCTCTGGTATTAGAGAACGTGTGAATGATAAAAAAATGAGTCATAAAAATAATGTGATTGTAAGATTAAAAGAAGCAGAACGAGTTCTTAAATTGGAAACGGTGTATACAAAGCTGATCGAAGAATACGTGACTGCTTGCATTATCCTTGATAGTAGCAACGATATCGTTCATATCAATGGAAATGCTAATCAATATTTAGTTTTCCCTAAGGGTAAACCAACACTAAATGTGTTTAAGCTGGTTCCTGAATATTTGGGGGTTGTTATTGGGAGTTTGCTTCAAAAAGCGAGAAAAGAACTTAAAGAAATTATCTATAGAGATGTAGCCATTAAGAATAGTTATAAAGGACACTACATTCATTTGAGAGCAAAGTCTTTTTCAATCGATTCGATAGATGACAAATTGATGATTTTGTTTTTTGAAGATGTTGCTGAACAGAAAGAAGTCCCTACCGAGGGTGGAATAGATGTAGACTTGATACAGAATCATCAATTTCCAGAGTTACATGTCAAGGAGAACATGCAGGATCTGGATCAAGAATTGGTTCATGCGAGAGAATTATTGCTGACTGCTAATGCTAAATTAGAGGTGTTTAACGAAGAACTAGAAACCTCTAACGAAGAGTTAGGATTGGTTAACGAAGCATTGATTGTTTCCAATGAGGAACTGCAAAGCACGAATGAAGAGTTACAGTCGGGTAACGAAGAATTGATGGTTGTAAATCAAGAATATCAGTCTAAAATCCAAGAATTAACCGATTCTAATAATGATATGTCAAACTTTTTTAACAACACCAATATCGCTACTATTTTTCTAGATGCAAAGATGAATGTACGTAAATTCACACCTGCAGTCAGCAAAGAAATTAATTTGGCAGACATGGACATAGGTCGTTCAATCGGCGATATCAAACATAATTTACAATATGACCAACTGATGGTAGACGCAATGAAAGTCCTCCTTTCAGGTGAAAGTGTCAAAAAAGAAATCCGGAATTCAAGTGGTAAATGGTTCAGTATTATACTATTACCTTATTCAGCATATGATTCTCTCTACCAAGGAATCGTAGTTACGTTAATTGATATTACTGAGTTTAAGAATGCAAGAATGTCTGAAGATTTCATGGAGCAAAAAAACAAGCTGGAATTACTACATTCCTCGGAGATGCTCTCGGTTATAGGGCTTTTGGCAGCAGGCATCGAACAGGAGATTCATGATATGGATACCGCGACTTCGAAGTTGGGGAAAATCGAAGCCATAACGGATGAATTACTAGTCCTGGCTAGTCCGCAAAAGCAGAATTTCGAACAATACGATGTAGTCCAAATATTGAAGGAAGTCATCTCCATGTATGAACCACAAGCAACAATCTTCAATGTAGAGATGATAACGAAATTTGCTGATCCGGTACTCTTCGTCAAATGTGTTCCTAATCAACTCCAAATTGTATTTAGCAACATTATCAGGAATGGTATTGAGGCAATGCCTACTGGCGGGGATTTGTTGATTAAGGTAAAGATCGACGGCGATGAATCAGTAAACATTATTTTTAGTGATAATGGGTCCGGTATACCTGAGGATAAACTAGTCAACCTAGGAGCTACCATATATTCAACGAAACAAAATAGTATGGGATTAGGGTTAATGGTCAGCTACAAAATTATTGAGAGTCACCAGGGTGTGATTTCCATTACAAGTGTGTGGGGTAAAGGAACAGTTGTTAAGATTATCTTGAATCAAGAAAAATAATGAAAAATCACAAAAACCTAACTTTTTAGCCTACAGAAACTAATGTTCTATAGGCTTTTTGTTTAATTCATTTTACAGCGCAAGTACTAGTCATAGTACAGTTATCCACTTAGTATCATTAAGTCGTAAAGGGAGGTGAGTGTGGCATGCAAGAGCCGATTAAGGTTTACAATACTGCTGTAGAGGCAACGTTGGATGTAATTGGAGGAAAGTGGAAACCTGTGATTCTCTTTCATTTAACATTCGGGAAGAAACGTAATAATGAATTAAAAAGCTTGATACCAACGATGAGTCAAAAAATGTTAACGCAGCAACTTAGGGAACTTGAAGAGGAAGGTATCATCTTACGTGTTTCTTATAATCAAGTCCCGCCTAAAGTAGAGTATGAGTTGACAGATTACGGCTGGAGTCTTAAAGAGATCCTTCATATGATGTGTAGTTGGGGTGACTCACATATAATGAGAAAGTACGGGGCGAATGCCACTATTCTCGAAAATCGACAGCTTTAATCCGTAAAATAACATATAAGAAGCCAACCTTACATATTGAGGTTGGCTTTTCTTAAGGAAGGTCATGGGATGAGTTTGCGCCGACGAAAGTCGTCGAATATGTTCATAAACATAGCTTCGGTATCCATAAACTCGTGAAAGCCGAAACGGCGGGCCTTCGATCCGTCAGCGAAGAAGTCGTAATTCCATCCAAAGACAAAGTCACCGAATGTCCAAGAGGAAACCTCACTGTAAGAATGTTTTGCAAGCTTATGCTTATCGACCATTTCGTTCCATAGTAACTCTTTGTCGGCCATGACTATATCCAGTTGCATGGGGAGCGGGGGGGCTGTTTCCAATCCAAAGTATGAAGCGATCTTGGGCCACAACTCGTTCCAACGAAAGAGATCGCCGTTCGTGATGTTAAATGCCTGGTTAGCACACTTCTCGTCAGTCGCAGCCCATACTGTTGCCTTCGCAAGGAGTCCAGCATCGGTCATCTCTAAGAGGTTGTCATAAGCACCTGGTTTCCCCGGAAAACGTAATGGCAATCCAAGTTCCTTTGAGATGGACGCATAAATCGCAATGACCATTGCAAGGTTCATTGGATTACCAAGAGAGAAGCCGCATACGACAGAGGGCCTGAGAGCAGACCACGTCCAGTTTTTTCCCTTTTGACGGTTTTCTAGATAATTTTGCTGATCTACATTAAATTCGGGTGGCATGTGGTGAGCGTCTGTCTCACGGGCCGGTGTTTTGAAGGGACCTAGATGTGCGCCGTATACCTTGTATCCTTGCATCAGACTGATATGATTGAGATTGGTAGAGATGGGTTCGAGCGCTTCAACTACGTTCACTAGCATATTAAGGTTAGGTGGGACAAGCTCAGCCCAAGTGGAGCGGTCTTGATAAGCAGCATAGAAAATATGGGTAACCTCAGTTAAATCACTTAACATCTTAATGCAAGAGTCCCTTTCCAGAAGATCGACCTCTACATAGCGGACCCGGTCTCGTGGTTCACCGCCACGGCGCGATACACCGATCACTTCCCAATCGCTAAGAGTTGTTAGATAATCGATGAGGTTACGACCTATAACACCATTCGCACCAGCGACCAAAGCCACTTTCCGTTTGTTTAGAGGTTTATTTCTCAAAATGTTCATCTCCTTTTGTACTCTGCATTTATTCCCTGTTATTATGCATCTAGGAAGTGCAAAGTAGAAGAACGCACTTTGAGGTGCTTTAAGCACTTTTTTGTAATCTAGCAGTGAACAGTTTTCAATCTTATTGAAGAAATCTAAGATTGGGATTCGTAATTTAATCTCGGAGGGAACAGGATGATAGTAGCTGAGGGAGTAACATTGATTCCATTACATATTGGAGGAATAACTCTAAACCCTACTTTGTTGTGGGATGAAAGTATGGCTGTACTAATAGACACTGGAATGCCTGGTCAGGATAAACAGATTATCGAGGGAATGAAAAGGGTAGGGATACCTTTTGAAAATCTGAAATCAGTAATTCTTACTCATCAGGATATTGATCATATTGGAAGTTTGCCCGCCAAGCCCTATATTGAAGGGGGGAGACCGTTATTAAAAATGGAACTGCCTGAACAACTGCAACATTTACTTGATAATCCTCCTAAAGTAAGGGTAGACCATACGCTAAATTACGGAGATGAACTTCCTTTTTTTGCCGGTGTCCGTGTTATATTTACACCGGGGCATACTCCGGGTCATATCAGTTTATATTTAAAGCGAGATAAGATTCTTATTGCAGGAGACGCATTTTACTGCGTGGATGGTGAGTTAAGAGCTCCTACAAAGAAGACAACGCTAGATCTATCTGCCGCTCAAAAGTCTATAACAAAGTTTCTGGATTTTGATATACATAAGGTTATCTGTTTTCACGGAGGTCTGTGTACAGACGGTGTAAACGAACAACTGCGAAGACTAGTCAGACATAATCAAGTAATATAAGAAGAGATAGAATAAAGTTTGGTAGATCTAATCCTAGAATATTCCTATATACGAAATTGGACGCTATTATGTTGGCGGGACGCCGCTGTGCTTATAGTACTGGAATATTTTAAGTGTTGTTATTGTTATTAATAGAGTGTAGTATTACAGATCCAGTCATTACTATTGAGTGGTGAGCACACTGGAATATTTTACAACTTGTTTGATAGTGATAGACGTGATATATTATTTATCCGGCCAAGAAATGTTGATGCCGAGCTCGAAAAAGAAGTTGAAAAAAGAGCTTGCATTACACGGTTGGATATGATATATTATAAGAGTTGCTGGTGAGACATTAACCGCCGACAACGAGAACTTGATCTTTGAAAA
>NZ_JAUSTK010000029.1 GCF_030812855.1 Paenibacillus wynnii
TGCTCATTTTGAAACATCTGACGAGAATTAAAAAATTCTCTTGATGAAATTTCAAAAGCGTGAAACACGCTGTGAAACTCATCTATTTTGGATTTTACTCTCGTAAAATCCCACTCACTCGTTGTTCAGTTTTCAAAGATCAATGTCTCGTTTTAGCTCTTCACCGCGTCTCAGCGGCGACCTTTATAATATATCACAGTAGTTCTTGTTTTGGCAAGCTTTTTTTTGAAAAATGTTTTTTTCAATTTTGCTTGCCTGCTAACTCCTTATAAACAAAGTAAAAGGAGCGCGAGATATAATGTATCATGTCCGCTCCCTTTTCGTCAACCTATTTTATTAAATTAATTGCGAATCACTCACAATCGTTCAAAATCCGCTTACTCTAATGTTTGAATTGGGATGAACGTCCACCCCAGGCATATCTGGAGAGTTCCTTTTGCGGAGCAAATCTGGCATACATACGGAAGACAGTTTTATACCTATTAGCAATGGCATGCCTAATATTTTGGTCCAAGCGTTGATCGCTTAAATCAAGTAGCATCTCGTCAAGCTCTTTACGCAAAACATAGTCCAGCTCTTTACACTCTTTTTCATTAAATAACATACCCAACATATGCTTGGCCTCCTTTGTGTATTTAAGCCGCAATGATTACTACTTACACTAGATTAACCGGAGCGTTGAAACTATAACCATAAATATAAGTTTTTTCCTTTAGATCACATTGGAACATTCTAATACCCTTTGGTAGGGTATAAAACATGACCTTATTGTTATGCTCACTTCCCCTAAATTTTATGATAAAAGTGAGAAGGTAATTGTACTTTCAATAATAGCCGCTATAAAAAGTAGAATAACGATCCAAATGGAGGCCGTCAGCGTTTGGCGCATAAAGACAGGCCATTCCGTCCCTCTCTTTTCTAGCCGGCTTGAAGACCTGAATATACTTGACGATACCTTGCTTCCAAAATGCAACCCGAAAGCACAGGCAATTATAATAGCCGGAATCTCAATGATCCCGTGCGGCAGTAATCCTTTAACAACTAAATTGAATATATTCAGGCCTTGAATTGAAGATATGTGTATCAAGTAGCCGATTACCGCTCCGTTCACCAGTAGAAACAGGGCTGGAATGATACCAAACAACGCACCTAGGAATATCGTTAAGACACCTTTAATACTGTTGTTCAAAAAAATAAATACAAAGAAGCTCCACATAGGGTTCGAGGATTCCTTAAGATCCTTGCTGATTTCACTAAGCCCCTCTATTTGTTGAAGTAGAAGCTTTTCCAGACTGGTAGTTCCGACCCATCCGATGATTCCACCGGCCACGAACAATATGCAAGATAAAAGTAATGCAATGCGTATGGTCTTTAAGTCTTTAAGAAACGTGAAAAACGACATATATATCCTCCTGGATTTATCGATCTGTAATGTGCCAAGTCATAACGGAACAGTACGAGCATACATTTATAACAAACAAGCATTTTGTATTGGAGAGGAGCGCTGTAAATTATGAATTCTTTTTATGTATTCAGTGGCAAAAAGATAAAACGGTTCATCTACCTTTTTGCTGCTGCGCTTCTTGCCGCCGGAGTTGTTTATGTCGAGAGGGGTAATATTACGGTCTTTTCTGAAGCCGCCCCTTCTGCGATCTACAGTGTTCCGACGGAGAAGAAGCTGATTGCGCTTACGTTCGATATTAGCTGGGGGGAAAAAAGGCCTGAACCTATTCTCAAAGTACTGGAAGATAAAAAAGTAGAGAAAGCTACTTTCTTCCTGTCTTCCCCTTGGAGCAAGACACATCCGGAAATTGTAACAAGCATTAAGGCTTCCGGATACGAAATTGGAAGTCACGGTCATAAGCATGTCAATTACAGCACTCTTAGCAGTGAGGAAATCCGCAAACAAATAACAACGGCTCATGGGATTTTAACCGATTTAACCGGCAAGGAACCGAACCTCATTCGGATGCCTAACGGAGATTTTGATAAAAGAGTGCTGCAGGTCGCCAGTGATCTCGGTTACAAAGTCATTCAGTGGGATACAGATTCGCTCGACTGGAAGAACCCTGGTGTCCAAAACATTGTAAGCCGGGTTACTACAAAAGCACATCCCGGAGATATTGTATTGCTACACGCCAGCGATTCATGCAAGCAAACTCATGAGGCTCTTCCGCTTATCATTGATGAGCTTAGAAAGCAGGGATATGAATTTGTAACAGTCTCTGAGCTGCTTAGCCAAAGCAGTGCTGAAGGAAAAGAAGTCCGGGATTCAGCCTGGTTGAATGATAGGCTTGAGGATGCAGCAGGTTTATAAATTTTTGTGTACTAGCCTTAATGACGTGGAGATATAAGTTCCGAAATATCCGGAGTTGGTGTATCTAGCTTCGGATATTTTAGATCCAGACCTTCTAATGTCTTCACAACAATGGAAAGTGCCAGATAATTGCGATACCACCTGTGATTAGCCGGAATCCAATACCACGGTGATTTATCTGTGTTGCTATGCACAAATATATCCTCATAAGCTTCTTGATATTCATTCCAGTATTGCCTTTCCTGAAGATCACTCACATCAAATTTCCAGTGTTTCTTGGGATCATGTAACCGCTCCTGGATTTTTTCCAGCTGCTTTTCTTTGGAAATATGCAAAAAGAGTTTGATGATCGTAGTCCCCTCATCTGCCAACATCTCTTCAAAGTTCCGAATTTGCTTGAAACGCCTCCTCAGGTCGTCATCCTTCAAACTCCCATGCACGCGAGGAACAAGTACATCTTCATAATGAGAGCGATTAAAGGCGGAGATATAACCTTTGGGCGGTGTCTTCTGATGAACTCTCCATAGGAAGTCATGAGCCGTCTCTTCCAGTGAGGGTTTCTTGAAGCTGGTTACCATAAACCCCTGTGGGTTAATTCCGGAAAAAATATGCTTTACTGTTCCATCCTTGCCGCTTGAATCCATCCCTTGAAGAATGACCAATACGGAGTGCTTTTTCTGAGCGAACAAAATGTCTTGTAACTCGGCAAGCCGCTCCTTCAACTGCCCCATCTCGCCTTCGGCTTCTTCCCTGGATTTAAAAGAGCCCGTTTCGTTAGGGTCCAGCTGCTTTAGTACAGTTTCTTCTGTGTCTTTTATCATATAGCGCTTGATGTTCATATATTCCCCTCCTAAAGTTTTGCAAAGCAAAACTGAATTCGTAAGCATACGCTATTCTTAAAGATTAACCCTGTATCACATCTTTTAACCGCCATAATTAACAAAGAACAAAAACCCCGTGTCCTATTTAGGAACGGGGTTCGTGCTGTAATCGATTCCTGTAGCTGAAGGCTTAATAATACGATGTAGCATCAAAATCTGGAATGCATTGCAAGCGATGAGCGGAACAACAATAAAAACAGTAGCACTATCGACACCGATTCGCAGTACACCGATAACTTCCACAATTGAAACGGCCGTCATAAAGAAAAAAGTAGGAATCCAGGCTGAGATGTTGGTGTTGCGAACTTTAAAATAGGACACAATAACTGCTGTCAACAAAATAGAAACTGCCAAGGTCAGATCTGAAGCCACATTTCTCTCTCCGCCCACGAAGGTACGCAGGAACATCAGCTCAAGAAGAGACAGTACAGCAAGCACCAATTGTATGTACTTCCAGACTTTTCTCGGAAACACACCGATCCCCATATAATTTAGTATCAGATAGGCAAAAAAACCAAGCTGGGAATAGACACTGACAAGCACCCCGTAACCAAATAATATAAGCGGATATATAATAAAGTCAGTCACGCTCTTAAATTCTATTCGGCCATTGGCTAGTTGAAGTGAAAGACCTGCAATAACAGCCCCCCCTGCTCCAATCAAAAGCGTAGTCCAAAACAAATGGAACCATTTTCTTATACTCAGACAGCTCACCCCCTATGTGTGATTTATTTTACCAAGGTTACCGGCAAAAAACCATTCATCCTACAACATAAATGTTTTTGCAAGCGGCATACTACATACAGGAATCCTATAAAGGAGGTCAATGCCACATGAAATGGGCAGTTTATTGCGCACGCGGGTTGACGTTAAGTATGGTGGTTTTAGCTTTAACCGCCTGCGGTGGAGAAAGCAGCTCTTCTTCATCAAGTCAAACAAGTTATAAGGAAGCAAAGACAATGGTTGTAGATATATTGAAAAGCGATGAAGGCAAAAAAGCACTTCAGGAGGCATTATCATCCCCCTCGGCGGAGTCCGCAGGCGGCAGCGGCGGAATTAATGTTTTAAGCAAGAGTATGCTCCCCCTTCAGACATCAGAGGATATCCGCGTTGCCGTTAAAGATACAATTACAGCACCGGAGTATAAAAAGGAAATCGAGAAAATAATGACCGATCCTAAGTTCGCAGGGGATTTTGCCAAAGCGATAAATTCCCAAAGTAAGCAGCTGCACATGCAACTCATTAAAGATCCCACTTATCAGAAGTCAGTTACTGATATTATGAAATCCCCTGAAATGATGAAAATGTTTCTTGATCTTACCAAATCTCCAGATTATCGTAAGCAGACTATGACTATTATGCAAGAAACCATGCAAAATCCTTTATTCCGTATGGAAGTGCTCGATTTACTTAAAACAGTTGTGCAGGAGGAGCTAAAGCCTAAGGTTGAAAAGAAAGGCGGAGAACAAAAAAGCGGTGATGGCGGTGGAGATTCCGGTTCCTAAGAAATGCCACTACAATTTAACTTTAATAAAAAGAGGCTTGTCCCACGGTTCATGTGCGAGACGAGCCTCTTTTTAGGTTCAAAGCCAGTTTTACATCTCACATTTAGAAATCAGTTTGGCTGCAATTTCAGAAAAAATCTGAGCGGTTGGTGTTTCCGCTTTATATACAGAAGGTGAAAAATCAGGTTCAGAAATATGATTATCAGGTGCACCTAATGGTATTTGGGCGATTAGTTCCGTATGCAATGTCTCCGCCAATCTTGCTCCACCGCCCCGGCCAAATATATAGTCCTTTTGTCCGCAGGCAGAGCATTCATAATAGGACATGTTCTCAATAACACCAATCACTTCATGGTCTGTCTGCAGAGCCATAGAACCTGCCCTAGCGGCTACAAACGCCGCAGTAGCATGTGGAGTCGTAACAATGATCTCCTTGCTCTGAGGCAGCATTTGGTGTACGTCTAACGCGACATCGCCGGTACCAGGAGGTAGATCTAGCAGCATGTAATCCAGCTCACCCCAGCCTACATCACTAAAGAACTGCCTCAACATCTTGCCGAGCATGGGTCCACGCCAAATCACCGGACTATTTTCACGGATAAAAAATCCCATAGACATTACTTTAACTCCAAATCGTTCTACAGGGATGATGGTTCCTTCTTCAACAATCGGGCCTTCTTCGATCCCCATCATATCCGGTATGCTGAACCCGTAAATGTCCGCGTCTATCAAGCCTACCTTCTTACCCATTCTTGCTAACGCTACCGCCAAGTTAACGGTTACAGTTGACTTTCCGACGCCGCCTTTACCACTGGCTACCGCCACAAAATGAACGCCTGAGTTCTCATTTATTAACTCATGACCCTCAAGTCCTGCAGCATGTCCTTTTAACTTACCCTCATTACCTTCATCCGTCTCTTCTTCGCTTCCGCCACGAATCTGGGACCGTTCGTAGTCTGTTGCATCCCGCAACCGGATATGTACATTGCCAACTCCACCAGCCTCAAGAAGTTCTCTAACCCGCTGCTCTAACTCCATACGGTCTTGTTCGTCCGTATTCAGGCAAATAACTGACAAAGAAATACGATCTTCCTTGATCATAATGTCACGGATCAACTGTAATTCTACCAAGCTTTTTCCCGATTCCACATCGGTTAGTGGCAGTAATATTTCCTGAATTTGTTCTCTCGTCAGCATAAAGCACCTCTATTTCGTATCCGGATGACCGAATAGTTTTTGTCTATTATAGCATTACCTCTCCGGTGAAGAGTAGTCATTCAGAGGGGGCTTCTGATTCGTAGCGTAAAATACCCCGGTAAATGCTTGTCGCCACTTTACGCTGGTATACATCATCCCCAAGCAATAGTGACTCTTGAGGGTGAGAAAGAAATCCAACCTCTACAAGTACAGAGGGCATACGCAGTGCTTGTAATAGATAAATTGTATTGGCGGTCTTTGCGGTTCTGTTTGTATTTTCCAACGTATTTTTTAGTTCCTCCTGAAGTAAGTTAGCCAACTGTTTGTTATCCGGGTGATTCGGATAGTAGAATGTCTGTGCCCCACTCCAACGATTAGATGGAATACTGTTCATATGAATGGATATAAACAGATCTACACCCTGTCCTTCAATACCTCTTACCCGCTGTCTAAGGTCTTCTGACTTCCTCCTGCTATATCCTTTAGTACTATCCTGAGCTAGGTCATAGTCACCTTCACGGGTCATAACTACAATCGCACCCGCTTGCTGCAGGTAGTCACGTAAGTAGAGCGATATCGCCAGATTGATATCCTTTTCAATCAACCCTTCACGGCTCACTGCCCCTCCGTCAGGACCGCCATGTCCAGCGTCAATGGCTATCACTTTTCCGGAAAGCGGCAGGCTCCAGTAATTCCATGTTTTTGCCGTGGGCATATCATACGAGATTATTCCGATTAGCAGTGCGAACAACGCCGCACCCAGTACAGTTTTCTTGATGCTGCTCCAAGATATCCAGACCGAGACTTTACTGTATTTACGGCCAGACATAACAAAGACCCCCTCGTCCCGATAGATTCTACTCATCTATATGGGACAAGAGGGTCAAATAGTACATGCATTATTAGATTATGAGGTTACTTCCTGAGACATCCCCTCGATCAGTATCTGAGCAACCTCAGGACGTGTAAATTGAGGGGGAGGACAAATACCGTCACGAAGCAAAGCACGTACCTTAGTACCGGATAGCGCCATGTGATGCTCCTTGGAGTGAGGGCAGGTTTTGTTGGAGGCCATGCTCTCACACTTTTGGCAAAAAAAGCTGTGCTCGAAGAATAGTGGAGTTATATCCAATTCCTCTGCGGTAAAATTAGCGAATATCTCCTGCGCTTCATAGGTTCCATAATAATCGCCAACACCCGCATGGTCACGGCCCACTATGAAGTGAGTACAACCGTAGTTTTTACGTACCATAGCATGGAATACAGCTTCCCTTGGACCAGCGTAGCGCATTGCCGCCGGAAAAACACCAAGGAATGTACGATCCTCCGGGTAATAATTTTCTAGGAGGGCAAGATAGCTTTTCATACGGACATTCGCAGGTACATCATCCGATTTCGTCTCACCTACTAAAGGATTGAGGAATAGAGCATCTACAATCTCCATAGCGCACTTTTGGATGTACTCATGAGCACGATGGACCGGGTTACGTGTCTGGAAGCCTACAACGCTTCTCCAGCCCTTCTCAGCAAAGATATGACGTGTATCCGCCGGATCAAAATAAAACTCCCCAAACTTCTCTGGCTGCGGACGATTAAGAACTGTTATTGGACCTCCAACATAGGTGTTAGGTCTAGCCAACAGCTTGCTTACTCCGGGATGTTCAGGGTCAGTGGTTTTAAAGACATTCTGCGCCTCGATGCTTTGATCGACACTATAAATGCTCTCAACATCGAGTAATCCGTAAACAACACCATCTTCTTCGCCAATCAGTGACACTTTATCTCCAATAGAAAGACTTGAGGCAACTTCATTCGTTACAGCTAATGTAATCGGGATACTCCAAACCGTTCCATCAGCTAATCTCATGCTTTTAACCACAGAGTGGTAGTCATCCTCATTTAAAAAACCGGTAAGCGGAGAGAAGGCCCCCACACCAATAAGATCTAAATCAGATAAAGTCCATGTATTAAGTGCAATAGATTTGTAGTTGGCGGATTCTTGAAGCAGCTGTTGACGCTCCTCTCCCTTTACTACACGCTGTACAAGTGTTCCTCCATGAGGAAGTATTGACGTCATTTCGATTCTCCTCTACATTGATGTCACGGCAAAGTATGCCTTATTTGTGGAGTCCACACTCCGTCTTCTCTGATCCTGACCATCTTCCTGCACGCGGATCTTCTCCTGGCATAACTGCACGTGTACACTGCTCGCAGCCGATACTCGGGAAATTACGATCATGCAGAGGGTTATAAATTACATCATTCTCTCGGATATACTCCCATACATCTTCTGTTGTCCAATGGGCAATAGGATTAAATTTAACCAAACCAAATTTGTAGTCGTACTCTACCTTTTTAGAATTGGCACGGGTTGGAGCTTGATCACGACGGATTCCTGTAATCCATGCATCATATTGAGAAAGGATACGGGTTAAAGGTTCTACCTTACGGATGGCACAGCATTGGTTCGGATCTGTGTTCCATAGTGCTTCCCCATAGGCTTGTACTTGTTCCTCCGGGGTGATTTTTGGTGAGACCCGAACAAACTCCAAATCGTATTTCTCTGCCATTAAGTCTCTGGTTTCATAAGTTTCTTTAAAGTGAAAATCCGTATCCAAGTAGAAAACATCGGTAGACGGGCTAATTTTGTGTAGCATATCGACCAGAACTACATCTTCAGCACCGAAGCTGCAGGCAAATGTTATATTAGGGAAAGTATCAACAGCCCAGCGGATTATCTCTTCCGGGGAGGCATTCTCCAGCTCTTCGGCCTTCACTTTGATTAAAGCCTCTTTCTCCAACAAATTCATCATCGTTCCTCCATCCATGATTGTGTTTCTTTAATTCCAACTAATTTTATATGAATTAATATTTAGTATATAGTTTTCGCGGAGGATGGTCAATGGGATTAATGCTTTGTTAACCCTTACAAAATAAAAAAACCTCTCCATTATGGAGAGGTTTTACTGGAACCATTATAATTATTGAACGTTTGGTAATGATAACGACTTATCTGAATTTTGAAAATCGATTTGAATTTGATAGAAAATAATAAAAGCCCCCGACCGCGAGGGCCAGAGGCTTGAATTCCTTGAAATACAAGGGATATTAACGTTTCGAGAACTGAGGAGCACGACGTGCTGCTTTCAGACCGTATTTCTTACGTTCCTTCATACGTGGGTCACGAGTCAGGAATCCTGCTTTTTTAAGTGATGGACGGAAGTCCGGATCAGCTTTCAAAAGTGCACGGGAGATACCATGACGGATTGCTCCGGCTTGGCCAGATATTCCGCCGCCATGAGCGATAACCAGAACATCATAATTTCCCAGTGTTTCAGTCAGTGTCAAAGGTTGTTTGACGATCATCTTCAGTGTTTCCACACCGAAATATTCGTCCATCTCACGTTTGTTAATGACAATGCGTCCTTCACCCGGTACGAGGCGAACACGTGCTACCGAATGTTTACGACGACCTGTCCCATAGTATTGTACTTGTGCCATGAAACTGTCCTCCCTTATCTTATCCGCGAAGTTCGTAAACTTCTGGTTTTTGTGCTGCGTGTGGATGCTCAGCGCCTGCATAGACTTTCAATCTCAGCTTCATATGGTCGCCTTGACGAGTCTTAGGTATCATACCGTGAACGGCGAATTCAATCATCCGCTCAGGTTTAGTTTTGATCAAATCTTCAGCAACAGTGACTTTCAAGCCACCTGGGTGCATCGAGTGACGGTAGTATTTCTTGTTTTGCATTTTCTTGCCTGTCAAGTGAATCTTCTCAGCGTTGATAACAATAACGAAATCTCCTGTATCAACATGTGGAGTGAATTGCGGTTTGTGTTTGCCACGGATCAAAGCAGCGGCTTCACTGGCCAAACGACCAAGAGTTTTGCCTTCGGCGTCGATGATGTGCCAATTGCGCGCAACTTCGTTCGGCTTCGCCATATAGGTGGTACGCATGAATGTTTCCTCCTTGTTCTCGTACGAAAATCAGCTGTTTCGTATATCTTGTTTCTCATTGAATTACGATTATGTGAGTTAGGTAAAGCATTTGTTGGTGTAATCTCGATCGGGGCTGTGGGATAGCCATCAAGAAAACACAACTTTTATATTACAGCATAAACATACCAAGTGCAAGCATATTTTCATATAATTCTGTGCTTTTTTAAAATAAAAAAACAACAGTGACAAACTCACTTTTCAGTCTCACCATACTCGACATTCCAAAGTGCCAGACCTTTTGCAACAGCTGTCGGACCAGCTGCGGACCGATCGCATGCTGCTAAAATATGAGCAACCTCATCAGCCTGACATTTGCCTTCTCCAACGTTGATCAGAGTCCCCATTATTATGCGAACCATGTGTTGAAGAAACCCACTCCCTGTAATATAAGTATGAATAACCCCTTGATCCGAGGATCCCGGTCGGCACATACTGCGGTCTACTTCCATATGAGCCTCAAAGATTGTTCTGACGTGCGAAGTCTTTGTGGACCTACGGGAAGCAAACGACGTAAAGTCATGTGTACCTATAACATGAGCCAATCCTTGCTCCATGGCTGGTATATTTAAAGCTACTGGATGATGATACTGCCAGCGCCGCTGAAAAGGATCAGGGAACCGATTACCGTTAATCAGATAGCGGTAAGTCTTACGTTTCGCCCCCCTGCGGGAGTGAAAGGAAAGCGGAACCTCACAAGCTTCTGTAACCACGATATCTTGCGGCAGCCTGGTATTCAGCGCTAGACACCAACGTTCTATAGGTATACGTGATGAAGTCAGGAAATTAAACGGCTGTCCGTAAGCATGTACACCTGCGTCTGTCCGGCCTGAAGCTGTAATCTTAAGGCCTTCACCCGTCAGATGATGTATTGCCTTCTCCAACTGATCCTGAATCGTATTGCCCTTAGGTTGAGTCTGAAAGCCATCATAATGGGTTCCGTCATAATTGACCTTCATGAATAGATTGCGCATAGCGTTCTCCTTCTCTTTTCAAAAAAAAGAAGCCCCGGCGGGAGCTCCTTCCATTGATCCAAGGTGATCTCCGCGTTTTACTGCACAACAGGCTAACGCCCAAGCAGTACAGTAATTCTGATCTTCCCCCACTCCATTTTCCTAAGAAAATGGATGTCAGGGGTACAATCGGAAATCATAACTTGTTACTACGCACGGTCTACTAGTTCAAGATAAACCATAGGCGCAGCGTCACCACGACGAGGTCCGAGTTTCAGGATACGAGTGTATCCACCTGGACGCTCTGTGTAGCGAGGAGCAATTTCAGCGAACAATTTTTGAATTGCATCTTGTTCACCGTCAACAGTCTCGCGACGAACAAAAGCTGCAACTTGACGACGAGCATGAAGATCGCCCTTTTTCGCCTTAGTGATTAGTTTCTCAGCGATGGAACGTACTTCCTTCGCCTTGGCTTCCGTGGTTTGGATACGCTCGTATAAGAACAGGTCCGTTACCAAGTCGCGAAATAACGCTTTACGCGCACTGGAATCACGGCCCAACTTTTGGTATGCCATGTTAATTCCCTCCTTTACTCTAGCAATCTTGTGCTATTCTTCAGTCCGAAGTCCTAAACCGAGTTCCTCAAGCTTCTCTTGTACTTCTTCCAAAGATTTGCGGCCCAAGTTACGGACTTTCATCATATCTTCTTCAGTTTTAGTGGTCAGCTCTTGCACGGTATTAATACCAGCACGTTTGAGGCAGTTGTACGAACGAACAGAAAGATCAAGCTCTTCGATTGTCATCTCAAGCACTTTTTCTTTTTTGTCTTCTTCTTTTTCAACCATAATTTCGGCGTCTTTCGCTTCATCCGTAAGACCTACGAATAATACGAGGTGCTCGTTCAAAATTTTGGCTCCGAGGCTTACAGCCTCTTCCGGTCTGATACTGCCATCTGTCCATACTTCCAACGTTAATTTGTCATAGTTAGTTACTTGACCAACACGAGTGTTGTCTATGCCATAGTTAACGCGTGAAATAGGAGTGTAGATAGAGTCAACTGGAATAACACCAATAGGCTGGTCATCACGCTTGTTACGGTCCGCTTGGACGTAACCGCGACCGCGGCCTGCAAAAATACGCATGTGAAGTCTCGCGCCAGGTCCCAGCGTTGCAATGTGAAGATCCGGGTTCAGGATCTCGACGTCGCTGTCCGCACGGATATCACCGGCGGTAACGACGCCTTCCCCTTCAGCATCAATCTCAAACACTTTTTCTTCGTCTGAGTGAATCTTTAAAGACAAAGCTTTCAGGTTCAAGATGATTTCTGTCACATCTTCCATTACGCCAGGAACGGTCGAGAACTCATGCAGAACGCCGTCAATTTGGACCGAAGTCACTGCGGCTCCTGGAAGGGAGGACAGCAGTATCCGGCGAAGCGAGTTCCCCAGAGTTGTGCCATATCCACGTTCCAACGGTTCAACTACGAATTTCCCATAGGTTCCTTCATCATTCGCTTCTACGGTCTCAATCTTCGGCTTTTCGATTTCTATCACGAGTGTACCCCTCCTTCAAACGTCGCTCCTATATGAAACTGTCACCCCATCAGGTGGATCATGTAGTATGCCTAAACACCCATTATTAGCAGTTAGTGCCGGATTTATACCACACATCTCATTGCTGACTTAACTATACGCGGCGACGTTTCGGTGGACGGCAACCATTATGAGGAACCGGAGTAACGTCTTTGATAAGGTTAACTTCGAGGCCTGCGGCTTGAAGTGAACGGATGGCTGCCTCGCGGCCCGCGCCCGGTCCTTTAACCATAACTTCAACGGATTTCATGCCGTGTTCCATAGCTGCTTTAGCTGCTGATTCAGCTGCCATTTGCGCTGCAAATGGAGTGGACTTACGGGAACCTTTAAATCCTTGGCCGCCGGAGCTAGCCCAGGAAATTGCATTTCCGTGAGGATCCGTGATGGTAACGATGGTATTGTTGAACGTGGAACGAATATGTGCCACGCCGGATTCGATATTTTTACGGTCGCGACGTTTTGTACGTACGACTTTTTTCGGTTTAGCCATTGTCTCTTATCCCCCCCTATTATTTTTTCTTGTTAGCTACCGTACGACGCGGGCCCTTACGGGTACGGGCATTCGTTTTGGTACGTTGACCGCGAACAGGTAATCCACGACGGTGACGAACACCGCGGTAGCAACCGATCTCGATAAGACGTTTAATATTCAAGGAAATTTCACGACGCAAGTCGCCTTCTACCTTAGCTGTTTTGTCGATCGTTTCACGCAGTTTGCTGACTTCATCTTCCGTCAAATCACGGACACGTGTATTAGCGTCAATGCCTGTTTCGTTAAGAATTTTCTGGGAAGTCGTTTTACCGATTCCGAAAATATAAGTCAAGGCGATCTCAACGCGTTTGTCACGTGGTAAGTCCACTCCAGCTATACGAGCCATTTTACGCTACACCCCCTTCTTATCCTTGTTTTTGTTTATGTTTCGGATTTTCGCAAATCACCATAACAGTCCCTTTGCGGCGAATTACTTTACATTTCTCGCAAATGGGCTTTACAGAAGGTCTTACCTTCATGTTAATTACCTCCTATAAGTTTTACGTAAGTAAAACTGGGTTCGAAAGCCTATGCTTAGTTTGTGAAGCAAAACTTTCTTTAGTACTTCCCATCTATTTACGGTAAGTTATACGTCCTTTTGATAAATCATAAGGCGATAACTGTACGACTACTTTGTCTCCAGTCAAAATACGGATAAAGTGCATCCGGAGCTTGCCGGATACATGGGCAAGAATTTGATGACCATTCTCCAATTCAACTTTAAAGGTTGCATTTGGCAACGGTTCAAGAACGGTTCCTTCTACCTCAATAACGTCTTCTTTAGCCACAATTAGTCTCCTTTCTCATTAGCGCTTTTATCGGTGGATTTCAAAAACTTCGTAACTGCAAAACGCAGCTTTCCGTTCGTAACCCGTCCGCTTTCGTTCAAACTGTTCACAACCTCACTGCTGACGATAGGTAAAGGCTCCAGATGAAGAATACTCTTCTTCTTAGGCACGTCAAACTTACGTTTGTCCCCGTCCGCAATATACACAAACCTGCTGTCTACTACATTGATAACAACGGCAACCTCTCCAGCATCTTTGCCTTTAAGGATTCTCACCAATTGACCAACCTGCGGGCTGCTCTGAGCATTCAACTAAGATCACCTACGCATTCAGTTTCGTGAAAATTTCCATGCCGTCCGGAGTTACCGCAACCGTATGCTCAAAGTGAGCGCACAGTGAGCCATCAACCGTAACGACTGTCCAGTTATCTTCCAGCGTTCTGACATAACGCTTACCTACGTTAACCATGGGCTCAATCGCGAGTACCATACCCGGTTTCAGCCGCGGTCCGCGGTCCGATATGCCATAGTTCGGAATTTGCGGTTCTTCATGCAGTTCTGCCCCAATGCCATGACCGACATACTCGCGTACAACCGAGAAACCAGCCTCTTCGATGTACGTCTGGATAGCATGGGAGATTGTAAACAAGCGCACATCCGGTTTAACTAACGCCAGTCCTGCGTAGAGAGAGCCTTCCGTAACGTCCAGCAATTGCTGAGCCTGTTCCGAAATACTACCCACTCCGTAGGTCCAAGCGGAATCACCGTGATAACCACGGTATTGCGCACCGATATCCAGCGTTATAATATCGCCTTCGATCAACTTGCGTTTACCCGGAAATCCATGCACCAATTGTTCGTTGACTGAAGCGCAAATGCTGGCAGGAAAACCGTTGTAGCCTTTGAAAGATGGCACGGCACTTTGACTGCGAATGTATTGATCGGCGATGCTGTCGAGCTCTCCGGTCGTAATCCCAGGTTCAATAGCCTGTGCGATAAGACGGTGGCTCTCGGCAACAATTCGACCAGCTTCCCTCATAAAGGTAAGTTCCTGTTCGGATTTACAAATGATCATTACATTAACCCCGCAGTAAAGATACAATTTCAGAGGTAACGACATTAATTTCGTTTTCTCCGTTAACCTGACGCAAAAGACCCTTATTCTCATAAAAAGCAAGCAGTGGTGCAGTCTTGTTGTCATACTCATCCAGACGCTTGCCTACACTTTGTTCATTATCATCCGGACGTTGATACAGTTCACCGCCGTCAACATCGCAAATGCCATCTTGCTTCGGCGGGTTGAAAATCAAATGGTAGGATGCCCCGCAAACATTGCAGATACGGCGTCCTGTTAGACGCGCCATCAGCAAGCCCCGGTCCACATTCAAGTTGATTACATGATCCAATGAAGTATTTAAGCGGGCTAAAATTTCATTCAGCGCTTCCGCTTGCGAAAGAGTTCTTGGAAAGCCGTCCAATAAAAAACCTTTTTCGCAATCGGACTGCTGCAACCGCTCTTCTACAATTCCAATGGTCACATCATCTGGTACAAGTAAGCCTTGATCAATGAAGGACTTGGCCTTCAGACCCACAGGAGTACCTTGCTTAATAGCTAAGCGGAATGCATCTCCTGTAGAGATATGAGGTATTCCAAGTTCCTTCACGATCTCTGCTGCTTGTGTTCCCTTGCCTGCCCCAGGAGGGCCCATGAATAAAATGTTCACGATTTCTCTCTCCCCCCAAAAGTTCGCCACCAAGCAAGAAACAGCACAATAGGTGCCGGGAAGGCAGTAAACTCAAAGCTTCTCCGGAACCTATCGCCTATTTATTAATGAAGCCTTTGTAATGGCGTTTAATCAATTGGCTCTCGATCTGCTTCATAGTATCCAATGCCACACCGATTACGATCAGCAGTGCAGTACCGCCGATTTGAACCTGTCTTGGCAACCCAGAGAAACTACCGAAGATTACTGGCATTACAGAGATAAGAGCCAGGAACAACGCACCAGACATGGTCAGGCGGGACATTACCTTGGTCAAATACTTCTCCGTTGCTTTACCAGGCCGAATACCAGGTATATATCCACCGTTCTTCTTCATGTTATCAGCCATCTGCTGTGGATTCATCTGAACGAACGTGTAAAAGAACGTAAATCCAATAATCATCACAACATACAGAAGCATGCCGAGCGGTGCGTCCATTGCCATATACTTAGCAATCCACTTCGCCCAATCATGTGTTGACCAGAAACTGGAGAGAACAACTGGAAACTGAAGTAGTGACACTGCAAAAATAACTGGAATTACACCTGCAGCATTAATTTTCATCGGAATGTGGGTGTTTTGTCCACCGTACATTTTGTTACCGACTACTCGTTTAGCATATTGTACTGGTATCTTACGAATACCTTGCTGCACGAAAATAACTCCTGTAATAATCGCAATAATCACAATCATCACAATAACCACTTTAAGAATATTCAGGAACACCTGATCCGGCTGAATAAAGCTTGATTGTGCCGTACTCGTGATATAACCCGGTATGGCAGAGACGATTCCAGCAAAAATCAGGATCGAAATCCCGTTTCCTATTCCCTTTTCTGTGATCTGCTCACCTAGCCACATCAGGAAAGAAGTACCTGCAGTCAAAATAATAGCTATGAGCAGGTAATCCGCAAAGGTCGCATTCGGAATCATTTCAGTACCATAAATCCGGTTAAACCCGATTGAAGTAGCAAAACCCTGGATTAGAGCCAATACTACTGTACCGTATCGGGTAATCTGCGCCAATTGTTTTTTTCCGTGCTCCCCTTGTTTTGCCCATTCAGCAAACTTAGGGACAACATCCATCGAAAGTAATTGTACGATAATGGATGCTGTAATGTACGGGTAAATACTGATCGCAAATATCGAGAAGTTTTTGAGCGCTCCACCCGAGAAGGTGTTCAAAAGACCCATCAAAGCGTCGCCGCTCTGATTCGCTGTTTCCAGTACATCTTTGTTCACGCCTGGCACTGGTACGAACGAACCAATCCGATAGATGAACAGAATAAACAGGGTGAACAGGATCCTTTTGCGCAAATCTTCAACATGCCATATATTCTTAAGCGTCTTGAACATTAGATCACCTCGGTTTTACCGCCGGCAGCCTCGATTTTCTCCACCGCAGATTGAGAGAACTTATTAGCTTGTACAGTCAATTTAACGGATATTTCGCCATTACCAAGAATCTTAATACCGCTCTTAGAGTTCTTGACAACGCCTGTTTCAAGCAACAATGCAGGGGTTACTTCAGTACCTTCTGCAAAGTTGTTGAGATCTTCAAGGTTCACAATCGCGTACTCTTTACGGGTAGGATTGACGAAACCACGTTTAGGCAGACGACGATAGAGTGGGTTTTGACCCCCCTCGAAGCCTAGACGAACACCACCGCCGGAGCGGGAGTTTTGACCTTTATGACCGCGGCCGGACGTTTTACCGTTTCCGCTACTAGGACCGCGACCTACGCGATTGCGTTCTTTACGGGAACCCGGTGCCGGAGCAAGTTCATGTAACTTCATCGTTTGCACCTCCTTATGTCTGATAATTTATACGAGGCTTTTAGCCTTCGATTTCAGTAACTGCTAACAAGTGGCCCACTTTATTGATCATTCCGCGAATCGCGGGAGTATCATTGTGAACCACGGACGAGTTAAGTTTACGCAGGCCGAGCGTCTTAACGGTAACACGTTGTGTTTCCGGACGTCCGATTACGCTGCGAACGAGGGTAATTTGCAATTTTGCCATTGACGTTCCCCTCCTTAACCGCGTAATTCTTCGACAGATTTGCCGCGAAGTTTCGCGACCTCTTCAATGCGCTTCAAGCGGGAAAGTCCCTCCAAAGTTGCATTGACCATGTTCATGGAATTCGAAGAACCCAAAGATTTTGTCAAGATATCGCCAACGCCCGCCAATTCCAATACTGCACGAACCGGACCACCAGCAATAACGCCGGTACCTTCTGATGCTGGTTTCAGCAACACGCGGCCTGCGCCGAAATGTCCTGTAACCAAGTGAGGAATCGAAGTTCCTACGATTGGAATGTGGATCAGGTTTTTCTTAGCATCTTCAATGCCTTTACGGATGGCATCCGGTACTTCGCCGGCTTTACCGATTCCAGCACCAACGTAGCCATTGCCATCGCCGACAACTACCAGTGCGCTAAAGCTGAAACGGCGTCCGCCTTTTACAACTTTAGCAACACGGTTGATGTGTACAACTCTTTCTGTCAGCTCTAAACTGTTCGGATCTACACGCAAGTCGTTAACCTCCTTTTAAGAATTATTCTAGAACTCAAGACCAGCCTCGCGAGCTGCATCAGCCAATGCTTGAATCCGTCCATGGTACAAGTATCCACCGCGGTCAAATACAACCACTGCGTAACCTTTTTCTTTAGCACGTTCAGCGACCAATTGGCCCACTTTACTTGCAGCTTCAACGCTGCCGCCATTACCGATTGTAGCACTCAGATCTTTATCACGTGTTGAGGCGGATACGATTGTAACGCCAGTCACATCATCAATCAATTGAGCATAGATGTGTTTCGAAGAACGGAACACATTCAAACGTGGACGCTCAGTAGTACCCTGGATTTTCTTACGAACACGCAGGTGTCTTTTGAGGCGAGCCTTGTTTTTATCGTCTTTTGTAATCATGACTTTCCTTTCACTCCCTTCAGTTGCCGTAGGGCAGTTTCACATTAAGATGCGCGGGGCATTTCCCAATTAAGGCTTAGCCGGTTATTTCTTCTTACCGGCTTTACCTTCTTTGCGGATGATACGCTCGCCTTCATATTTGATACCTTTACCTTTATACGGCTCTGGTTCACGTACGGAACGAATTTTAGCAGCATAAGCGCCAACGCGTTCTTTGTCGATTCCTTTAACGATGATTTTCGTGTTCGCAGGAACTTCGAACTCGATACCTGGCTCCGGTGAAATTTCAACCGGGTGGGAGTAACCAACGTTCAGAACGATTTTGTCTCCGGATTTGCTGGCACGATATCCGACCCCTACCATCTCCAGAGATTTCGAGAACCCTTCAGTAACACCACTCACCATGTTGTTGACAACGGAGCGGGTTGTGCCGTGAAGTGAACGATGCAATTTGTTGTCCGACGGGCGAACAACTGTGATTTCGTTATTTTCAATCGTAATCTTCATGTCTTTATGAAGCTCACGAGTCAAAGAGCCTTTTGGACCTTTTACTGTAATAACGGTGTTATCCAAAGTGATATCTACACCGCTAGGTACTGCGATTGGTTTGCGACCAATACGAGACATGTGTTGCACCTCCTTATCTTGTGACGTTTATTACCAAATGTAGCAGACAACTTCTCCGCCGGATTTAGATTGACGAGCTTCTTTATCGGTCATAACTCCCTTAGATGTGGAGACAATCGCGATTCCTAGACCGCCGAGTACACGAGGAACTTCATTGCTCTTCGTGTATACGCGAAGGCCTGGTTTACTAATTCTTTTCAAACCTGTAATTACACGCTCTTGGTTAGGGCCGTATTTCAAGAAGATACGGATAATCCCTTGTTTGCTATCTTCAACATATTCCGCATCACGAATGAAACCTTCACGCTTCAAGATATCAGCGATTTGTTTCTTCATTGTCGAAGCAGGCATTTCTACGGTTTCGTGACGCACTGTATTGGCGTTACGAATACGAGTAAGCATATCTGCAATAGGATCAGACATAGTCATGTGTGTAAACCTCCTTCCCGTTTATAAACTTCTTACCAACTTGCTTTTTTGACGCCAGGAATCTGGCCTTTATAAGCTAACTCACGGAAACAAATTCTGCAAATTTTGAACTTTTGCAGTACTGAATGTGGACGACCACAACGTTCGCAACGTGTATATGCACGTACTTTAAACTTAGGCGTACGTTGTTGTTTAACTTTCATCGAAGTTTTTGCCACTTTAGCCTGACACCTCCTAAACAGTTTCGGAAACCGAACTTATTTTGCGAAAGGCATTCCCAGCTGACCCAGCAGCTCACGGGATTCCTCATCCGTCTTTGCCGTCGTTACAATAACGATGTCCATACCGCGAACTTTATCAACCTTATCGTACTCGATTTCAGGGAAGATCAACTGTTCTTTCAAACCAAGTGTGTAGTTACCACGACCGTCGAAAGCTTTAGTCGAAACACCGCGGAAGTCACGTACACGAGGAAGAGTTACATTGAACAATTTGTCCAAGAAGTAATACATACGCTCACCGCGCAGTGTTACTTTAACCCCGATTGGCATATTTTCGCGCAATTTGAAACCGGCGATAGATTTCTTTGCTTTTGTGATTACTGGTTTTTGACCAGCGATCAGTTGCATGTCATTAACTGCAGCATCAAGTACTTTCGAGTTCGATACAGCGTCACCCACACCCATGTTGATGACTACCTTCTCAATTTTCGGCACTTGCATTACAGTCGTATAGTTAAACTTCTGCATCAAAGCAGGTGTAATTTCGTTAAGAAAACGTTCTTTCATTCTTGCCGCCATGAAGATTTACCTCCTTTCCTTAAGGCTATATTAGTCGATAATCTCTCCGGATCTCTTAGCAACCCGAACCTTTTTACCGTTGTCCAATACTTTGTAACCGATACGAGTTACTTTACCGCTCTTCGGATCAATGTGCATTACGTTGGACACATGGATTGAAGCTTCTTGCTCAATAATTCCACCCTGTGGGTTCAGCTGGTTCGGCTTCTGATGTTTCTTCATCATGTTCACGCCTTCTACCAGAACGCGGTTTTGACGAGGATAAGCAGCGATGACACGGCCTTTTTTGCCTTTGTCTTTCCCGCTAATCACAATCACCACGTCGTCTTTCTTCACATGCAGTTTATTGTTATGGGATTCCAGAACTTTTTTCACTCTAGGCATTTATTACACCTCCTATGACTAGCCTTCAGCTTGTTATCGCCGTTTATTTAGATAACTTCCGGTGCCAAGGAAACGATCTTCATATAGTCTCTATCGCGAAGTTCGCGAGCAACAGGTCCGAAGATACGTGTTCCACGTGGGCTTCTGTCGTCTTTTACAACAACAGCTGCATTTTCGTCGAATGCGATGTAAGATCCATCTTTACGGCGTACGGAACGTTTAGTACGAACAACAACCGCTCTAACAACATCACCTTTTTTGACAACGCCGCCTGGTGTTGCTTGTTTAACGGAACAAACGATCAAATCACCGATTGCTGCTGTACGGCGTCCTGTACCACCTAGTACGCGGATACACATCAGTTCCTTCGCACCAGAGTTGTCAGCCACATGCAAACGTGTAAATGGTTGAATCATTATAATTTCCTCCTTCCGGTAAAAGGGTTACTGATCATCTTAAAGGATGATCGCTTTTTCAATCACTTCAACCAGTCTCCAGCGTTTGTCTTTAGACAATGGACGAGTTTCCATGACTTTAACGACATCACCAATTTTAGCCACGTTCTCTTCATCATGTGCTTTGAATTTCTTCGTAGACTTGATGCGTTTGTGGTACAGGTTATGCTTTTTATAGGTTTCAACAGCAATTACAACGGTTTTATCCATCTTGTCGCTGACTACTTTACCAACCAGCACTTTACGTGCATTCCGTTCTTCGGTCATTGTTAGCCTCCTTCCTGAATACGGATAATTAAATCCGTCTCACTTAACTAATCCCAAGTACTCTTTGATGGATAACGGTTTTAGCACGAGCTATTTCCTTACGCACATCACGAATCCGAGTAGGGTTATCCAGTTGGCCTGTTGCCAATTGAAAACGGAGATTGAAAAGTTCTTCTTTGAATCCAGCGATCTTTTGTTCAATCTCAGCAGTGGTTAAGTTGCGAAGTTCATTAGCTTTCATTTGCTTCACCACCCAATTCTTCACGTTTCACAAACTTAGTCTTGATTGGGAGCTTGTGAGCGGCAAGACGCATCGCTTCACGAGCGATTTCTTCCGACACGCCTCCGAGTTCGAACATAATCTTACCCGGTTTAACTACAGCAACCCATTTCTCAACGTTACCTTTACCACTACCCATACGAACCTCAAGAGGCTTTTGAGTAATTGGCTTATCAGGGAAAATCTTAATCCATACTTGACCGCCACGTTTGATGTAACGAGTCATTGCTATACGGGCAGCTTCGATCTGACGGTTAGTGATCCAAGAAGGCTCTAAAGCTTGCAGGCCGAATTCGCCGAAGTTTAGTTCTGTACCGCCTTTTGCCATACCCTTCATGTGACCGCGTTGTTGCTTGCGGTGTTTAACGCGTTTTGGTACCAACATGATTAGTTGCCTCCTTCCTGAGCAGCGTGTTTCTTAGCTGGGGGAAGAACTTCTCCACGGTAGATCCATACCTTTACGCCGATAAGGCCGAAAGTTGTATGTGCTTCAGCCGTTCCGTAGTCGATATCGGCACGAAGCGTATGAAGTGGAACTGTTCCTTCGCTATAACCTTCTGAACGAGCAATCTCAGCGCCGCCAAGACGTCCGCCTACTTGAGTTTTAATTCCCTTTGCACCTGAACGCATAGTTCTTTGAATCGCTTGTTTCAAAGCACGACGGAACGATACACGACGCTCCAATTGTTGTGCAATGCTTTCAGCAACAAGAATTGCATCAAGCTCAGGGTGTTTGATTTCATTGATGTTGATGTGAACTTTTTTGCCGCCAGCGATTGCAGTAACTGCGCTGCGAAGTACTTCTACTTCTGCTCCGCCTTTACCAATAACCATACCAGGTTTCGCTGTGTGAATAGTAACATTCACGCGGCTTGCCGCTCTTTCAATTTCAATGTGGGAAACAGAGGAATCCTTCAACTTACCTTTAAGGTATTCCCGGATTCTGACGTCTTCCATTAAAAGAGTACCGAAATCTTTGCCTGCATACCATTTAGATTCCCAATCGCGAATAATCCCGATTCGGAGTCCGACTGGATTTACCTTTTGACCCACGTGTTATCCCTCCTTATTTCTCAGATACCACTAATGTAATGTGGCTAGTACGTTTATTGATCCGACTCGCACGACCCATCGCGCGTGGACGGAAACGTTTCATTGTTGGACCTTGGTTAACGAAAACTTCGCTAACGAACAAGCTGTTCACGTCCAGAGAATAGTTATGCTCAGCATTCGCAATCGCCGAATTAAGCAATTTCTCAACAACCGGCGAAGCGGATTTCGGAGTGTGGCGAAGAATTGCAATTGCTTCCCCCACTTGCTTTCCGCGAATCAAGTCAATAACCAGTTTCGCTTTACGAGCGGAAATCCGCACCGATCTTGCATGTGCTTTTGCTTCCATTGTTTTCCCTCCTCTCAAACGAAGACCTTTTAATTATCTTCTTGTTTTCTTATCGTCACCCGCGTGGCCTTTGTAAGTACGCGTTGGAGCGAACTCGCCCAACTTGTGACCCACCATATCTTCCGTTACGTATACAGGCACGTGTTTGCGGCCATCATATACACCAAACGTATGTCCGATAAACTGAGGGAAAATAGTTGATCGACGTGACCAGGTTTTCACAACAACCTTTTTCTCAGCCTCGTTCAGTTCTTCAACCTTTTTCAGCAGGTAACCATCGATAAATGGTCCCTTTTTTAAACTGCGACCCATGTGTGTATCCTCCCTTCATCAACTGTTCAAGCCGCGAATCGACGCTTCGGGCTATTACTACTTGCTAGAAGCGTCTTATTTCGTGCGACGACGAACGATGTATTTATCAGAAGCTTTGTTTTTCTTACGTGTTTTGTAGCCAAGGGTTGGTTTGCCCCAAGGAGACATTGGTGATTTACGACCGATTGGAGCGCGTCCTTCACCACCACCGTGTGGGTGATCGTTCGGGTTCATAACTACGCCGCGTACTTGAGGACGATTGCCAAGCCAGCGATTACGTCCAGCTTTACCAATCTTGATCAATTCGTGGTCTTCGTTACCTACGGAACCGATAGTTGCACGACATACGCTCAAGATTCTGCGAACCTCACCGGATGTCAAACGAACGGAAACGTATTTTTCTTCTTTACCAAGCAATTGAGCTTCTGTACCAGCAGCACGAACAAGTTGTCCGCCTTTGCCTGGTTTCAACTCAATGTTGTGGATAACTGTACCAACTGGGATGTTAGCCAGTGGAAGACTGTTACCAATTTTGATGTCGGCCGCAGGACCGGACTCAATCTTATCCCCAACTTTAAGGCCTTTAGGAGCGAGGATGTAACGTTTCTCTCCATCAGCATAGTGGATCAAAGCAATATTGGATGTGCGGTTCGGGTCATACTCAATCGTAGCAACGCTACCTGGTATGCCGTCTTTAGTCCGCTTGAAATCGATAATACGGTATTTACGTTTGTGTCCGCCGCCGTGGTGACGAACCGTAATTTTACCTTGGTTGTTACGTCCCGCATGTTTGAACAGCGGTGATAGCAACGATTTCTCAGGCTGGTTTGTGGTGATTTCTTCAAACGTAGACACGGACATGTTACGTCTGGCCGGAGATGTCGGTTTGTACTTTTTGATTGGCACTGTATTCCCTCCTTACTTCACAGAGTTTTATTCTACCGCTTCAAAAAATTCAAGCGGCTTACTGTCTGGGCTAAGTTTAACGATGGCTTTTTTCCACTCCGGAGTATAACCGGAATATTTACCATAACGTTTCAATTTGCCAGGTACACGCATTGTGTTCACATTGGTAACTTTAACTTTAAAGATAGCCTCAACAGCTTTTTTGATTTCGGTTTTGTTAGCACGAATATCCACTTCAAAAGCGTATTTCATTTCGCTCATGTATTCGGATGTGCGTTCCGTAATCACCGGACGTTTGATAATATCACGAGGATCTTTCATTACGCGAACACCTCCTCTACCTTCAGAACTGCTTCCTTGGTGATGATCAGTTTGTCGTACGTCAGTACGTCAAGAACATTAATGCCGTCAGCCGCTACGAATTTCACCCCAGGGATGTTACGTGCGGATAGTGCTACGTTATCATCATAACCAACAGCTACGATCAACGCTTTGCGATCAACTTTCAAGTTGTTCAAGATTGCCGCGAATTCTTTCGTCTTCGGAGCATTCATAGTCAAGCTATCCAATACGATGATCTCATTAGCAATAACTTTTGAGGACAATGCGGATTTGATGGCCAAACGACGAACTTTCTTAGGCAATTTCCAGGAATAGCTGCGTGGTGTTGGTCCGAAGACAACGCCGCCGCCTTTCCATTGCGGTGAACGAATGGAGCCTTGACGAGCACGACCTGTACCTTTTTGTTTCCAAGGCTTACGTCCGCCGCCACGTACTTCAGAACGTCCTTTTACTTTATGTGTACCGCGACGAAGGGAAGCTCTTTGCATAAGTGCTGCTTCATGCAAAACGTGTACATTCGGTTCAATACCGAATACTGTATCACTCAGTTCAACTTCGCCTACTTCGGTTCCACTCATATTAAAAAGTGTTACTTTTGGCATTTCATGTTCCTCCTTTCTTTGACTATTTCTTAACGGTTTGTTTAACTTTCACGAAGCTGTTTTTAGGACCTGGAATAGCGCCTTTAACCAGCAATACATTGCGTTCTACATCTACCTTGATAATTTCAAGCTTTTGAACCGTTACGGTGCTGTGACCCATATGTCCTGGAAGGCGTTTGCCCTTCGGTACACGGTTAGCTTGAATGGAACCCATGGAACCCGGTCTTCTGTGGTAACGCGATCCGTGTGCCATTGGTCCGCGGCTTTGTCCCCAACGTTTGATAACGCCTTGGAAACCTTTACCTTTAGATGTACCAGTTACGTCAACAAATTCGCCCTCAGTGAAGACATCAGCCTTCAGCACTTGTCCAACCTCGAATGACGCGAGGTCAATACCGCGAATTTCGCGAACGTAGCGCTTAGGTGTTGCATTTGCCTTTTTGGCGTGACCTTGTTCAGGCTTGTTGGAGCGACTTTCTTTTTTATCAGAAAAGCCCAATTGCACTGCTTCATATCCGTCGATATTCAGGTCTTTCTTTTGCAGAATGACACAAGGGCCAGCTTCGATAACAGAAACTGCGATTACGTTACCTTCTGGAGTAAAGACTTGAGTCATTCCGAGTTTTTTTCCTAAGATACCTTTCAATGTTGACACCTCTTTTCTTTTCCTAGTTCTTTAATAGATGAATTACAATTTGATTTCGATATCTACACCGGACGGTAGATCCAAGCGCATCAAGGCATCCACAGTTTGTGGTGTTGGATTCACGATATCAATCAAACGTTTGTGAGTCCGTTGTTCAAACTGTTCACGGGAATCCTTGTACTTGTGTACCGCACGTAGAATAGTAATGATTTGTTTTTCAGTTGGCAGCGGGATCGGTCCAGATACACTAGCACCCGAACGTTTTGCTGTTTCAACGATCTTCTCTGCGGATTGATCAAGAATTCTGTGGTCGTATGCTTTCAAGCGAATACGAATTTTTTGCTTTGCCATTTTAGTCCCTCCTTCTATCGCCCAATTTATTATCGGACATACTCCGCGAAAATTTTCCGACATCGACCTCATGGCAAAGGGGCCGGGTGTGTCAGTAACCTCTCACATCATCGCAACGTCTCAGAACAACATTTATTATTATATATAATATTGGGCACTATTGCAATAGCTAATTAAAACAACGCATGATTTTTTTCACGCGTTGTTTTTTACAATGAATATATGGTTATAAACTTGCCGTTGCAGTCTTAAAATACTCGGCAGAAGCTGCTGTTTGAGCTGTTGTTGAACCTATTCCTTCTATAGTATGAATCAGTAGTTTAATCTCCTCCTCCACAGTAACAATTTCTTGAGTACTGCTCTTCATAGATTCCACAATATCGGAGAATAACCGGCTGGTCTCCACCGATTGAAATTTTCCGCTCTTAGTAAGTTCCTGTACCGTTCGGATTTCATTTACTACCTGTGTAGTCAGCTTACCTGATTTATTTGTTAATTCACCGATTAGAATAACAGTGCTCTTAGTTTCTTCTGCTAATCGACTGACCTCTTGGGCCACCACAGTAAATCCTCTACCATGTTCTCCGGCTCTGGCAGCCTCAATAGTAGCATTAAGAGAGAGAATTTTGGTCTGGTCTGCTATCTCTTGTACAGCACTTACTATTTTTTGAATTTGTTTAGAAGACCTGCTCAATTCTTCTATTGAAAGCTCCATCTCATTTGTGCTCTCAAAAATACGATTAATCTGTCCGCTAAGATCACTTAGCTGATCTCGTCCATCTCTAGCCATCTCCTGTGACTCCAGAGCGGAGGAAGCGGTACGTTGGAAAGATGTATTCACTTCATTACTGCTCGCCACCAGCTGCTCAACAGCGGCATTAGTATCGATGCTCAGATCAACCAGTTCACCGCTAAACTCAGCTATTTTCTGTTTCAGCTCATTTTTTACGATCTCGTACTGTTCTTCCTTCTCACGTATGTTTTCTTTCTCGTAAGCTTCCAAAACAAGCTGCTGTTCCAGATTAAGAAGCTTTGTTACCGTTTGGACTACTTTCAACCGATCGATGTCATTATTCGTCTCATTATAAATAACTTGAATAAAAACATTCTGCAAATTCTGAAAAGCGGACAAATACCATTTCGGTTCAAGTCCTACCTTTTTATGAATTCTTGCTATAACTAGGCGTTTTGCTATATATGCTTGATCTACCTTACCGTCAAAAATCTCAATAATATGATCCCGCAGAGTTTTTTTAAGTCGGTCTATACTGCTGTGTTCAATGATGATCTCTTCCAGCTTCTCCACACCCAACACCGAGTTGTAAAAATGATCAATAATATACTCAATGTTGCGTTCCACCCCCGGCTTCATGCCTCGCAGCAGGTTCAGGTCTTCCTCAGTAAGAGCAATCATCTTCATTTGTTCATTCAACTCCTCATGACCCTCAAGAGCGTGAAAAGAGGCACCGGTAGAGAAGGAGGGGCCGGTAGCGTCCACAATAGGGGCGCCGGGAGATTTCAAATCTTTTTTCTGTGGAACTAAAGCATGCATAAAAGCAAAAGGACATTTTCCCATAGTACCACTCTCTCTTTTCTCCTGATATGTTACACAGCATCGCATGTCTTCTTTTGTCGAATATTGACGGATACTAGATAATTATAGTTATCATCGGTATAAATGAATCTAGTGTTTATATCTATGCTTCAATTTTTAAATAAATAATTAGATATATGCCCACAAAAAAACCGCCTCATTCATAAAGAGAATGAAACGGTTAACTTAACTGCGATTTGTACCAGCTAAATGCTGCAGATCGTCCAGCTCAAGGATGTGGATAACTCTTCTGCTAACTTTAATGAGATTAAGCTCTTCGAATTGATTCAACTTACGGCTAAGCGTTTCAGCGGTTGTCCCAATCATTGCTGCTATCTCTTTTTTGGAAGCCGGCAAGTTCACCTTACTATTTAGTATGTCCTTAGAATGAAAGTACAGTAGAATCTTAGCTAAACGTTTATCGACCTCCAACATATGAAGGGCTGCAGCCCAATCCTCAGCATGATGTAGCTGTTCACTCATGGATAATAGAAAGTTATATGCCAGTGTTGTGTTTTTTTCTAACAAAGGTATAAAGTCCTTGCGATGTATAAGACACACCGTACTGCTCTCAATTATCTCTGCATTCACATAGTTTTGTTTATTCTGGAGTAACGCGAACTGTCCAAAGTAGTCCCCCGGGAAAAGAAACCTCAATATATGCTCCTTACCGTCACGACTGCTCTGTGTGAGCTTGATCAAACCCTCATTCAATACGAAAAGTGAGTCAGATCTCTCCCCTTCTCTAAAAACAAAAGCCCCTTTATCATAAGGCCTTGATTCTACAAGGCTTTCAATTTGATTGATTTCAACATCGGAAAGTCCATTAAATACAGGCACACGACGGACACAGGATGCTGAAGCGCAACTGGAACAAACCATGCCACCGCCCCCTTTCTAACTGATACTTATACTAACCTTATCAACGAATGTCCCTGCCCCTTGTGATCGCCATCACAAAATATATTATTACTTGATCTATATCAAGGTTATAGTCTCCCCCCTATGTCACAATACGTATATAGACGATGTAGTTAGAAAGGGATGAACATATGCTATCTTATTCTTTTGAAGATATGAAAAAAATGAACAGGAAGATACTTGGCGATACGGTTCCACTAGAGTTATTCCGTACGATCAGGCTAATCGGTATGAGTCAGGGTTTACCATTAGGTGGTAAAGGAACGACCGTAACCATTGGCCGGAAGATTGGAGAGAACTTGCCCGTTGAGTCCATCGATGATTTATTGCAATTATTTGAGCGGTTGAAAATTGGTATACCACGTATCGTATATCAAGATGAGCGTAGAATAAATATTGCTGTAGAGGATTGTTTTTGTATAGGGCTTCCCCTTTCAGAAGAAAAAATGATTTGTGATCTAGAAGGCGCCATGCTGGAAGGTGCACTATGCAAGATTCTGAATAAGAAGGTTTCTGTAAAGGAAATAAAATGTAATGTCACGGGGCATGAGCATTGTGAGTATGAAGTCAGACTCTAATTCCTTTTCACAAGAACAGGAGGTATGAAGTGTTAGATGTAAATTATAAAGGTGACGTTGCCATTCTGGATTTGCGTGAAAGCGTCTTGCGAGGAGAACATCCTAAGCAGGAGATCATGGAGTTCGTAAGTGAAGCGAAGCAAGGCACTGTAATCGAAATTCATTTACCTCACCGGGCAGAACCGCTTGTTGCAGCGCTTGAGTCTCTTGGGATCTCATCTATAATCAATCAGCTAGAGGACAATCATTTCCGTTTAATGTGTGTAAAGATGTAATTAGAACACCCAAAATCGAGGAGGAACTTTATCATGGAAAAGAAACAACTAGTAGAAGCTGTACAATATCAAGAGGAACGCTTTACAAAAAAAATATTGTTTCAAAAAGGGGAGAGTGTAGTATTTATCTTGAACTTTATGCCCGGTCAAACCTTACCTACTCACAAACACCCTGGAACTGATGTTTATATTCTAGGTCTTGAAGGCAATGGAACGATGACCGTAGATGGAGAAGACACTCCCCTTGTGAAAGGAGAAACAATCCACATCGGTGGTGAAGAAGCCTTTGCCTATAGCAACAGCGGTGATACTCCTGCTAGTCTGCATGTTGTACTGTGTAAAATACCTAGTCCCATTTACGCTCAAGAAGTGTAGTCAATCGTTAAAAAGTCTGAGCTGGTATTATACCAGTCTCAGACTTTTTGTGTTATCCATATAAAAAAACAGAGGATCTTCGCGAGAAGACCCTCTGTCCTTAAGTTTCAGTATCTACCCATTAAGGATAGACTGAAATTATTTTTGGATGGATGCTACTGAACCCGCTCCAACTGTACGTCCACCTTCGCGAATGGAGAATTTAGTACCTTCTTCAATAGCGATTGGGGAGATCAGGGAAACAGTTACAGTGATGTTGTCACCAGGCATAACCATTTCAGTACCTTCTGGCAAGTTGATAATGCCAGTTACGTCAGTTGTACGGAAGTAGAACTGTGGACGGTAACCAGTGAAAAATGGTTTGTGACGTCCGCCTTCTTCTTTAGTCAAAACGTAGATTTGAGCAGTGAATTCAGTGTGTGGCTTAACGGAGTTCGGTTTAGCCAATACTTGACCACGCTCGATCATAGTACGGTCAACACCACGCAGCAATGCGCCGATGTTGTCGCCTGCTTGAGCGGAATCCAGCAATTTACGGAACATTTCAACGCCCGTAACTACAGATTTCTTAGTTTCTTCATGAATACCAACGATTTCGATTTCTTCTCCGACTTTAACTGTTCCGCGTTCTACGCGACCAGTTGCCACAGTACCGCGGCCAGTGATGGAGAATACATCCTCGACAGGCATCAAGAAAGGTTTGTCAGTTTGACGTTCTGGAAGCGGAATGTAAGTGTCAATCGTTTCAAACATTTCAACGATTTTCGCTGCATAGTCGCCTTCAGGGTTTTGAAGAGCTTCACGAGCAGATCCACGGATGATTGGAGTATCGTCACCTGGGAAATCATACTCGCTCAGCAAATCGCGTACTTCCATTTCAACCAATTCCAAAAGCTCTTCGTCTTCAACCATGTCGCATTTGTTCAAGAATACAACGATGTAAGGAACACCTACTTGGCGGGACAACAGGATGTGTTCGCGAGTTTGCGGCATAGGGCCGTCAGCTGCGGATACAACCAGGATCGCTCCGTCCATTTGCGCTGCGCCAGTGATCATGTTTTTAACATAGTCGGCGTGACCAGGGCAGTCTACGTGTGCGTAGTGACGGTTAGGAGTTTCATATTCAACGTGAGCTGTAGAAATAGTGATACCGCGCTCGCGCTCTTCAGGAGCTTTGTCGATTTGGTCGAATGCTACAGCAGCACCACCGTATTTTTTGGACAATACAGTTGTGATTGCAGCAGTCAGAGTCGTTTTACCATGGTCGACGTGACCAATAGTACCGATGTTAACGTGCGGTTTGTTACGTTCAAACTTTACTTTTGCCATTTGAACAGTTCCTCCTTAATGTGGGGTTCCTTATATTGGAGCCGTCCGTTGTATGCTTAATCTAGGATGACTGAGTGGTTATACCCGGACGGCAAATCAAAACAAATATTATTCTCCGCCTTTGTTCTTAGCAACGATCTCATCCGCAATGGATTTAGGAACTTCTTCATAGTGAGAGAGTTCCATCGAGAATACGCCGCGTCCTTGTGTACCAGAACGGAGTGTTGTGGAGTATCCGAACATTTCGGAAAGAGGCACCTTAGACCGAATAATTTGCGCTCCACCACGGGAATCCATACCTTCGATTCTTCCGCGACGGGAACTCAGCATACCCATTACATCGCCCATATATTCCTCAGGAACAGTTACTTCCACTTTCATGATTGGCTCAAGCAGGACAGGCTTACACTTGTCTTTAGCTGCTTTGAGTGCCATCGAACCGGCAATTTTAAATGCCATTTCGTTGGAGTCAACATCATGATAAGAACCATCTACGATAGTGGCTTTTACATCAACAAGCGGGAAGCCTGCGATAACACCATTTTTCATAGCTTCTTCAATACCCGCAAGTGCAGGAGCGATGTACTCTCTAGGAACCGAGCCACCGACAACTTTACTTTCGAATGTATTGCCAATACCTGCCTCGAGAGGTTCAAACTCAACCCATACGTGACCATACTGACCGCGACCGCCGGATTGGCGAACGAATTTACCTTCGACGCGAGCTGGTGCCTTGAAAGTCTCACGATATGCTACCTGTGGTTTACCAACGTTAGTCTCAACGTTGAATTCACGGCGCATACGGTCGATGATAATTTCAAGGTGAAGTTCACCCATACCTGCCAGGATCGTTTGGCCAGTTTCTTCATCAGTATGTGCACGAAGAGTTGGATCCTCTTCAGTCAACTTACCGAGAGCAACGCCCAATTTATCTTGGTCAGCTTTGGTTTTTGGTTCAACAGCGATTTCGATAACCGGATCAGGGAAGTTCATAGACTCCAGAATTACTGGATGCTTCTCATCACACAGTGTATCACCAGTACTAGTATCTTTCAAACCTACAGCTGCAGCGATGTCACCAGAGTACACAATGGAAATCTCTTGGCGGCTGTTCGCATGCATTTGCAGGATACGTCCAATACGTTCCCGTTTGTTCTTAGTAGCATTCAATACGTAAGATCCGGATTCCAGGACACCTGAATATACACGGAAGAACGTAAGTTTGCCTACATAAGGGTCTGTCATGATTTTAAATGCCAAAGATGAGAACGGCTCTTCATCCGAAGAATGACGAATCGTTTCAGTTCCATCATCAAGGTGACCAGTGATAGCTGGTACATCGATAGGAGCTGGCAAGTAATCGATAACAGCATCCAGCATAAGCTGAACCCCTTTGTTACGGTAGGAGGATCCAACGATTACAGGGAAAATCTTAACTTCTACTACGCCTTTGCGCAGAGCTGCTTTGATTTCCGCAACTGTAATTTCTTCACCTTCCAGATATTTCATCGTAAGATCTTCGTCAAGTTCTGCTACCTTCTCGATTAACTCGAGACGCAATTCAGCAACTTGTTCCAGATACTCAGCTGGAATATCTGTTTCTTCAACGTCGCGGCCCATATCATCCTTGAAGATATGTGCTCTTTCTTCAACCAAGTCGATGATTCCAACGAAATCATTTTCTGCTCCGATTGGAAGTTGAATAGCTACTGCATTCGCCATAAGACGTTCGCGCATAGCATGTACAACGTTAAGGAAGTCTGCACCAATGATGTCCATTTTGTTTACATATGCGATACGAGGAACGCCATATCGGTCAGCCTGTCTCCATACGGTTTCAGACTGAGGCTCAACGCCTTCTTTCGCACTGAATACGCCTACTGCTCCATCCAATACACGAAGGGAACGTTCAACTTCAACAGTGAAGTCAACGTGTCCCGGGGTATCAATGATATTGATGCGGTAGCCCTTCCAAGCAGCGGTCGTAGCAGCGGAAGTAATGGTAATTCCGCGCTCCTGTTCTTGTTCCATCCAGTCCATTGTAGCTGCACCCTCGTGAACTTCACCGATTTTGTGCGTACGGCCTGTGTAGAAAAGAATCCGCTCAGTGGTAGTAGTCTTACCAGCATCAATATGAGCCATGATCCCGATATTACGTGTATTTTTTAAGGAGAACTCTCTTGCCATGAAATGGGTCTCCTTTCAAAATAGAAGTTATTTGAACGACTATAATCCTACCAACGGTAGTGAGCAAACGCTTTGTTCGCTTCAGCCATTTTGTGCGTGTCTTCACGTTTCTTAACGGAAGCGCCTGTGTTGTTGGAAGCGTCGATGATCTCAGCCGCCAAACGCTCTTCCATAGTCTTCTCTCCGCGGTTGCGTGAGTAGTTTACAAGCCAACGTAATCCCAAAGCAGTACGTCTTTCAGGTTTAACCTCAATCGGCACCTGGTAGTTAGCTCCACCGACACGGCGAGCTTTTACTTCCAAAACCGGCATGATATTCTTGATGGCAGCTTCGAAAACTTCCATCGGATCTTTACCCGTACGTTCTTGAATTAACTTGAACGAATTGTACAGAATGCTTTGAGCGACACCTCTTTTACCACCCAGCATAATGCGGTTGATCAAACGAGTAACCAACTTGCTATTATACAACGGATCTGGCAATACGTCTCTCTTAGTAACTGGACCTTTGCGTGGCATGGATATCCCCCTTTCTTATATGTTTATTATTCGAATTTGTCTTACTACTTCTTAGCCTTAGGACGTTTCGCACCGTATTTAGAACGTGATTGCATACGGTTAGCTACGCCTGCTGTATCAAGTGCACCGCGAACGATATGGTAACGAACCCCTGCAAGGTCCTTTACTTTACCTCCACGAATCAATACAACACTGTGCTCTTGAAGGTTATGTCCAATACCCGGAATGTAAGCTGTTACCTCGAGACGGTTAGTCAAACGAACACGAGCATACTTACGAAGCGCTGAGTTTGGTTTACGTGGAGTCATAGTACCTACACGAGTGCACACACCGCGTTTTTGCGGAGCGCTCAAATTTGTACTCTCACGCTTAAGGGCGTTGAAACCTTTTTGAAGAGCGGGAGATTTAGATTTGTCGATTTTGGCTTGACGGCCTTTACGAACCAATTGATTAATAGTTGGCATGTTATTGCCACCCCCTTCCTGAAATGATTATCTAGTTATAAACCTCATTATTAAGTCCACAGACCCAGGTGGTTCATAAAAAGACAAATGAAAAGTCCTTGCATCCGAAGTGTACCCCCGGTACAAAAACGTTTCTAGAGCTATTGTTTTAAGACGGCTGCCATAGCAGCGCCCACTTCAATTCCGCAGGCTTTGCCTAAATTCAGCATCGTATCCACATAAGTGACTTTGACGCCTTGTTTACTACAAAGCATAACAATCTTGGAAGTAAGCCGTTGATCTCCGTCCTCTGCCACATAGACTTCTGCGGCTAGGCCCAACTCAACCGCTTTGACGGTTTGCTTGGTCCCGATCTTGACTTGAGCATCCTGTAGTCCTCTATCATCAGTCATTATCAATTCCTCCAATGAAAAAGGATAACATGGCTACTCACGCACCTTAAACATTTTAGCATCAACATTCGCTGATGTCAAGAATTTAAGGATAAGATTTATTATATTCATAACAGGCAGCCACACTATGCCCCTAAAAGGGACATAGCGTGAAATGCTCTGATGTGATTATTACATTATTCAGCCGGAACAGTCTCTAAAGACTCTTTCGAGCTTTCTTCGTTGGCATTGCTTAGTTTTACATTACGGTAACGATTCATACCTGTACCAGCAGGAATCAACTTACCGATAATAACATTTTCTTTCAGTCCAAGCAACTTATCCACTTTTCCTTTGATCGCAGCATCTGTTAAGACACGTGTAGTCTCTTGGAAAGATGCGGCAGACAGGAAGGAATCCGTCTCAAGTGATGCTTTGGTGATACCGAGCAATACAGGTTTTGCAACTGCTGGCTCTTTACCAGATAGAATTGCTTCTTTGTTAGCAGATTCATATTCATGAATATCTGCAAAAGCACCTGGCAGCAATGTGGTATCACCGGCATCAATAATGCGGATTTTACGCAGCATTTGCTTGATCATAACTTCAATGTGCTTATCATTGATTTCAACGCCTTGGTTACGATATACACGCTGCACTTCTTGCAGAATGTAGTTCTGTACCCCGCGGATACCTTTAATACGCAACATTTCTTTAGGATCGATAGAACCGTCTGTCAGTTCATCACCAGCTTCAATTTCCTGTCCAACGGTAACACGCAGGCGTGAGCCGTAAGTGATGGAGTAAGTCTTGGATTCTGCTTCACCTTGAACCTCGATTTCGCGACGGTCCTTCGTTTCACGGATTTCCTTGATTACGCCGTCAACCTCACTGATTGTCGCCTGACCTTTTGGATTCCGGGCTTCAAACAACTCTTGAATACGCGGCAAACCTTGGGTAATATCGTCTCCGGCAACACCACCGGTATGGAACGTACGCATGGTAAGCTGGGTTCCTGGTTCTCCGATAGATTGTGCCGCGATAATACCAACCGCTTCACCGATCTCAACGTGTTTACCAGTAGCCAAGTTTCGTCCGTAGCACTTCTTACATACGCCATGACGGGCACGACAGCTTAGTACTGAACGAATTTGCAATTTGGTGATGCCTGCATTGATAATTTCCTCCGATTTATCGGAGTCAATAAGATCGTTGCGATGTACGATGATCTCACCCGTTTCTGGGTGGCGGATCGTTTCGAAGCAATAACGGCCTTCGATACGGTCATATAGATCCTCGATAATCTCTTTACCATCTTGAATGCGTGCAACCATAAAGCCTTTATCCGTTCCGCAATCTTCCTCACGAACGATAACGTCTTGTGCTACGTCTACGAGACGACGTGTCAAGTAACCGGAGTCAGCGGTACGAAGTGCTGTATCGGCTAGACCTTTACGCGCTCCGTGAGTGGAGATAAAGTACTCTAAGACCGTAAGACCTTCACGGAAGTTCGCTTTAATTGGAAGTTCAAAAATCCGACCTGATGGTGTTGCCATCAGTCCCCGCATACCACCCAGCTGAGTGATCTGCGATTTGTTACCCCGTGCCTTGGAATCAACCATGAGCATGATGGAATTGAAACGATCCATCGATTTCAAAAGTACGGTAGTAAGATCATCCTTAGTCTTGGACCAAATCTCAATGACACGGTCATACCGCTCTTCATTGGTAATCAGACCGCGGCGATATTGGTTAGCAACCACATCGACCTTAGCTTCGGATTCTTTCAGGATTTGAGCTTTTTCCTCAGGCACGATAACGTCCGATACGGCAACCGTAACACCGGAACGTGTGGAGTACGTGAAGCCAAGCTGTTTGATCTTATCCAAAATCACAGATGTTTTGGTCGTGTGATAGGTTTCGAAGCAGCGAGCAATAATCAGACCTAAGTATTCCTTACCTACAGCGCTGGCTTCTGGAGCATCCATAATCAACTGACGGACATCTGCGCCTTTTTCATAGATAAAGTATTTCTCAGGTGTGCCGTGTAGCAAGTTTGTTTTGGTAGCTTCATTGATGTACGGGAAGCTGCTCGGGTAGATCTCATTAAAGATAATCTTACCGACCGTCGTAATCATCATTGCGCCTTGTTGCTGTTCCGTAAAGCACGTTTTACCTAATGCCTTAACAGGAATAGCTACTCGGGCGTGAAGACCTGCTGTACCCCGTTGGTAAGCTGAAACAGCTTCATTCACGGTACGCAAAATCATTCCTGTGCCTTTTTCCTCTTTGTTGTCCATGGTTAAGTAGAAAGTACCTAGAACCATATCCTGTGAAGGAGTAACAACCGGTTTACCATCTTTAGGGTTCAGGATGTTACCGGATGCCAGCATTAAGATACGAGCTTCCGCTTGCGCTTCTGCTGACAGAGGTACGTGCACCGCCATTTGGTCACCGTCAAAGTCGGCATTGTAAGCCGTACATACGAGCGGGTGAAGACGAATAGCATGACCTTCTACTAGAATCGGTTCAAAGGCTTGAATACCGAGACGGTGAAGTGTTGGTGCGCGGTTAAGCAGTACTGGATGCTCTCTAATAACTTCTTCAAGTACATCCCATACTTCAGGGCTTACACGCTCAACTTTACGTTTAGCGCTCTTTATGTTATGAGCCAGTCCTTTGTTAACTAACTCTTTCATGACAAACGGCTTGAACAATTCTAGAGCCATTTTTTTAGGCAGACCGCATTGGTACATTTTCAAGTAAGGTCCAACTACGATAACAGAACGACCGGAGTAATCCACCCGTTTACCAAGCAAGTTCTGACGGAAACGTCCTTGTTTACCCTTCAGCATATGGCTGAGGGATTTCAAAGGACGGTTACCAGGACCCGTTACCGGGCGGCCGCGACGACCGTTGTCGATCAATGCATCGACAGCTTCCTGCAACATCCGTTTTTCATTTTGCACGATAATATCAGGAGCACCGAGGTCAAGCAGTCTTTTCAGACGGTTGTTCCGGTTGATTACACGGCGGTACAGGTCATTCAAGTCAGACGTTGCAAAACGGCCACCATCCAATTGAACCATCGGACGAAGCTCCGGAGGAATAACCGGAAGAACATCCATGATCATCCAATCCGGTTTGTTGCCGGAATTGCGGAATGCTTCAATAACTTCCAGACGTTTAATCGCCCGGTTACGACGTTGGCCTTGAGCCGTACGCAGTTCTTCTTTGAGGAATTCCAACTCTTTGTCGATATCGATATCTTGAAGCAGTTTTTTAACGGCTTCTGCACCCATACCCGCTTGAAATCCGTATCCGTATTTCTCACGGTAGCTGCGATATTCCTTCTCAGACAACAGTTGTTTCTTCTCAAGAGGAGTTTCACCTGGATCAGTTACAACATAAGATGCGAAGTAAATGATCTCTTCAAGAGATCTTGGAGACATATCAAGGGCCAGACCCATACGGCTCGGAATACCTTTGAAGTACCAGATATGCGATACAGGAGCTGCCAGTTCAATATGACCCATACGCTCACGGCGTACCTTAGCGCGCGTTACTTCAACGCCACAGCGATCACATACAACGCCCTTATAACGGACGCGTTTGTATTTACCACAATGACATTCCCAGTCTTTTTGCGGTCCGAAGATACGTTCGCAGAAAAGACCTTCTTTTTCCGGTTTCAACGTACGATAGTTAATGGTTTCCGGTTTCTTAACTTCTCCGCGGGACCAAGAACGAATTTTCTCCGGAGATGCAAGTCCGATTTTCATAAATTCAAAATTGTTAACGTCCAACAAGGAGCAACCCTCCTTAACCTAATCCTGATTTAGTACCGCTTAACCCTCCCTTAATCCGAAGATCAAAAGAGGGCGCACGGTTCTTTTTAAATGCAATTTATATATCGTGTATTTACTTATTCTGCTCCGACTTCTGCGCCTTCTAAATTGAGGCTCAGCTTGTCGCCTGACGTCTCGTCCTCATCGTCCAGTTCTTTCATCTCAATCTCCTGCTCATCACCGCTGAGGATTTTGACATCCATACCCAGTGACTGCAGTTCCTTGATCAATACTTTGAACGATTCTGGAACACCCGGTTCCGGTACATTCTCACCTTTGACGATAGATTCGTAGGTCTTCACACGACCAACCACATCATCAGACTTGACGGTAAGAATTTCTTGCAGGGTATAGGCAGCACCGTATGCTTCAAGTGCCCACACTTCCATTTCCCCGAAGCGCTGACCACCGAATTGTGCTTTACCACCCAACGGCTGCTGCGTAACGAGAGAGTAAGGTCCTGTTGAACGGGCGTGAATCTTATCATCAACCATGTGCGCCAGCTTGATCATATGCATAACGCCAACCGTAACTTCACGTTCAAAACGCTCACCAGTCCGGCCATCATACAATACGGTCTTACCATTACGCTGCATGCCTGCTTCTTCCATGGTGTCAAACACGTCATACTCACGAGCTCCATCAAATACCGGTGTTGCCACATGAATACCAAGACGCAATGCTGCCATCCCGATATGGACTTCCAGCACCTGACCGATGTTCATCCGTGAAGGTACGCCCAACGGGTTGAGGACAACCTGTACAGGTGTGCCATCCGGTAGGAACGGCATATCTTCTTCTGGAAGAATACGTGCTACGACACCTTTATTACCATGACGTCCGGCCATTTTGTCACCTTCAGAAATCTTACGTTTCTGTGCGATGTAGACACGAACCAATTGGTTAACGCCCGGAGGCAGTTCATCACCATTCTCACGTGTAAATACTTTAACGTCGACGATGATACCATCACTACCATGAGGAACGCGTAGGGATGTATCACGAACTTCACGCGCCTTCTCACCAAAGATCGCATGCAGCAAACGTTCTTCTGCTGTAAGCTCTGTTACGCCTTTCGGAGTAACTTTACCCACCAGAATGTCGCCGGCACTAATCTCTGCACCGATACGAATGATACCGCGCTCGTCTAGGTTGCGCAGTGCTTCTTCGCCTACGTTTGGAATATCACGCGTAATTTCTTCAGGTCCCAGCTTAGTGTCACGAGCTTCTGATTCGTATTCCTCGATATGGATCGAAGTATATACATCTTCTTTGACCAGTTTCTCACTTAGCAGGATTGCATCCTCGTAGTTGTAACCTTCCCAAGTCATGAACGCAACGACAACGTTGCGGCCAAGAGCTAACTCGCCCATTTCCGTGGAAGGACCATCTGCCAGAATATCACCTTTCTTAACAATGTCCCCTCTTTTTGCTAGAGGACGCTGGTTAATACAGGTACCTTGGTTAGAACGCATAAATTTGTGTAATTTATATTTAACGATATCGCCTTTGACTTCTTTACCTTCAACAGCCTCTACGCGGCGTAACCAAATTTCATTAGCCGATGAGCGTTCGATAATACCGTCATATTTGGAAACAATACATACACCGGAGTCTTTAGCAGACTTATGCTCCATCCCTGTGCCGACAAGCGGCGCTTTTGGAATAAGCAAAGGAACTGCCTGACGCTGCATGTTAGATCCCATCAGTGCGCGGTTAGAGTCATCGTTCTCAAGGAACGGAATGAGCGCTGTCGCAACGGATACAACCTGTTTCGGAGATACGTCCATGTAGTCGACACGATTACTTGGCATCGTTGTAATGTTATCTGAGTCTTTGTTGTAACGAACGATAACCATGTCTTCTTTAAATGCACCATTTTCCTCAATTTGAACATTTGCCTGAGCAATTACGTAGTTATCTTCTTCATCCGCAGTCAAGTAGTCGATTTGCTCGGTTACTCTGCCTGTCTTCGGATCTACCCAACGGTACGGCGCTTCAATAAATCCGTATTCGTTAATACGGGCAAAAGTAGACAAAGAGTTGATCAGACCGATATTCGGTCCTTCCGGTGTTTCGATAGGACACATACGACCGTAGTGACTGTGATGGACGTCGCGAACTTCAAAGCCCGCGCGTTCCCGAGTCAAACCGCCGGGTCCGAGTGCTGATAGACGACGTTTATGCGTCAGTTCAGCAAGAGGATTCGTCTGGTCCATAAACTGGGACAGCTGGGAACTACCGAAGAACTCTTTGATCGACGCAATAACTGGACGAATGTTGATCAGTGCCTGCGGTGTAATCGCATTGGCATCCTGAATGGACATTCTCTCACGCACTACGCGTTCCATACGGGACAAGCCGATACGGAACTGATTCTGCAAGAGTTCGCCAACGGAACGCAGACGACGGTTACCCAAGTGGTCAATGTCATCGGTATTGCCAACACCATGTAGCAAATTAATAAAGTAGCTGATTGAGGAGATAATATCAGCCTGAGTAATATGCTTAATTGACTTATCGATATTGCCGTTAGCAATCAGCTTAAGAACACGGCCTTCTTCGATTGGCGAATGAACGTCAATGGTTTGAAGAGAAATGTCTTCGCTGTCAAGAACTCCGCTTACGCGATAGTTTTTGAAGCCAACTTGCTTCTCAAAATAAGGCAACAGTTCATCAAGCAAACGACGGTCAACCATTTGTCCTGCTTCTGCAAGGATTTCCCCTGTAGATTCATCAACCAAAGGTTGAGCCAAACGCTGATTAAATAGACGATTCTTGATGTGAAGCTTTTTGTTGATTTTGTATCGACCAACATTGGCCAGATCATAACGCTTTGGATCAAAGAAACGCGCAACTAGCAAGCTCTTGGCATTATCCAATGTTGGAGGCTCGCCTGGACGTAGACGCTCATAGATCTCGATAAGCGCCTTCTCCGTGGAGTCGGTGTTGTCCTTATCCAGCGTATTCCGAATATATTCATCATTACCAAGCAGTTCCAAAATTTCAGCATCACTGCCGAAACCAAGAGCACGAAGCAATACAGTAACCGGGATTTTACGAGTCCGGTCAATACGGACATACATGATGTCCTTAGCGTCGGTCTCAAGCTCCAGCCAAGCTCCGCGATTCGGGATTACTGTGGCGGTATAGGTTTTTTTGCCGTTCTTATCCACTTTCGTGCTGAAATAGACGCTTGGAGAGCGAACCAACTGGCTGACAATAACCCGTTCCGCACCATTGATAATAAAAGTGCCGGTCTCCGTCATCAGCGGGAAATCTCCCATGAACACTTCCTGCTCTTTGACCTCTCCGGTCTCCTTGTTGATGAGCCGCACTTTAACCCGTAGAGGCGCCGCATACGTAACGTCCCGCTCTTTCGCGTCGTCAACCGTATATTTCGGTTCACCCAGGCTGTAATCAATGAACTCTAGTACCAAATTACCTGTGAAATCCTGGATCGGCGAGATGTCCTGAAACATTTCCCGCAATCCTTCCTCCAAAAACCAATCATAAGATTTTTGTTGGATCTCGATCAGGTTCGGGACCTCGAGTACCTCGTTAATTCTCGCATAGCTCCGCCGAGTGCGTCGACCATACTGAACAAGATGTCCTGCCAACTTTACTCACCCCTCATGTCTACTCACTTAAAAATTGATTGCGAACCCCTGTTTGGACCATTATAATGGAACCAAGGCAGTAGATTCATCCATAAATAAAGAAAAGCCCTTATCGAAATCTTCGAATAAAGAGCGCACTTATCCATGGTCAAAATACCCCATATCCAGTAGATTTGCCCAAAACGTACATATTATACGTCACCAAGCAACAGTTTATGCGCTGCCGCTCTCAAATTGTCAGGGCTAAATCCGCCTTAACAGTTAGCTTAGAGAACAAAATCCGCAAAAACTTGCCGTACGGCATGCGCTTACCGGGCGACAATATACCACTTGACATTTCAGAAAACTAAAGAAATGGAGCCTATCTTAATACTGACATTTTATAATAATAACACTATCAATAGTAGAAGTCAATGACCCCTACCTATTTATTTTTTCGCTTTAATAATTCGATAGCCTTTGTCTTTCGCCACTTCTTCCACACTTCCAAACAAACTCTCCAGCTTAGCCGCTGCTGACGGAGCCCCTTGTTTCTTCTGAATCACAATCCAGAGAGTTCCGCCTTCATTAAGATGATCATAGCTTTGCTCGAATATCTGATGGACTACAGCCTTCCCGGCCCGTATCGGAGGATTCGTTAGGATTACATCGAATGTCTGTCCATCCAATGCGCCGAGCATGTCGCTTTCCATTATAGTAACATTCCGGATTCCGTTATTCAGAGCGTTCTCTTTAGCCAGTTCAACTGCCCGACTATTGATATCAATCATTGTCACATGCCCTTTTGGGATAAGGTGGGCAGCTGTAATTCCGATGGGCCCATATCCACAACCCACATCCAGCACCGCAGCACCTTCAGGTATATCCATTGCTTCTATTAGAACCCGACTGCCGTAATCAATATCCCCTTTGGAGAAAACACCCGCATCACTTGTAAAGCGAAGACTTTTTCCTCTAAGGACTGTATCAATGGTTCGTCTGTCATGACGAGCTCCCGGTTGTTGTGAGTAATAATGCTCCGACATGCCAATCCTCCATTTCCATGATTTATATTAAAAACAAACCCCTTGAACAAGTTCAAGGGGTTTGCCGTAAGAGAAGGAATTACTTCACTTCTACAGATGCGCCTGCTTCTTCTAATTTTGCTTTTGTAGCTTCTGCTTCTTCTTTACTTACTTTTTCTTTGATTGCTTTAGGAGCGTTGTCTACAACGTCTTTAGCTTCTTTCAAGCCAAGACCTGTGATTTCGCGAACGATTTTGATAACGTTGATTTTGGAAGCGCCAGCGCCTGTCAAAATTACGTCAAACTCGGATTGCTCTTCTTCAACTGCTGCTACAGCGCCGCCAGCTGCTACTGGAGCTGCTGCAGTTACGCCGAATTCTTCTTCGATTGCTTTTACCAGGTCGTTCAGTTCCAATACGCTCATGCCTTTAATTGCTTCCAAGATTGCTTCTTTACTCATGATTGAACCTCCATTTTTTATATTAAAATTTTTGTGTTTGGTGTTGATTATACTGCGAAGATCAAAGGCTTACGCGCTTTGTTCTTCTTTCTCAGCCACTGCTTTAACCGCAAGCGCGAAGTTGCGCATTGGAGCTTGCAGAACGCTAAGCAACATGGAGAGCAAACCATCGCGGGATGGTAGTTCTGCCAATGCTTTGATTTGGTCCGCGCCGATAACTTTACCTTCTACAACTCCGCCTTTCAATTTCAAAGCGTCGTTCTTTTTGGCGAAATCATTCAAAATTTTAGCTGGAGCTACTACGTCAGTCGTACTGAACGCGATCGCAGTTGGTCCTGTCAAAACTTCGTCCAATTCAGTCAACTCAGCCGCAGCAGTTGCGCGGCGAAGCAATGTGTTCTTCAGAACTTGGAATTCAACGCCAGCTTCACGAAGCTGCTTACGCAGTTCAGTCACTTGAGAAACGTTCAATCCACGATAGTCAGCAACAACAGTAGTAATACTGTTTTGCAATTTAGCGGCAACAACGTCTACCGCGTCCTGTTTTGCTTGGATTACTTTTTCATTTGCCAATGTATACACCTCCTGAAAATTTATGTGACAGCATCATTTCCGAAGAACCTCAGCTGTTCCTACGCAGGCATTAGAAAAGCCTCCGCAGAATCACGAAGGCTTGATAAACGTTAGTTGCACGGGCGAACCCAGTAGCATCTTGTTTCTATCACAACACCTCGGTAGGAAATTAAGCCTTAGGGCACCTACTGTCTACGGTAAGCATATTCAAGTTAAAGAAGGACAACCGTTAATTTTCTTCACAACTGCTATAGATTATCAAAGATGACTCATAGAGTCAAGCATTAATTATCTGAAGTTAGCTGTGTTTACACGAGCGCTTGGTCCCATAGTCGAAGAAATCGAAATGCCTTTAAGGTATACACCTTTAGCAGCAGCCGGTTTCGCACGGTTAAGAGCGTCGATAAGAGATTTAAGGTTCTCGTTCAATTGATCAGCATTAAAAGACACTTTGCCGATTGGCGCGTGAATTTGGCCTGCTTTGTCGAGACGGTATTCAATTTTACCGGCTTTAATTTCTTGAACAGCCTTGGTAACATCGAATGTAACTGTGCCAGCTTTAGGGTTAGGCATAAGGCCTTTACCACCGAGCAGACGACCCAGTTTACCGACTTCACTCATCATATCAGGTGTAGCTACGCAGACATCAAAGTCAAACCAGCCTTGTTGGATTTTATTGATCATATCTTGATCGCCTACAAAATCCGCGCCAGCAGCTTCAGCCTCTTTCGCTTTTTCACCTTTTGCAAATACAAGCACGCGTTGAGTTTTACCTGTGCCGTGAGGCAAGACTACTACTCCGCGAACGGCTTGATCTTGTTTACGGGGATCTACTCCCAAACGAACTGCTGCTTCAACGGTTTCGTCAAACTTCGCAGTCGCTGCCTTTTTAACAAGCTCTACAGCTTCTGAAGGCTCGTAAGTTGCTTCGCTGTTGATCAGCTTAGCAGCTTCTTGGTATTTCTTACCATGTTTAGCCATGAAAATGTTCCTCCTTTGTGGTGTTAGCGGAAATTCCTCCCACATATTAAGGTCACGAATGACCGATCCTCGAAGACATATTAGTCTTCGATTGTGATTCCCATACTGCGAGCAGTACCTTCAATCATAAGCATAGCAGCTTCAACACTAGCAGCGTTCAAATCGGGCATTTTTTGCTCAGCGATTTCACGAACTGCAGCGCGGCCTAGCTTACCTACTTTTTTCTTGTTTGGTTCGCCGGATCCTTTTTCTACTTTCGCAGCGATGCGAAGCAAAACAGCAGCCGGAGGAGTTTTGGTGATAAAGGTAAATGAACGGTCTTCAAATACTGTAATTTCAACCGGGATGATAAGACCAGCCTGGTCAGCTGTACGAGCATTGAATTCCTTACAGAATGCCATGATGTTGACACCCGCTTGTCCTAACGCCGGACCTACTGGTGGCGCTGGATTCGCTTTCCCTGCAGGAATCTGCAGTTTCACCATTTTAATAACTTTTTTAGCCATGAGTGACACCTCCTTGCGTAAATAGTGGTCTTCGGTACGCTTACGCGCCCTCCCACAAGAAACCCTGATGCGTAGTTATATTTTCTCCACTTGAGTGAAATCCAACTCTAGCGGGGTTTCCCGTCCAAACATGTTAACATGTACTTTGATCTTACTCTTATCCACCAAAATTTCTTCCACGGAGCCCACAAAATTCGCAAAGGGACCAACCATAATGCGTACCGATTCCTTGATTTCGAAATCAATCTTAGCTTTAGGTTCTACCATACCCATATGTTTCAGAATTTGTTCTACTTCTTCTGGAAGCAGAGCCGTAGGCTTCGAACCTGAGCCTGTCGAACCAACAAATCCAGTAACGCCCGGCGTATTGCGGACAACATACCAGGAATCATCAGTTTGGACCATTTCCACCAAGACATATCCAGGATAAACTTTACGCATGACCGTTTTGGTCTTGCCGTCTTTGCTTACCAGTTCTTCTTCCATAGGAACAAGAACACGGAATATCTTGTCTTCCATGCCCATAGACTCAACGCGTTTTTCTAAATTGGCTTTGACTTTGTTCTCATACCCTGAATAGGTATGAACGACATACCATCTTTTTTCCATATCAAGCCACCTGGGACCTCTCTAAATAATCGCTTCAATCACAGCGGAAATACCGATGTCCAGAACCCAGAAGTAAACAGCGACAACTACAATTGTACCGAGAACGATCAATGTATAGTTTGTCAGTTCCTTACGGCTAGGCCAGCGAACTTTTTTGAGTTCACTCCAGCTCTCAGTGAAAAAGGAAAACATTGACTTGAAACTACGTTTCACGCCGACTACACCTCCAAAGACTATCTGGTTTCGCGATGAGGAGTTTGCGAGTTACAATACTTGCAAAATTTCTTCATCTCCATGCGGTCGGGGTGATTTCGCTTGTTTTTGGTTGTCGCATAGTTTCTTTGTTTGCAACTTGTACAAGCCAAAGTGATAATTACCCGCATGATGTGCACCTCCCGAGACGTTCTTCTAATATGCAAATTAGAAGACGCAAATATTGATCCCAAAAAGAAAGGGTGTTGACGTCCTTATTAGAACGGCATCCTATCTCTTTGAAATATCAAAAAGCATGGAGCAGAGCTCTATCTTTCCGATATTTAAAAAAAAGCCGCGAATTTAGGCCTACCTAAAACACTTTAGCATAATGTCAAGGTCTGTGTCAACGAAAGAATTGCCTTCTGCACTGGGTAAATATAGGATATGCAACATCTTTCCGATCGCTGTCTTTGCTATAGTCTTTTCCTTTTCACTCCGCTGTGATTCTTACATTATGATGCATTCCCGCTATGAATAAACATAGGGCCCATGATCACAAACTAAAAAAAGACTCGAAGTCCGAGCCTTTCCCTGTCATTATATCATTAATTGTCACGCACTTCCAGATATCTTTCCAATTTCCGCTTTACCCGCTGCAGTGCATTGTCAATCGACTTCACATGTCTCTTCAAATCCTCAGCAATTTCCTGATAGGATCGTCCGTCCAGGTATAGCATTAGAACTTTACGTTCAAGATCACTGAGTATCTCGGCCATCTTGTCTTCCAATCCCATGAATTCTTCCTGATTGATAATCAGTTCTTCCGGGTCCAACACCTGGGTGCCGCAAATGACGTCCATAAGTGTACGGTCAGAATCTTCATCATAGATGGGCTTGTCCAATGAAACGTATGAATTAAGAGGAATGTGCTTCTGACGGGTCGCTGTCTTAATCGCAGTTATAATCTGCCGTGTGATACATAACTCGGCAAATGCTTTGAATGAAGAAAGCTTATCCCCTTTAAAATCACGAATTGCCTTATAAAGGCCAATCATACCTTCTTGTACAATGTCTTCACGATCAGCACCGATCAAAAAGTAAGAACGGGCTTTGGCGCGGACGAAATTGCGGTATTTATTAATCAAGTACTCCAATGCGCCACTGTCGCCACCACGGAAAACCTCGACAATATCTTCATCGCTTATGCAATCATACTCGGATAGCATTAATTCCTTGAGGTCGACACTCACCAAGAATCCCCCCGGCTGCAACGCAAGACACATCGTTACTTCTCGAAATATACGAACAGTATATATTATGTTACCTTACACCGTCAACCGAAGTTTGTCCAAAAACAATCATCAATAGAATATTATGGCATTTGTAAGTGGACTGATGTTCCTTGGGCTTACTCAAGACTTTCTGCGCCAATCTTCAAGCTTGCTACGCACTTCCGGGGGAAGCTTATCTTCTAGGGCATGCCGGGAGTTACGAGCACCCGGCTTGTCGATGGCTTTTTTGACTTCCCTTTGATTCTCTTCTATCTCCAGACGCAGTTCTCTAGCAGATAGACGTAAGGCACCGTGAGCAAAAATAACATGCTGCTCCACCAAGTCGCTGGTTGCCACATAAATCTGCCGGCGCCGGTGACTGAGTTCTCCTACCAGCCGTTCAATGCATTCATCGGCGGTTTCTTTTTCTTTTGTAAAATAAACCTGCACCTTGCCCTGAACAAAAGCTCGTCCTAGTCCGGGAACACGATAAGCATCAAATACAGCAATAATGCGACGGCCCGAAAAGGCCTGATAATCAGCCAGCATATCCAGAAGTCGGTCGCGAGCTTCCTTCATGCCTGTATGCGATAATTCCGCTAAATCTGGCCAGCCGCCAATCATGTTATAACCATCCACAAGAAGCACGTCCCGCCAGTCAACCATATTATCCCTGTCGCCGACGCCGTAGCACTTCGTACATAATAACACCGGCAGCTACAGATGCATTCAGTGAATTTATTTTTCCGGCCATCGGTAATTTAAGCAAAATATCGCATTTTTCCCGAATCAGACGACCCATGCCTTTGTTCTCATTCCCGATAACTACTGCTACAGGTCCCGTGAAAATGTCCGATCCAAACAGATCTTGATCTGTATCCACATCTGTCCCGACAACCCAAATCCCCATTTCTTTGAGACGATCTATCGTCTGTCCGAGGTTAGTGACTCTAGCTACTGGAACATACTCTACTGCACCAGCTGATGTTTTTGATACCGTAGCAGTGATCTGAGCGGAGCGCCGTTTAGGGATGATAACGCCATGAACGCCAGTACAGTCAGCCGTACGCAGAATTGAACCCAAATTATGAGGATCTTCAATTTCATCCAGGAGTATAAGAAATGGTGCTTCACCTTTGACTGCTGCTGCAGCTAGAATATCCTCTACTTCTACATATGCATATGGCGCTGCCTGTGCAACTACCCCTTGATGCTGAACATCCGGTGCAAGTTGGTCAAGCTTCCGCTTATCAACATGCTGAATAACAATCCCGGCTTTTCTTGCTTCAGCAATAATAGGTGCTGTTAAATGCTTTTGAGCCGTTTCAGCGATCCATATTTTATTGATTGTACGGCCTGCACGCATCGCTTCTAACACTGAATGCTTACCGGCCAGCATTTCCTCTTCTGTCTTCAAATCTTCTTCCATCTTTTATTCCTCCAGTTGTATATTCCGACGATTTCCCGCTTACCGATTCTTCATAAACTCAATTCCGCTGTGCACTAGTTTCTGTATTCTTTCCAGCTGACCCGTATAGTATAGATGACCGATTAAGCATTCAAAAGCCGTCGCATGCCGATATTCCGCCACATCTGCATTTTTGGGTACAGTCCCTGATTTAGCATTACGCCCCTGACGTGCTACATCACGTTCTTCTTCAGTAAGCATAGAGCTATCTAGAAATTGAAGAATCGCGCATTGTGCTTTGGCGGATACAAGACCCGTAGCTGAACGGTGTAAATGATTAGGACGCAGATTCGGAAGGGAAATCAGATACTGCCTCACAGCCACTTCATAAATCGCATCCCCCATATAGGCTAAGACAATAGGCGAAATCAGCTTTACTGGCTTGGATGGTTCATAAGGGAACCACCCGTCTACGGCTGGAGTTTGAGGATTCTCATTGCTCATTTTCTCCGCCACCGCATTCCCTGCGGCGTATCCTCAAGCAGGATACCCATAGCACTAAGCTCGTCCCGAATTTCATCGGATCGGCTCCAATTCTTATTCTGACGAGCCTCTAACCGCTCAGCAATAAGTCGCTCTACCTCTTCTCCTGCCACTTCTTCCGTATGCTCGGGTGTTAAACGGAGCACCGAATTCATTTCATCAAAAGCCTTCAGTAATGCTGTAAGATCAGCGGCGGCAGCAGCTTCTCCAGCTAGCAGTACATTTGCCACACTGACCCAATCAAAAACAGCTGTGATAGCATCCGGCGTATTAAAATCATCCTGCATTTTTTCATGGAAATTATGCAGAATCTCAGACATTTTAGCTTCAATCTCACCGCTGACATCAGATTCAGCGCCACTGTTATTCAGTTCAAGGCGATGTTTCACGTTGGCTGCTGCTACTGAGATACGTTCAACACTTTTCTCTGCAGAAAGCAAGGCTTCTTCGGAGAAATTGAGTGGGTTGCGATAGTGTGTTGAAAGCATGAAATAACGGATGGGTCCTGCCTTAAAGCGCTGGCGAATTTCCTTAACTTGCATACCATTCCCGAGCGATTTCGACATTTTTTCGTCACCGATGTTAATAAAGCCATTATGCATCCAATAGTTTGCCATAGGCTTGTCAGTCAGCACTTCGGTCTGTGCACATTCGCACTCATGATGAGGGAATTGCAGATCCTGTCCACCACCGTGGATGTCTATGGTATCGCCAAGAAATTCCCGGACCATAGCTGAGCATTCAATATGCCAGCCGGGACGTCCTTCTCCCCATGGGCTTTGCCAGGAAACCTCGCCCGGTTTCGCCGCTTTCCATAGCACAAAGTCCTCCGGGTTCTCTTTTCGCGAGTCTACATCCACACGGATTCCAAATTGAAGCTCCTTCAGATTCTGCCGGGACAGCTTACCGTAGCTCTCAAAGGTGGAAGTCCGGAAGAATACGTCACCGCCATTTTCGTATGCATGTCCTTTTTGCTCCAGTTCTTTGATGAAGTCAATAATTAGGTCCATGCTGTCCGTAACCCGCGGATTCATAGTAGCCGGTTTTACTCCGAGGCCTTCAATATCCTCACGGTACGCATCAATAAATATTTCTGCAACCTTTGCCACAGTAATATTCATCTCTTCCGCTTTGCGAATCATCTTATCATCTACATCTGTGAAATTTGTAAGAAAACGCACCTCGTTGCCAAGCTGTTCCAAATAATTACGGACTAAATCAAAGACAATAACGGGTCTAGCATTTCCGATATGCATATAACCGTAAACGGTCGGACCGCATACATACATTTTTACCTTCCCAACCTCGAGAGGTTGAAAAGGCTCCTTACTTCTAGACATCGTATTATAAATTTGTAAAGCCATGCTGTTTCCCAATCCTTTCTGTTGTTGTCCTCGGAATCCTCTGAAACCGGGATCTATATTAAATTTCATAGTCTCCAATGTACTGTTGGCTTTCTATTCTTCTTTGTTCCGTTTTTTGCTTATCTTCGGAGCCTAGCCGATCACGCAGCTCTTCGATCTCTTTTTGCAAAAAACGAAGAGAATCGACAAGCGGATCGGGCATCTTGGCATGGTCCAGCCGATCGGATACACGCTCCCCATTGCGCTTTACCACACGTCCCGGGTTGCCTACTACTGTACTATTATTAGGTACCTCGCGCAGAACAACCGCATTGGAGCCTATATTCGAATTATCGCCTATACGGAACGAACCTAACACTTTTGCACCCGAACCAATAACTACATTGTTTCCAACTGTTGGATGACGTTTCCCCTTTTCTTTACCCGTTCCCCCAAGGGTGACACCCTGATAAATAATAACATCATCACCTATCTCACAGGTCTCCCCTATAACAATACCCATGCCATGGTCAATAAAGAGCCTGCTACCAATAACAGCTCCGGGATGTATCTCAATACCCGTCATGAATCTGCTAATTTGCGATACCATCCGCGCCAGCGTATACCATTTATGCTTAAAAAGAAAGTGGGCTACCCGGTGACCCCAAATAGAGTGCAGCCCGGCATAGGTGAATACAACTTCGAACCAACTGCGTGCAGCCGGATCATTGTCAAATACTGCCCGAATGTCAGACTTGATATTGTTAAACATCACGGTTCCCCTCTTCCTGATTCCTTGCCTCCTGTTTACAGGTACGCAAAGAAGGTATTCTTCAGCCCATCTGTCTCATAGAATGAATATGCAGCAAATCTAGCTTTGTTGTTGTATGTTGAAATAATTATTAATTCCTCTTAAATTTCAACAAAAAACGCCCCTGCAGCATAAAGCTGCAGAGACGTTTAACCGCGGTCCCACTCTGCTTGGACGACTATTCACTCTACTACTAGTACTAGCAATAGGCAATATCGTCCCACTTGGCGTCTTTAACGGCAACGTTCCCGGCACGAACTAACAGGTCTCCTAATGAGACTCGCTCAACCGTGCAGCTCACAGGCGCATGTTCCGCGGCGGACAAATGAATAACTCTCAGCCTGAAAAGGAGGACCCTTTCCTGGTTATTCTCTCTGGCATCTGCCCTTGTACACGTACTTTTCCTGATCAATGCTATTCTAATATTCTTCTATTTTAGCGAAAAGGGCGGGGACTGACAAGAGGGTCTCCCTACCTTTAACACATTCTTAAGCCCCTTTAATCTGCGATTTCAAGCGCTCAACAACACGGTTTTTGCCCAGTAGCGCAATCGTCACATTCAGATCACGACCGTGAGTTTGTCCCGTCAAGGCCACGCGAATCGGCATAAATAATGCCTTGCCCTTGTGTCCGGTCTCTTTCTGCACTTCTTTAATCAGAACTGCCATATGAGCGGAAGTGAATTCTTCAGTTCCTTCAATCTTGGCAAGTAAAGCAGAAAGAACTTCCGGGACCTGGCTCTCAGCGAGAATCTGAGCCCCTTCGGAATCCAGCTCCAAGTGACTGCGGAAGAACATCTCCGACAAACCTACAATATCAGAAGCAGAATTCATTTGCTCTTGATAAAGTGCAACAAGGCTCTTAGCCCAAGCTTCTTCTTCCTCGTTAAGCTTCTCCGGTAATCTTCCAGCCTTCTGCAAATGCGGAATGGCTAGTGCAGCAATCCGCTCAGGATCAGCATGTTTGATATAGTGATTATTTAAGTGAGCCAGTTTGTTTGTGTCAAACACGGCCGGGCTCTTAGATAAACGGTCTGTATTAAATATAGAGATAAGTTCTTCTTTGCTGAATATTTCCTCTTCTCCCTCAGGAGACCAGCCTAGAAGAGAGATGAAATTGAACATCGCTTCAGGCAAATAACCCAATCCATCATACTGCTCAATAAATTGAATAACAGACTCATCACGTTTACTCAACTTTTTGTGGTTATCACCGACAATTAGCGTCATATGGCCAAACAAGGGTGCTTCCCAGCCGAGAGCTTCATAAATCATAAGCTGACGCGGTGTATTTGAAATATGGTCTTCCCCACGGAGAACATGAGAGATTTTCATGAGATGATCATCTACAGCAACCGCATAGTTATAGGTAGGAATGCCATCCTTTTTCACGATAACAAAATCGCCCATTTCCTTAGTTTGGAAGGAAATACTGCCTTTTACGATATCATCGAAAGTATAAGTGCGGTCCTCTGGAACTCTAAAGCGAATGCTCGCAATACGGCCTTCGTCCTCGAATGCCTGGCGCTGCTCTTCCGTCAAATCACGGTGCTTACCGGAATAACGTGGTGTCTCTCCTCGTGCAGTTTGTTCTTCCCGCTCTGCTTCGAGTTCTTCTTCCGTGCAGTAACAACGGTAGGCTAAGCCACGATCCAGCAAGTCTTGTGTATGCACACGGTATAAATCAAGCCGTTCGGTCTGCCGATAAGGGCCGTATTCTCCGCCCACATCAACACTCTCATCCCAGCTCATACCCAGCCATTTCAAATACTTCAGCTGGCTTTCCTCGCCGCCTTCAACATTGCGCTTCACATCGGTATCTTCGATCCGAATAATAAATTTACCGCCCTTATTACGGGCAAATAGATAGTTAAATAGAGCCGTTCTGGCATTTCCGATATGTAAATGTCCCGTAGGGCTTGGTGCATACCGCACCCGGACTTCATCCGCCATTTCATTCCCTCCGCTTCATATGTTTAAAACTTCTAGTCGAAATCTTCCATCTCAAGATGATATCACATCTTGAAGCAGACAGACAATAGATTGGGCAGCAATGCCCTCGCCGCGTCCCGTGAAGCCAAGCTGTTCCGTAGTGGTTGCTTTCACATTCACCTTGGATGGATCTGCTCCCAATGCCCGGGCGATAATTTCCGTCATTTGCGGAATGTAAGGTGCCATTTTCGGCCTTTGAGCAATAATGGTATTATCTATGTTCCCCAGGCGATAGCCTTTCTGACGAGCCATATCCCAGACCTGCTCTAATAATTTAAGACTGTCCGCATCTTTAAAAGCCTCATCGGTATCGGGAAAATGCCTGCCGATATCACCCAGACCAAGTGCACCCAGAATGGCATCGGTCACTGCATGTAAAAGTACATCTGCATCAGAATGACCCAGCAATCCCTTCTCATAAGGAATTGTCACACCGCCAATGATACATGGGCGTCCCTCTACAAGCTGATGTACATCAAAGCCCTGTCCTACAGCAATCATGACTGTCCATCTCCTCTTGATCTTCTAGTATATTCCGCAAAATCTAAATCCTCTGGTGTAGTTATCTTAATGTTACTGTAGCTTCCCTCAACTACAGAAACTGAGATCCCCGCTCGTTCTGCTAAGCTTGCGTCGTCTGTTCCGACAAAGCCATCCCGTTCCGCTAACTCATAGGCGGCTTTTAATTCAGAAAGACGAAAAGTCTGCGGGGTTTGAATCGCCCACAGACTTCGCCGATCCGGCGTTGACAGAACTCTGCCCGCGCCGTCCACCTGCTTAATAGTATCTTTCACGGGTACAGCCAGCACGGATGCGCCAACCTGCTCAGCACGCCGGTAACAGGCTTCGATTTGATCGGGTTGAACAAAAGGGCGAACCCCATCATGTACCATTACCCACTGGGTTCTAAGTTCCAGCAGCCCTTTATAAACGGAATACTGCCGTTCGGTACCCCCGGCTATAACAGCGATTACCTTGTCCAGCTTATAGTCTGCGATCCATTCCTTGCAGCGATCTATATCCTCTTCACCGGTAACCAGTACGATCTCGGAGATCAGCTCATGTTGCTGAAATACTTCAAGCGTATGAACGACAATCGGCTTGTCCTGCAGCAGCAAAAACTGCTTGCTCTCCGCCGTCCCCATACGTGTTCCTCTGCCTGCCGCCACAATGACGACGCCAACACTGTTTGACATGATCAAGGCTCCTGTCTTTCCTATATAACCTTATCATAACGTGTTTAGCAGGCGATTTCCAACCCTTTCAACTGATAGATCTATTGTGCTTTTTCCAATAGCTTGGGTTTGGCGAAGATCATCCGGCCTGCTGAGGTCTGTAAAACACTTGTAACCAGTACCTCCATGGTTGTGCCGATATATTCGCGTCCACCTTCCACTACAATCATAGTACCATCATCTAGATAAGCAACACCTTGACCATGTTCCTTACCGTCTTTAATGACCTGAACTATAATTTCCTCACCAGGAAGCACAACCGGCTTTACAGCATTAGCAAGGTCGTTGATATTAAGAACAGATACCCCTTGCAGCTCACATACTTTGTTGAGGTTGAAGTCATTTGTAACTACTTTACCGCGCAAAACCTTGGCTAACTTCACCAACTTGCTATCCACTTCGGAAATTTCCTCGAAATCCCCTTCATAGATCAACACTTTTACATCCAGCTCTTTCTGGATCTTATTGAGTATGTCCAGTCCGCGACGCCCGCGGTTACGCTTAAGCAGATCGGATGAATCTGCAATATGCTGTAGTTCTTCCAGTACGAACTCCGGAATGACAATTGTACCCTCAATAAATCCTGTCTTGCAGATGTCGGCAATTCGCCCGTCGATAATGACACTTGTATCTAAAATTTTGTGTTCTTCCAAGCCTCGTCCTTCCGGCTCTACAGGAGGACCCCACCGACCGCTTGTCCATAAAGAAGCTAATTCTTCTTTTTTCGCCAGACTTACACGTAGCCCCATGTAACCGCATGCTACGGTTAGAACTACCTGAAGCAGCTGTCCCGCTGTTCCCATCCAGGTCATACTAGGATAAAGCAAGAGAGATAACAGAAGCCCTCCAATGAGTCCCGTAGCTCCCGCGGCCAAATCATTCATTGGAATACGCGAAGTATGCAGGACTGCCTCTTGGAGCTTTGTACCTCCCCATTCCGCGCACAGAGTTCCAGCAAACAAAAAGATAATGGCACCCAGCATCGCAAACACAATGCTTCCTTCTACTGGCAGACCCGCTGATAATCGTTCCATCCCAGCAGGAAATCCATTTTCCGCCATGTGGTATAACGAATAACCGAACCAACCCCCACACAATCCGGCAAAAGACAAAATCACTTTTTTCCACATTTCTTTACGCACCTCCTTTATTCTCCAACCAAAATGGTCTACTCCTCACCAGTATGTTCCAATTTTTAGGACGATAATCGTACAACCCTTATTTTTTCTAACATAAATGGTCTTCTTGGCGATAAAGTCTAGTGTATGTCTTATTCCTTGTTGAAAAGAAGAGGTGGAGTGGCATATAATGAACTCAATTATGAACCCAGGGGTGAATGAATAATGAGCGCACCAAGTTTACAGGCCTTTCAGGATCAAGTTTCCGAATTGCTGCTCCGTCACCGAAGTCTTCTGGATGTCCTGTCCAAAAATGGACAAAGCAGTGCTTCTGTCAACCGTGCCGTCGTTAAAGCAGTCACCGAATGCGGTTGTATCGAACTGCATGCATCCAAGCAGGTCTTTGAGCCTGGTAATACACTTGAAGAAGCAAAGGAAACCGCTGGTACTCACGTACTAGGGGAACTGTGCGAGAATTGTCGTGAAGTTATCGGTTCTGAACTTGGTCGTGAACTATTCTACATGTCGGCGTTATGTAACTTACTCAACATCAATATGGACGAGATTGTGGTCAAGGAATCGCAAAAATGTGCCACACTCGGACTATTTAATTTATCCTAAGAACGTCTCTTATCATCTCTGCACAAAAAAAAGGCTTTGCTATCCTCATCGGATGACAAAGCCTTTTTATAATGCACACGTATTTTTGAAGTGAATATAGATTGGTGCTTAGCCGTTTTTAGAGTGATACACCTTTTCTTCAGAACGTCTTCTGCGGCGGTGTCGGCGTCTGGCTGTCAATCTATCCACATTTTGCTTTAGACCGTACAAGGCATAAAGAGCCAGAAGAACAAAGATCAGCTTGGCAATTTGCTCGGGAAAAACGACTGCAACGGCTACGGCGACTACAATAACTAATGGTGCACCTACAACCGCTTTTTTGGGTAAACCTATTTTTTTGAAATTTGGATATTTAACAGTACTGACCATCAAATAAGATAAAAGTAATGTAGCAACAATCATAAATGGGGCAGAAACATCGTTATGGAACAGCGCTAATGTCGCTAATACGCCACCAGCAGCCGGAATCGGCAAACCTATAAAATACCCGGGAATTCCAGGCCGAACGTTAAAACGGGCCAGGCGTAGGGCTCCAAACACCGGAAAAATTGCAGTTACTGTCCAAGCTAAAGCTGGATTTAAGTCATTTAGGCTTGTAACATACATAATAAAAGCAGGTGCTGCGCCAAAAGAAATTACATCGGATAGAGAGTCCAGCTCCTTGCCAAACTCACTTTCCACTCCAAGCGCGCGGGCAACACGTCCATCTAGACCGTCTAAAAGCATTGCAATAATAATCATAATAGCGGCCATGCTGAGCTTACCGTCAAACGCCATCATGATTGCAAACATCCCAAGCATCAGATTACCTATGGTAAACAGACTCGGAATTGATTTTGTTATCATTTCGTCACCTCTACACTTTCATTGAGCCTTTAACGTCTCCAACATTACGTGATTGTATGTTATTTACATTTGTCTGTCAATAAGAACTTGCTTTTGCAAACGCTTTAATCCGTCCTGAATGTTGCGCGCCCGAACTTCTCCAATTCCATCCACTTCATCCAGTTCCGCAATGCTCGCCCGCATCAGATTCGGCAGCATTTCGAAGCGCTCCACCAGATTATGAATGATAACATTTGGCAGCCGCGGTATTTTATTTAGAAGACGATATCCGCGTGGCGTTACCGCTTCCTCTGAGGTAATTGCCGTTAGTGAATAGCCAAGCAGGCGTGCGATGTGGTTGTCATCCATCAGCTCATCATCACTGGCTCTTTTGAGTCCGGCGATAATCTCCCGAATTCCCTCTTCTTCCTCTTCTCTTGCATAGTCTCTGTAAAGAAGCCATGCTTCTTCCTCTGTATTTCCAACCAGTTCTTCCATTTGCATGCTAATTAACCGGCCTTCATTCCCCAATTCATTGATGTAACGCTTGATTTCCATCTTAATTCGCAGAACCATTTCCACACGCTGGATCACACCCACTACTTCAGGTACAGTCACAGCTCCCTCATACTCTGAAGCCGACAAATTGGTAAGTCCTTGAGTAAGAACGGCTTTATATTTCTCAAGCGTCTGGATCGCCTGATTCGCCTTCGCTAGAATGGCCCCGATTTCTTTCAATGCATAACGGATAGAGCCCTGGTATAAGGTGATTATATTCCGCCTTTGAGAAATGGATACCACCAGTTTCCCGGTTTGCTTAGCTACACGTTCTGCTGTTCGGTGACGAATTCCCGTTTCAATGGATGAGATTGAGGAATCCGGTATCAGCTGTGTATTGGCGTACAATATCCTCTTTAAATCCTCACTAAGGATAATGGCTCCGTCCATTTTGGCCAGCTCATACAAGTAGTTGGGGGAAAAGTCGCAGTTAATGGAAAATCCGCCATCGACAACTTCCATCACCTCCGGACTATATCCGACAACGATCAGTGCCCCGGTCTTTGCGCGAAGCACATTCTCCAGACCCTCCCGAAAAGGTGTCCCAGGTGCTGCCAGCCTGAGCAAGTCATTCATATTATCCAGTTGGTTGTATTCTTTCATTATTTCCTGTGCCCCCTAATCTAACGCGACCGATAGTGCATCTGCTACAGTGCTGACACCAATAATCTGTATATCTTTTGGGTGCTTCCAGCCTTTCATACTTTTTTCGGGCATAATCACCCGCCGGAAGCCCAGCTTTGCAGACTCTTTCACACGCATCTCCGCACGCGAGACTCCTCGAACCTCGCCGGTTAGCCCTACTTCACCAAAAAAAACATCGAACGGCTTCGTCGGAATATCGCGAAAGCTGGAAGCGATGCTAATGGCCACAGCCAAATCGATGGCAGGCTCATCCAGCTTCACCCCACCGGCGACATTGACATAAGCATCCTGATTCTGAAGGAACATCCCCATTCGTTTCTCAAGCACGGCAATAATAAGTGCCATACGTTGGTGGTCCATGCCCGTACACATCCGCCGCGGTGAAGGGAAGTGTGTAGAAGCAACAAGGGCCTGCAGCTCTACGAGTATCGGACGTGTACCTTCCATACTGGCTACAACCGTTGAGCCAGCCACCCCCAGAGGACGTTCCGACAAAAATAGCTCCGAAGGATTATCCACCTCTGTCAGTCCGATCTCACCCATTTCAAATATGCCAATCTCATTCGTGGAACCGAAACGATTCTTCACAGCCCGTAGCAATCGATACGTGTGATGACGTTCTCCTTCAAAATAAAGTACGCAGTCAACCATATGCTCAAGCAGCCGCGGGCCTGCTATCGCGCCTTCTTTAGTGACATGCCCGACAAGCACCGTAGCGATACCGCGAATTTTGGCGATACGCATAAATCTTGTCGTACATTCCCTCACCTGAGTCACACTGCCCGGAGCACTTGTTACTTCCGGCATATAAACCGTTTGTATGGAATCGATGACAAGAAATTGAGGCTTAATCTGCTCAATCGCTTCCTCAATGCTTTCCATATTGGTCTCACAGAGTACGTATAATTCAGCAGAAAGCGCACCCAAACGATCCGCGCGAAGCTTTGTCTGGCGTACCGACTCTTCACCAGATATATACAAGACCCGCAAACCTTGTACGGTCAGAGCATGTGAGGTCTGCAGCAGCAGTGTTGATTTGCCGATGCCGGGATCTCCTCCCACGAGCACCAGTGAGCCAGGAACGATGCCTCCGCCGAGCACACGGTTAAGTTCTCCGATGCCGGTAAGAATGCGAGGCTCCTTGTCGCTTTCTATATTTATGATCGATTGCGCCTTTTCTTTACTCTGAAATATAGGAGCATTCATTCCTTGGGTTTTGACGGCACTGCTTTCTACTTCCTCTACCATGGAATTCCATGCCTGGCATCCCGGGCACTTACCGAGCCATTTTGCCGACTCATAACCGCATTCCGTGCATTGAAATTTAGTTTTTACTTTAGCCATGTGTTCTCCTTCGATCTGAAGGCGGAGGAATCAATCAATCTCCGGCTTACTACATTATTTCACAATATTCACTGCTCTATGATGTTCAAACTTAAAATTGTGGATATTTTTATCTTCCTTCAAAGTTTACCATTTCTGTCCCTTCAACGAAAGGTTATTTAACAAGTGGATTCATACCAATCTCAAGAAATAGATAAATAAAAAAGCCCCGAACCCAATCGGTTCGAGGACTTTCATATTTCAAAAGGTTATTCCTTTTCTGCTTGCACTTCTGCTTCATGAGTTACGGCTTCAATCTTCGTGACTACAAGCTCACCATTGACTTCATCAATGTTGAGTGAATCACCTTTTTGAATGTTACCCTTTAGCAGCTCTTCGGAAAGTCTATCCTCAATATGCTTCTGAATAGCGCGGCGTAGAGGCCGGGCACCAAAAGCAGGATCATAACCTTCTTTGGCTAGGAAGGCCTTCGCTTGATCGGTGAGATAGAAGTCAACATCAAATTCCTTCAGACGCTTGCGCAGCTCTTCAGACATAAGAGTAACGATTTCGGCAATATGCTTCTCATCCAAGGAGTGGAAGACAATAATCTCATCGATACGGTTAAGGAACTCGGGACGGAAGCTCTTCTTCAGTTCTTCCATTACTTTACCCTTCATGTTGCCGTAATCCGCTCCCGCATCTTGTACTGCCGTAAAGCCAAGCGTTGAGTTTTTCTTGATCGCCTGTGCTCCCACGTTCGAAGTAAGAATAATCAGTGTGTTACGGAAATCGACAACCCGACCTTTGGAATCGGTCAGACGACCGTCCTCAAGTACTTGCAGGAGAATATTGAATACTTCCGGGTGAGCCTTCTCGATTTCATCAAGCAGAACAACGGAGTAAGGTTTACGACGAACCTTCTCTGTTAACTGTCCGCCTTCTTCATATCCAACATACCCTGGAGGCGCTCCGACCAAACGTGAGGTGGAGTGTTTCTCCATGTATTCTGACATATCGATACGGATAACGGCATTCTCATCACCGAACATGGCCTCTGCGAGTGCGCGAGCCAATTCCGTTTTACCAACACCTGTAGGTCCGAGGAAGATAAAGGAACCCATTGGACGCTTCGGATCCTTAAGTCCTGCACGTGCCCGGCGAAGTGCCCGGCTGACAGCTTTGACTGCTTCATCTTGGCCAATAACACGTTGGTGCAGCAGAGACTCCATATTAAGCAGGCGGTCCGTCTCTTCTTCCTTCAACTGACTTACTGGAATGCCCGTCCAACTGGCCACAACTTGTGCGATATCCTCTGGTGTAACTTCGGAATCCGTACGGCCTTGTTTTTCTTTCCATTGGTTTTTGGTTGTATCCAGCTCTTCACGGATTTTTTGTTCCGTATCACGAAGGGCAGCTGCCTTCTCGAACTCCTGGCTTTGTACAGCAGAGTCCTTCTCCTTGCGGATATCATCCAGACGCATTTCCAATTCCTTCAGATTCGGCGGAATGGTGTAAGAGTTAAGTCTTACCTTCGATCCTGCTTCATCAATCAAGTCAATCGCTTTATCCGGCAGGAAACGATCCGGGATATACCGATCGGACAGCTTCACAGCTTGCTCAATAGCTTCGTCCGTAATCTTTACACGGTGATGAGCTTCATAACGGTCACGCAATCCGTAGAGAATTTGTACAGCTTCCTCTGGTGAAGGCTGATCCACACGAATCGGCTGGAAACGACGCTCCAAAGCGGCATCTTTTTCAATATATTTGCGGTATTCATCTAATGTCGTCGCGCCTATGCACTGCAATTCTCCACGGGCCAAAGCCGGCTTAAGAATATTGGATGCATCAATTGCACCTTCTGCGCCGCCTGCACCGATTAAGGTATGAAGCTCATCGATAAAGAGTACAATGTTGCCTGCTTGACGGATTTCATCCATGATTTTTTTGAGACGATCTTCGAATTCACCACGGTATTTTGTACCAGCCACCACAGAACCCATATCCAGGGTCATGACACGTTTGTCACGCAGTGTTTCCGGAATTTCGTTATTGATGATTTTTTGTGCCAAACCTTCAGCAATAGCGGTTTTACCAACACCAGGTTCGCCAATTAGCACCGGGTTATTCTTAGTACGGCGGCTGAGAACCTGAATAACACGCTCTATTTCCTTGCTGCGGCCGATAACAGGGTCCAGATGGCCCTCTTTGGCATATGCCGTTAGATCTCTAGCCAGACCGTCCAGCGTTGGTGTACTAACGTTGACAGGAGCTCCGCTGTGGCTCGAAACGGAATCGTTACTGCCCAGAAGCTGCAGAACCTGTTGACGGGCTTTGTTCAAGCTAATTCCAAGGTTATTTAGAACGCGAGCAGCTACGCCCTCTCCTTCACGGATAAGTCCGAGTAAAATATGCTCTGTACCCACATACGTATGACCCAGCTTGCGGGCTTCGTCCATGGACAGCTCAATGACTTTTTTGGCACGTGGAGTATAAGCAATGTTCGTAGGTTGTTCTTGACCTCTGCCGATCAATTGCTCGACCTCATCTTGAATTTTCTCAAGACCAAGACCCAGACCAATCAATGCCTTCGCAGCAATGCCGTCTCCTTCACGAATTAAACCGAGCAAAATATGTTCTGTGCCGATATTGTTATGTCCCAAACGTACGGCTTCTTCCTGCGCCAGCGCCAGCACCTTTTGTGCCCGTTCCGTAAATCTTCCAAACATCATATCTCCTGCACCTCCATGAATAATAAATATCTATAATTAATATTTGGTCCCCAAAGTTTCCCTGAGCAGCTTCGCCCGGTACATATCTCTTTCGGTAGTGCTCATTTCATCGCCGAACATCTTCTCCAGAAATCCTGGCTGCGTCTTCACATTCAGCTCATTCATTATTGAAACTGAAGGGCCTTGAAGTATACCCAGATCTACTCCTAACCGTATATCAGACAATCGCTGTGCCGATTCCTTGAGTTCAAGTACAGCTGCATACGATAAAATACCGTAGGAGCGCATTACTCGATCTGTTATTCGCAGCGCGGAATCGGCAAGCAGACGTTCACGTGCATTTCGTTCATGTTCAATAATTTGCATAACCACGCTTTGAAGATTGTCTATAATTTCGCTTTCGGACTGGCCTAGTGTAATCTGGTTGGAGATCTGAAAAATATTCCCGACCGCCTCACTGCCCTCTCCGTAAATCCCTCTTACCGTTAAGCCCACTTGGTTAACCGCAGACAGGATACGATTGATCTGGTGGCTCATTACCAAAGCAGGAAGATGCATCATAACCGAAGCCCTAAGTCCTGTTCCTACATTCGTGGGACAACTGGTTAGATAACCTCTTTTATCATCAAAAGCATAATTAACAGTTTCTTCAAAAATATCGTCGATAGCTGTTGCGCGTTCCCAGGCCTCTTGAACCTGAAAGCCCGGAAACAAACATTGTATGCGCAGATGGTCCTCTTCGTTAATCATAATACTGACGGACTCATCTTCATTCAGCATGACGGCTCCACCCTTAGATTCATTGACCAGACTAGGGCTGATGAGATGTTTCTCCACCAATACCTTCTTATCCAGCTCCTCTAATTCATCAAGTCTCACCATCTGAAAAGAACCGTATTCCGTCGCCTCTTCTCCGCTAAATACGGGAGTAAGCTGCTCCAGTACCTCTTCTGATTGCTCCAATGAAGCCAGCAGTGGAAAAGGAATGTGCTGCAAATTACGGGCGATCCGAACACGGCTGCTGATGACAATCTCGGAATGGCTTCCGCCACCACTGCGCATAAAATCGCTGAGTGCTTGTTCGGTGAACCGAAGATTTGGCATGTCGTGTCCTCCCTATATATCAAAGACTTTACTCTTGTGCAATTTCTTTTTCAAGTCGGCGTATGTGGTCCCGAAGCTCGGCAGCCTTTTCGAACTCTTCCTGCAAAATACTGATTCCGAGTTCCTGCTTCATTTCCTCAATCTGCCGCCTTACCACAATTTGTGCACCAGCTCGTTTTGGAATTTTCCCGACATGCAAGGTGCTGCCGTGTACCCTCTTGAAAAGAGGATCCAAACCGCTGTTAAAATATTTATAGCACGAGCTGCAACCGAACCGCCCCAGTTTACTGAATTGGGAGTAGGTCATACCGCATTCCTCGCAGGCTAGCGTTTGTGCGATCTTGGATGCGGCCGACTTTTCTTTGCCCGGCCCTTCCAGATCGAGCAATCCCGACAGCAAACTGTGAATGGAGAATCCTCCTGGGGTTCCAGGAATTAATTCACCCTTTTCTCGAGCACAGCTCTCACAAATATGAAATTCCGTCTTCTCCCCGTTCACAATTTTGGTGAAGTGGAGTGTTGCTTGCTTGACACCGCATTCCTGACAGAGCATAACGGCGGAGTCCCTCCCTTAGATTGACAATTATTTACCCAATAATGAAATGATCATCGCCTTCATAAGTTTGGCACGAACCTCATCCCGATACGGAAGCTTAATGGTCAGGCAATCCCGGGAAACAGCGGCGCGTAAGAGGCACGCTTCCCGCTCGCTTAGAAAACAGGCTTCCTCTAGCTGATAAATCAGGCCTTCTGCAGCATTTTGGTCAATTTCACTGCCTATCGTGTGATTAAGATGCGCATACAACGCCACATTCTGAGGAAGCTCAAAGCGTTGTATCCGAATATAACCCCCACCGCCGCGTTTACTCTGCACCAGGTAGCCTTTTTCCAAAGTGAAGCGCGTACTAATAACATAATTTATCTGTGACGGTACGCAGGAGAACTGGTCCGCCAGATCATTACGCTGGATTTCCACCGTACCTTCAGGACTTTCATGCAAAATATTCTTCAGATATTGTTCGATAATATCGGAGATATTACGCATCACTCATCCTCCAGTGTTATAAGCTTAGAGTCCAACCGACCTATCGCAAGGCGATAACCTATAAGGAAGCTTAACCAAAGAGTAAAATTCCGAATCCCGGCTACTCCTTGATATTTGTGCATTAGACCTTCTTAGTGTGACCACTTCCCTGTACTTCACATACTCTGCGGGTGTTAATAGGTTTTTTAGCATTTCCTTATAGTCCAGTTGTTTACTCCGTTGACTTTGACTTTCTTTGACTTATTTAACATTATAGCATATTCTCTGGGATTGCCAAGAGGACGGCTCTTATTTTTTCATTTTGAACAATGAAATGACTCCCCATCTATTTAAAAGAAGTCCAATAAAGCCGTTTGTGCACGCGGAACAGCCTTTTCCAACCAGGATACCGCAGAAGGGTTACCCGTTAGAGCCCCATACTGGAAAATCTCCCCCGGACGTTTATAACCAAGCAAAAGAACCGTAAATGTTCCAATGTCACAGGTCAAATCCGCTTGTGTAAAATCACCCTCAGACCGTACCAAGGACGATTGGCCTTCTTCCGACACACTCCACTCCCACAATCCGGCATTCCACGGAGCATAGTCATCCTTGATACAAAGTGTTGCCTTACCCTGAACTCCTGCAGCAAAAGAATATCCTTCCACAAATGCTTTGGCATTCACAATTCTCCCCATAAAGTAAGGGTAATTCTCTTGAGGAATACGCGGATCGGGAAGTAAATAGGGAAGGCAGTCATCAGCCGGAACCAGCTTTAGCGAAGCCTGGGTTATCATGGAGTCATGATTGCAGAGGAAGGTCCATAATCCACGGCGAGCTTTTTCATTCAAATAGATAAACTCATCAATGACCAGCTCTTTGTTCTCTATCTTATACAGCACATAACCTTCCGGATTACCTAACGTTGAGTAAAAAACCGCATCATGGCCTTCCTCATCCACAACTGCATTCTCCCACCAATCCTGGTTGCGGTCTAATGTCCCGTTATACTTGGAAGCAAATTCAGTATATAAAATACTCATTACATTAATATCATTAACATCACGTTTTACCTTACCATCAATCTCGGTCTTCAGCGGAAATTTTGCAACGGGAATGGTGTATTTCTTATATTCACAGAAGATCTCCCAACCATACTTACGATAAAAGGGCACGTAAAATGGATGTAAAAAGGATAAAAGTTGTCCAGATTCATTCATCTTTTCGAGCGCATGCGTCAGCAGCTTAGCCACAAGTCCTTGTCTACGGTTCTCAGGCCAGGTCGCCACACCTGCAATACCACCCATTGGAATGACTCTCCCTTGTACGAATACTTGCAGAGGCAGTAATGTCAACTTAGCACTTAGCTCTCCCTCATCAAAAATACCCCATACCCGTTCTGGTTTGAATCTTTTTTGCGCCTTTACTCTAGCTTTCTCGGAAAGAGTATATTGAAAAGCATACTCTGACAAACTGACACTGGATTCGAATTCATCGGGAAGCAACTGCCTGATCTCCACAAATGTCACCTCATTAATATGTATTTATTCTTATTCTATGGATGCAGATCCAGATGCGCAAGCCACTTGTGTAAAAGATCAAACGATTCAGTTATTCATAGAAATAGTTATCAACAGGTCCAGTTTAAAGCTATAATTTAACATGCGTAAAAAACCACCAACAGGCGAATTATCAACATCTTAGAAGAATGTATCCACACCCCCCTTTACCTATGCACATTGATCCGTGGATTACTTGTGTTTTTCATAATAAAACACTGATAAACCCTTGCTATACCCACAAATTTGGCGATTTGAGTCGGTTAAATGATATATCCACATGTTTGTAAGTTTCCTGTGTTTTTCTGTAATTATCCACAGCATTTCCACAGGTAAAAAAGAAACACAAAAACCACTGTTGAATGAATCAACAGTGGTCTCATGTGCTTGGCAACGTCCTACTCTCCCAGGACCCTTCGGTCCAAGTACCATCGGCGCTGGA
>NZ_JAUSTK010000030.1 GCF_030812855.1 Paenibacillus wynnii
GCGCCGATGGTACTTGGACCGAAGGGTCCTGGGAGAGTAGGACGTTGCCAAGCACATGAGACCACTGTTGATTCATTCAACAGTGGTTTTTTGTTATATAGGGTTATATTTACTAGCAAAATAGGGTGACATTTTTGTTACCGACAGGTCGTTGGATACAAGTATAATAGGAATGTGCAAATATTAAGCAAAACCTTAATACGAATGAACTACTCTCAAAAATTCCGATTTCGAATTTTCTTGTGTCTTTAGATGCATGGTAGAGGTAAGGAGGATTTAAGGTATGATGCGAACTAGACGGTTCTGGACGCTATTCATTCTTTGTATAGTGGTTGGACTAATAGCAGGCTGTGGAACGAAGGAACCTTCATGGCAATCGTTTGAAGGTGCACTGAATGAGAAGAGTTTTCCCGTTCCTAAAGAAGCGAACTCCCCAGATAGGATGACTACGAATGTAGCTATGGATTATGTACGCTATTCTTTACCAGGGTTGAAGGAAAAAGAAAGTATTCCTAAGCCTTATATAGAGGCAATTGAGGCATGGGGCTGGATTGAACAGAAGAAGGCTGAGGATAGTGCCTCCCGGGTTTTTCAAAAGGATGGGTTGAACGTTCATGTAACTGTACATGACGACTATTTCATAGTTATGGTACCCAAAGAAAAAAAGACCTCTATAAAAGGACTAGAAAGCAAATAAAATGAACGCCATCCGGGAGATGGTGTTCATTTTATTTTGAGCTATGTAAAACTGCAGTTTTTTACTGAGAGTAATAGGAGGCATCGGTGGGACTGAACTTCAACATTCCTTGCTCGTGACCGAGATTTAGACGGAACAAAGCGTATAAACGTGGTAGCAACAACCACAAGTGGAATAGAGCCATCGAAAGGGTAAAAGCGGGTGGAGCCCAAACAATAAAGAGGGCCGGAATACAAAGGCCGATCCAAAAGTTATGCATTTGGACTCTTTTAAACAGACTGTAACTGATATATTGATCAGGCATATAACCTATCCATGGAAGCCTGAATGAAGACCTCCATTTCTTTGTAACCCGGTTTCCTGTGATAATCAGCACTGAATGTGAGATTACATACTGAATCCATAAAACGACAGGCGCTGCTATAATAAAATAGAGTAAGCTTAGCCGGGAGAGAAATAAGGTTTCCAGCAGAATAAATGCAAGAGGAAGCGTTAGATAAATTCGCAGCATCCTAATAGAGATGTTATTTTTTTGAATGAGCTTATATTGATAAAATGTAGCTGAACCTTTGGGATTGGCTTCCATACAAAAAGGCTGACCTCCTTACAAGTTGTCTTGTACCTAATATCGGCATTTTAAGGCTTTTTATTAAACGGAAGTGAAAATCACCAACTGAATGACAGTAGAATATATATAATATAGGATACCCTAGGATATGAAAAAACTATGAAAGGGTTTAAAATGATAGAAGGTGTATCATACTGTTCTTAAAAGAGTCAAGGTGGGATGGCTATATGGAAGAACAAAACGGGCAAGCTTGTATCATTTGCGGGCAGGTTAAAGAAGAAGGTATTGTGATTGTCTCGCATTTTATTTGTGAGGATTGCGAGGCGGAAATGGTGCGTACAGAGGCTGAAGATGCTAAGTATCGCTTTTTTATCGGTCGCATGAAGAAGATCGGCCTGCAAAAGAACGCGTGATTACAGAAGCTGCGTTTCATATATTTGCAGCGAAAAAAGAGTGGGCGGTGGAGAAAACGGTGCCACATCGGTTGAATAAAGATATGTTCCATAAGCGGCTTCACCGTGCTACCTGCGGGAGAGGCCGTTTTATTGTGTATAAGACTCTGTTTTCTATTGAGTAATAGGCGTTTTCATACATTTGCGTTAAAATAGAAGGAAGCCTGCTGTGGAAGGAATAGATTGATGAATGACGAACAGCGCAATACAGCGCCTTTATATGAAATGCTGGAACTATATAGAGAAAAGGGTAATACTTCTTATCATGTACCCGGGCATAAAAACGGACGGGCATATAGCGACGCTTACAGCGCAGGCTTTCTAAGCGAAGTTATGAGGTCTGACGTTACAGAGATTACCGGTACGGATGATCTGCATCACCCAGAAGGAGTTATAAAGGAAGCGCAGGAACTGGCGGCAGATTGCTTTGGAGCAGAGGAAAGCTTTTTTATGGTTGGAGGAAGTACAGCTGGTAACCTGGCACTGATCCTAACGGTATGCTCAGAACCGGGAATGACCTTGATTCTGCAGCGGAATGTGCATAAATCTGTGATTCACGGGTTGATGCTGGGTGGGGTGAAGGCTGTGTTTTTGGAACCGCTGCTGGATCCTGACAGCGGGATTGCCGTAGCTCCGGCGGTAGAGACAATGCAGGCTGCTTTGGCAGCTCACCCTGATGCCGCAGGTGTCCTGATCACCATGCCTAATTATTACGGCATGGGCATTGATCTTGCGCCCCTAGCAGAGGCCTGCCACAGCTGCGGTGTACCGCTGCTGGTTGACGAGGCCCATGGGGCGCATTACGGGCTGCACCCCGCGCTGCCCGCCGGGGCGCTTCTCTGTGGCGCGGACGGCGTAGTGCAGTCCACGCATAAGATGCTTCCAGCGCTGACCATGGGCGCCATGCTGCATATACAAGGGCCGCGGCTCGACCGCGCCCTGCTGCGGCAGCGGCTCGCCATGGTCCAGAGCTCCAGCCCATCATACCCCGTGATGGCTTCGCTCGATTTGGCCCGGCGGCTGGTGCACAGCCAGGGGCCGGAGGCCTTCACGGCGGGGCTCGCCGCCGTGAATACCCTGCGGCGCGGCCTGGCGGAGCTGCCGCGCTATGGGCTGCTGCAGCCGGCACCGCCGCTGCAGCACTCCGGCGGGGGCCGCGCAGCCTCCGCCGTAGCAATCACGCCGCCGGGAGAGGCGGCGTATGTCACACAGGACCCTTTCAAGGCCGTCATTTATGACGTCACCGGGGTCCTGGGCGGGTTCGAGCTGCAGCGCCGGCTCGAAGCCCGGGGGTGTGTGCCGGAGATGAGCGATGACCGGCACGTAGTGCTCGCATTCAGCCTAGGCTCCAGAGTGGAAGATGCGATTCGTCTCCTTGATGCCCTGAGAGAGATAGACATCGAGTTAGAATCCGAGATTACAGGGGGTACGATATTAGCATTAGCCTCGTGTGCTATTAACCAGAGCTCAGCGGTGGAAGAACTCATATCTAACACAAATTCGGACAAAGTGAATATTTCCACGTGGAACAATTACAAAGATAATATCATTTCGGCACCGGTCCCTTTCTCCCTTAAGCCTGTGGCTGCTGGGGAGAAAGAAAGTATTCTGCTGCAGGACAGCGTGGGTAGAATTGCTGCAGAAATGGTCACTCCGTATCCCCCTGGAATCCCCTTAGTGTACCCCGGTGAAAGGATTACCAGCGGGATATGCAGCAGACTAACAGCTTTATCTCGTGCAGGGGCCAAGTTTCAGGCTGCAGCTGATCCGTCATTAGGAAGTATAGTAGTGTACAACATTAGGAAAGGCGGAGAGGTATAAGTGGCCCGCGAAGGATTGTTTATTACATTAGAAGGCGGCGAGGGCTCCGGTAAGACCACAGTGATGGGAAGACTAGCCGCCTATTTGCAAAATAGATCCATGCCTTACCTGATTACCCGTGAGCCTGGTGGAATTGAGATCGCAGAGAAAATACGGTCCATTATTCTAGATCCTGCCCACACGGCTATGGATGCACGGACAGAAGCTCTGCTCTATGCAGCTTCCAGAAGCCAACATTTATCGGAACGTGTCGAACCGGCTCTAAAAGAGGGGCTGACTGTACTTTGTGATCGTTTTGTAGACAGCAGTCTTGTGTATCAAGGGTATGCCAGAGGACTAGGAATAGAGGAAGTCTGGAACATTAATCGCTTTGCGATAGGTAGCCGGATGCCCGACATTACATTCTATCTGGATATTGAGCCTGAGATTGGCTTGTCCCGAATTGCTGCAAATCAGGAACGTGAAGTGAATCGTTTGGATTTGGAGAGTGTCGAATTCCACCGTAAGGTTAGGGAAGGGTACCAGCTAGTGGCAGCAGCCTATCCTGAGCGTATAGTTGTTTTGGATGCCAATCGCCCTCTTCACAGCGTAGAACAGGATATTATACGAACGCTGGAAGTGAGGATATTAAAGGATTTTCAATGAGTTTTGTCTAATATATAACATCAGTACATTATGGGCAGAAATTCATATGATAAAGAATTACAGGTTACTACAAACTTCAAGGAGGGGATGCAAAGATGAAATTAATCATTGCGATTATCCAGGATAAGGACAGCAATCGTTTGTCGAGTGAGCTTGTTAAGGCTAATTTCCGTGCCACAAAACTGGCAAGTACCGGCGGATTTTTACGGGCGGGGAATACCACGTTTATGATAGGGATCGAGGACATCCAGGTTGAGAGTGTTCTGAATGTCATCCGTAACAGTTGTAAGGTTCGTGAGCAGCTTGTGACTCCGGTGACTCCAATGAGTGGCACGACTGATTCATATTTGCCGCTGCCTGTAGAAGTACAGGTTGGCGGAGCTACCGTATTCGTGCTTCCTGTCGATCGTTTTGAGCATTATTAAATCAACAGTACCGCAGAAACGGTTGTTTACGTTAGTAAGTCAACTGTACAGACCGTTTCTGCGTGGCGGGACCCTTAATACGCCGAAGAAAGAGTTATGGGGGAATTCCTGTGAAAATTAATCCGGGCTATAGGCCCCTTAAGAGTGATCTGACTAATGTCGAAGGCGCAAATAGGCCAGTCAAGCAAAAAAACTTCTCTGACGTATTTCAGCAACAGGGTGAACAGGCAACGCGTGATGAGTTAACCCGGCAGATTAAGGATATTCAGGTACAGGGTGATCGGTTGTCCAAATCGATGACCATACGTGAACTAACTATTTATCGGACAATGATCAAACGATTTCTGGAGGAAACAGCTAGACGAGGTGTTGTTCTGAAGGAAACACGGGGTTGGGATCGCCGCGGCCGTGGTAAGCGTTATAAGCTTCTTGATGAAATAGATGAGGCTTTGTTATCTTTAGCGGACGATTTACTGGAAAGTGAAGAGGGCCGTATTGATTTATTGGGACGGGTTGGGGAAATTCGTGGAATGTTGATTAACCTTTCTTTTTAAAAGTTCAGGAGGAATTTATGCCTTTTCATGATATATTGGGCCAGGAGAATGCCAAGCGGCTGCTTCAAAATGCTTTGCGTAAAGAAGCTGTAAGCCATGCCTATTTATTCAGTGGGCCGGCCGGCAGTGGACAAATGAAGACCGCCCTTACGTTTGCACAGGCTATTTTTTGTATAAAGTCTAAGGATGATGCTTGCGGGGAATGTCTGGAATGTCGAAAGGTGGAGCATGGCAACCATCCGGATCTTCAGCTCCTTAAACCAGATGGAGCCAGTATCAAAATAGATCAGATCCGAGATTTGCAGCGGGCTTTTTCCTACCGTTCCGGAAGTCCAAACCCAAAGGTGTATATTATAGATGAAGCAGATAAAATGACGGTACAAGCCGCCAACAGTCTGTTGAAATTTTTAGAAGAACCGCCTGCACCAGCTGTTGGTATACTAATAGCTGACAACAGCCGTTCACTACTGCCAACCATTCAATCGCGCACCCAACGCATTCCCTTTAGTCCCTTGCATCCGGAAATTATGCTTCAGGCATTGGCAAGTGAGGGCATTCCTGCTCCTCTAGCCCGGTGTGCGGTATCCCTTACTTCAGGATTAGAGGGCTGCAGAGAGCTTTTGCAACAGAATTGGTTTGCAGAAATGAGAAATCTAATGTTACAATTAGCAAAGGAGTCTTTGGGCAAGGGAAGTTCTGCGGTGGCGACCGTGGGGCAGAAGTTGTTCAAGACCGGGCTTGGTGAACATTTGGACATCCTTTTCAGCATGTTCCACCTATGGTTCAAAGATATGCTCTACTTCCTGTACCGAAAGCACGAGAGTATTGTTTTTATAGATCAGTTAGACTTCATCTCCAGGCACGCAGATCTCCGCGATGCAACAGAGTGGGTAGCTTATATGGACTTTGCGGCTGAAAGCACAAAAAAGCTGCGGTCTAATGCTAATGCCCAGTTGTGTTTGGAACAATTTTTAATTCGTCTGGAAAGTTGATGGATAATTATTATTTGTGCTTGCATATATCCTCCGGATGTCGCTTTAACCAGAAGTATCGGTTTAACGGATGAGAAAGGACAAGCATGAATCATCGGGGAGCGGACGGCTCGGGTTCTTTTTACCGGCATACAAGGGGGTTAGTTTTTGTATAGCGTAGTAGGTGTCCGCTTTAAAAAAGCGGGTAAAATATATTATTTTGATCCAGTTGAATTCCCGATTGAAAGGGATCAGTGCGTCATTGTTGAGACGGCTCGCGGGATCGAATATGGTAGAGTCGTTATAGGCAAAAAAGAAGTACAGGAATCAGATGTGGTTCTTCCGCTTAAGAAGGTTATGCGTATCGCCGGTGATACTGACGCTCGTGTAGTGGAAGAGAACAAAGGGGCAGCAAAGGACGCATTCACGGTCTGTTTGAATAAAATTCGTGATCATGCGCTTAAAATGAAGCTTGTCGATGTGGAATTCACATTTGACCGAAATAAGATTATCTTTTACTTTACAGCCGAGGGTCGCGTTGATTTTCGGGAATTGGTAAAGGATTTAGCCAGCATCTTCCGTACTCGAATCGAACTGCGCCAAATTGGTGTTCGTGATGAGGCAAAAATGCTGGGGGGCTTGGGCCCTTGCGGACGAGTTCTGTGTTGTTCATCGTGGCTGGGTGATTTCGAACCGGTGTCGATCAAAATGGCTAAGGATCAGAATCTTTCGCTTAATCCAACTAAGATTTCCGGACTTTGCGGACGACTCATGTGTTGCCTGAAATTTGAGCATGATAATTATGAAAGTGTTAAGGAAGAAATGCCTGCGGTTGGTAAAGTAGTAATCACCTCCCTTGGAGATGGTAAGGTAGTAGGAATTAATGCTGGAAGCCGCACAGTTCATGTACAGTTGTTTGAAGTGGGCAAAGTTAAAGAACTTCCAATGGATGATGTTGTCGTCAAGTAAACCATTAAAGGTTACTTTCGGGGTGGAAACTTGGAGAAAAAAAATATATTTGCACACATGCAGGATATGGAAGCTCAGATGGAGAGCATGCGAACCAATCTTAGTAATTGGAAACAGACTGTAAAAGATTTGATGGAAGCTAATCAAAGGCTTAGTCTGGAGAATGAGCAGCTACGCAAGATTTTAAAAAGAGAAGCACCGATACCCTTTGACTCGCCCGCAGCAGACTCTGCGGATCCGGCAGCAATTTTGACTACTGGTGAAGGTCCTGAGGAGGTTGTCGGGGAAGGTTATGATAATTTAGCCCGGCTTTATCATGAAGGGTTCCATATTTGCAATGTCTATTTTGGACATTTGCGTACGGAGGGCGATTGTCTGTTCTGTCTGTCTTTTCTTAATAAATAAGGATATTCAGCCGTAGGGAGAACCATGCCTACGGTTTTTTTGATAAGATTCATCAGATTTAATATAACTTTTTAGGAGATTATAAGAATGAACCCATTAAATGAAGTACCTATTCCTTTATTGCCGTCCGAGCGGATAGATGATTTGTTGACTCACGATTTACGCATTATCCAAAGTGATGAAGTATTCAGTTTTTCCATGGATGCGGTGCTGTTGGCACGTTTTGCGAGTGTTCCGCCTCGAGGCCGTGTTCTTGACCTCTGTACGGGCAACGGAGTTATTCCGATGCTGCTTACTACACGTACCAAAGCATCTATAGAAGGAATTGAAATTCAACCACGCCTTGCGGATATGGCCCGCAGAAGTGTAGCCATTAATGGGCTTCAAGAGCGAGTTATCATACATGAAGGAGATTTACGTGAGCTGTATAAGGTGGAAGGTCATGGTGTTTACGATGCTATCACGGTTAATCCACCTTATATGCCGCTTAACGGAAGTGATCTTAAGCTGAATACTCATCAGGCAATGGCGCGTCACGAGCTGGGCTGCACCTTGGAAGAGGTTATTCAGGCCTGTGTCCGTCTAGTCCGTACCGGAGGCAAGGTGAGTATGGTTCATAAGCCGCAAAGGCTGGTGGATATTATGACTTTGATGAGACAATACAGGCTGGAACCGAAAATCATTCGGTTTGTACACCCTCGTGCTCATATGGAAGCTAATATGGTACTTATTGAAGCCATACGTGACGGAAAGCCTGAGGCTCGTCTACAGCCTCCATTGATCGTTTATAATGAGGACAATCAATACTGCCAGGAGATTTTGGATATCTACTACGGAGCTAAAGAGGGTAAATCATGACATTAACACGCCAAAGCAGTTTTCATGTTAGAGATGATGGACACCAACCGGAAGGAACAGGTTCGCTATACCTCGTGGCTACACCAATTGGAAATTTAGAGGACATGACCTTCCGGGCCGTTCGAACTTTGAAGGAATGCGATATTATCGCTGCTGAAGATACGCGGCAAACCCGTAAATTGTTAAGTCATTTTGAAATTTCACCCTCATTGTTATTCAGCTATCACGAGCATAATAAGGGGGCGAGCGGGCCTGAATTAATTCGGTATATAATAGAAGGAAAAAATTTGGCGCTTGTCAGCGATGCTGGTCTGCCGGCGATTTCTGACCCTGGAGCCGATCTTGTAGCACTCGCCATTCAAGAGGGGATTCCGGTCATTCCCATACCCGGAGCAAACGCAGCTCTTTCGGCCTTGATCTCCTCAGGACTGCCTACCTCAACTTTTACTTTTGCCGGATTTCTGCCTCGGGAGCGCAAAGATATCCGTGCGGTATTGGCCACACTTCGATCCACACAAGGGACATTATTATTCTATGAGTCCCCTCATCGAGTCAGTAAGACCCTTGTCCATTTACTGGAGGCATTCGGTAACCGCAGGATTGTTCTAGCCCGTGAACTTACCAAGCGGTATGAGGAGTTCGTACGGGGAACTATTGAGGAATGCAGTGAATGGCTGGTAGAGCATCCACCTCTTGGGGAATATGTCATCGTTGTAGAAGGTGAGAGCAAGGAGGAGGCAGAAAGCGCAGAGTCTGCATGGTGGCGTAAGCTAAGCGTCGAGGAGCACGTAACCCATTACGAGGCATTAGATATTCCACGCAAGGAAGCTATGAAAAAAGTGGCCTCTGACCGCAGTGTTTCGAAAAGAGATATCTATAACTCCCTATTGTCAAAGGAGTGAAGTAGTTGGCAATTCCCGAAGGGAGAGCGTCATTGCCTTGGAGTAGTTGGCGATTCCCACAGGGAGAGCAGCGATTGTGCTTGCACAGAGCGGAGCCTTTAGTATGTAAGGTTCTGAGGGTGCTCCCGTAAGGGGAACCCGATAAGAACCGATTCCCTCGCCAGTACTTACTTCTCACCTCGTACTCCCTTGTTTAACCGAAAATTCCGGGTGTCCAGAGGGCGGAGCCCTTGGGGCCCTCCCTGTAGGGAGGGTTTGGGAGGGTGAAAAAGGCAAAAAAATACCTCCCGTATATGCGGGAGGTTAAGGAGATATAAAAAAGGTTAGAATTAACAATTTGATAAGTCCTATTATATACTATTAGTTCTAATTTGTCACAGGGGTAGGGATAGCAGAGATGCATTCGTGACAAACTATTTTTCCTTTGAAATAGGTAACATTTTCAGCATTACCACAGAAGATACAAGCTGGTTCGTACTTTTTGAGCATGATACGCTCACCGTCTACATAAATCTCAAGGGCGTCTTTTTCTCCAATGCTTAGTGTACGACGCAATTCAATAGGAATAACTACCCGTCCAAGTTCGTCTACTTTTCTCACAATACCGGTTGATTTCATCATTATATTTATTGCTCCTCTCAAAATCATAAAAATCGTAAAGTAATCATTAGTATAAATAATCAAAAGTGTCATTATTCGACATTGTTCTCTGTTTTATGATACTTATAATACCAACCATTCCCAAAACAGTCAACCTGTTTTTCAAGAAATTTAAAGTTTATTTAATAATTTTCTCTATACAACGCTTATTTCTTCGTAAAATAGCCAATATATTGTAAAAAAATAGGTTAATAATTTGGAAGTCCTTATTTCGACACTATTCGACATCAAGAGACACCAACTGCTATTCAAAGACACTAACTGTCATACAAAGACAAGGCGAATCCTTCAAACCCTATGGATACTAAGGAGCTGATTTCATGAAACAACCGCTCACTGAAGAAAAGGTTTTCAAAGATCCGGTTCATAACTATATACACGTGCAGGATACCATCATTTGGCGCTTAATTAATACGAAGGAATTTCAACGTTTACGCCGAATTCGCCAATTAGGCACTTCATATTTCACCTTCCACGGTGCGGAGCATAGCCGTTTTTCACATTCTCTCGGTGTGTACGAAATTACAAGACGAATTATTTCCCAGTTTGAAAGAAGCGGCTATGGCGACTGGATACCGGAGGAAAGATTGCTCACTTTATGTGCAGCGTTGCTTCATGATTTAGGGCATGGTCCGTTTTCACATTCCATTGAGGAAGCTTTTGATATGAACCATGAGGATTGGACTTGTAGAATTATTTTAGAAAACACGGAGATTACTGAAATCTTAAGGGATGTAGAAGTGGATTTTCCAAATAAAGTAGCTTCGGTCATCTCTAAAACCTATGAGCATGCCATTGTTGTGAATTTGGTCTCGAGTCCTCTAGATGCGGATCGTATGGACTATTTGCTTAGGGATGCATACTACACGGGTGTAAATTACGGAACTATTGATATTGATCGTATTTTGCGGGTGCTTCGCCCTTACAATGGACGAGTTGTAGTGAAGGAATCGGGTATGCATGCTATTGAGGATTATTTAATGTCCAGATATCAGATGTATTGGCAGGTATATTTTCATCCGGTTACGCGAAGCTCTGAAATTATTTTGCGTCAGATCTTCCGGCGAGCTAAGGAGCTTGTTCAAAAGGAATTTAATTTCAAGTTCATGATAGAACCGCTCAGTGACTTATTTCGAGGTGAGGTGACAGTTGAGCAATATTTATTGTTAGATGAGGCGCTTGTTCAAACGGCGTTTATGCAATGGACTCTTGAAAAGGATGAATTGCTGAGTGACTTGTGCAACCGATTCATCCATCGTAAACTGTATAAATATGTGGAAATGGAGAACCTTGATCTGGAAACCATTGACGAAATCCGCCGAAGCTTTGGCGCAGCGGGACTCCATCCGGAGTATGACTTGGAAGTGGATTTTCCCACGGATCTTCCGTATGACGTATTCCGTCCAGGCGAGGGCTTTGACAGCAAGCAAATATTGCTGTTAGACCGGCAGGAGCGACTTCGGGAAATCTCTGAGGTTTCCGATATTGTGCGCTCAATAAGCGGCATTCATCGTGGAAGATATCACCTTTATTTTCCCCAGGACAAGCTGGATAAAGTAATTGCGCAGCTGCCTTCGTCGATTGCAGAATTATTCAGAAGGTAATACAAAAATAATATGAAATGTTCATAGAAATATACAAGCCGGAAGGGGAGCAAAACATGTTTCTTTTTGACACACATACTCATTTGGATGCTCCGGAATTTGACGAAGACCGCGACGAAATCATCGCTCGTGCAGTGAAAGCCGGAGTAAGCAAAATGATAAATATTGGATTCAATAGGGAGACGATTCCCTCCACGATGAAGCTTGCTGAATCTTATGATTTCATATATGCAGCAGTCGGATGGCATCCGGTAGACGCCATCAACATGACAGAACATGATCTGGAATGGATTGCTTCCTTGTGCAGCCATAAAAAAGTGGTGGCTATCGGGGAAATCGGACTTGATTATCACTGGGATACATCTCCAAAGGATGTTCAGCAACATGTATTTAGACAGCAGATTGGCTTGGCCCGTGAACTGGGCATGCCGATAGCCATTCACAATCGAGATGCGCATGAGGATGTGGTTAGAATCCTGAGGGAAGAGAAGGCAAATGAGGTTGGAGGCGTCATGCACTCCTTCTCAGGCAGCTGGGAAACTGCCAAAATATGTCTGGACTTAGGTTTTCATTTGTCATTTGGGGGACCCATCACATTTAAGAATGCCAGAGTTCCCAAAGAGGTGCTTGCCCAGACCCCTTTAGACCGTTTGCTTATCGAAACAGACTCTCCATATCTAACCCCTCATCCCTTCCGTGGAAAGCGAAATGAGAGCGCACATGTGAAGCTTGTGGCGGAGGCAGCCGCGGAAATAAAAGGAATAACTTGGGAGGAAATGGCTCAAATTACGTATGCGAACGCACTGGAACGATTTGGGATTGTCTGAAAACGGGAGTAAATGGGCCGAAAAAAAGAGTATAGACGATATATTAAACTTTTTTAATGAAAAAACGGCCGAATATTACAATATTTTAATCATTTTTTTACGTAAACGTGCTTGAAGTGGACTTTACAACATGCATCAAAACACGTTATCATCTTTTCAGTGCAGTGAGCTGTTGATATTTGTAAACAGCCATTGATTCATGGATCGTCTCGCTGAGTCTCCGTATGGAGAACGGGGGAACCAATATTGTCATGCCGTACTGTATCGCCGTACATAGAGTACACAAGAAGCATGCCGCAGACAATATTTGATTTCTTTACGTGGTCTTTGGGGTGAATTTAAGGGCAACCGCCGTGAGCGGGTGACCTGAAATAGGGCGTCTCTCTTTCGCCCGAACCCGACAGCTAACCCCGTAAGCGCAAGTAAGAGAGGAAACCTCGTGCATACACATTCTCGCGTATTCTTACACCGGAGAAGCCACGAAAGAGTCCTCATAAGTACTCTTTTAGGCTTCTTTTGTTTTGAATAAAGTGAATGTTTCCGACATACTGTTATACAACAGGAGTGGGAGAAGCTATGCCGGGCAGGCGATCCATGAGCAGGAGACGCAAAGAGAAATGTAGGCGTGTCCTGTGACAATCTCAAATAGTTATCGTCAGAACATATTCAGTCAGCTTGTAAAACTAGTAGACGACGAGGCTATGTAAGGAGGATGGAGAGAATGGGCGTATTCCAACCAGAGGTATCCCATGATTCACAATCATCCAGCAGGTCTTACGCATTACGGTGGGAGCAAGTGAATTTGCGCGTACTTTCACTTGCAGGCGTGGTTTCAATCGCTATCGCGCTATTAATTCTGCTGTACGTACACGGTCAAAGCAGCAAACAATTTGTTTTAGTAATAGACGGGCAAGTCCAGGCGCTGGAAACCCGCGAATCGCTTCTAGGTGATGTGCTGGCGAAGGAACAGATTTCGCTGCAGCCGCATGACAAAATTTCTCTAGGGCTTAGTGATAAGTTACAGGATGGTGACCGTGTCGTCATTACCCGTGCGAAGCAGGTTAGCCTTACTGCCGATGGAGAGACCAAGACACTCTTTACAACCGAGAGCACCATTGGCCTTGCGATTAACAAGCTTGGAATTGCATTAAAGGGCTCTGATAAGATTTTTCCTTCGTTAGACACCACAGTAGCCGCAAACATGGAGATCAAAATTGTCCGCATAAACAAGCAAATCGTAGAGCGGACGGAGAGTTTACCTTTCCGGATCATCAAGACAGCGGACCCCTCCCTTCCTAAGGGTACAGTCAGAGTAGCACAGGCCGGCAAACCCGGTGTAATGATTCAGCATATCGAAAAGGTCTATCAAGACGGAGTACTTGCCTCCATGCGTATGCTTGGAAAGGAAGTACAAACGGTAACCAAAGATAAAGTCATTGCCATAGGGACCAAAGCTATTCCTAAGCCTGTTGTTGCAGTAGAAACTTCTAAAACGACCTCCAAATCAACTAAAGTGTCTGCAAGCAGCACTAACGTCGCAAGTAAAGCAGGCGTAGACTTCGATTACAAAAAAATAATTAAGAATGTCTCAATGACGGCTTATTCTTCGGAAGAACCAGGTATCGGTACCCGTACTGCCTCCGGAACACGCGTAACGGAAGGTCGAACGATTGCTGTTGATCCAGATATTATTCCTATGGGATGGTGGGTTTATATTGAGGGATTAGGCTTCCGCCGTGCTGAGGATACCGGTGGTGCCATCAATGGCAATAAGATCGATGTATATTATGATTCATTAAGCAATGCTCGTAATTTCGGCCGTAAGTCACGTACCGTGTATGTGATTGGACCGGTCAAACCGCAGTTGGATTAATCGTTACTTTTTGCAAAAAAACGCCTTATAAGCTATAGTGATGAGTAGCAGAATATGGAACGTCAAAGATCGCAGAGCTGTCGCTCATCACTTATACATTCTTTAGCCAAAAAGAAGAGGGGCGAATCCTCTTCTTTTTGCGTTGTATGGAGTTGTACCGAAAGGAAGATATTATGATTAAGGAAATGATTGTCGTTGAAGGGAAAAGCGATACAGTGGCTGTGAAACGGGCGGTAGAGGCAGATACGATTGAGACGGGTGGTTCAGCCGTGAACAATAGCATCATCGCCAAAATCGCGCTGGCTATGGAACGGAGAGGCGTCATTATCCTGACAGACCCGGACCATGCGGGTGAACGCATACGTAAGATCGTCTCTGCTAAAGTACCTGGCTGTAAACATGCCTTTATTCCAGAGAAGGATGCAACTCGCAAAGGAGATATCGGCGTGGAGAATGCTTCACCAGAAGCGATACGACACGCACTGGCGCATGTGCATACCGCTTTTGAAGGTTCCATCCCTGTTATTGGAATTGATGATCTGATGGAGGCGGGAATGCTGGTTCATCCTCATGCTGCAGAAAGAAGAATGGCATTGGGGAATTTACTTGGAATCGGTTATTGTAACGGCAAACAGTTGTATAAACGGCTGTCGATGTTTGGCATTACGCGGGAGGAATTTGCCCAGGCTCTCGCCCAAATTGAATTAGGAGGTCTCACTTCATGAACGGCAGAGAGCAAATATCATCCCCGAAGAGAACTAAGGAAATTATTCAACGCTACAAATTTTCATTCAAAAAAAGTCTAGGTCAAAACTTTTTGATTGATCAAAATATTCTTGACAAAATTGTTGAAGCAGCAGAACTGGACAGCAGCGCAGGGGCTTTGGAAATTGGCCCAGGAATCGGAGCTTTAACCGAGCGTTTGGCTCAGACAGCCGGTGCTGTAACCGCTGTAGAGATTGACCGCAGGCTGATTCCTATTTTACGGGATGTATTGTCCCCTTATCCTCATGTTAAAGTGCGAAATGATGACGTCTTGAAAGTTGACCTTAAGGAATTGTTCGCGGAAGACTTTGCCGGGGTGGAGAGAGTCAGTGTAGTGGCTAATTTACCCTACTATGTAACTACACCCATACTCATGAAGCTGCTGGAGGAGAAACTGCCTTTAGATAATATTGTGGTCATGATTCAAAAGGAAGTCGCTGAACGAATGGCAGCCTCACCAGGTGGCAAAGAATACGGAAGTCTTAGCATTGCAGTGCAATACTACAGTGAGCCTGAACTGGTCTGTAAAGTTCCCAAAACGGTATTTATCCCCGAGCCGAATGTGGAATCAGCGGTTATCCGTTTGAAGGTAAGACAGCAACCACCCGTTGAGGTTGCCGATGAGTTGCACTTCTTTGAAGTGGTACAGGCTTGTTTCGTTCAACGTCGCAAGACGATTGCCAATAATCTTAAAGCCCGTTATTTCCCCCAAGAGGGCCGAGAGCGCCTGGAGGCATTACTGGCGGAGGCTGGAATTGAGCCAACCCGCAGAGGGGAAACACTTAGCATTGAGGAATATGCCCGTCTCAGCGGCGTTCTGTTGGCAGCAGGGATTGCTTAGGCTAAAAACATGTCAGAATAAGAACCAACCGTGACCTTTGCCCATAGGATGGGGTAGAGGTGATGTTGTAATGAATTTGGGAGACCTGGTCGTTCGTAAATCCTATGGCGGCGATGTGACTTTTCGCGTGGAGCATATAGTACAAAATAAGGCCGTCATCAAAGGGACAGAGTTCCGTCTGCTGGCGGACTCTCCGCTCCACGACTTGATTCAAGTGCCTCCTACCCGTACTACGGAGCGGGGACAAAGAGCGCAGATTAAGGCAAGAGAATCATTGACGCTACTGCAGAAGGATAGGCTTGAGCAAAGCCAGCGAAGTTTAGGGGCTGCAATTGGCGCTTGGACTCAGCAAGTTCCTAAAGAAGCGTCTCATTTTGAAGTACCCGGGAAGGTGCTGCATCTTGACGGAGATCCGGCGTATTTGAACAAAAGTCTTAGCTTATACGAGCAATTGCGAATTCCCGCTGAAGGACATCATGTTCATGAATCTGCAATGGCGGATACCTTGTTCAGACTTCTTCCCCGTGTACGTCCGGATATTGTGGTAATTACGGGCCATGACGGAGTACTGAAGCAACATCATGCGGCATATGATTTATATAGTCTGAGCAGCTATAAAAACTCGCAAAACTTTGTAACGGCGATTCAAATTGCTCGGGATTATGAGCGGAACTTTGATGCATTGACTATTGTAGCCGGGGCCTGCCAGTCCCATTTCGAAGCGCTGCTGGGCGCAGGGGCGAATTTCGCCAGTTCCCCGGGGCGGATTTTAATTCATGCTTTAGATCCGGTGTATATAGCGGCCAAAGCTTCCTTCACCTCTATTCGGGATACCGTTAACCTGAACGACGTACTGAACCATACGATCAGTGGCAGCCAAGGAGTTGGCGGGATTGAGACACGCGGGACCTTTCGAATCGGGATGCCAAGGCCTCAAAATCTATCTACATTAAAGGTAACGCCCTCAGTAATGTGAAGAGTGTTGCAGCGTTAAGTTCTATTAAGAAAGGAGGGCTAAAAAGCCTCCCTTTCTTATTTTTAGTTTGTATACATACAAGCTTTGTTTCCGATAACAAGGGCGAAGCTGAGTAACTCCCCATGGGCAAAAAAAATCCGTTGACAACCATTTTTACATCATCTATAATTATTTATTTGATTTGACAGGAGATATATAAAGATGTATAATGGACAAGGAAAGAGGTGGTCGTCAGGTAATGGCTAATAACGCGCTGTTGGAAATTAAACGCAGTCTCGAAGCTCATGTCGGTCATAAGATTACGCTACGTGCAAACGGTGGTCGCCGTAAAACCGTCGAGCGTACCGGAGTCCTGGAAGAAACGTACCCTTCTGTATTCATTGTCAAACTAGACCAGGAGCAACAAACGTTCAAACGTGTCTCCTACAGTTATACCGATATACTTACTGAATCTGTGGAAATCACAGTCTGCGAAGATGACGGGCAGATGCGAGTTATGTATATTAAAGCTTAAATGATTCAGAAACAGTCTTCCTTCGGGGGGCTGTTTTTTTCGTGCATGATTCCTGTGAACAGCAACCATACTAATGAGGTATTACGAACGTTATCCAATACCCTAAGGAGGAACCGAATATGAGCCGCAGAAGACGGAGTGTGATGTCTGATGAGCTTAAGACGGAGCTGGCCAAGGATCTGGGCTTCTATGATACCGTTGAGCGTGAGGGTTGGGGCGGTATTAAGGCGAAGGATGCAGGGAATATGGTGAAGCGAGCGATTCAGCTTGCAGAAGAGGCCGCACGTAAATCGTAGTTCTCATTTATGTCATGTTTTGATTATTTGAAGGGCACCGGCTTTAAATAGCGGTGTTCTTTTGTGCGTTTTACTTTAGAATGGACTTAGGTACAAGTTTCTCATATAATATGTTAAGTTGTTTTGAGGGAAAAATGAAGGTGGGTGAACGCCTTGAAGATGTATGAAAAAGCGCCGGCTAAAATAAATTTAATGCTGGATGTGCTGCATAAGCGCCCGGATGGCTTTCATGAGGTAGAAATGATTATGACCATGGTCGATCTGGCGGACCGCCTGGAGCTGTCAGAGATGCCGCGGGATTCGATTATAATATCAAGTCAGGCCGGCTATATTCCGCTGGATGAGAAAAACTTGGCATTTCAGGCTGCCAGGCTTATTAAAGACCGTTACGATGTAAAGAGTGGCGTACATATTCATTTGGATAAAAGAATCCCAGTAGCAGCCGGACTGGCAGGCGGCAGCAGTGATGCGGCAGCTACCCTGCGGGGATTAAACCGCCTGTGGGGGCTTGATATTCCCACCCAAGAGCTATTGGCGCTTGGAGCTGAGTTAGGTTCGGATGTGCCATTTTGTATCACCGGAGGAACCGCTCTGGCAACGGGACGCGGTGAGAAGCTGACACCGATTGGAAGCCCGCCGCAATGTTGGGTCGTTCTGGCGAAGCCCCCAATTAATGTGTCTACAGCGGAGGTGTACGGACGCCTGCGCAGCAGCATCATTGGTGTGCATCCTTCATCCCTCCTAATGCGAAAGGCCATTGAGGAAGGGGACTTCCAAGACGTATGCGATAAGCTCGGGAATGTGTTGGAGGAAGTGACTCTTAAGTTGCACCCTGAGGTGCAGCAACTGAAGGAAGCCATGATCAAATTAGGTGCAGACGGGGTACTGATGTCCGGAAGCGGTCCAACTGTATTTGGTTTGGTCTCCAAGCAATCCAAGGTAGCCAGAATCTACAACGGGCTGCGGGGATTTTGTAAGGAAGTATATGCAGTACGGATGTTGACTTAGAATTTATCCTGTCTAGGTGAAACGGAAATGTTCCTTAAAGAACGGCAAAGTTGTTTCTTCTTGTATAAACCCGTACAAAAGTGATATATTTCTCTATATTATTCGGTTTTGGCGAGGAGCGTTCCGTGAAAAAACTTAAGAGAAGTCAGCGTTTGGTAGATATGACTCAATTTTTACTTGAAAAGCCCCATGACCTGTTACCACTGTCTACATTTGCCGACCGATACGGATCGGCTAAATCGTCTATTAGTGAGGATTTGGCTATTATAAAAGAAGTGTTTGAAGGAGAAGGTATGGGAGAGCTGCAGACATTTGCCGGCGCAGCCGGAGGTGTACGCTTTATTCCTAGAATGCCAAAAGATATGGCCCTTTCCTTCGTCCGCGGACTATGTGTCCAATTAGAACAAAGCGACCGGATTTTACCCGGTGGATATCTGTATATGTCAGACCTGTTGGGACTGCCCTCTTTAATGGAGCAGGCGGGTAAAATAATTGCTACGGCTTTTTACGGAGCAGAAATAGACGCCGTGATGACCGTAGAGACAAAAGGTATTCCGCTTGCCTATGCAACAGCTGCTCAATTGGGTTTACCTGTAGTATTGGTTCGCAGGGATCATCAGGTAACGGAAGGTTCAGCCGTAAGCATCAACTATGTATCCGGTTCACATAAGAGCATTCATACGATGTCATTATCCAGACGTGCACTCCCGGAGAAATCACGTGTCCTTATCGTGGACGACTTTATGAAAGCGGGTGGAACCGTAAGAGGCATGGTTGATCTGCTGGGAGAGTTCAAATGTCAGGTGGCCGGCGTAGGTGTCCTGGTAGAATCAGGTGCGGTAGAATGGGAAGAGCGTCTGCTTCATGATTATGTATCACTTGTGAAGCTGAGCGAGGTCGACTCCAAGGAGAAGCGTATCTCGGCACATCCCGGTAACTTTTTCGCAACATAAGGATAGTATAGGTAACATGGAATTTGTCGAATCGGTGAGGAATATTGAAAGAGCTTCTCGTTTTATGTCGAAACCGATGGTATCGCAAAAATATTCTTCTTTAACAGTCATTTTTTGGAATGAAAAAGAAGGAATTCGCTTTGCTGTGTGGAATTATACACCAAGTCTCTGATGGAAAAAGGTGGTGAACACACACATGCAAATTACGGATGTCAGACTCCGCCGCGTCAACTCTGAGGGGAGAATGAAAGCAATTGCATCCATTACCATCGATAACGAGTTTGTTGTTCATGACATTCGAGTGATCGACGGTAACAACGGGATGTTCGTTGCTATGCCCAGCAAACGTACACCGGACGGCGAATTCCGCGACATCGCACACCCGATTTCGTCGGGAACACGCGAGAAGATCCAATCCGCTGTATTGGCCGAGTACGATCGCGCCGCTACGGAAGAAGAAGAAGTTATTGAAGAGGGAGCTTAAGCTTTCTTGAAAGACTGCTGCCCTTGCTGGCGGCATTAAGGTCATGCCATTTTTATAAGATCAGACTGTTCAAACTTCTTGGATTTCTTCCTGATCTTGCAAGAGAAGCTGCTGCTATTGAAGGAATGTATGACATCTTCGAAAGGGCAGTGATAAATGTTTTTCTTATTGGGGTTCGAAGAAAAGGGAGCCATGCCTTAATGGTTCTCTTTTCTTTTTGCCCGGAATGAGATATATTCAGTAGTGAGTTCAAGAGTAGGAGGTTGGCATTCTTGAAAAGAATGGCTGTAGTTCTTGCCGCAGGTCAAGGCAAGCGTATGAAATCTAAATTATATAAAGTGCTGCACCCCGTTTGCGGTAAGCCGATGGTTGGGCACGTGCTTGATACAGTAAAAGCGACCGGATGCGAACGAAGTATTGTTATCGTTGGGCATGGCGCAGAAGCGGTTCAAGCTTATTTGGGCGAGAAGGCGGAATATGTGCTGCAGGAAGTGCAGCTAGGTACCGGTCACGCCGTGAAGCAGGCGAAGGATTTGCTTGGCAAGGAAGAAGGTACAACCATTATTATTTGCGGAGATACACCGCTTGTAACAACGGAAACACTGGAAGGGCTTATGGCTCTTCATGAACAACGTAAGGCAGCCGCAACCGTACTAACAGCTGTGATGGAACATCCAGCCGGTTATGGACGAATTATTCGCGGTGAAGACGGCGGTGTTCTAAAGATCGTAGAGCAGAAGGATTGCACTGCGGAAGAAGCTGCTGTATGCGAAATTAATACAGGCACTTATTGTTTTGACAACTCCAAATTGTTCGCCGCTCTGGATAAGGTTACGAACAGTAACAATCAACAGGAATATTATTTGACGGATGTCATCGGCATTCTAAAGACACAAGGTGATATTGTTCTGGGATACCAGGCGAAGGATCCTGCTGAGTCTATTGGAGTAAATGACCGCCTCGCATTATCAGAAGCCGAAGGACATATGAGACAACGCATCAACAAGCAGCATATGCTGAATGGTGTGACTATTATTGATCCTACAGCTACTTATATTGGAGCCGATGTTATTATTGGAGCCGATACCATTCTTTATCCAGGAACGCTTCTGAAAGGTAATACCGTGATTGGGGACAATTGTGAGATTGGACCTGCGAGTGAAATCGAAGACTGCCAAATACTAGACGGAGCAGTGATCAAGCACTCCGTACTAAGTCAGGCACAAGTCGGCGCACGGACTACCGTTGGGCCTTTTGCCTATTTACGTCCAGGTGCTGTTCTTGGTGATGAGGTAAAGATTGGTGATTTTGTGGAAATTAAGAATGCTACCATTGGTGACGGTTCTAAAGTTTCGCATCTGAGCTACATCGGTGACGCGTCTGTTGGCCGGAATGTAAATGTTGGCTGCGGAGCAATCACCGTTAATTATGATGGATATAATAAAGCTAGAACTGAAATTCAGGATGATGCCTTTATTGGCAGCAACGTAAACCTTATTGCTCCGGTCACTGTGGGTAAAGGCGCTTTTGTTGTCGCCGGGTCAACCATTACACGTTCGGTATCTGAGAATGACCTTGCCATTGCCAGAGTGCGGCAAGAGAACAAACCGGGGTATGCGGAAAAGATCCGCTCCCGTGCGAAAGCTAAGAAAAACCAGTCGAGTCCATCGTAAAGCATGCTGTAACGCCACACGGACTAGAACAGACGCCTGCATCGAGTTGGGATACCTCGTATCCTTGCAGGCACTGATTTCTTTGAATATTCCGCGCCGGCGTCTTTGAAAAGTTAAATTCCGTCACGGAGGGTTTAAATTTTATGACTTATTGCGATTCCAAATTAAAAATCTTTACCTGTAACTCCAACCCTAAGCTTGCCCATCAAATTGCTGATTACATCGGTATTCCTATGGGTGAATCCCATACCACCAGCTTTAGTGACGGAGAAATTCAGGTCAAGCTGTCGGAGAGTGTGCGAGGCTGCCATGTATATATTGTGCAGTCTACCTGTGGTCCGGTTAATGACAACCTAATGGAACTGCTTGTTATGGTAGATGCCTTGAAACGTGCATCCGCCAAGAGTATCAATGTGGTTATTCCTTACTATGGATATGCCCGACAAGACCGTAAAGCACGTTCGCGCGATCCAATTACGGCCAAGCTGGTTGCTAACCTGATTGAAAAAGCCGGCGCTCACCGTGTTATTACGATGGATCTTCATGCTATGCAAATTCAAGGATTCTTCGATATTCCGGTAGATCACTTGCTGGGTGTTCCTATCTTGGCCCAGTATTTCCGTTCTAAACAAATCCAGAACCCTGTTGTTGTATCACCGGATCATGGCGGGGTTGTACGTGCAAGAAAGCTGGCTGATTTCCTTAATGCTCCTTTGGCGATTATTGACAAACGCCGCCCAGAGCCGAATGTCAGTGAAGTTATGAATATTATCGGGAATATTGAAGGTAAAACTGCCATCCTTATTGATGATATTATTGATACGGCAGGCACAATTGTTCTTGGAGCCAACGCTCTTATGGAAGGCGGCGTGAAGGAAGTATATGCTTGCTGTACGCATCCTGTCTTGTCAGGCCCTGCCCATGAACGTCTTGAGAATTCTCCGATTAAGGAAATTATTGTAACGGATACGATTCCTATTCGTAGCGAAAATCCAACCTCTAAGCTCACGGTGCTGTCTGTAGCTCCGCTTATGGGTGAGGCTATTATCCGCGTTCACGAAGAGCTTTCCATCAGTAAATTGTTCGAGATCGAATAAGCTGCTGAGAATATAAAAGGGTTACACCTCCGTTTATGGAGATGTAACCCTTGTCGGCGTGATGCTGGTTGAATGTTATCATTCAGTAGCCGGGCCGTGATATAAATGTAAACACTCTACGGTTATAGAGCGTTCCCTGCAGCTCTGCAAAGTTGTCATCTACGGCGGTCAGCACGCCAATATCCACATGCACGGTGCCTCTACAGACTTCTACAGGTACAGCATTTTGTATGTGATATTGGAAATGGCGCTGAAGCGTCAAAATCTCACCCTGGTGTAACATCATTGATCACCTGTTTTCGGAGTATAATTCGGTCAATGGGTTATTAATACTTTTATTGTACCAAAAACACACTTCTCCTGCCGGAGAGTCTGCATGGAAAGGGAAGGTTCGTTCATGAAATGGATTGTCGGGTTAGGAAATCCGGGTTCGCAATACTCGAAAACAAGGCATAACGTTGGCTTTATGGCTCTGGATGAGCTGGCTGGGAGACACGGTATCGCTTTTAATCAGAGTAAATGTAAATCTGTGATCGGTGAAGGTGTCATCGACGGGGTCAAGACCGTACTGATTAAACCGATGACGTTTATGAACCTTTCTGGTGAAGCGGTTCGAGCATACATGGATTATTATAAGGTAAACCTTGAAGACATGATCGTAGTTTATGATGATCTGGATACTGAAATCGGAAAGGTTCGTTTGCGCTATCAAGGCAGCCCAGGCGGCCATAACGGCATCAAGTCCATTATTCAGCATACAGGTACACAATCCTTCAATCGAGTGCGGCTGGGTATATCCCGTCCTGAGCCGGGGTTCGCTGTAGTGGATTATGTACTCTCTTCATTCCCTAAGAAGGAAGGAGACAAACTTAAATCTATGCTGGCTGATACTTGTGATGCACTTGAGTTCAGTCTACGTCATACTTTTGAGCAAACCATGGCCAAGTTTAACGGTTAGAGCTGACTGGTTTAGATGCTGAAGGCTAAAGTCCGGAGCTAGAGGGCATAATGAAGGTATATACTATCTTCAGGAGGCATATAGATGGCAATAAACTATGTTTGCAGGCACTGCCGTACATTTCTCGGAAGCATCAACAAAAATGATGCTACCGAAATGCAGCTCGGCCTTCATTCCTTGACCCCTGCGGAGCGCAGAGATATAATTGCGTATGATTCAGAAGGCGAGATAACGGTAAAGGTAACTTGTGATTACTGCAAAGAGGCCTTTGAAAACAATCCAGAACTTAGCCTTCTGGCCAGTCCGCTTCAGTAGTGTGGAGGCGGTACTTGTTTTATCGTCATCCGCAAGCCTTGGCCTCACAGCTGAGGCTTCTTTTCGATTTTAATAATGACAGGGGTGGCGGCGATTAGTGCCGCCGAGATCTGTCCAGTAAGAGAGGTGCGCCTTTTGTTGCAAGGTCTTATAGAAGCTTTTTCCAAAGACCCCGATTTTCAATCCGTCACCCGGGGTGTTGCTGCAGGAATGAAAGAACAGCTGATATCGGGCTTGTCCGGCTCCGCGAGGCAGATTATGCTTGCGGCTCTGCACGAGGAGACTTCCCGACCGCTGCTCATAGTCACACATAATATGTTTTCAGCTCAGAAAATGGCAGAAGATCTACAGGAAGCGCTTTCTCCGGATCGGGTACTGCTCTATCCTGCCAATGAGCTAGTCGCTGCTGAAGCAGCTGTCTCCAGTCCGGAGACACTGGCACAGCGTATTGATGTTCTGACCAAATGCGCACAGGGCTTCCGTGGAATTGTTGTAGTCCCATACTCCGGAGTACGCAGATTGCTACCTTCGCCCGAGATTATGGCTCAGGCTCAGATTATAGTCTCTCAAGACGGAACACTGGTTTTGGAAGATTTCCTAACCTCTATGATTGAGATGGGTTATGAACGGGTAGAACGCGTAGAGAACCGCGGTGAACTAAGTGTGCGTGGTGGAATTATTGACTTTTATCCTATGACCTCTCCCCTGGCCTACCGGGTGGAGCTGTTCGATGATGAGGTTGATTCGATTCGAACCTTTGATCCTGCGGATCAGCGCTCCATTGATAAAGTCCGCAGTGTAAAAATTACACCCTCGAAGGAAATCATCGCAGAGAAGTCCCGTCAAGAGAATGCCGCTTCAGAAGCAGCAGCGATGCTTGAGCGTCAACTGGAGAAAATGACGGACCGCCAGGCAAAGCTTCGTTTGCGTGAAGAACTGGGACGAGAGCTTGAGATGCTGAGGGAAGGTACTTATTTCCCGGAAATCTACAAATATATTTCTTTGCTTTACCCTGAACGCACTCATTTGTACGATTACATGGTAGAAGACACCATACTTGTTCTAGACGAGCCTGCACGGTTGCTTGAAACCTCGAAGCAGCTTGAGCGTGATGAGTCGGAATGGAACCTTCATCTATTGCAAAATGGCAAGATGCTTCCTGAGCTGCCACTGTCTGTTGAGAGTGAAGTAGTTATGTATCGACGTCCATTTCAAAGCCTTTTCATGTCTATCTTTTTAAGACAGGTTCCACATATCCAGCCCCAGAACATTTTGGGCTTTATTAGCCGTGGTATGCAGGACTTCCATGGTCAAATGAATGTACTGAAGTCTGAGATGGAGCGTTGGAACAAGTCGGGCGTACGGGTCATGATGCTTGCAAACGGTGAGGAGCGGATCGAACGGGTTCGGAGAATACTTTATGATTACGGTATTGATGAGCCCACCATTGTTCAGGGAAACCTGGCTTCGGGCTTCGAACTTCCTTCTATTCACCTGGCGGTCATTACCGAAGGTGAAATGTTCTCCCAAAAGCAGCGCAAGGCACGTAAAGTGTCCAAGGGTATAGATAACGCTGAGCGCATCAAGAGCTATACCGAACTGAAAATTGGCGATTATGTCGTTCATCAAAATCATGGTATAGGCAAGTACATGGGTATCGGGACGCTGGAAGTTAGCGGAATTCATCGTGATTATATGCATATTCTGTATGCTGGGGGCGACAAGCTCTCTGTACCTATTGAGCAGATTGATCTTATTCAAAAATATGTAGGCTCAGAAGACAAAGAGCCTAAGGTATATAAGCTGGGCGGGAATGAATGGGCCAGAGTTACGAGCAAAGTACGTTCCTCGGTTCAGGATATTGCAGATGATCTTATTAAGCTGTACGCGGAGCGTCAAAGTGCCATTGGGTATGGTTTCGAGAAGGATACCCAAGAGCAGCATGAGTTCGAAGAGATTTTTCCTTATGAGGAAACTCGTGATCAGTTGCGGGCCATTGAAGAAATTAAAAAGGATATGGAACAAAATCGTCCGATGGATCGTCTTCTTTGTGGTGACGTTGGATACGGGAAGACTGAGGTTGCTATCAGAGCGGCATTTAAGTCGGCTATTGAAGGCAAGCAAGTAGCCGTGCTGGTGCCGACGACTATTTTAGCTCAGCAGCATTATGAGACTTTCCGTGAACGCTTTTCCAATTATCCGCTTAACATTCAGGTACTCAGCCGTTTCCGCAGCCGGAAGGAACAGAATGATACGATTAAAGGCGTCCGGCAGGGAACGGTAGATGTTGTTATTGGAACACACCGTCTGCTATCACAGGATCTGGTATTCAAAGATTTAGGACTGCTTATCGTGGATGAAGAGCAGCGTTTTGGTGTGACGCATAAGGAAAAGCTGAAGAAGCTGAAAACCAATGTTGATGTTCTTACCCTAACGGCGACACCTATTCCGCGTACCCTTCATATGTCGATGCTGGGTGTCCGTGATTTGTCTGTTATTGAGACACCTCCGGAGAATCGTTTCCCTGTACAGACCTATGTTGTAGAGCATAGTCAGACACTTACACGTGAGGCAGTAGAACGTGAGTTGGCTCGCGGCGGTCAGGTATACTATCTGTATAACCGTGTTCAGGGGATTCAGGAAATGGCGGCGCAGATCTCTATGCTGGTCCCGGAAGCAAGAGTAGGGATCGGCCATGGGCAAATGTCGGAATCAGAGCTTGAGAAGACCATTCTTGATTTCCTGGACGGAGAATATGATGTACTCGTCAGTACAAGCATTATTGAGACGGGTGTAGATATTCCGAATGTGAATACGCTTATTGTGCATGATGCCGATAAAATGGGCTTGTCCCAGCTGTATCAGCTTCGCGGTCGCGTCGGTCGGTCTAACAGGATTGCGTATGCCTATTTCACCTATCAGCGAGACAAGGTCTTGACGGAAGTGGCAGAGAAACGTCTCCAGTCCATCAAGGAATTTACGGAACTTGGCTCCGGTTTCAAAATAGCGATGCGTGACCTCTCCATCCGCGGAGCGGGAAATCTGTTGGGTGCTGAGCAGCATGGATTTATTGCTTCTGTCGGATTTGACCTGTATTCACAGATGCTGGCTGAAGAAATACGCAAGCGTAAAGTAACGGTACTGGGTGAGGAAGACACCTCGCTCAAGGAAGGTAATACAATTATTGATCTGGCAATTGATGCCTACCTTCCGTCCGAGTATATTTACGATAGTATTCAGAAGATTGAGATTTATAAAAAAGTAGCGGCAGTAACCTCATTTGATGAGGCTTCAGAGCTTGCGGATGAACTCCTTGATCGGTTTGGTGAACTGCCGGAGGCCGTTGATAACCTCTTGTCTGTCGCTCGGTTGAAGGTATATGGTAAAATGTACGGAATTGATTCCATCGTCAGACGCGGGGAAGAGGTTTCCCTGAATTTTCATGAGGGGCGTACCGGAGCTTTTGATACCGCGAAGCTTGCTAAGGTTGGAAATCGATTTGAAAGACGTGTACAATTTGATAGGGACGCGAAAGCAGCGATCCGGGTAAAATCTAAAGGGCTTGAGGATAAGGAGCTGCTTGGCTTACTGGAACAATTTCTAGAAGAAGTCAAACAGTCTTTAAAATCGAAGGGAGAATTACACAATGTCACTAAATAATCAAAAGTCATGGAAAGTACTGCTGGTGTCACTGGCTGCAGTTGTTTCCTTTTCCATGTTGTCAGCTTGCAGCAATAACAATAATAACACTGCCGATGATAATAGCACGGCTGTAGCTAGCTACAAGGGCGGAACGATTACAGAGAAGGAATTCGCTCTGGATCAACGGATTATGAAGGTTCTTTCACCTGAACAGGCGCAATATTTGGAGATTGATGAATTTAAGGAATCTATTTTACGGCAGGAGATTGCCTTCGAATATCTGGCCGGCAAGGCGTCGGATAAAGCGAAAGAAGAAGCCGAGAAGGAAGCAGATGTGCAGATTGCTAACTTTAAGACGGGTATGGGTGATACCTTCGAGAGCACTTTGAAGGAGCAGGACATTAAGGAAAAAGACATCCGGACTTACATGGTCCGTGTGCTTTCTGTTTATCAAGATATGTTGGGTAAAGTAACCGACGATGAAGTGACGAAGGAATTTGAAGCCACAAAAGGTGATTTCACAGTTGCCACCCTTCGTCATGTTCTGATCGGGTTCACGGATGCTAATGAAAAAGAACGTACGGATGAAGAAACACTGAAACTTATCAAGGAAGTAAAGACTCAATTGGATGGCGGAGCGGATTTTGCCGAAATCGCCAAGAAATACTCCGAGGATCCAGGCTCTAAGGATGCGGGTGGAGAAATTGCGGACAAGCCTCTAGGAACGTATGTAGAGGAGTTTAAAAAAGCTGCTCAAACCCTGCCGCTTAACACCATTAGTGAACCCGTAAAAACTTCGTACGGTTACCACATTATTAAAGTGGAATCACGGACAGAGAAAACCTTTGATCAACTAACAGATGATGAGAAGGAAGGCGTTAAGGGCTCGATTGCTTCCGCCAACCTGCAGACGTTTATGGAGACGGGTCTGGAAGATCTTGATGTCAAAATCAACCTGCCGAAAAGCTCTGCCCCTGCAGCCGATAGCGGAACAGAACCTACCACGGCTCCAAGTGCGGAAGCTCCTGCTGCAACGGAAGCTGCTAAATAAGAATTACCATTTATACACCACCTTAGGGTGGTGTTTTTTTGATGCCTGCGTGCCCAGAGGCGCGCATTATCTAGTTGGTGAAAGTCCAACCAAAGGAGGGGCCAAGCCACCTTTGTAGCTAGGATGCTTGCACATGGCGAAATCTGTGTGTAAAAGCGCATCGACCAAAGTACCGGTCAGAGACCGGGCGAGCAACGATCCAGGCCGCAACATGAAGTGAATCCTGCCGCGTCGTCAAAAAGGCCCTGCGAAGGGGAAAAGAGGGTGCCGAGTCTCGAGACATTAGACGAAGGCCAAGGAAACTGTACAGAACTTGGAACAATAGTGAAGAACCCTCCGGCGTATAGGGAACGGCATGGGTTGAAAGATAATGCAGTGAACTGGGGAGACCCTCCCCCACACGGGATTTTTTTTTTTAGGAACCCGTAAAGAGACGCTCTATAAGTCCAAAAGATGAAATGAATCGTCTGTGGGAAGGGAGTCCGAGGGGCTCATAATACCGAGGAACCTAAGGACAACATAACCTTAGGGAGGGAAGGAGCCCTGCTTTGTTTATGCTTTTGGGAGGAGGTACGAGTGAGTGAATGCCAACCGGCTAACGACACCCAAGGAAAAAGTTCAAGAACTCCAAGAAAAGCTAGGTCATGCGGCCAAGGAGAACAACAAGCGTAAATTCCATGCTCTGTATGACAAAATCTACCGCTGGGATGTGCTATGCGAAGCCTGGAAACGGGTGAAAGCGAACAAGGGAGCTGCGGGAGTAGATGCCGTGACACTCGCTGGAATCGAGGAACAAGGAGTCACGAGATTCCTCAAAAGCTGTGAGCGAGAACTGAAAGAGGGCAATTACCACCCACAGCCTGTACGGCGGCATTATATCCCGAAGAAAGACGGGAAACCAAGACCGCTTGGCATACCCACCGTGCGCGACCGAGTCATGCAAATGGCAGCGAAACTCGTGATAGAACCCATCTTCGAAGCGGATTTCGAAGAAGTATCCTTCGGATTTCGCCCGAAGCGAAGTGCGAAAGGAGCGTTAGATCGAATCCGGAAAGCCTGTAACCGCAAAGGAAATTGGGTAGTCGACGTCGATATCCAAGGTTACTTTGACAACATTAATCAAGATAAACTCATGAAATTGGTACAAATGCGTATCAATGACAGGCGGATCTTGAAGTTAATACGGAAGTGGCTTCAAGCGGGAATCATGGAAGAAGGAAACGTACGGCGCTCTGATTTAGGGACACCGCAAGGTGGGGTCATATCACCACTGTTGGCGAATATCTATCTGAACTACTTTGACCGATTGTGGGAAAAACACGGAAGTGGAGTGGGAGAACTGACAAGGTATGCAGACGATTTTGTGGTGGTCTGCAAAACCAAAAAGGACGCGGAACATGCGTATGAACTTATACGCAGAATCATGGAACGTCTAGAGTTAACCCTACACCCGACCAAAACCCGCATTGTAGGCTTATGGACAGGAGACGAAGGATTCGACTTCTTAGGGATGCACCACCGAAAAACGAAAGCAGAAACGTCTCAAGGGAAGGTGTACTATACCACGCAACAGTGGCTAACGAAGAAGGCAGAGGAACGCATCCGAGGTGTGGTCAAAGAAAGACTAGCACCACCCGGCATGCGTGCAAAATCGTTCGGGGAGCATGTGAAATGGCTCAATCCAAAGATTCAGGGATGGAGAAATTATTACTACACGAACTACAGCCAAAAGAGATTAGCAAAACTGGATTGGTATATTCTGCAGCGATTAACCCGGTGGTACGCGAAGAAGAGACAACGTGGGAGATGGATGAGTTCATTACCTGAGGTTAAGTATATTGCCAATATGTATGGACTAAGAACGCTATTGTAATCTGCATGCCCATGAATGACAAACATCGGAAAGCCGTATGAGGGAAAACCTCACGTACGGTTTGATGAGGAGGGGCTGGGTTGCACCAGCCTTTTACTCTAGAATAAAATAATGGGTGCTCGAATTGCCGTTTTCTTGTTGTTTTTAAGCACAATGTTGGAGTCATATTCTAATCAAGTAATGTTATGTATAAGTAATTGGGAACAGATGAATACTAGGGTCAGATATCACGATAAATCACTGGGATTATCCTTCCCATAGGTGCAGTAGTTGGACCATACTTCTTATGAAAGCGGGGCAACATGTGAAATGAAAGCTACTGGAATTGTACGCCGTATAGATGACCTCGGACGAGTAGTTATCCCCAAAGAAATTAGACGAACCCTTCGAATTCGTGAGGGTGATCCACTGGAAATATTCGTAGACCGTGACGGTGAAGTTATACTGAAGAAGTATTCTCCGATTGGCGAGCTTGGAGATTTTGCCAAGGAATATGCAGAGTCGCTATTTGAAGGTACCGGACATATAACTATGATTTCGGACCGGGACACATTTATTGCTTTAGCAGGCGGATCTAAAAAGGATTATTTGGATAAGCAGGTAGGGATCTTATTGGAAAACTGTATGGACAGCCGCAAAACGGTATTGGAAACGAATAGTGGAAGTTATGAAATTTGTAAGGATCATCCGGATGCTATGTCTTCTTATGTAGCCGCACCGATTATCTCCGGAGGTGACCCCATTGGCTCTGTAGTATTGATGAATAAGGATGAGGCCGTTAAAATGTCTCAAATGGAAATCAAAATGGCTGAAACAGCTGCCGCTTTTCTAGGCAAACAAATGGAGCAGTAATACCTTCTGTACAATACGCCCCGCTTATCTTTGGATTTATGATCCCAGAGGAAGCGGGACTTTTGTTGTCTGAGGCCTTTACGGTATAATATAGAAATTCATCCCATTATAGCCGTAGAAGTAGGTATATTTATGAAACCTTCAACATCAGGCTCCAAACTGCTGCAAGGCGCTTTTATTCTTAGTGCGGCAGCCATTATTTCGAAGCTGATTGGAACACTGCAAAAAATTCCGCTGCAGAACTTGGGCGGTGATGCCGTATTCGGAATATATAACACTGTATATCCGCTTTATATATTACTCGTAACAGTAGCCATGCTTGGCTTGCCGGCGGCTGTTTCCAAGTTTGTAGCAGAAGCTGCAGTGGGTGAACGGCAGGAAACTGCCCGGCGAATTTTAGTACGGTCTGCAGTTATCACCGGACTTAGCGGCTTAGTGATAGGTGTCGCCACCTACACGGGGGCCTCGTTTATTGCAGGCTGGGTCGGTAACTCCCATATTACTGCCGCACTGCGTACTGCCGCATGGGGATTGCTTTTTGTCCCGGTGATGTCTGCACTGCGCGGTTACTTTCAAGGACTGCATAATATGGTGCCGACAGCGGTGTCGCAAATTGTAGAGCAGTCCGTACGTGTTGTTGTCATGATCACTCTGCTGTTGTATTTAAGTTCAGGAAACGCCGGTGCAGAGTCTATTGCTGCGGGTGCCATGCTCGGCTCAGCCGGTGGCGGTGCTGCTGGGCTCGTAATCATGCTGCTCTATTGGCAACGTCATCGAAGTCGTTCTGTATTAAAAAAGGCTCCAGCCGAAAGGCTAGAAGTCATTCATACCCGTCGTCTTTTGTCTTACGGAATCCCCGTAATGCTTGGAGCCCTTGCTGTCCCGCTTATAGGGCTGGTGGATGTATTCACGCTGCCCCGCCTGCTGTCTGCGGGCGCAAACGAAAGTGATGCGATGGTACAGTTTGGCGTATATAACCGCGGCTTACCACTTGTACAGATCGTAACCATGCTGGCTACGACGCTATCTGTGGTTTTTATTCCTGCACTAGCAGAGGCGAATTACAGGGGAGATACTAAGCTGATAGAAGTACGCTGTCAGCAATCGCTTCACTGGTTCTGGCTGCTGGGTCTTGCAGCCTCGGTTGGCTTAGCGGTGCTTGCTGAGCCGATTAACGTGGCCTTGTACGGCAATGCTGCCGGCACCAGTACAATGACCTGGATCGCGTTCACTGCCGCTGGCGGAACGGTCAGTATCATTTCCGCCGCGCTGCTGCAGGGCCTGGGGCATGTGCGTGCGCCGGCGCTGCACCTGCTGGCCGCCGCGCTGCTGAAGGCGGCCCTCAACGTGCTGCTCGTCCCGCAGCTAGGAATTACCGGCGCGGCCATTGCTGGCGTGGCCGCGCATCTCTTCGCAGCAGCCCTGAACGTGCTGCTGCTGCGCCGTAAAGCCCATCTGCGGCTTCGCCCCGCAGATGTCTTGGCCAAGCCCGCGCTGCTGGTCGCGGGCTTAGGCTTCGCCGCCGCCGCTGTCAGCTGGAGCGCTGACGCAGCCTTGGCGGCAGCCGGCTTGGCCGGCGGGCGGGCCGCAAGCCTCGCGCAGAGCCTGCTCGGCGTGAGCGCGGGCTGCGCCGTCTTTGCCGTAGGCGCTATCGCCCTGCGGATGCTCAGCGAGGATGAGCTGCGAGGGCTGCCGGGCATCGGCCCTCCTTTGGCGAAGCTAATGAAGAAGCTTCGCCTCTTCCCGTAAGGGTTGGAACAACTTAGCTTTACATAAGCACCTATTACAAGCCCCGCGACCTTTCATGGATTGAGGCGGGCAGAGGAGTGGAACAGGCATGAGTGCAACATTAACCGTTGTGGGCCTTGGATCGGGTAATCCGGACAGGCTGACACTAGGTATAGTCAAAAAGCTGAAGGAGGCCTCCGTCGTTTATGTCCGTACGAAGGAGCATCCGGTAATGGCAGCTCTTTCGGAGCTTGGAATCGCCTCAGAATCCTTCGATGGATTGTATGAGACGTTGTCCTCTTTTCCGGAGGTATATGAAGCCATTACCTCAAGACTAATCGAGGAGGCTCGTACGGCAGAGGCTGGAACGCAAATCGTGTATGCTGTTCCGGGACACCCGATGGTCGCGGAATCCGCGGTCTCTTTACTCCGGAAGCGTTGTCCTTCAGCGGGAATAACCTTACAGGTTCTTGGTGGGGAGAGCTTCCTGGATGAAGCCTTTGTGCGTTTGGGCTTTGACCCGATTGAAGGCTTTCAACTGCTGGACGCGTCCGGTATTCGTAGATCTCAGCTTCAACCTGAGCTCCACACATTGATTGGTCAAGTTTACGATACCTTTACGGCCTCAGAGACCAAGCTGTGCCTGATGGAGCTGTATCCGGCGGATTACGAGGTGGTTGTCGGACATGCTCTTGGGGTGGAGAACGAAGAGAGTATCCAGACTGTTCCCTTATATGAACTGGATCGTCTGGAGGGTTATGGCAATCTGTCTCTTATTTATATCCCGGCCAACCGTGAGGGGGATATCCGGAAGCGCACCTTCTCCCGTCTGCATGAGATTGTTGGAATTTTGCGCAGTCCGGAAGGTTGTCCGTGGGATCAGGAGCAGACTCATGAGTCTTTGCGCAAGAACCTGATTGAGGAAACCTATGAGGTACTGGAAACAATAGATGAGGATGATCCGGAGCACATGAAGGAGGAGCTGGGCGATCTTCTGCTGCAAATCATGCTTCATTCCCAAATGGAGGAGGAGCTTGGAACCTTTGATGTCTTCGATGTAATTCAGGGGTTGAACGACAAGCTGATCTTCCGCCATCCGCATGTCTTTGGGGATACCAATGCAGGGAACGCTGAAGAAGCACTGCAGAACTGGGAGGGCATGAAGGCAGAGGAGAAGCGCCGTAAAGGTGTGAAGCCTGAGACTCAATCTGCTCTGAGCGGTATTCCGCGTGATCTGCCCGCTCTTATGAAGGCTTATAAACTTCAGAAGAAGGCATCTAAGGTTGGTTTTGACTGGGATAACATTACCGATGTGATTGCCAAGATCCGTGAGGAAATAGATGAACTGCAGGAAGCAATTGATGCAGGCGCACCGGCTGAGGAGCAAATTTCGGAGTTGGGTGATCTATTATTTGCCGCAACAAATGCTGCAAGGTTCATCGGAGCCGATCCGGAAGAAGCCTTAACACGCACTAACCGTAAGTTTGTGGAGCGGTTTGAATATATTGAGCAAAGTCTTAAGGTTAAGGGTCGCAGTCTCGAAGAGAGCAACCTTGAAGAGATGGAGGCCTTGTGGCAGGAAGCTAAGCTTAAGGAACGGGCTTAACACTCACATAAAGAGTGATTTGATCCCTTTCTTGGTGGAGGTCTTGATTTAAAGTTGTATTACAGGTTTATAATGTAATAGTGCCTAACTCACATCGGGACAATCTCTGTCCAGTGATCAAGAAATACGTAAATTCCCGTTTTTCTTGTAGAAAATGACGGGTTGTGGCAGGAATATGCATCGGCATCAAGAATATCATAAAGACGAAATGATGATTAGTGGCAGAACTTGGCTGCAAATCAGCGTTTCATTTATTTTTTGTATCCTGGGAGGAACTTTAAATTATGAACAAGACAGATCTGATCAACAACATTTCCGAGAAAAACGGATTGGCAAAAAAAGATGTAGAAGCCGTATTGAACGGTTTCCTGGGCGAAATTACCGAAGCTTTGGCGGGCGGAGACAAGGTTCAACTGATCGGTTTTGGTACTTTCGAAACACGTAAACGTTCCGGACGTACAGGCCGCAATCCACAAACGGGCACAACCATTGAAATTCCGGAATCTACAGTACCGGCCTTCAAGGCTGGGAACAAGCTTAAAGAAGCAGTTAACTAATGCGTCTTGATAAATTTTTGAAAGTTTCCCGTTTGATTAAACGCCGTACGGTGGCCAAGGATGTGTCCGAACAAGGCCGGGTGTTGATTAATGGACGGGAATCCAAGCCGAGCAGTGCGGTAAAGATCGGTGACGAGATTACCGTTCAATTCGGTCAGAAGCTGGTAACGGTCAAAGTGGAAAAACTGGTTGAAACCACCCGCAAGGATGAAGCAGCCGGCATGTACACACTATTACGGGAAGAGCCGATCGCCAAAAGCACCGGCCTGGACTGGTAAGAGTTGACTGCCAGAGACTAAGAGAAGCGTACCTTTACGTCATGTAGAGGTGCGCTTTTTTTATTTCACTATATCAAATAATTATTCTACTCCTGTGTTCTAATGGAACTCCTTCTTGCATAGATTAGGACTAGGGAGGAGGGGTACATGCTATGATCGAACCGACTAAAGTCAACAAGCAGCATGATCTTCATATGCACAGCCGCAAGCAGTTGGAACTCACCGGGATTCAAAATGTAGAGAGCTTTGATAGTGAGGAGTTTTTGTTGCAGACCGAACTTGGCCATCTTACGATCCGCGGAACCCATTTACATATCAAAAACTTAAGTCTGGAGAACGGAATTCTGTCTCTGGAGGGTAACGTTCACTCGTTGGTTTATCTCGATCCCGGTACACAGGGTAAAAATAAAGGCTTCCTTGGAAAGCTGTTCAAATGAACCCGGTTGTTCAGTGGGTAACGCTGCTGTATATGCTGCTAGCAGGCGGTGTCATGGGACTGGCTTATGACAGTTACCGGGTGTTGTCAGTGAAGCTGCATTTTTCCAAAGGGCTAAATGCCGTACTCGATCTGCTTTATTGGATGGCAGCTGCACTTTTTGTATTCCGAATGCTGTATGCCGGCAACCAGGGTCAATTGCGGTTCTATGCCTTCCTGGGTTTGTTTCTAGGAGTATGGATCTATTTTTTGATCTTCAGTGTTACGGTACGGCGTTTTGTGGTAATGTTAATTCAATCGGTTCAATATGTATGTAGGTTGTTATGGCGGTTAATTGTAATCGTTATCGGACTACCGCTGCTATGGCTATGGAATCTTTTTTTAGGAATTCTTCGACTGCTGGGCCGGGTGCTTCTGGCTGTATTCAAAATACTGCGGTGGCTGACTAAGCCATTATGGGTTATGCCTGCAAGATGGATTTCTGCATGGGTGATCTGGCTGAAAGCAAGATCTTGGGTTGTGAAAGGCTCTCAATGGTTAACCAAAATATGGAGACGCCGATCTTGAAGTGGAGGGGCTAAGATGAGCAGATTCTCTGCCGAAGAGAAAAGTAATTACACTAAGTCTTCAGCCGCTGGAACCAAGAGGCGGAAGTTCATATGGATTCTTTTTGTAGCTGTGTTCTTGGGCTGGGCAGGATTTACTTTCTTTGCTCAGAGTATGCTTATTGCGGACAAAAAGGACGAGCTGGCAAAAAAGCAGGAGACTAATGAGAATGTTTCCAAATCCTTGCTGCAGCTGAAATACGAAGTATCGAGGTTGAATGATAACGAGTATATAGGCCAGTTAGCGCGTAAATGGTATAATATCTATCCTAAAGGCGAAACACCAATTCGAACGGAACAAACAGAGTAAATAAGGGGCTAAAAGAGGTACCAGTCTGTTGCCTTGCTTTGCTCTTTACTGTATAATCAAATCACCGCAGACTGTATGACCATAATATTCGTCTGTATATTTTTAAGGGAGGATCATTTTATTCTATGGCAATTGAAGTGGGCACCAAGTTAGAAGGCAAAGTGACAGGCATCACGCATTTCGGAGCATTTGTGGATCTGTCAGGAGGTGTCACAGGACTCGTTCACATCTCGGAAATCGCCGATAATTACGTTAAGGATGTTAATGATCATCTGAAGATTAGTGATGTCGTAACAGTCAAGGTGATCAACGTTGACAAGGACGGTAAGATCGGACTTTCCATTAAGCAGGCTGTTGATAAGCCCGCATCAGAAGTTCGTCCCCCTAGAGCTCCAAGACCAGATCGTCCAAGCGGTGGAGACCGTTTTGGTGGCGGCGGTGGCGGTGGTCGTGAAGGTGGCGGCGGCAGCAGCGGTGGCGGCGGTGGATTTAATCGTGAACGGGGAGGGCGTCCATTTAAGCCTGCAGCCGGTAAACCTTCATTCGAGGATAAAATGTCACGCTTCCTGAAAGACAGTGAAGAACGGATATCTTCGATCAAGAAGAACACGGAAGGTAAGCGTGGAGGCCGTGGCGCCAAACGCGTATAAAACTTAATCTAGCACATCATAAATAACCGCTGGGGCTTTTGGCCTCATGCGGTTTTTTTGTCTATTCATATTTTTTGTCTATTCATATTTTTTTGCCGACAGCATCCTGTGTATTCTCACATAACATTGGAGCAATCGCTGACGAATGGGTACGTTGTGTGCAGTCATTCATGAACGGTTCATTGCTCTCGAAGTCCTTCAACTAACTGCCCCGCAAGGGATCAGTTGCCTTTCCCGAGACTTGTCGGCGCAGGCTTTTTTGTCGGAAATTTATTCCTGATTCCCCTCCTGTTTTGACAAACTTTAGCAAACCGACCGCTATATAATGGGAAACATAAATTCCAAACGGGTGGTGCTTAAGGGAATGAATAAAAGCAATGTGGTTAATTTGCCGGAGTGGACAAGAGTAGCGAGCAGGGATGAAGAAGTGAAAAAAACCTTTGGGGAGCGTATTAAAGGCTGGAGCCAAAGACAGCACATGCTTCAGATTATCGCCTCAAAGAAATGGATGCTGCTGCTTACTGTTATGGGTTTCTTGCTTGGCCGAGCGATGATATTGGACGAGCTGTCGCCGTTCGCTGCAGCCTATTTTGCCGTCATTGTCTTTATGCGCAGAGACTCAGTATTGCCGGTGGCCGTTGCCATTATTGCAGGAAGCCTTTTTACTCCGTTCCCTGGAGGGTTGGTTATTGCAGCTGAACTTATCATTTTTATTCTGCTCTATAAAGGGCTGGAGAGCTTCCAACGGATAGATCTCTCTTACGCACCGATGATGGTATTTGTGGCTTCGTTTATGGTAGGTCTGTTCCAGACGGTAATCGGCCCTTCTCTATCGTGGTATCCTCTCCTGATGATGACGCTGGATTCTTTGCTTGGCTTTGTCCTTACTCTTGTATTTTTACAGGCGCTTCCGCTGCTTACGTATCGGCAGAAGAGCCGGGTGCTGCGAAATGAGGAGATTCTTTGCTTAATTATTCTACTTGCATCTGTTATGACCGGACTTGTGGGCTGGACGGTGAACGGCCTTTCACTGGAACATATATTATCCCGCTATCTGATCCTGCTGTTTGCCATGGCTGGTGGTGCTCCGCTGGGAGCCTCTGTTGGTGTGGTAACCGGACTCATCCTAAGTTTGGCTGATATAGGCGCGATTTATCAAATGAGTCTCCTGGCCTTCTCAGGGATGCTGGCGGGTATGATGCAAGGGGGGCGGAAAGGTGCGGTATCTATAGGGATGCTGCTGGGGTCAACCATTCTATCCGTGTATTTCACCGGACCTAGCGATATGATGGCCTCAACGTGGGAGACCTGCGTCGCAGTAGTGCTGTTTTTGCTGACTCCACGGGTTCTCATTTCTACCATTGCTAAATATGTCCCCGGTACGGTTGACCATAGCCGCTCCCAGCATGAATATGCAAGGCGGGTTAGGGATCTGACCGCGGAGCGTGTTACACAGTTTTCTCAGGTGTTCAAGCAGTTGTCGAGCAGCTTCGGCCAGATCCCTCGTGCCGGAGAGGCGGGTAAATCGGACCGGGAGATGGAGCATTTCATGAATGCGGTCACCGAAGAAGCTTGCACGGGCTGTATTCGGCGCTCTCATTGCTGGGATTCAAAGTTCTATCAGACCTATAGATATATGACGGATATGATGACCACTGTAGAGGAGTGCCCGGATATAACGGCAACCAATCTTCCGCCGGAGTGGAGCCGGATTTGCGGCAAGACGGGGGAGGTGCTTGATGTGATGAAGAGTCAATATGGTCTATATCAACATGATATGCGATGGAAAAGACAAATATACGACAGCCGCCAATTTGTGGCAGAACAACTGTCCGGAGTATCACAGGTCATGGAGGATCTGGCCCGGGAGATCAAGCGCGAAGGTCAGGCCATGTATCGTCAGGAAGGCCAAATTCGCGAAGCTTTGGAGAAGCTGGGACTTTCCATCCATAGCATAGACATTATAAGTCTGGACCCCGGGCATGTGGAAATTGAAGTGATGCATGCTTATACAAGGGGCTTTGATGAATGCCGAAAAATGATTGCCCCGCTCCTGTCTGATATTTTGGAGGAGAATATTGCCGTAACGAGTGAAGTCTCCGTCCATCCCCGCGAAGGGCTGTCCATGGTCATCTTCGGGTCTGCTAAGGCTTACGAAGTTAGTACAGGAGTGGCGAGTGCAGCCAAAGGGGGGGACATGCTGTCAGGAGACAGCTTCAGCACAGTGGAGCTTGGTAATGGTACATTCGCTGTCTCTATTAGCGACGGGATGGGCAACGGGGAAAGAGCACGCATGGAGAGCAGTGCAGCACTCGGGATGCTGGAAAAGCTGCTGCAGTCGGGTATGGATGAGAAGCTGGCAGTGAAATCAGTGAATTCGATTCTGCTGCTTCGCTCACCGGAGGAATTTTATGCAACCGTAGACATGGCGCTGATCGATCAGTATTCCGCCCAGACTACATTCATGAAGATTGCTTCGGCTCCAAGCTTTATCAGACGTGGCAGTGAAGTCATCCCTGTATCGGCGAGCAATCTGCCTATCGGCATCATTCAGGACATAGAGGTTGATCTAGTGAGTATGCAGCTGCGTCCGGGTGATATTTTGATCATGATGACCGATGGTATATATGATGCGCCCGGTTATGCCGTTAATAAAGAAATATGGATGAAAAGATTAATCCAGGAGCTTGAAGGAAACGATCCTCAGGAAATGGCGGACAGCCTGCTTGAAAAAGTTATTCGATATCAGGGTAACGATATTCATGATGATATGACCATAGTTGTTAGCCGGTTGGATCACTTCCGTCCGGAATGGTCTAACCTGCATGTGCCGGGTCTTTCACGGATGGAGCGCCCCCGCACAGTCAGTTGAATAGAGTAACGAAGAGAAATACTGGAACTTTAGAAGCGCAAGCGTTCGCCTTTGTTCTGGGGACAACAGCGATCGAAAGTCCAGTATTTATCGCAGTGGCGGTTATTCACGGTTCTATAAATCTTTTATACTCCCGCCAAGCGGCGTTTGAAATCTCTCATTTCTGGAAATGATAGAGACTAAGATTTCAAAACGAGCCCAGGGGAGTGGATAACGGATGAAACAAATCTTGCTTATTACTGACGGATGTTCCAATGTCGGCGAGAGTCCGGTGATGGCGGCTGCACATGCCTTGCAGGAGGGAATCACAGTCAATGTAGTTGGCGTGGTTGATTACGGTACCATCGGCGAGCTCGGAAGCCGGGAAATCGCAGATATCGCTAAGGCTGGGGGCGGACTTAGTCGTATTGTTGGCACACCGCAGCTAGCTCAAACCATGCAGATGATGACACGCAAGACGGTGGTTCAGACGATCCAGCAAGCGGTTAATAAAGAGGTGAAAAAAATACTGGGTGAAGGAACCCTGGGGGATTTACACCCGATCCAGCGTTCCAAGGTGGTTACTGTAGTAGATGAGCTTACAGAAACTTCAGACCTGCGGATTGCACTGCTTATTGACGCGAGTGCAAGCATGAAGCCAAAGCTGGGTGCTGTAGAAGACGCTATTCGCGATCTGGCGCTGAGTCTTGAAGCACGGGAAGGAACCAGTGAGATTGCTGTGTTCCATTTCCCTGGACGCAGCAGCGAAGAGGACGCTGTGCTTGATGCCGATTGGACTTCTGATCTATCCGGTATCCGCTCGCTGTTCTCCCGTTTACGGATGAGGGGGGCAACACCGACAGGACCGGCTATTTTCAAGGTGCTTGAACACTATCGTTATGATACACTGAATGAACATCAAGGCCGCTATCTGGTGGAAGGCCAGGGCGAAAGAGAAGGGATGCTTGGTGGGTATGTCGTCTAATCCGCCTTATCCAACCGGTACCGTTATTCAAGGCAAGTGGCGGGGAAACCGTTATCTTGTAGAACGGGTGCTGGGTAAAGGTGCGAACGGAACCGTATATCTTGTACAGCGAGAAGGAAGACGGGAACGCTATGCGCTAAAAATTGGATACGATACGCTTGATTTGCAATCGGAGATCAATGCGCTGACCTCGTTGCAATCATGCAGAAAGCGGAATGAATATCATGCCCGGCGGGAGACACCGTTATCTTCCTATTTACTGGAAGCAGATGATTTCAGTGATGGCAACAATGTCCCGTTTTATGTAATGCGCTATATAGAAGGCAGGCCTCTTCATCATTTTTTGTCCAAGCACGGCCCTTCATGGATAGGACTTGTGGGACTTAAATTATTGGATAAGCTGCGTGGGCTGCATGAGTGTGGCTTTGTATTTGGAGACTTGAAGCCGGAGAATGTCATGGTATCCGATTATGGAGAAGCGGAGCTTATTGACTTCGGAGGGGTAAGTCCCATCGGCAAAAGCGTGAAGCAGTTTACAGAGTGGCATGACCGTGGCTTCTGGAACGCAGGAAGCCGTACAGCGGATGAAGCTTATGATTTGTTCTCCTTTGCTGTGCTGTGCTTGCGTCTGCTGGATGAGGGCGGGTTAAAGACCGCTGCCTCTCAGTTGCCGCAGACCAGAAGTGTGGAGGAGTTGCTTAAGCTGACCAGACATCTTCCAAACCGAAAGCTGGCCTCCTGGCTAAACCTTGCATTGCAAGGTGGATTTTCAGATTCGAAGCAAGCATGTGCGATGTGGAAGGAACACGTTTATAATTCCCGGGCTGTTAAGCCGACTGGCATGAAGACTCCGCGGTGGCTTAAGAACAGCTTTGCATTTTCACTCTTTGTACTGGTCTTTACAATTTATTGGGTGATTCGTTTCTGAACTCATACATACAGCCGGTATGCTGATCTATTATAAAAAGTATAAGAATAATTCATAGAGTTAAACAAACTCACATTCTTATATTTCAGGAAAGGGAGCCGGATATGGAACAAATGAATGGATTAGTGGATGCAGTAATTGACGCTGCAGCAGAGCATGGGCTGTGGGCGCCGCACGATACCATTGTAGTCGCAGTTTCCGGAGGCCCGGATTCTGTGGCTCTTTTGCGTGTATTGCACGAAATATCCTTGAATAGGACACCCTTAACTTTAGTATGTGCCCATGTGAATCATGGATTTAGAGCAGAATCCCGTCAGGAGGCGGAATTTGTCCGCAAACTGGCTATGGAGCTGGGCATAGCTTTTGAGATGGCCGAATTCGATATCCCCGATTACATTAAGAAGAGCGGATTAGGCGCTCAGGAGGCGGCACGCAAGAAGCGTTATGAATTCCTTATAGACACCGCTAAGCAATACGGAGCGGTATCTGTGGCTTTGGCACATCATGCTGATGATCAGGCAGAGACGGTGTTAATGCGTTTGTTACGCGGAAGCGGTCTGTCAGGGCTGGCCGGTATGAGGTGGAAAAGAACTGAAAAAAAGGTGGAACTCATCCGCCCTTTTCTTCGTATTAACAAAACAGCTCTTATAGAGCTATGTCAGAGCCATGGTTTCCCCTATGCCGAGGACGCCAGTAATAGGCAGGTGAAATATAAACGAAATGCCGTCAGGCTTGAGGTGCTCCCTTTTCTGGAAAGGTACAACGGAAAGCTGAACCAGTCACTTACGCAACTGGCAGAGATTGTCGGAGCCGAAGATGAATTTATGGAAGCGGCCACTGCAAAATGCTTTCAAGAACTGGTCAGGAGCAGCAAAGGTGAATATGCCTTTGACAGGGCATCTTTTGCCCCCGTGGCCTCCGCTTTACAACGGCGTTTGATTAAACTAATATTAAATTATCTGTCGGCGGACCATCCAGTGTTTGATTTTAATAAAATCGAAGCTGTACGCCGGGGAGCGCTGCAGGACCATCCCACTTCATGGAGTCTTGACTTAGGTGGAGGCCTGACCTGTATGCGGCAATACGACACCATTTTGTTCTCGTCCAAGCCTCCGCAGCAGCAGGCAAGCTATACATATCGGCTTTCTTTACCCGAATCTCAGCTTAATTTAAGTGAAATTGGGAAAGTGTTGACGATGACTGTGCTGGAGAGAGAAAGCTTTTTGGTTCAAGGGGAAGGTTCAGGAAAGATGTCGGCATGGTTCGACGCTCGTGAACTGGTTTTTCCGCTGACGATCCGTTCCAGACTGCCCGGAGATATCATAAAAGTCATGGGATTAAAGGGAAGCAAAAAGGTAAAAGATATTTACATTGATGATAAAATACCTTCTTCCGAACGCTCTCTTATTCCCTTGGTTTGTGATGGTGTGGGCAATATCGTCTGGATTCCGGGCATAAGACGCTCGATCCATGCCGCAGTAGGGCGGCAAACGCAGGACGTGCTTCTCCTGACTCTTGAAGAGGCAACTGGAGAAGGATCGTAATGGTTGAAGTAAATCTTTCATAGTATAACTTAGGAGGTTCGCAAGTTGCAGAACGATATTCAAGAGATCTTGATCAGCGAAGAGGAAATTCAACAAAAGATTAAAGAGCTCGGTGTAGTGCTGAGTGCAGAATATGAGGGACGTACCCCTTTGGTTATTTGTGTATTAAAGGGAGCATTCATTTTTATGGCCGATTTGGTTAAGGTTATTACGGTACCCGTTGAAATGGATTTTATGGCCGTATCCAGTTATGGAGCATCAACCAAATCCTCCGGTGTAGTTAAGATCATCAAGGATCTGGATGTGCCGGTTGAAGGACGCGACGTGCTGATTGTTGAAGATATTATCGACAGTGGCCTTACACTCAGCTATTTGATTGAACTGCTTCGCAACCGCAATGCGGCTTCGATTTCAGTAGTGACTCTGTTTGATAAACCAGCTGGACGTACGGTGGATCTTGAAGCGGATTACACTGGTTTTGTTCTTCCTGACGAGTTCGTAGTGGGCTATGGTCTTGATTATGCCGAGTTATATCGGAATCTCCCCTACATCGGAGTACTAAAGCCTGAGGTTTATTCCAAGTGACCTATAGACAGCCTTGATCATATGGATCTAATAACGGGGCGTCCACTATTTGAGGTGTCCCAACAGGCTATGGTACAATAACTTAAGCGTGTGAGAGGAGGTAGGGGATGAATCGGTTCATCCGGAATTCTGGTTTTTATTTGATTTTATTTTTAGTCGTGGTGGGCATAGTCCAATTTGTAAGTAATGGGAACGAAGCCGCCGATTTCCCTAGATACGACGAGCTTAGGCAGGAAATTAAGAGTGACAATGTGGAGAAATTGACGGTCCAGTTCGAGCAAAATGCCTTTTTAGTTACTGGTGAATACAGAAAGGCGCCTGCTGACTCTAAATCGAAAAGCTTCTCCACATATATTCCTCCTACAGATGCCGCTATCAATGAGTTGGTTACAACCAGTGAAGAACACAATGTGCAATACACCCAGAAGAAAATGGAGGGTGACAGCATTTGGCTGACATTCCTTTCTTCGATTATCCCGCTCGTAATTATGTTCATCCTGTTCTTCTTCCTGTTCAATCAGACACAGGGTGGCGGCGGTAAGGTAATGAATTTCGGCAAAAGCAAAGCCCGGTTATATAATGAAGAGAAGAAGAAAATCAGCTTTGAGGATGTTGCAGGGGCTGACGAAGAGAAGCAAGAGCTTGTGGAGGTCGTGGAATTCCTTAAGGATCCGCGTAAATTCGCTGCTGTTGGTGCCCGTATACCTAAGGGTGTGCTGCTTGTGGGCCCTCCCGGAACCGGTAAAACATTGCTGGCTCGTGCGGTAGCTGGTGAAGCCGGCGTTCCTTTCTTCAGTATCTCAGGTTCTGACTTTGTGGAAATGTTCGTTGGTGTCGGGGCTTCCCGTGTTCGCGACTTGTTCGAGAATGCCAAGAAGAACGCACCTTGTATCATTTTCATCGATGAAATTGATGCAGTAGGCCGTCAACGCGGCGCCGGACTCGGCGGCGGACATGACGAACGCGAGCAGACACTCAACCAATTGCTCGTTGAGATGGATGGTTTCGGTGGTAACGAGGGTATTATTATCGTCGCTGCAACTAACCGTGCTGATATTCTCGATCCTGCCTTACTGCGTCCAGGACGTTTCGACCGTCAAATTACGGTTGACCGCCCTGATGTGAAGGGCCGTGAAGCTGTACTTAAAGTGCACTCCCGCAATAAACCGCTTACGAACGATGTAAGACTTGATGTTGTTGCTAAGCGCACGACCGGATTTACAGGTGCGGATCTGGAGAACCTTCTTAACGAAGCAGCCCTGCTTGCAGCACGTCGTAATCGTAAGGATATCTCCATGAAAGAAGTCGACGAAGCCATTGACCGTGTAATCGTGGGTACTGAGAAACGCAGCCGTGTAATTAGTGATCGCGAGAAACGCATCGTAGCTTATCACGAAGCGGGCCATACCATCGTAGGATATTTCCTGGAGCATGCCGATATCGTACACAAGGTAACTATCATTCCGCGCGGACGCGCTGGTGGATATGTAATCATGTTGCCGAAGGAAGATCGCATGATTGTTACGAAGCAGGAACTGCTTGATAAAGTAACTGGTCTCCTGGGTGGCCGGGTAGCCGAAGAATTATTCATCGGTGAAATTGGCACAGGTGCATATAGTGACTTCCAGCAAGCAACCCGTATCGTACGGGCGATGATTATGGAGTATGGTATGAGTGAGAAGCTTGGTCCTATGCAGTTCGGCACATCCCAAGGTCAAGTATTCCTTGGTCGTGATATCGGGCATGAACAGAACTATAGTGATTCCATTGCTTATGAAATTGATCAAGAAATGCAGAACTTCATTCGTCAAAGCTACGAGCGTTGTAAAGATCTCCTGATCAAGCATTCCAAAGAAATGCACCTGATTGCGAACACCCTGTTGGAGAAGGAAACTCTTGAACTGGATCAGATTAAAGAGCTGATTGAGCAAGGATATCTGACTGAAGACGGTATGCCGGAAGATGGCGAAGGGGTTGCGATTGAGGTTGGAGAAGCGACCATCGACACCATCGGCGATGTACGGGTTCGTATTCAAGGCAAGACTGGTGAGAACACCCCTCCAGTCGGAGATTTGACCAAAGATATTCTTGGCAAATCAGAGACGGATGGCGATAGCGATCCAGAAGACGGCAATAAAGGCGGCGGCGGAAGCCTGGTCTAAAGTGCCTCATCCCTTATGTGCAGAAACAAAAAACCGGAGAACATAACTGTTCTCCGGTTTTTTAGTCTCTATAAATTGGTAAAATTCTGAGTTTAACGCCACATCCCTTTACATTGACAGGGCGAAGATGGTTGTGTACATTAATGATTAATATATTAGTTATATTTTAAATGATGCGCTGGCTCAATGCAGCGAAAATATAAGGGGGAAAATGAACCGTGGAAGCTCTGGCACTGGAGCGCAAGCAGGAACAGAATCGGGAACTGCGTGTACGTCTGGAACAGCTTAAGAAGGAACGCAATGCTATTATTTTGGCTCATTATTATCAACGGGATGAAATTCAAGAAGTTGCCGACTTTAGGGGTGACTCCTTTTTGTTAGCCCAAAAAGCCGCAGAGACCGATGCAGAAGTCATTGTGTTCTGTGGTGTACATTTCATGGGCGAGAGCGCTAAAATTCTGGCACCTAATAAAACAGTGCTCATTCCTGATGAGCGTGCTGGCTGCCCTATGGCTGATATGGTCAATGTAGATGGCCTGCGTAAACTGAAAGCTCAGCATCCCAATGCTAAAGTGGTTACCTATATCAACTCATCGGCTGAAATTAAAGCGGAGACTGATATTTGTTGTACCTCTGCGAATGCTGTGAAAGTCATCGAGTCCCTGGATGCTGAAGAAATTATATGGGTACCGGATAAAAATTTGGGTCAATACGTCCAAGATCAAACCGGCAAAAAGCTGATCATTTGGGAAGGCTACTGCAATACCCATGATATGCTTACCGTCAAGGATGTAAATGAGATGAGAGCAAAGTATCCTGAAGCAGAATTTGTGGTTCACCCCGAATGTCGCCCTGAGGTTGTTGCTATGGGGGACTATGTAGGCAGCACTACATCCATTCTTGAATATTGCCGTAAATCGGACCGCAAGCAGTTTATCGTCGGAACAGAAGATGGTACCGGATACCAACTGCGTAAAGATAGCCCGGATAAAGAGTTCCACTTTGCCACAAAGTTTCTTGTATGCCCTAATATGAAAGTTAATAATCTAAAAAAACTGGTTAAATGCCTGGAGACGATGAAACCGCAAATTTACGTTCCGCCTGCTGTCGCCGACAAAGCCAGAACTTCCCTAGAGCGCATGCTACAAGTACGGTAGCATGCGCTACTCTTTCGTTGAAACAGGTGAAAAGCGGTCATGATTCCACAATATCTGGTAGATTTCGACCTACGGGAGATTCCTACCATCAATACGGATTGTATTATTGTCGGCTCAGGTATTGCCGGTTTATTCGCAGCTATTAAAGCTAGTCGAGATCGGCGTGTCGTTTTGATTACCAAGAAATCTTTAATGGAAAGCAATACCCGATACGCACAGGGAGGAATTGCAGCTGTTATAGCTGAGGATGACTCCCCGGAGTATCATCGGCAAGATACTTTAATGGCAGGAGCAGGCCTTTGTTCTTCAGCTGCAGTAGATGTCCTTGTCAATGAGGGACCGGAAGGCGTGCATGAACTGATCCGATTAGGCACATTATTTGATCAGGAAGACGGCGTGTTGGCGTTGACCCAGGAAGGGGCACATAGCCACCGTCGTATTTTGCATGCTAACGGTGATGCAACTGGGTATGAAATTGTCCGGGCATTGGCGGAGCAGGTTGAGGAGAATGACAATATTGAGATATGGGATGATCACTATGTGATTGATCTTATCACCGAATCAGGCGAATGCCTGGGTGTCTTGATGCAGCAGCCCGGAGGAGGCCGATTGTTCCTCCAAGCGGATGCTACCATTCTATGTTCAGGTGGAGCAGGACAGCTCTATCGGTATACTACTAATCCAGAGGTGGCCACCGGTGACGGGGTTGCTATTGCATACCGGGCTGGAGCTCATATTCGGGATATGGAGTTCATTCAATTCCATCCAACAGCATTAAGTTATCCAGGAGCCCCGCGTTTTTTAATTTCCGAGGCGGTACGTGGAGAAGGTGCTGTATTACGTAATATCCACGGTGAGCGATTTATGGATCGCTATCATGAACTGCTGGAGCTGGCCCCGCGCGATATCGTCGCTCGAGCTATTGTCAGTGAGATGGAAATAACCAAGTCCACCTTTGTGTATTTGGATATTACGCACGAATCTCCAGATATGGTGAAGCATCGATTCCCGACTATATATGAGACATGCATGAGTTATGGCCTTGATATTACAAGTGATTGGATTCCTGTCGCTCCGGCTGCGCATTATATGATGGGGGGCATCAAGACGGATTTGAACGGAGAGAGCAACATCTCCCGGCTTTTTGCCTGCGGAGAGGTCTCCTCTACAGGTGTACATGGAGCCAATCGTCTGGCCTCGAATTCACTTTCAGAGGCCATTGTATTTGGTCGGCGTATCATTGAACGTGTAAGACAGCTTGCACCTCTTACGCGTAACAGCTTCTCAACTGACTTCATAGAAGCGCGGACCGAACACCCGACCCAAGCCATTGTGGAACGGCGGCTGAAGCTGCAAAAGATTATGGTCCGCTATGTCGGACTGCGTCGAAATGAGGAAATGCTCACCAAAGGGCTTGAAGAATTAAAAAGGCAGCTGCCGATCTTCGGGTCAGTACTGACGAAACGTGAAGAATACGAATTTGCAAATATGCTGACTTGCTGTCTACTGGTAACGGAGTCGGCATTGGCGCGTGAGGAGAGCCGCGGAGCCCATTACCGTGAGGATTTTCCGCAGCGTAATGATACGCAGTGGCGTAAGCATTTGCTCCAAATTCGCGATCTGGGAATAGTGGAGGAATTAAGCGATGATGTTTAACGGATATAATGAAGAGCTTGTGCAATCCATCAAGGGTTGGCTGCAGGAAGATGTGGGGTCCGGAGACGTGACTACCCAAACTACAATTGTTGCCGGACATGAATCCAAAGGAATTATTCATGCGAAGGAAGCCGGAGTCATCTGTGGACTTCCCGTAGCCGAACTGGTTTTCGAGGTAGTAGACCCGACCTTAACTTTTACAGCTATGGTTCAAGAGGGTCAAAGGGTTGCCAAGGGCACTGTCCTTGCTGAGGTAGAAGGCAGTACACATGCCATTTTGACCGGGGAAAGGCTTGCCCTTAATCTAATGCAGAGATTGTCAGGCGTTGCCACACGGACGTCCTCTTTCGTTCAGGCACTCGATGGCCTGCCAACGCGATTGGTTGATACGCGTAAGACAACACCGGGTCACCGGAGACTGGAGAAATATGCAGTACGAGTCGGCGGTGGAGCCAATCACCGGTTCGGATTGTATGATGCAGTTATGATCAAAGACAATCATATTAAGGGAGCGGGCGGTATCCGTCAGGCCGTAGGACGTGCTCGTGCAAACATCCCGCATACGATGACTATTGAAGTAGAGACGGAAAGTCTGGAACAGGTGGAAGAGGCGATAGCTGCCGGAGCAGATATCATCATGCTCGACAATATGTCTCCCGATATGATGAGAGAAGCCGTGAAAAGGATTAAAGCCAAAGCTCCTCATGTTAAAACAGAGGCTTCGGGAAATGTGTCACTGGAAACGGTACGCGATATGGCTCAGTCAGGTGTGGATGTCATCTCTGTGGGGCGGCTTACTTATTCTTTCTCCAGCCTGGATATCAGTTTGGATCTGAATGAGAAGAAGGAGGGCCCGCTGTCATGATGCTCGCAGTCGATATCGGCAACACGAATATTGTGCTCGGTGTATATCGGGGGCGTGAGCTGCTGCATCATTTTCGGCTGAGTACTGCGCGTCAATCAACCGTAGATGAATACGGAGTATTGATTCACAATCTGTTTCATATGTCAGATCTCTCCACTAAGGATATAGAAGGGGTTATTATCTCATCGGTTGTTCCCCCGCTGGTTCAGGTGATCGTGGACATGTGTGTAAAATATATTGGTCATGATCCCTTGCTTGTAGGGCCTGGAATTAAGACAGGGCTTAATCTTCGCTATGAGAATCCACGGGAAGTGGGTGCTGACCGAATTGTGAATGCAGTAGCCGCTATCGAACAATATAAGTGCCCGCTCGTTGTTGTTGACTTTGGGACAGCAACCACGTTTGACTGTATTGATGCAGGCGCCAATTATCTCGGCGGTGCTATTGTTCCCGGGCTTGGCATCTCTACAGAAGCTTTATACCAACGGGCATCCAAGCTGCCGCGTATTGAGCTGGAGAAACCTAAGAAGGTTATCGGCCGCAACACCGTACATGCCATGCAGGCCGGGATTATTTTTGGCTATGCAGGCCAAGTGGAAGGCATCGTAAGACGGATTAAGGTGGAAATGAATGCTCCGCAGCTGAAAGTAATTGCAACAGGAGGCCTCGCCTCGTTGATTGCCGGTGAAACAGAGTGTATCGATGAAGTGAATCCAATGCTTACACTTGAGGGTCTGCGCATTATTTATGATCGCAATAAATAAAGATAAAGAACAATAGAGATACAAGGAATAGGAGGAGTATGGGTCCATGGAAAAAAAGAAGGACCGGCTGATCCGGGGTACGGCGCTAAATGGTAAGGTTAGAGCTTTTGCCGTCCGTACAACAGAGCTAGTCGATGAATTGCGGCGCAGACATGATACGTACCCAACGGCTACAGCTGCCCTCGGCCGTACAGTTACCGCTGCGGCCATAATGGGAGCCATGCTCAAGGGTGAAGAAAAGCTGAATATAATCGTCAAGGGCAATGGACCGCTTGGGCAAATTGTAGCGGATGCCAATGCTTTGGGAGAAGTACGGGGATACGTTCATCATCCGCATGTTCATTTGCCAAGCAACAGCTTAGGTAAACTGGATGTGGCAGGCGCCGTAGGAACAGAAGGATACTTGGATGTAGTTAAGGATCTCGGAATGAAAGAACCCTACAGAGGCAGTGTTCCAATCATTTCCGGAGAACTTGGCGACGACTTCACGTACTACTTTGCTGTCTCCGAGCAGACTCCGGCTGCGGTAGGTTTGGGTGTGCTTGTGGATACGGATAACTCCGTTATCGTTGCTGGAGGCTTCATCATCCAGCTGCTTCCGGGACTGACAGATGCTGAGATTACAGAGATTGAACATACTATAAGCACCATGCCTTCTGTAACGACATTACTGGATCAGGGTCTTGAGCCGGAGGATATGCTGAGGTTTCTTTTTCCGGATGCCGTTGTAATGGAAGAGTTGGATATTCGTTTTGCTTGTCAGTGTTCGCGTGAACGAGTAGAGCAGACACTGGTCAGTCTGGGTAAGCAGGAATTGGAACGTTTAATTGCAGAGGATGAACAAGCTGAGGTTGTATGTCACTTTTGCAACGAAGCTTATGTTTTTAATAAGGATGAAATGCAGGTCATTCTCGACCAAGCAAAATCGTAAGGTATGGGATCATGACGAGACAGGAACGAACGCTGCGTAAGGCCGTGGGAATACTTGCTGCTGCGACTCTCCTACTTGGTTTACTGCTTATTTGGAGCTTGCGTGCTGGTATAGACTTAGGGGACAGCGGAAAAAGCGGGGAATCTTCAGAGGTCGCTTCAATTGGTGGCCAATCGGTTAGTGAACAGCAGTGGATAGATGAGCTTACGAATAAGCATGGTGACGAAGTGCTGTTGGGTATACTGAACCGTATAGCGGTTGAAAAGGAAGCCAAGGCACTGGGAATAAGCGTAACGGCAAAAGAAGTTGATCAGGCACTTAGAAATACCATGGCCGGTTATAGCTCGGAGCAGCAATACTACGCTCAAATGCAATCTGAGTTAGGATTATCTCGGCAGGAGGTTCGCGAGGAAAGGGTCTACCGTCTTACTCTGCAAGCCGTTGCTACGGCTGGTATTGTCATTAATGACTCGGATATTAACGAGTATCTGAAGCAGAACGAGGATCGTTTTCGTCCTAAAAAAATAATCGATCTCTCCATGATCAAGGTCCGAACCTATGCTGAGGCGGAAGGGGTCATGGATCGGCTGGATCGTGGTGAAGATTTCTCTGCGCTGGCAAAAGAGCTTTCCATCGATGAGGAAAGCGGCGCGCGGGGCGGAAGTCTGGGAGCCGTCGAGGAGGATGATCCATTTTGGCCGGAAGAGTTGCTCACGACAGCTGCGGGTCTCGATGCAGGGGATATAGCGGGTCCGCTTCAGGACGATGACAGCTACGCCGTCATTCGTGTTGAGCGTATTACATCGCCGGAAATGCCAAGTGACAAAGAAATCAAGGCACAGATTCGCCGTGAGATGGCCCTTGAGCAAGCGGCTCCTTTGCAGCAGGTAGAAAGTGATTTACGAGCTAAATACGATGCGGCAATATATATTGACAATCGTCCACAAGATTGATAATATGATATTAATCTAAAACCTACTGATTTACTCGGAAATAACAACGGCGGCCGGTTACTTCAACCGCTGTGCAGCGCTCCAACTTGTGTGCTGCGGTATTGAATATCCTGGTGATAATATCCTTCATATCGAAGGATAAGCCGTTTTTTTTATACACCCGGACTCACATGCTGAAGACGATGTCACAAGTTACGTACTTATACCCATTTATCATTTCAAGGAGGTTTTTGCTCATGGCTAAAGTCGTTAACAATGTAACAGAACTGATCGGGGGCACACCGCTTGTACGTCTAAACCGGGTTGCACCTGAAGGAGCAGCAGATATCTATCTGAAGCTTGAATATCAGAACCCAGGCTCCAGCGTTAAAGACCGTATCGCAATTAGCATTGTCGAAGAAGCGGAGAAGGACGGCCGTTTGAAACCGGGCGATACCATTGTGGAAGCCACTAGCGGCAACACAGGAATTGGCTTGGCACTCGTAGCTGCAGCCAAAGGCTATAAAGTTGTTATTGTTATGCCTGAAACGATGAGCTTGGAGCGCCGGAATCTGCTGCGTGCATATGGAGCGGAATTGGTACTAACTCCAGGATCCGAAGGTATGAACGGTGCCGTTAAGAAAGCAGAGCAAATTCTAAGCGAGAATCCTGGTTTCTTTATTGCTGAACAATTTAAGAATCCTGCGAACGTTAAGATTCACCGCGAAACGACTGGACCAGAAATCGTGGAAGCGATTGAGTCTATCGGAGGAACACTGGATGCCTTCGTAGCGGGTATTGGTACAGGCGGTACTATCACCGGAGCTGGTGAAGTGTTGAAGGCGAAATTCCCTGACGTGAAGATCTATGCTGTAGAACCTGCTGCATCTCCAATTTTGGCGGGTGGAAAGCCGGGACCTCACAAGATTCAAGGAATTGGTGCTAACTTCATTCCTGAGATTCTGAATCAGAATATCTATGATGAAATCATCCATGTGGAGAATGATGAAGCCTTTGAAATGGCGCGTCGTGTTGCCAAAGAAGAGGGTATCTTAACAGGGATCTCTTCAGGAGCGGCAGTAACTGCAGCGATCAAGGTCGCTAAAGAACTGGGCGCCGGCAAACGTGTAGTCGTGATTATTCCTAGTAACGGAGAACGTTACCTGAGTACACCTTTGTACAACTTTGAAGTATAATTGCCCGTGAATTAACTACAGCAATTATGTTAAATAAGAGCCTTCGTAACCACTAATAAGTGGCTGCGAGGGCTTTTTTAGAAAAATAAATGAAAATGAAGCTGATTCTTTCAGCAATAAGACTTTTCAAAGTACTTCGGGTAAAGTATACTGACAGGCAATATACTAATGGCGAAAACATCTTGTTTTAGGGGGATGGACTTGGAGATTCTAACATCAATGCAACAATGGGAGCAGTGGGCCGGAGAAGGCTGGACTATGCTGTCCTTTATTATAGAATCCGAGCAGGGAAAGGGAGGGTTACCTTCCTCTTGGACAACAGCATGGGAAATGGCATCCCCTTATTCGGTTGTGCTGGAGAGTGGTAAAGGTGGGCGCTATACCTACTTAGGTCTAACTCCGGTATCTATTCTTAAAGGAAAGGATACGACCGCCGTAATTCTAGAACCGCTTGGAGATTTAAATGGTAACGTACAGGAGATTTCAAGATTGAATGGACATCCGCTGGAGATTTTGGAGACGTGGATGGCCCCCTTCACTTCTCCGCGTATACAATCAACAAGAATTCCTCCGTTTACAGGTGGGTGCATCGGTTTCCTAGGGTATGATGTGGTCCGATCCCTGGAACGATTGCCGAATATTGCCGAGGATAATCCCGGATTTCCAGATTTCCTCTTTATGAGAATGGAAGAAACATGGATATATGATCATGAGGAAGACAGGATTTACTGCGCGCAGCATGTTCCAATCCCTGTAGATCTCCCTGTAGATCAACCGGAGGAATTGGAAAAGCTATATCATGTAGCTGTAGTTCGAAGCGAAGAAATGCTGAAGGAATGGCAACTGTTATCTGCAGTTCCTTCTAATATGCAGGGGGCAGATCCGGCAATTTCCGATTTGTATGCTGACGCCTCGGGAGAATGGCCCGGTATGACCTCGGCTTTCTCCCGGGAACAATTCGAAAAGGCCGTACTTGATGTGCAGGAATACATTCGCCAAGGGGATGTATTCCAAGTGAATCTCTCCCTGCGTCAGGAGGCGCGATTGAAGTCATCGCCGGAGGATGTTTACGAATGGCTGCGCAAGCTCAATCCGTCCCCTTACATGGGGCTTCTGCGGTCACCCGGCTTTACGCTGTCCAGCGCATCGCCGGAGCTGCTTGTTAAGCTGCACGGGGACCAAGTGAGCGCCCGGCCTATCGCCGGTACCCGGCGCCGGGGACTGACTCCCGCGGAGGATGCCGCCATGGAGGCGGAGCTGCGCGGGAGCGATAAAGAGATCGCCGAGCACATTATGCTTGTCGATCTGGAGCGCAATGACATCGGCCGTGTCGCGGCATATGGCTCCGTCCGGGTGCCCGAGCTTATGACTGTGGAACGTTACTCGCATGTGATGCATCTGGTCTCCCAGGTAGAGGGTAAGATAGCGGAAGGCAAAGACACATACGATGTTATTGGAGCTTTGTTTCCGGGGGGGACGATCACGGGAGCGCCGAAGGTAAGAACGATGGAGATCATTGAAGAACTCGAGCCGGTGCGGCGTGGACCTTATACTGGATCGTTAGGCTGGATTGACTATAACGGCAATATGGAATTAAATATTATTATAAGAACACTCGCTGTTAAGGACGGCATTGGTTATATTCAGACAGGTGCCGGCATAGTTATTGATTCTGATCCCTATCGTGAGTACCGTGAATGCCACAATAAAGCCAAAGCGGTAGTGAAGGCCGTACTCTGCAGTGAACTCGCGCAGAAATACCGGATCACCGAAGGCGCCGAAGGAGGAGCAACACCATGATCTTAGTCATCGATAATTATGATTCGTTTACCTATAACCTTGTTCAGTATTTGGGTGAGCTGGGAGAAGAGGTACAGGTATACCGCAATGATGAGATTAGTATTGAAGAGATTGAAAAGCTGGCACCGGATCATATTCTCATTTCTCCAGGGCCTTGTACACCCAATGAGGCGGGCATAAGTCTGGATGTACTGCATCATTTTAAGGGTGTCATTCCGATCTTTGGTGTATGCCTTGGCCATCAAGCCATTGGACAAGCATTCGGCGGTAATGTAATTCGTGCAGAGCGTCTGATGCATGGCAAAACTTCACCGATCCATCATCATGGAACATCGGTATTTGAGGGTCTGGAATCTCCATTCACAGCAACACGTTATCACTCCCTACTTGTAGAGCGTGAAAGTCTGCCGGATTGTCTGGAAATTACTGCAGAGACCGCAGAAGGAGAGATCATGGCATTACGTCATAAGGATTATCCGATTGAAGGGGTGCAATTTCACCCTGAATCCATTATCACCTCACATGGACACACCATGTTAAGTAATTTCCTGAAACGGAGAGCCGGAGAAACGGCATGAATTATATAGGAATGAATGAAGGTGTCATCGACGCTAAGGAAGCCGTGGTTTCTGTCTTGGACCATGGCCTTTTGTATGGGATGGGCCTGTTTGAGACATTCAGGACTTACGAAGGGGTGCCCTTCCTGCTCAATCGGCATCTAGACCGCATGAAAGCGGGCTGTCAGCAGTTAGGTATCCCTTTCAACATGGATCACGAGAAGCTGTTACATTGGATTACGCGCCTGATGGAAAAGAACAATTTAAAGGAAGCCTATATCCGTTACACGGTAACGGCTGGTGAGGATATCCTTGGATTACCTGCGGGAGACTACACTCATCCCAATCACATTCTATATGCCAAAGCGCTACCCTTCCTAAGGGAACAACTTTATACGCATGGCAAAGAACTCCAATTGTTAGACCTCCCGCGTAATACCCCTGAAGGTTCTACCCGCTTTAAGTCATTGCACTACATGAATAACATATTGGCCAAACGGGAGCTCTCCACTTATCCTTCCGCTGTTAATGGTGCAGAAGGGCTGATGTTAACTCCTCAAGGTGTTGTAGCGGAGGGAATTGTCAGCAATCTTTTTTTTGTGAAAAACGATGTGCTTTGTACGCCAGACCTGTCAACAGGCATTCTGCCCGGCATTACCCGGGAAATGGTGATAGCGCTCGCTGTCCAGACAGGGCTTCGGGTGGAGGAAGGCCATTACTCATGGGAGCAACTAAAAGAGGCTGATGAGATCTTCCTGACCAACTCCATTCAAGAAATAGTGCCGGTGACCTTGCTTAGTGAGAAAGAGGAACGGTACGTTGTCAGTGGAGGAAGGTCTGGACCTGTAACAAAACAATTGATTGTACTGTATAGGGAAAGGGCTGGAATACCCATATGAAACCTACGATATACAACCGAACGTACAGATTCGGTGATGATGCAGAGATGACGTTGGGAAAGCGGACCTTAATTATGGGTATCCTTAATGTAACCCCCGATTCGTTTTCGGATGGCGGCTTATGGAATAACCGGGACCGGGCGGTAGAGCATGCATTAAGAATGGCGGCAGAGGGAGCGGATATTATTGATATCGGGGGAGAATCCACTCGTCCCGGTCATGAGCCGGTAAGCTTGGATGAGGAATTGGCACGTGTACTGCCTATCATTGAAAGTATCCACTCCGCAGCGCCTCATATTCCTATATCTATAGATACCTACAAAGCAGAAGTTGCACGCAAAGCCATCGCGGCAGGAGCGCATATCATTAATGATGTGTGGGGCTGCAAAGCGGATCCGGAAATGGCAAGTGTGATGGCAGCAGCTAATTGCCCCGTTATATTGATGCACAATAGGCAAGATCGTAATTATAATAACTTAATGCCCGATATCGTCGCTGATTTAAAAGAAAGCATCAACTTGGCTTTAGCCGCAGGTGTACGGCATGAGAATATTATTTTGGATCCGGGGATTGGATTCGCAAAAGATTACCACGAGAACCTCCAGACTATGATGAATCTGGACACTTTAGCCGGACTAGGGTATCCGCTTCTGCTAGCCACATCCCGCAAAAAATTCATTCGCACAGCGCTGAATCTCCCCGTGGATGATGTAGTGGAAGGTACAGCAGCAACAGTGGCTTTTGGAATTGCCCAAGGCTGTCAGATTGTACGTGTACACGATGTAGCCCTAATCAAGAGAACTACTGTTATGAGCGATGCTATGTTATATGCAGAATCGTCAGCAGTGCAACTCTAAGACAAACACTTCGAAAAGGCGGTTGTTCCGATGGACAAAATGAAGATGCACCGAATGGAATATTACGGTTATCACGGAGTATTTGAAGAAGAACGTAAACTGGGCCAGCGCTATTACATTGATTTGGAGCTGGAGTTGGATCTGCAAGGAGCAGGCCTTAGTGATGATCTGACACTCACGGTGAATTATGCGGAAGTGCATGAGCTTGTCAAAAGTATTGTCGAAAAAAAGTCCTTTAAGCTCATTGAAGCTTTAGGAGAATATATTGCATCCTCGGTACTGGACACTTATACTGTTATAAATGCAGTAACGGTCCAAGTGACCAAGCCGCATCCGCCGTTTGATATTCATTTTCAGGGAGTGACTGTTGAGCTGCGCAGAACTAGAAAGTGAGAATTGACCCATGACTATACATTCTACCTCTGAAGAATCAGAGGCTTATATTGCTTTAGGGGCCAACTTAGGTGATCGAGAAGGCACACTGGTTGAAGCTTTGAAACGACTTAACAGCCATGAAGCCATCCGTGTAGTTCGCACTTCAGGTGTTTACGAGACAGAGCCGGTTGGCTATTTGGATCAACCGCAGTTTTTAAATATGGCGGCAGCTGTCAGAACGGCACTTGCACCGGAAACCTTGCTGGGAATCATGCTTGAGATTGAAACGGGACTTGGACGTACACGCGATATTCGCTACGGCCCGAGAACGGTAGATTTAGATTTGTTGTGGATGGAGGGGCAGTCAATGGATACCCCGCATTTAACGCTGCCGCATCCCCGTATGCTGGAGCGAGCATTTGTACTCTTTCCTCTAAGCGATATCGTGCCGCAGGATGAAGGTTCCGGGCTCCACAGTATCGTTACGTCAGCGCTGCAAGACATAGATGGAAAGGATGGAATTCAGCTTTGGACAACAAGCGTTTGGGACGACGGGTTCGGGCATTCCGTAAACTGAAGGGATACACCCAACAGGAGTTGGCGGATCGTACCGGCATTTCCTTGGCTGTGCTTGGCGCAGTCGAGAGGGGAAACAGACGATTAGAAGATCAAATTTTAAATAAAATTGCGAGTGTTTTGGAGGTTTCAACCCAAGAGCTGGCAGACCCGACTATATAACATTCATAACGCATAGGAAGTGAAAGGTATGTTGAAGATCGGCAACATTGAGATGAAGAACCAGGTTGTTCTGGCTCCGATGGCTGGTGTATGTAATCCGGCGTTCAGACTTATAGCCAAGGAGTTCGGCACAGGACTTGTCTGTGCGGAAATGGTTAGTGACAAAGCGATTATTCATGGAAATAAACGCACCCGAGAAATGCTGTTTGTTGACGATCGGGAGAAACCGCTCAGTCTGCAGATTTTTGGCGGTGACCGTGAGTCTCTGGTTGAAGCGGCTAAAGTTGTCGATAAAGAGACCAATGCCGATATCATTGATATTAATATGGGTTGTCCTGTACCTAAGGTAACCAAATGTGATGCAGGGGCTCGATGGCTGCTCGATCCTGACAAGATTTACGAGATGGTCTCGGCTGTAGTAGATGCTGTAGATAAACCAGTGACTGTGAAAATGCGTATCGGTTGGGACAGCGAGCATATATTTGTTGAGGAAAATGCACGTGCAGTTGAACGCGCCGGGGGCCAAGCTGTTAGTGTTCATGGGCGGACACGGCAGCAATTGTATACAGGTCATGCGGACTGGAATTATATCAGAATGGCTAAAGAGGCTGTCTCGATCCCGGTTATCGGCAACGGTGATGTCAATACGCCAGAGGATGCTCGGGCTATGCTGGATCAAACAGGCTGTGACGGTGTAATGATCGGGCGCGGTGCACTCGGCAATCCATGGATGCTGTATCGTACGATTCAATATTTGAGCACGGGTGAACTGATGCCTGAGCCGTCCGTAGCTGAGAAGATCAAAGTCGCTATCCTCCATATGGATCGTCTGGTGGCTCTTAAAGGTGAAGCTGTTGCCGTACGTGAAATGCGCAAGCATATGGCTTGGTATCTTAAGGGCATGAAGGCAGCCGCTCGCGTGAAGGATGTTATTATGGAAGAAATTAAACGCGATGAAATGGTGCGGATTTTGAGTGATTTTGCCGAACAATTGATTTACGATGAGAAAAAAGAAACTGAGGTCACAGGATCGGTCTTATTGAGTGTATAACCTAATTCCTTCCCTTTAAGGACGCTAAAGCTGGTTCTTCTTTATTACACCGAGCATTATATGGGGTATCATTGACATTTTGTAGCGGTTCCAATATAATTTCTCAGTATAAAATCGCCGTTACAGTAACAGCAATGCAGCAAGGAGGGTTCTTATCCCTCCAGATTCGCATATAGTTATGGTGTTTTCAATAAATGTATAACGACAGGAGAATCGGTTGAGATGAGCGATAAAGAAGTCATCCTTACACCGGACGGTCTAAGACGTCTGGAAGATGAATTGGAGACCCTCAAATCCGTTAAACGCCGCGAGGTGGCCGAGCGGATTAAGGTTGCGATTGGTTACGGTGATATCAGTGAGAACTCGGAATATGAAGACGCTAAGAATGAACAGGCTTTTATTGAAGGCCGCGTCATCACTCTAGAAAAGATGCTTCGCAATGCACGTATCATTAATAGCAGCGAGATCGTTACCGACGTGGTGAGTATCGGTGTTACCGTAAATGTTCAGGATATGGAGTATGGCGATATCATGGAATATACGATTGTCGGCTCCGCTGAATCCGATCCGCTTAACAATAAGATTTCCAACGAAAGTCCGGTGGGCAAAGCTATTATCGGTAAGAAAAAGGGAACCGTTGTTGATGTAAGTGTACCTGCTGGCGTTATTCAATATAAAATCATCGATATTAAGATGAAGTAATCATCAACCTTCGTCTGGGTTACCTGCGCAGTCGAAGGACGTTTTAGGAAAGCTTCCTTAGGGAAGCTTTTTTCAAAATTAAAGGATGTACAAGGTAAATATAGTTTAAATGGAACGGGATTGTCTTCTAACGATGATGCCGTTTCTTCTTACGTAACGCTGAGTTAATAAAAGGGGATGTAAAGCATGACAGAAGAATTGAACAACGCGGATCATCAGGAGAATGAGTTAAGTGAGTTGCTGCAAATCCGACGTGCAAAATTGGACGAGCTACGGGGATTGGGGATTGATCCCTTCGGTAAGAAATATGAGCGTACGGCTAATGCCGGAGATCTCATTGCAAAGTATGATGCTCTAAGCAAAGAGGAAATCGACGAACTGGCACTTGAAGTAAGCATAGCTGGACGTATTATGGCAAAACGGGTCATGGGTAAAGCAAGTTTCGCCCATCTGCAGGACCTTAGCGGAAGAATTCAAATCTACGTTCGCCAGGACAGTATCCCAGAAGCCCAGTATGCCGGGTTTAACATTTTGGATTTAGGCGATATTATCGGCGTAAGAGGAACTCTTTTCAAAACAAAAACGGGTGAGACCTCTATTAAGGTACATAATCTTGAGGTGTTGTCCAAATCTCTGCTTCCACTTCCGGAGAAATACCACGGCCTGAAAGACGTTGAACTGCGATATCGTCAGCGTTATGTTGATCTTATTATTAACCCTGAAGTTCAGCAGACCTTTATTGCTCGTTCACGTATTATTCAATCGATGCGCCGCTATTTGGATTCAATGGGATATCTGGAAGTAGAAACACCAACTCTTCATGCGATTGCCGGCGGTGCTGCTGCCCGTCCATTCATCACTTACCACAATACCCTTGAGATGCAGCTGTACATGCGGATTGCGATTGAGCTTCACTTGAAGCGCCTGATTGTCGGCGGTCTGGAAAAAGTGTATGAAATCGGACGCGTATACCGTAACGAAGGCATTTCAACTCGACATAATCCGGAATTTACGATGATCGAGCTCTATGAGGCTTATGCGGACTATAAGGACATTATGCATTTGACAGAGAGTATGATCGCTCATATCGCCCAGGATGTACTTGGTACGCAAAAAGTGAATTATCAAGGCCAAGAGATTGATCTAACGCCGCAATGGCGCCGTGTATCCATGGTAGATGCGGTTAAGGAAGTAACAGGCGTAGACTTCAGTGTTCAAATGACGAATGAAGAAGCGCAGGCTTTGGCAAAAGAACACCGTGTGCCCGTAGAAAAGCATATGACCTTCGGACATATCCTTAATGCCTTCTTCGAGCAGTTCGTTGAGGAGACCTTGATTCAGCCTACTTTTGTTACCGGTCATCCGGTTGAAATTTCACCATTGGCTAAGAAGAACGACCTGGACCCGCGCTTTACAGATCGCTTTGAGCTGTTTATCGTGGCACGCGAGCATGCCAATGCGTTCAGTGAGTTGAATGACCCGATTGATCAGCGTCAACGCTTTGAAGCTCAGATTGATGAGAAAGAGCAAGGCAACGATGAAGCCCATGAGATGGATGATGATTTCATTCGTGCTCTAGAATACGGGATGCCTCCAACAGGCGGATTGGGTATCGGGGTTGACCGTTTGGTTATGCTGCTTACTAACTCGGCTTCCATTCGCGACGTACTGTTATTCCCTCATATGCGTAACCGTACCGAACACTAATAAGACTACAACTGCAGTCAAGGCAAGGGATCGCTCACCTGGCGATTTCCCTTGGCTGACGTTGAAGTCACGCGCATGACCAATAATATCGAATAATATACATCTAGTTTCAAAAAAAGCTTGCAATTGATTTCTATACATGATATATTCTTATTCCGGCCAAGAAATGTTGATGCCGAGCTCGAAAAAGAAGTTGAAAAAA
>NZ_JAUSTK010000031.1 GCF_030812855.1 Paenibacillus wynnii
GCTGGCCAGCAACTGAGATCCTCTTACATCTTACCAAGGAGTCTTTTTGTTTCTCAAACCCAATATTTCTTCATAATAGGAATGCTGCCCGTTAGCTTAATGAGGCTTCGGCAGTCTAACACTTATTTTCCTAGTCTACAACTTTATTTTTCAGTCCAATACTTAAACCTGACGGCATAAGAATTTGTCAAGATGGCGGGAAATTTAACGACCTTACCCATTACCATATGCACCTTATTCCAAGGTACGAAGGTGATGGATTTCCCCGGGGTGAACCATTGCACCCCATGGTGTTGAAAAACGATTAAGCCTAAATGAGCCGTCTGGTTTCTAAATAACATCTCACCTTTTAGTTCTCCACTCACGGAAAAATGTTTTCCCCGCCTTGAATCCGGACGCATACAGCTCATCACTTTGTAGCTTTGTAACTTCAAATTGGGTAGTACCGACGCCTAACGTGGGGATTTTCACTGTTCGTACAAATTTCTCCTGCTCGATATACCGTTCATCGTGAGCGGACAGCATGGTTCCGACCATTGCCTGAAGCATAGTGACCGGGCCGGTTATCCGATGAGGCTGCGGATCTGTTTTGCCGATCATTTGAAATCCTACCGTGGGGACGGGGATCTTCTTACGATTCTCGTGTTCATCAAACAACCACATCGGAAAATTGCTTAGCAAACCTCCATCCACTGTGTATACAAATTGTTCAGGAAAAGATTTACCCTTTGCAAATTCTCCATTTAAACGCAGCAACACGGGATCAAAAAAATAAGGGATACTGCAGCTCATTCTAACGGCTTTGGCAACTTCAAATTGGTCAGGTGATATCCCGTAATCCTTCAGCCCTTCGGGCAATACCACAATTCTACCATTTGTAATATCCGAAGCGATAATAGACAGTTTGCCTGAAGGCAGATCACGAAAGGTAACAATCCCACGTTGGCGCAGAATACCGCGTATCCACGATTCCAAGGCCTCGCCGGAGTACAATCCCTTTTTCAGCATCACACGCAGCGCAGGACCTACAATCGGTGTATTGTACAGAGGTGCCCTCTTTAGAAAAGAGGTAAAAGAGGTTCCGCGAATAATGTCACTCATCTCTTTCCCGGTGTAACCGGCTGCAAGCATTGCGGAGACTATTGACCCGGAGGAAGTGCCCGCTACTCTTTGGAAAGAGACTCCGGCATGTTCGGCTGCCTGCACCGCTCCTGCTAAAGAAATCCCCTTTACCCCACCACCCTCAAATACAGCATTGATCTCCATGCAGAAATCCCCCGTTCCCATAGATTCTACTGCTTATCTATGAACACGGAGGGTAATTAATGACTTCTTATAGGTGAAATTAAGATTGAAAATAAAAGCTTAATAAGCTGGCAAGTCCAAATGGATCTCTCACCGTAATATCATTCGCTCTAAACATAATGCTACCTTCAACTTCTTTATACAAATCGTTATATTCTAATTGATTGATAATTTGCAGCCCGCTTTGCCACTCAGGGCTTTTATCAGTCCCTACCTTATAAGAGGCCATACCAATATATAGCTTCACACCGCTGTTGCGGACCTCATTTACCCACCAATCCACCAATTTATCATAACGTGCGGTCTCGAAAGACAAGCTCCAGTAGATTTGTGGGGCGACATAATCGATCCAGCCTTGAGAAATCCAAGTCCTAACGTCGGCATACATGCTGTCATACGCGGTTACTCCTGCTTTCGTATCGGAACCCGTACTGTCCATTTTTATGTTTCTCCATACTCCAAACGGACTGATGCCATACGACAAGGATGGCTTAACGGCATGTATCTGTTCCCCCAACTGACGGACAAAATCATTTATGTTATCTCGGCGCCAGTTGTCTTTAGTGGTTAAAGTAGTTGAGTTATACGTTCTGTAGGCCTCATCGTCTGCAAACGCTACACCGGAAGGATAAAAATAATCATCCAGATGTACCCCGTCTATTTTGTAGCCTTCAACAACTTCCATTACTGTATCTATAATTTGCTGGCGTGCTTCCGGAATCCCGGGATTAATATATAACTTACCACCCGCATTCACAATCCATTCCGGATGGGCTTTTGCGACGTGATTGCTTGCCAAAGTAGTTGTAGAAGAATCTGTTGTTGCCCGAAAAGGGTTGAACCAGGCGTGAATTTGCATGCCTCGCTCATGTGCTGCTCCAACCATATATTCAAGCGGATCATATCCGGGATCTTTCCCCTGTGTACCCGCCAGCACTTTAGACCAAGGTACAATCGTTGAAGGATAGAGACTGTCACCAGAAGGTCGAACCTGCACGAATACAGCATTAAATCCTACAGACTTCAGCTTATCCAGTAAGCTGTCAAACTCTGCCTTCTGCTTATCTATCTTCCCTGCCGAGGACACCGAAGGCCAGTCCAGATTATACACTGTAGATACCCAAGCTCCCTTCATAGCTTTTCCAGTTTTCGTTCCTGGTAGGGTCGGAAGGGTTGGTTTGGATGGAGTAGGCACTGTCGGTAATGTGGGCTGAGTAGGTGTGACCGGATCTTGAACCTGTGGCGGTTCTGCATTAGAGAATAAAGAGATGTGCTTCGCAGCCTGGTTCCATACTACCTGCAGCCCTAGCTGCTCCCCTACGAAGCGTAGTGGCACCATGATCCGCCCTTGCTTAATCTGTACAGAAGTTTCTAGAACGACTGATGAACCATTAACTAGCGCGGTTTTTTTTCCATTCACTAACTTAAGAACGGTTTGATCTTGAGTAATAGTTACGGTCTTGGTTGCTTGATCCCAGCTAACACCAGCACCTAGACCCTGACTAATAATTCCCAACGGAACCATAGTAACATTAGTAGTAGTTATATATGGGTTCACATCACCAGTTAATGCTCTTCCATCTAATTCAATCGTTATTACGGCAGTAGCTGCACGGGCACCAGACGATAAAAGGGGCAAGCACAATACGATCAGCAGTAGTCCTACTATCCATTTACGGTAATTCATTATTTCCTCCCCAAATCAAAAAATATAACAAAAAAACGGCATCATCCTTAGAAAGGACAATACCGTTTTGACGTAAAAAATGGTAAAAGGTTGCGCTGAACCCCAGATTTAAGTATCGCTGACCAATTCAAGATGAATATCATATAAAGTCTGGAGACGCGCCTCGTCACGGCGGAAATATTCTACCAGGGTTTCTATGCGTGTAATGGAATCCCAGCTCAAGTGATGCTCGATTCCTTCTACATCTCTATAAATATTCTCCTGTTGTACCCCGATCAGACCAAGGAATTCCTCCAACAGTTGATGACGGTCAACAAGACGTTTCCCTACTTTTTTACCTTTGGTGGTTAGGACAAGCCCACGATATTTCTCATAGATGAGATATTCGTCCTTATCCAGTTTTTGGATCATCTTGGTCACAGAGGAGGGGTGTACTTCTAGTCCCTCGGCAATATCCGAGACCCGCGCATAACCTTTCTCGTCTATGAGCTTGTATATGCGTTCCAAATAATCCTCCATGCTGGGTGTTGGCATCAAATTTTACCTCTTTTCTATAAATAAGCATGGCGCGAGGGCCAAACCTTGCTCTAACAATGATACATGTTCCCACCGCACCTTGGCAAGTCCTGAGGGCTTAACACTTGCTTCTGCACATCATTGCCATGGTTTCAACGCTGCCGAAAAGCGCAGATTAATGTTATTCCACTTAAGGAGCGTGAACGTATGACTGTGGTGACGCCTGAGCTCCCTCCTGCTAAACGTAAAAGAAAGCCCACCGGCCTCTTTATTCCCGAATTAGTTTTTTTCGAGCCGGATTCGCTCCAATATCCTAAAGGTGAACGTATTATGGAATGGGTCAAGGCCCATAATATCGAGTACCGCATGACGACGTCACATAATCGAATTTTAAATTTCCCAGGTGAAACCGAAGCTGAGCAATATAAAATTGCCAAAAGAACGCTTGTAGTTGGCCTCCGAAAAACTCTGACCTTCGATCAGTCCAAGCCGTCTGCCGATTATGCGATTCCGATTGCAACGGGTTGTATGGGTCACTGCCATTATTGCTACCTGCAAACCACATTAGGAGCAAAACCTTATATTCGGGTTTACGTAAATACAGGTGATGTAATGGATGCCGCCAAAAAGTACATCGAAGAGCGAACGCCAGAAATTACGACGTTTGAAGCAGCCTGTACTTCGGACCCGTTAGGGCTCGAACATATCACCGGTTCTCTCGAAGAACTGATTACCTTTATGGCTAACGAGCCGCTCGGACGCCTTCGTTTTGTCACCAAATATCAGCATGTTGAGCCATTACTAATCTTGAAGCACAATGATCATACCCGCATCCGCTTTAGTGTAAATGCTGACTACGTGATTAAGAATTTCGAACCTGCTACCTCTAGCTTTGAGGAACGAATAGAGGCTGCCGGTAAGGTTGCTAGAGCGGGTTATCCTCTGGGCTTCATCATTGCCCCGATTATTTGGCATGAGGGCTGGGAGAAGGGCTACGCTGAGCTGCTGCACAAGTTAGCTGAAACACTGCCCCCTGAAGCCGGAAAAAGCCTAACCTTTGAAATGATTCAGCACCGGTTCACTAAAACAGCTAAGACTGTTATAGAGAAACGCTATCCTAAATCCAAGCTGGAAATGGACATTGAGAAGCGCAAGAAAAAATGGGGCCGCTGGGGCCAAAACAAGTATGTATACCCGGATGAACAACAAACCGCCCTGCGTGAATTTATCACAGAGCGGATTTTTGAACATTTCCCGGAAGCGGGAATCGATTATTTCACTTAAGTAGTTGAGACGGCAGCATCATTTAGAATTTCATCCAAGTCGGGGTGATTCCCTGCAGCCAAATGGTTATTTTAAACATCTGATCCGTGAACAGCAGGACTCCCATCACAATCATTAAAGTTCCACCAATCTTCATTAACAGGCCCGAGTATTTGAGAATACGTCTTGCTCCGCCAAGGAAAAAGGCCAGTGCGAAGAAGGGTATGGCAAATCCAAGGCTGTAGGCTGTAATAAGTGTAAACCAGGTACCAGGTTCACTTGCCGAAAGAGCGATAATCGCGGTCAGGATTGGCCCAATACAAGGCGACCACCCTGCAGAGAAGCCAATACCAAATACAAAGGAACCTATGTATCCTGCGGGTTTCCATTTCAAATCCAACTTTCGTTCGCGCAGTAAAAATTGCGGTTGGAATATGCCAAGCAGAAATAACCCCATCACGATAATGAGTATCGCTGACAATTGGCGAATTAGATCACGTTGTTCATTAAAGAATTGTCCGAACAGACCTGCTCCAAAACCAAGCGTGTAAAAGACAACCGAAAAGCCAAGAATAAAGGCCAACGTATGAGTGAGTGTCCGGAAACGGACCTCTTTTGTGTTGCCTCCAGTTTTTAGCTGCTGTACAGATAATCCCGTAATATAGGATAAATAAGAAGGATAGAGCGGCAGACAACAAGGTGAAATAAAAGACGCTAATCCAGCAGCAAAGGCTATTCCTGCGTTAATATTTGACAAAGTGGCAGCTCTCCTTTCTCCATTTCGAATGCTATGTTTAGGTTAAGAGGGCAGGCCCTTTTTGCCAATGAGTGTAAGTGCTAAGATAGCAATCAGCAGCAGTACAATCGTTGCACCTGGGGCCAGGTTCCATATTCCTGCCACGACCAACCCGCCAACAACGGCGATCTCCGCAATAATAATGGAGAGAATGACCGACGATTTAAAGCTGCGAGAGAGCAGCAAACTTATAGCTACGGGGATCGTCAATAATGCTGATACTAGCAGTGAACCCACGATTTTGATAGCAGTACTTATTACAAGCGCCGTTAGAATTGTAATGAGCATATTGAGCATTTTGACGGGCAGTCCGCTAACACTGGCGGCATCTTCTTCAAAGCTGAGTAAGAAGAATTCTTTGAAAAACAGCGTGACCACAAGCACAACAGTAACAGCTACGATTCCTACGATTACCAAGTCCGTATTATTCAACGTATAAATACTGCCGAACAGGTAGCTCATGACATCCGCATTATAACCCTTCCCTAATGTAAAAAAGAGTGAAGCTAGGGCTACACCGCCTGACATGATTATGGCTATGGAAAGCTCGGCATAGCTTTTATAAGCTCTGCGAAGCTTCTCGATAGCAAAAGAAGCTAATACTGCAAAGATTAGTCCTGCGCCTAGAGGATAAAATCCTGTCAAAAATCCCAGCGCCACCCCGGCTATGGTTACATGGGCAAGGGTATCCCCAATCATTGACAGGCGTCTAAGCACAAGAAAAACGCCTATGAGCGGCGCTGTAATACCAATCAGCAGGCCGCCCGCAAGCGCCCGCTGAAAAAAATCGCTAAATAGGATTTCCAATTCAAATTCTCCATTCTTCATCCCTCCCAAACCCTCCCTTCTAAGGGAGGGCCCCAAGGGTTGCACCCTCTGGACACCCGCTAAGGGCAACTGGCGTGAGATGAACGGTTTCTTGTTTCTGGATGAGTTAGAGCGAGGATCGCTTTTCGTCCCCGAAGGGACACGCTTAACTACTGCGGGATCTACATACGTATTAAGACCAAAAGATTAAGACCAAAAGATTAAGACCAAAAGACTAAAACCCAAAAGTCATCCTATGTTGTACTATGGATAACCTGAAACAATCAAACGCAAGGGAACTCCTAGGTCAAAGACTAAATCCTACGGGTATCTTAAACATATAACGTTACGGACACAGAAGACACTATTTACTCGAAATATCGCAATTTTCTACTTATGCGGACTCAGAATCCGCTATTGAGTAGAAATCACGTTGAATAGAGCCTTAAATCATGAAATAGCGGCACCTGTGTCCGCATGCCGATCCATATGACTCAAAGTCTGAGAATAAGGGCTTTGGAGTCCGCTTACTCCTACCTCAAGCATAAGCCAATTCGTTGGCAAACAATCACAACGCCTCGTGAAAAAGCTATATTTTACTCTAAGACAAGGTGTGCTGCAGATTCTCCTCGACGCAGTCCTGAATCTCATGCGAGTGGCGGGAGTAGAAGTTTATTTTACCGTTACACTGTACAGGCTCTTGGCCGAGGTAATTACGGATCATCTCGATATCATGCGACACCATAAGAAAAGTCATGTGGTGATGGGCGTGCATATGGGTGATCAGATCGAAGAATCCGGCTTGGGTCTCGGCGTCAATCCCAACGGTGGGTTCATCCAAGATCAGCAAATCAGGATGGTTAATCAGGGCTCTGGCCAAAAATACCCGCTGCTGCTGTCCACCCGACAATTGCCCGACTCTTTTCTCCGCAAGATCTTGAATCCGCATCACCTCAAGTGCATCATTACATTGCTGCTGCTGAGCCCGTGACACCCGGCGGATCAAATTCTTGTTATTGTATAGACCCGATTGGACTACTTCACGTACGGTTGCGGGAAATAACGGGTTAAAAGCATTCTTTTGCGGAACGTAACCGATCCGCTCCCAGTCTTTAAATTTACGCGCAGGTTCTCCGAAGAGCCTGATTTCACCGGTGGTTGCCGGAAGCAAACCGACGATCATTTTGAGCAGCGTTGTTTTCCCGGCTCCGTTAGAACCGATAATTCCAACGAAGTCGCGCTCCTTCACCGTATAATTCAGACCGGAAATGACCTTCTGCTCTCCATAGGAAAAGGACAGATCCTGTACTTCAATCATATGTTGATGGCAGTCCAAGGATACCGGTTGCATACATTTTCCGCCTTTCTTCATAGCTTTCCTTTTATTTTAAGGCCAGAATCAGATTTTGCAAATTTTTCTCCATCAGTGTGAAGTAATCATCATTTGCTTTCGCCTGATCCTCTGTCAATCCTTCTACAGGATTAAGCACCATCGTTGACACTCCAGCTTCATTAGCCAGCGTCTTCGCCAATTTGTCTGATACTAATTCTTCAAAAAAGATATAACGAATGCCTTCTTCTTTGACCGTATTCGCCAAATCCACAATATCCTGGCTCCGCGGCTCCGCATCCGGGGACAGTCCCATAATCGCATGTTGTGTCAGACCATAATCACGGCACAGATAAGCGAAAGCCTGGTGAGAAACAACGATTTCCTTGTTTGGAAGCTTACCAAGTTCCTCTACAAATTTACTGTCGAGTTTCTTCAAACGATCTGCAAGTACAGTATACCGTTCTTCATAACCTTCTTTGTGAGCAGGGTCCGCGTTTTGCAGACTGTTTTTAATATTTTCAGCCATTACAAGCGCTGATTTCGGACTTACCCAGGTGTGGGGATCGGTATGAAGGCTGTCTCCCGCATCAGCGTGATCCTCATTTGTAACTTCTTCGCTGTCATGCTCATCGACAGCTTCGTTTGCCTCATGCCCATGTTCATCTTCTTCATCCGTCATAATTAAATCAATGCCTTTGCTGACTTCAACGGCCTGAACTCCTGATCCGCTATCAAGACCCTTCAGGAAGTTCGGAACCCAACCCTCAAGCCCGGCTCCATTATATAAAAACAGCTGCGCTTTAGACGTGTTCACAATATCCTGACTGCGCGGAGTCCAATCATGCGGCTCCACCCCAACTGGCAGCAGATTAATCGCATTAACGTCTTCTCCGCCAATTTCCTTAGCAAATTCATATATAGGATAAAAGCTAGTAACCACATTCACTTTGCCTTCTATGATACTTCCGCTGCTTTTTGCCCCGCAACCAGTAGCAATTAATACTAGCATTAGCGCAAATAAGAGCAACCCCCTACGCGTTACAGTTGAATTCATAATCACTATCGACTCCTTAAATCGTAATATTTACTATTAGTAGTATAATAGTAATCGTTACGATAAGTCAACCGTCCAAAAATTGTCCCCCGTATTTATAACGTAGAAAAACGATTCAGTCAATAGACCGAACCGCTTTTACTGAGTGACCTATTACTTCACAATGGCTCCGTTAGGCATGCTGTCAGGAACCGTAGCAATCGTAAGTTGATCCCCTTTGGATGCTGCTAGAATCATCCCTTGCGACAATTCACCGCGCAGTTTCACCGGCTTCAGGTTGACGATACAAATTACTTTTTGTCCAACCAACTCTTCAGGAGTGTAGAACTTGGCAATACCCGAAACTACTTGACGCTGCTCATAGCCGAGATCAAGCTGAAGCTTCAGCAGCTTATCGGCTTTTTTCACCGGCTCAGCTGAAATGACTTGAGCTACACGCAGTTCCGCCTTCGCAAAATCATCGATGCCAATTTCATCTTTGTGTTCTTCTTCGGTCTCGGACCCTTCCGCTGCTGAGGCTGGAGCACTAACAGCATCTGTTGGAGTCTCTACAACAGCCGGTTTACCGGCACCCATCGCTTCGGCGATAAAGGCTACCTCCTGCTCTACATCCAGACGAGGGAAAATCGGGCTGCCTTTGACCAGCTGTGTTCCTGCAGGAATCTGACCGAACGTTCTGCCGCTGTCCCAAGTAGTCATCTCACCCTTAACAATTCCAAGCTGTTCCCAAATCTTAGCCGGCGCTTCTGTCAAGAACGGCTGGAGCAGAATGGAGGCCGTCCGCAATCCTTCCACGAGATGTCTCATCACAGACGCAAGTTCAGCAATTCGACTCTCATCCTTGGCAAGTATCCATGGCTGTGTCTCATCAATGTACTTGTTCGTCCGACTAATGAAGCTTCCAATAGCCGTGAGCGCCACGGAAAACTCCATGGTCTCCATGGCTTCTTCCACCTTGGCATAAGTATTCTGAGCAGCTGTTACCAGTTCATTGTCGAACGCTGTAACATTTCCTTCATAAGCAGGGAGCACTCCGCCAAAATATTTTTCAACCATAGCGCCTGTACGATTCAGCAGATTTCCAAGGTCGTTAGCCAGGTCATAGTTAATGCGGTCAACAAAACTTTCCGGTGTAAATGTTCCGTCTGAACCAAAGGGAACCTCACGCAACAAATAATAACGAAGAGCATCGAGACCATAACGATCAATCAGAGTTACCGGATCTACTACATTGCCCTTTGACTTGGACATTTTGCCATCCTTCATCAATAACCAGCCGTGTGCGAAAACCTTTTTCGGTAGAGGTTCGCCCAATGCCATCAGGATGATCGGCCAGTAGATGGTATGGAAGCGTACGATTTCCTTGCCCACAATATGTACGTCTGCAGGCCAGAAGTTGTCATACAAACTGCGATCCTCAGAACCGTAACCCAAAGCGGTAATATAGTTGGTTAGAGCATCAATCCACACGTAGACAACATGCTTCTCATCACCTTTAACTTTTACACCCCAGTCGAACGTTGTCCGGGATACCGCAAGGTCCTCCAGACCTGGCTTAATAAAGTTATTAATCATCTCGTTCTTGCGGGATTCCGGCAAAATAAAGTCAGGATTATCCTCGTAATATTTCAACAGGCGATCCGCATACTTGCTCATCCGGAAAAAGTAGCTTGCTTCCTTTACCAATTCAACAGGATGACCGCTATCCGGGCTTTTCCCGCCAATAATAGCTCCTTCATCATTACGTACAATATCGACTAGCTGAGTTTCTGTATAGAAGGTCTCGTCAGGAATACTGTACCAGCCTTCGTATTCACCCTTATAGATATCCCCTTGCTTCAACAACCGGTCAAAGATTTCTTGAACCACTGTCTTGTGCCGTTCTTCTGTAGTCCGAATAAAGTCATCGTTAGAGATATCCAGCTTGCGCCACAGTTCTTTAATTCCAACAACAATATCGTCCACGAACTGCTGCGGGGTCTTCCCTGCTTCCTCTGCCTTTCGTTCAATCTTTTGTCCATGTTCATCTGTTCCAGTCAAATAACGCACTTCGTAGCCGCGCAGGCGCTTATATCGGGCCATTGCATCACCAGCTACTGTAGAATATGCATGCCCTATATGCAGCTTGTCACTCGGATAATAGATAGGTGTTGTTAAATAAAAGGTCTTCTTCTGACTCATTATTGTCATCCTTTCTTCTTTAAAAAGACAAAAAACTCCCGCCCCCTTATATGGGGCGAGAGTAAACTCACGCGTTACCACCCAAAATTCCCTGTCTCTTCGCAGAGATCAGGCTTCACCAGTTCAAACGAACTGCCCATTAACGCTGGAACACGCCGTTATCTTACACAAGACTACTAACTTATAGTCTATGGCTCGAATACAGTTCCTCCCGGACCATCTTCAACAAGGTGTCCTTACCGGCTTTCAGCTCTCACCGGCTCTCTGAAAAGGTCATCCCGATTTACTCATCCGTTCGTTGGAATATAGCTATTAGTGAAAATATACCCAATGGGGACCCATCATGTCAAGTGATGGGTGAAGAACCGTTCTTGGGTGACTTTTCTTCGAGAGGGGGTACAGGGTCAAGTCCTCCCAGATTAAAGGGATGACATCTTGCGATTCGCTTGGCGGCAAGCCAGGAACCCTTGATCGGACCGTGTATTTCCACCGCTTCAAGTGCATAGGCGGAGCAGGTAGGATAAAATCGGCAGGTAGCCGGCTTCAAAGGGGAGATGTACTTACGGTACACCCGAATAGGAACCTGAACTGTTCTGCTTCCGATCCCCATTTTATTGACCCTCTCTGGAAGGTGCTGCCGCAACTGCCTCATCTTCCCGGCTCTCTTCACATTCTCTGCAGTAACCGAACACCTCAAATTTATGCTTGACTACCCGGAACTGGTCCGGAGTTTCCGTCATATTCATCGGACAGAAGGAAATGGGATAGGTTTTCAGACATTGGAGACAAATCATATGATGATGGTGGTGGTTCTCATTGCAGCTTCCCTTGAACTTGACACCGTCTTCAAAAACGATCTGTTCAAGCACCCCTAGCTCCTCCATGACCCGCAGGTTCCGGTACACAGTATCAAAGCTAAGCCCGCTGTATTTACGGCCCATATGTTCATATACATCCTTTGCAGACAAATATCCTGAGTTTTCCCCGAATAACTTGGCAAGCGTTTTGCGCTGGTCGGTGATTCGCAGTCCCTGCCCCGACATGACTTCAAGAATTTGTTCTGTCGACAGCATACGCTCATCTCCCATACATTTGTTAACACTTCCTTTATAATGCCCGAAAAAAAAAGCCCCGTCAATCAATCTCAATGTAAAAAGCCCACATTAACAGCTATTACAGCTGTCAACATGGGCTAGATAATTAAGCGGAATAAGTCCGGGATTGTATTACCTTACTTTTTAGGTGGTAGCGGCATAAACAGAAGGTTTACCGGCAGGTTACTGCCTGAGGCTGCGCTGAACACAATCTCGACGGTTTGCTCAAAATCTCCAGTTCGATATACTACACTGCTCTGATTAGGAGCATCGATAGTTCCTGTTGTCGGTGCCTGAACAATTTGTCCGTTGACCAGCATAGGACCTTGATATTTCCCTCCACGCGGATTGAAGGTAATAAGTGTGTTAGGGGCTACATGATTTAACTTGATTTTGTAGACGACTCCGAAATTACCGGAGTTGGACGCTTCAGTACCAGTTAAAGCGTCCATACCAATCAAATTGGGATCATCCGTTTTATCCCCAAGCAGCAATCTGGATGGCGTTAGACCCAGAACATCCTGTACCTCAATTAATCGAGTAGCATTAGGGTAAGTGCCTCGGTTATGCACACCGTCCCGATCCAGGAAGTTCAAGAAAGGCAAGCTTTGCAGCACATTTTTGTTAGCATCAATCATCACGATATCATATTGCAGGGCATAGTCGCTGAATACATCAGACAACAGGGATACCACCTGACCCGGCTTCATTGTAACGTTACTGATTTCCGTAAGAATCGGGATACTTTCACCTGGCTTCAGGATGATATTGTTAAAGGGTCTGTTCAAAAGCAAGGATTGGTAGTAGTTTTCTACCGACTTTTTGCCTGTTGCCGTAGGAATATCAAGTGGACCGCCAAAACCTGAATTCTTGAGGGTCAATGTGGTCGGCCATAACCCTGTATTGGTAGCAATCACGTACATCTTTACATTTTTTCCGGTCATATTCTTATGATGAACCATAAAACGTGTATCACCGAAGGCTGTCTCGCGATATACAATTCCGTCGCTGTACACGGTCTCAGGGCTGTTACTGCGGATCAATGTAGTAGCCTCGGAACCGGCGGTATATTGCACCTTGCTCCAAGTCGGAATCTTACTTCCGTCCATTGAATAAGTAGCCCCTACCGGCATAAAGAGCTTATTGAAGTCATCTTGATTGTAGAGTACCTCATCCGTGATGGTAATGGTCTTTTGGACAGTACTGTTAAGGCCTTGTTTATCAGTAACTGTTAAGTAAATAGTAACAGGACCTGGGTAAAAATAAGCCAAAGCATTTCCGTTCCATTCCGTGGTTAAAGGGGCAGTTCCATCATCGGTACTCAGATTCGTGATGTTGACCAATTCACCAATCTTATATGTTTCTTTGTCTGTCACAAAGTTAGCTACAGGAGCTTCATTAGGCTTCAATACAGTGATTGTCTGAAAATACGGCGCACTCCATTGACCGTTAGCATCCATTACATAATAGGAAACTACGTAGCTGCCCGGTTGCTCGAAGATGTCCTGACGGCCTTCCCAGCGTTCATTCACGATGGCCGCACCGGATGGTGATGAGCTTTTGGTAATATAATTTACAGTGGTTTGACCTGCGAAAATCTCCGTAGGCTGAACAGTAAACGAAGCAACTGGTTTAGTAGATAGTGTTAAAATCACTCTCTTCAGTACATTATCAACGGTATAAGGAATTCCCAAAGCCGCTGTAATCGAAGTCAAAGGAACCATAAAAGTATTGTTAAATTGATATGCTGGGCCCTTCATTGTAACCGGCTTGCCATTTACCGTATAAATCTTGCTATTTGTCTTAAAGCGCAATATATTACTGCCACTCGTAATAATTGTTTCTTTGGTTTTGAAATCGTACATATACTGGAGACCCACACGCTCAACCATCGCACGTATGGAGACATTGGAAACACCATTTTTGACAGTCATGGGTTGATTCGCGATATATTCGGTACCATTCATATACATTTTATTGCTGTTCATCATTAAGATAAGCTGCGTCCCACCCGTGGTAACCGTAGGGGGAATTACAGGATTTGGTGATGGTGTCGGTACGGTTGTAGGCACTGTTGTTGGAGCTACTGTCGGTCCAGCTGTTGTACCTGGAACAGGCGTTGCACTAGGAAGAGGTGTAGTTCCTGGTGTATCCACCACGACTCCTGGCGGCGGTGTAGATTCTGTTGAAGTGGCCGTTGCAACATTTGTTGTTGTGGTGTCAGCCTGCGCAAAGACAGGGATCGCCGTAGCGGCCTGTGATACCGCAAGTACAGCAATTAAAGTTAGTTTTTTAAAATCCATTGTATGACTCCTTCTGCTCCTTTTGTAAATATAAGATCATGCAAGGTTCCCGGCCGTACATCTCTTATATCCCAAGCAAAAATGAAGCCGCTATAAAAAGGCGGCAGATCATTATTGCCATTTTCTCTTTTTAACAAACACAGTATTAGACGCGCCTAATCCGAAAAAGTTTCATATTATGTAAAAATACTAGTAAATACAGGGAACTTGCCATAAAAATAGACGATTTCACCCTGAAAATCCGGGATAATCGTCTGCTCCATGTAAAACAATTGATAATTACGTGCGTTATACCGCTGTGCTCAGCGTGCTTCTGCCCGTTTTAGATCCCGGTATTCCTTAGGTGACATGCCGTTTTGCTTCTGAAATACCTTTGTGAAATAACGCCGTTCATGATAACCTACTCCGGATCCGATCGTGGTGATACTTTTATCGCTATGCACCAGCATGAATTTGGCAGCTTCCATTCGTTGTAGCGTTACATATTCCACAAAAGTCATCGCAAACCGATTCTTGAATAACAAGCAAAAATAACTCCCGCTAATCCCCAGCTTATGGGCCACTTCATCTATACCAATGTCTAAATTCAGGTGCTCGGTTATATATTGAACCGCCGTATTCATCAGCTGTTCTGTCGTTTTCTTGTTATGCTCACTTTCTGCTGCGGGGATCACTTGGAACATGGGGATACTGTTATACAATTTATCTTTATACTGTCTGCTGCGAATTTGCACACCGATATCCCTGAGCTTATTCCCCAATTCCTCGTAATGAATGGGCTTGCAAATGTACTCTTTTACCCCGAGCCGAATAGCTTCTCGTGCATAATCAAATTCCTGGTAGCCTGTAATCAGCAGCACTTCGCTGTTCAAGCCCAATTCACGCAGCTTTCCAACGAATGTTAGCCCATCCATCACAGGCATTCGAATATCGCAGAGCACTAGATCAGGATGTTCCTCCTCCGCAATGCGTAGGGCATCCATACCGCTGCGGGCCATTCCGGCAACTACCATGCCCATGTCCTGCCAAGGCAGGACTCTGTTCAGATTATTAAGAATGGGCGCTTCATCGTCAACCAGTAATACTTTTAGCATTGTGGTCTTCCCCCTGCCCGTATTTAGGTATGACGCATTGAATAATTGTCCCGCTCCCTTGACTGGAGCATATGAATATCCCATATCTGAAGCCATACTCAATGCGGATGCGATCAGCCACACTTCGCACTCCAAGGCCTCTGCGTTCCAGGTGAACACGGCTACCATGCGGATCTTCCAGCTCATTCATCTCGTCGGGGTGGGCATTGTCACTGACCATATACTGAAATATGGATAGTTGTGAAGAGGTCATTCCGATTCCGTTATCCTCTATTCTCAGAATCAGGTTGCCTTGGTCCTCCCAGCCTCTAATCAGCAGCTTACCTTTATAGTCAATACCCTCAAAGCCATGCTGAATACTGTTCTCCACAAGCGGTTGAAGGGTGAGCTTTAATATACCGCAGCCGTTCAGCTCCTCCGGGATATCAATTTCGTAGTCAAATAAATCCTCGAAGCGGAATTTTTGAATATCAAGATAATTACGAAGATGTTTGATTTCATCCTCCAAGGTGATTTCGTCCCTGTCCTGAATGCTGATGCGCAAAATACTGGCAAGCCTGTATACCATCTCACTAACTTTACGCCCCTCGTTCTGCACAGCCAATACATTGATCGATTCCAGCGTATTGAACAAAAAATGCGGTTTAATCTGAGCCTGCAGCACCCGCATTTCCGCTTGATTTTTACGCCGTTGTTCCAGGTGAATTCGATTGAACAAGTGATTTATTTTATCCATGAGATCATTAAACCCTTTTGCCAGCAGGGTCAGTTCATCATTGCCCTTCTCCTCTACCCGACTGCTTAAATCCCCGTCCTCCACACGCCGCATGAACCGCACAATAACTGCAATACCGCCGGTAATCCGATTCATGAAGAACAAATTAAAGGTTAGAGCTGCCAAAAAGCAGATGAAAATAACAAAAACAAACCATCTGGCAAAAACCGTAACCTCACGAGATAACGAATCCCATGACGTCACGGATACAAGACTCCAGGGATAATCCTTCAGATGGTACATGGAGACAATGCTTCTATTGCCGTCAAACTGAGTTTTGAAGCTCTGAAATCCCTTTTTATAGGAAACTTCTTTCGTGGTAAAGTCTTGGAACATTCGTCCGTCCAGCTTACGATCTGGATCAAATAGAATCATCCCTTTGTCACTAACAAGCATAAAAGAGACTTTTTGATTGCTATCCCCAATCTTCAAGTTGCGAAAAATCGATTCGAATTCCCAATTTTTAATTTGAACAACGAGAATACCAATGTTCTGAAAGAAGCTTAGCTCCTTCACAAGTCGGATTTGTGTAAAAACAGGGTCCGTTCCGGTCAGTTCCGGGTTCTCATGCGGCGCCACCCATTTAGGCACACCATTCAGAGACATCACCTCCTGATACAGCTCGCTTTCTTTGAACTTATCATAGGGGAGGGTACGGAAATTTTCCTTGTTAAAAAGCGATACAATTTCCGAGCTGCCTTTCCCGTTGAAGTTGTACAAAAAAGCGTAGCTGATCGAAGGATGATTATAGAGCAGGCTGCGGAAATTGCGTTGACTGGCATTCAGGCTTAACTGCTCAGCATCAGTTAAATCCTGCTTGGAGGAATCCTCTGCACTAAGGGCCATATGAAATACCGAGGTAGCAATTCCGTTGTCTGTCACGTTGTTCATATCTTTAAACACACTTGAAATACTGTAGCTAATCGCTTTAAGTGAATACTCCGACTGCTGGCTGTATTTCTTTTCAATTGAATTATAAGTAACAAAAAACATGATCATACTAAGTATAAATAACGGAATGATAATCAGGCCCAAAAATGCCGTAAATAATTTATAACGCAGATTCATGGGCTAATGCTCCTGACTGTGAAGTAACTTATCCTTTTACGCCCCCCGCTGTTACGCCTTCGATGATCTTTTCCTGTAAAATCGCGTAAATAATAATTACGGGCACCACACTGTAGACAATACCCGCAGACATTTGCGCATAATTCATCTGATATTGATCGCGGAACTGGACCATTCCCACCGGAAGTGTACGCAGCTCATCATTAGACAGAAAATAGTTCGCGAGCAGGAACTCATTCCAATTTCCCAGGAAATTAACAATGAAGACCGTGACCATGGCAGGAATCGTCAGAGGTACAATAATTCTAGCAAAGATACCCTGAGCCTTCAAGCCATCCATGACTGCCGCCTCTTCTATTTCTCTTGGTAGAGAGCGCATAAATGCCGCCAAAATAATAATGGTAAACGGGATAGCGTTAGCAATATAAGGGATGATCAGAGCCCAGTGTGTATTCAGGATTCCAAGCTTGCGGACAATCGTATATATCGGTAACATTAGCGCATTATTAGGAATTAACATCCCTATTAGTACCAGGGAAAAGAGAATTCCATTCCATTTGCCCTGCCGCATCCGGGTGACCGCAAACGCGAACATAGCACCTAACAGGATGGTTACTACCGAAGCAAAGATGGAGATATACAAACTGTTGAAGAAATAAGTGCTTATTTTGGCATTTACCCAGGCTTCAACATAGTTATTGAAGACAAATTCTTTGGGAATCCCAAAAGGATTCAAGGCAATTTCATTATTATCCTTCTTCACGGACGAGAATAGAACGAAAAGGAAAGGAAACAGGATTACGAGTAAGTACGATAATAACACAACATGTGGGAGACTCTTTTTCAGGTTACGAAGCATCAGTATTCAATCCTTTCGTTACGCCGGGCTATCACCAGCTGATAAAATGCTGTAACCACCAGCGTAAACATAAAGATCAGAACGGCGATCGCATTGCCGTAGCCATATTTAAAGTTCGTGATCGCATATTTAATCATATAAGTCGCCATAACCTCGGTAGAGCCTGCAGGTCCGCCCTTCGTCATAACGATAACTATATCTGCTGCTTTCATCGCCCCTGCAATGGAGAGCATAATTACGATGGAAATGATCGGCATGATGAGTGGTAATGTAATGCGTAAGGCCCGCTGGACTCCTGTAGCGCCGTCAATCTTCGCTGCTTCATCCAATTCCCCTGGGATCGAAAGAATCGCAGCTAACACCATTACAATGTAAAATCCGGTCCACTGCCAGGCGTTCGTGATCAGAATGGATAACATAGCAAATCTTTCATCCGACAGCCAATAGATGGGATCAACACCAAACAATCCAATAATTTTATTGATTAGACCAATGTTCGGCTCATAAATGAAGCCCCAGAGGATTCCGATGACTGCTGTAGACATGATGGCAGGCATAAACACTGCTGTTTTATATAGGCCTTTCAGCTTTTTCACATTGGCTATTAAAAGGGAGAACAAGACAATTAAAGGCACCTGTACAAAACAAGAGAATATGATGAACCAACCGTTATTTTTAGCCGAAATCCAGAAACGTTCATCACCTAATGCTTTCTTGAAATTGGTTAGGCCGGTATACTTAACCGTGTCTGAAACCCCGTTCCAGCTGGTTAAGCTATAATAAATGGAGCTGAATATTGGGTAAACAAAGAACATCAGAAACAAAAATAACGCCGGCAGAACGAAAAGTGTAAAGACCAAAGGATTTTTCAGCGCTTTATTCATGACTACCTCCAGTTACTGTGACCTCAGCGATAATCGTTAGAGATCTTACTTCCTGTATTTTAAAAAATGTACCCTGGACCAATCGCCAGGGTACATTTAGTTTACTGCTCCTTACTCTACTGCTGCGTTCGCTTCTTCTTGTACCTTTTGCAGGGCTGCACCCATTTTTTCCGGAGTTGTCTGACCTCCGATTAGACTTTGAATTTGAATGTTACTGATTTCAGTTGTAACGTCAGCCTGAACCAGGGAGTCAAAGGCAGGGAATGAAGATTGGGAACTGTTGAGGACCGCTACAATCTCGCTCATCAGATCATCCGTAATACTGGAGTTCAGTTTGGCTTGATCAATTTTCATAGCAGGTAGAACACCGTCTTCCACAAGTCCGCGCAGCTGCATTTCTTCATTGAACAGGTTCTTGATAAACGATTTAACAGCAGCCAGCTGGCGCTCATCATCCGCTACCGAAGCCGAGAAGCCATAACCATTGTTAACATCCCGCATCAACGCTGTTTGGTCGCCTACTCCACCTTCTACAGGAGGAATATTGAAGAAACCGACTTTACCAATCATGCCTTCACCGGATTGACCTGCTTTGAATACAGAGGACTTCCAAGTTCCGTCATACATTAGGATGGCTTCACCGCTTGTAAATTGAGTGGTATATTCTGCATACTCAAAGCCAAGCTCGCCTTTTTTGAAATAACCTTTATCGATCCATTCTTTATATTTCGAGAAGCCCTTAACCACATTAGCATCAGACCACTTGGCTTCGCCCGTTGGGAACTTGGCAGTCACATCCGGACCTGCATAACGTGACCACAGGTGGTTAGCGAGCATCAGAGGCACCCAGCCTGCTTTGGAAGCTCCAGCTAATGGCACTTTGCCATCTGCTTTAATATCTGCTAATTGTTGTTCTAACTCAGCAAACGTAGTAGGAGCTTTCCATCCTTTTTCTGTGTAGTATCCTTTATTGTAAAAGAAGCCTTCACCGGAACCGCCGATTGGCAATCCGTAAATTTTACCCTCATACGTGAATGGATCAAGGTTAGAAAACTTATCTTTAATGCCCAGTTCTTCAAGGATCGGTGTCAGATCGAGCAGCTTGCTTTCTTTAGCATATATTTTGGAGTCAGGACTACCGAAGAGATCGAAGATCTCCGGCGGATTTCCCGCCGCCATTTCACCGCGCAGCTTCTCTTTACGGTTCACATCGGAATCCACTCCATCTAGCTTGAAGGTCAATCCGGGAACTTCTCCTTGAACTTTCCCTACTACATCTTCCAGAATGGCCAAACGTTTCTGTTTGTCCGCACCTACTTGAGTATGACGGATAGTCATCTCGAACGGTTCACTGCTTACAGGTTCTTCTGTGGCAGCAGCATTGGTTGCGTCCGGAGCGTTTGTAGCCTCCCCAGCGTTGGTAGTCTTATTATTGTTGTTGCCTCCACAACCAGTCATTAAAGCAGAGGTGACGAAAATCAAGGACAATAGCATAGTCAAACTTTTTTTCATTTTTTGTGACCCTCCCTATATATTGATTTCCTTTACACTTCTCATTATAAAAAACGTTCTCGGTTACCGTAAGGTCAAGATTCATCTACAATAGGGATAAAATACTCTTATGTAAGCGAAATCATTTCAATTTCATCACATTGTGATGTTATTTAAAATGACAACTGAAAGATAACCACTCTAATTCGCTTTGAAAATCAGTAATTAATGTTAGGAAACCTCTACATCATAAAGCTAAGAGCGAGTCTTTTGTCACGGACTGTACGGTGTCGGTAAAACAAAAAAAGCCGTTCCTCCAGTAGAAAACTACCTTTGGAACAGCTCTTATATACACTAAATTATAGTACCAATGCTGTCTGCTTACGTCCTTCTTCAACCAAACGGTAGGCCCGTGCAACTTCTTCCTCAGTAGGAGAAGGTACACCTTCCAATTCGTAAGGTTTGCCAAGCATTTCCCATTTATATATACCCATTTGATGGTAGGGTAGAATTTCGAATTTCTCTACGCCATTCAACGTCCCGATGAAGCGTCCAAGGTTGAGCAAGTCCTCTTCTTTGTCATGAATACCTGGAACGTAGACGTGACGAACCCACATCTTACGATCATGGTCTGACAACCAGCGAGCCAGCTTCAAGGTACGATCATTAGATTTGCCAGTGAGCTTAATATGAGCCTCATCATCAATGTGCTTCAGATCGAGCAGTACTAGATCCGTAACCTCTAATAAATCATTAATCCTGTCACCTTCGTTATAGCCATTGCTGTCCAGTGTGGTATGAAGATTCCAGCGTTTCTTCACTTCAGTGAACAATTGCTTCACAAAATGAGCTTGCAGCGTTGGTTCTCCACCCGAAACGGTTAAACCGCCTCCGGATGTCCGGTAGTATTGCAGGTAAGGCTCAATCTCTGACAAGACTTCTTCTAAGCTCATCTCTTTGCCATCGTTGAGTGTCCAAGTATCTGGATTATGACAGTATTGGCATTTCAACAAGCAGCCCTGCATGAACAAAACAAAGCGAATACCTGGTCCATCCACGGTCCCAAAGGTTTCTAAGGAATGTATGCGTCCGTTTACCATATGATGCCACCCTTTCGCCACCGTTTATCCCTCTAAAAACGGATTGAACCGCCCCTTTTCAGGGACGGTTTTCCGTATTGAGATATAGATGTCAATGTATAGATTAATTGGTTAATTTATTATTACATCGAACCGTGGAAAGTACGGTTAATTACATCCAATTGTTGTTCGCGAGTCAGCTTGATGAAGTTAACTGCATAGCCGGATACGCGGATTGTCAATTGTGGATAGTTCTCTGGGTGCTCCATAGCATCCATCAATTGTTCGCGGGCAAATACGTTAACATTCAAGTGGTGACCTTTGCTGCCAAAGTATCCGTCAAGCATCGATACAAGGTTGGATTTACGTCCTTCTTCTTCTTTACCAAGTGCTTTAGGCACGATAGAGAAGGTGTTGGAGATTCCATCCAAGCTATCTTCGTATGGCAATTTAGCAACGGAACTCAGGGAAGCCAAAGCGCCTTTCTTATCACGGCCGTGCATTGGGTTAGCGCCCGGTGCGAACGGTTCACCTTTTTTACGACCATCAGGAGTAGTACCAGTCTTCTTACCGTATACTACATTTGAAGTAATTGTCAACACGGATTGTGTCGGCAATGCATCACGGTAAGCATGGTTCTTACGAATCTTAGTCATGAACGCTTCAACCAATTCTACAGCGATGTTATCAACAGCGTCGTCGTTGTTACCGTAGCAAGGGAATTCACCTTCGGTTTCGAAGTCAACCGCGATACCTTGTTCGTTGCGAATTACTTTAACTTTAGCGAATTTGATAGCACTCAGGGAGTCAGCTGTAACAGATAGACCAGCGATACCACAAGCCATTGTCCGCAGAATATCGCGGTCATGCAGAGCCATTTCAATACGCTCGTAGGAATATTTATCATGCATATAGTGAATAACATTCAATGTGTTCATGTAGAGCTTAGCAAGCCAATCCATCATAGGGTGGAACCGTTTCATTACTTCATCATAATCAAGATATTCAGAAGTAATACGTGGCAGTTCAGGTCCAACTTGAACGCCGGACTTCTCATCTACACCACCGTTGATTGCATACAGCAATGCTTTTGCCAAGTTAGCGCGAGCTCCAAAGAATTGCATTTGTTTACCGATACGCATTGCGGATACGCAACAAGCGATACCGTAGTCATCTCCGTAGATCGGACGCATCAAATCGTCGTTCTCATATTGGATGGAGCTGGTTTCGATGGAAACCTTCGCACAGTAATTCTTGAAGCCTTCAGGCAATTGTTCGGACCAAAGTACTGTCAAGTTCGGTTCAGGGGCAGGACCCAGGTTGTACAGCGTGTGAAGGAAACGGAAGCTGCTCTTCGTAACGCGTGTTGTACCATCTACAGACATACCACCAATGGACTCAGTAACCCAAGTAGGGTCGCCACTGAACAGTTCATTATAATCAGGTGTACGCAAGAACTTAACAATGCGCAGCTTCATGACAAAATGGTCAACCAGTTCTTGTGCTTGTTCTTCGTTCAGAACGCCTTCTTCAAGATCACGTTGTACATAAATATCAAGGAACGAGGATACGCGTCCAAGGGACATTGCCGCACCGTTTTGTTCTTTAATCGCTGCCAGGTAACCGAAGTATACCCATTGGAAAGCTTCTTTAGCTGTGTTAGCCGGCTTGGAAATATCGAAGCCATGCATTTGAGCCATTTTCTTCAATTCGCCCAAAGCGCGAATTTGTTCGGACACTTCTTCACGAAGACGAATTACATGATCGCTCATGGAATCTACTTCAAGGTTCAGAAGGTCTTGTTTCTTTTCTTTAATGAGGAAGTCCACACCGTAAAGGGCTACACGACGGTAGTCACCGATAATACGACCGCGGCCGTAAGCATCAGGAAGACCAGTAATAACGCCGGATTTACGAGCTGCTCTCATATCGTTTGTATATGCATCAAATACGCCTTGGTTATGCGTTTTGCGGATGTTCGTAAACATGTCGACAATGCCTTGTGGAAGTTCAAATCCATATGCGTTACAAGCATCGATCATCATTTTGATACCGCCAAAAGGTTGCACGGAACGTTTGAAAGGAGCATCGGTTTGAACGCCTACGATTTGTTCCTTGTCTTTGTCGATATAACCAGGGTTATGGGATACGATTGTGGATACAGTATTAACATCCACATCAAGTACTCCGCCGTTGGCAATTTCTTGTTTGGTCATTTCGGAAACAAGTTTCCAAAGTTCGTTGGTGTTGTGAGTTGCGCCTGCAAGGAAATCTTCTTTTCCAAGATAAGGCTTGATGTTTTTCTCAATGAAATCATTCACATTTACTTTTCTGGACCATTTACCTTTTGTAAAAGAACGCCATCCAGACTTAACTTCTTGTACATCTTTTTCGATCACCGACATGCTAAATCCCTCCATTTATCTTTATCATATTTGTGGAGATCGCGGGCTTGAAGGTTAATCCCGTGTCTCATGATCCCATGGAAAGCTGTTCGAAATTTCACAATCCCGTTTGTTTACCGGGGATCTTATATAAACAGTTTAGTTTATAATCCCACAACGGACTGTGACAAATATCACCTTTTCAAGCTTTTCGGTGATATTTGTCACTCTCGTCGCAGTTATGATATTTCCGGTTTTAACTTAGTTTTCGAATTTTCCGTAGAATGCGTTCCGGTATACGTCAGCAAGCTCAGTAACCAGTGGCAACTTCGGATTAGCTGTTGTACATTGGTCTTCAAATGCACGGTCAGCCAGGTAATCTACGCGGGATTCGAAGTCTTTAGCATCAAAGCCCAGTTCTTGGAAGGACACTGGAATGCCAAGGTTCTTGTTCATTTCGCGAATTTTGTTGATCAAGCTGTTCACGCCTTCTTCAGTTGTACGAGCTGGCAATCCCAGAATGCGGGCAATTTCAGCATAACGCTCGTCAGCGATGAAGTGCGAGTATTTAGGGAACGCAGCGAACTTCGTAGGTTTTTTAGCATTGTAGCGGATAACGTGCGGCATAAGGATCGCGTTAGTACGACCGTGAGCCGTGTGATATTGACCGCCCCATTTGTGCGCCAAGCTGTGGTTAATACCCAAGAAGGCATTAGCAAAGGCCATACCAGCAAGTGTAGATGCATTGTGCATTTTCTCACGGGCAAGCGGATCTGCTTCAAGTGCTGATTTTTCAAGGTATTGAACTACCAGTTGGATTGCTTTGATAGCAAGACCATCGGAATAATCACTAGCCATTACGGAAACATAAGCTTCAATAGCATGTGTCAGTACGTCCATACCAGTATCTGCTACAGCAGCCTTAGGCAGGGAATATACAAACTCAGGATCCACAATTGCTACGTCTGGAGTCAGCTCGTAATCAGCCAATGGATATTTAGTGTGAACATCAGTAGTTTTGTCAGTGATAACTGCAAAGGAAGTTACTTCTGAACCTGTACCCGAAGTTGTTGGGATCGCTACGAACTTAGCTTTTTGACCCAAACGTGGGTATTTGTAAATCCGTTTACGGATATCCATGAACTTTTGTTTCAAGTTGTGGAAATCAGTATCTGGGTATTCATAGAACAACCACATAGCTTTTGCAGCGTCCATTGGGGAACCGCCGCCCAGTGCGATAATGCAGTCTGGTTGGAATCTAGCCATCATTGCTGTACCTTTATCAACTGTAGTAGTTGATGGATCCGGTTCAACTTCCGAGAAAACTTCAATAGCTACAGGCGTTTGGCGTTGACGTAGGTAGTGCTCTACTCTTTCAACATAGCCCAGTTTTACCATCATAGGGTCAGTGATGATTGCTACACGAGTGATATCAGGCATTTTTGCCAGGTATTGTGTACAACCTTTTTCGAAGTAAATCTTGTTAGGCACTTTAAACCATTGCATATTCACGGTACGACGGTTCACCCTCTTAATATTAATCAAGTTAACGGCGGTAACGTTTTGCGAAACCGAGTTACGTCCATAAGATCCACAACCCAGAGTCAATGAAGGGATGTTAGTGTTGTAAAGATCTCCAATTGCACCATGTGTAGAAGGGGAGTTTACGATAATACGTCCAGTTTGCAGACGGTTCGAGAATTTAAGAATAACTTCTTCATTATAGGAATGAATCGCGGAACTGTGTCCCATGCCGCCGAATTCAACGATTTCAGCTGCACGTGCAATCCCTTGATCAGCATTTTTAACTTTGTAGCAAGCAAGTACTGGGCTAAGTTTCTCAGCAGACAGTGGGAATTTAGTTCCAACACCTTCAAGTTCAGCAACCAGAATTTTAGTTCCAGCAGGTACTTGAATTCCGCACATTTCAGCAATCTTGATTGCGGATTGTCCAACGATAGCAGGGTTAACTGCACATTTTTCAACATTCATTGCGCCTGCAGTCAGTTTAGCAGCTTCTTCTTTGTTTACGAAGTAACAACCATTAGCGATCATTTTCTTCTTAACTTGGTCAAAGATTGGCTCTTCAATAATAACTGCTTGTTCCGATGCACAAATCATACCGTTATCGAAAGATTTGGAAAGAATAAGGTCATTAACCGCTTGATCCAGATCAGCACTCTTCTCAATGAAGCAAGGAACGTTACCAGGGCCAACGCCAAGTGCTGGTTTACCGCAGCTGTAAGCCGCTTTAACCATTGCAGAACCACCAGTTGCCAAAATCAAAGCAACATCATTGTTGTTCATCAATGCATTTGTTTTGTCCATAGTTGGAGCTTCGATCCATTGGATACAGTTCTCTGGAGCGCCTGCTTTTACAGCAGCTTCTGCAAGAATTCTTGCAGCTTCACGGCTGCACTCTTGCGCTGAAGGGTGGAAACCGAATATAATAGGATTACGTGTCTTAATGGAAATCAACGCTTTAAACATTGTAGTTGACGTAGGGTTAGTTACTGGAGTAATACCCATTACGATTCCGACAGGTTCTGCGATCTTTTGGAAGTTATCATATTTGTTATCTTCAACAATACCTACTGTTTTATCATTTTTGATGTTGTTGTAGATATACTCTGTTGCGAAGATGTTCTTGATGATCTTGTCTTCATAAACACCACGACCAGTTTCTTCGACAGCCATTTTTGCCAAGTACATGTGTTTATCGAGCCCAGCCAATGCCATGGCTTGCACGATCTTGTTCACTTGCTCTTGGTCGAGCAACATGAACTCTTCTAATGCTTTCTTAGCTTTGTCAACTACCGTTTGAATATATTCTTCAGCGGTAGGTTGTTTAACTTGGGCGGCGACTTCGTTTTTAACTGCCATCTCCCTCGTCCTCCTATCAATTTTTAAAGTTGTTTTTCTCTACGGATTTATCTTAACACATCCTTTCGAATATGCATAGTGAAATCTTTCACATACTATAAATTTTTTTTGATTTGTTTTCAAAGCGCTTACATTCGATCATAATAAGGATTTATTTACATTTTTTATGAATAAATTTGCCATCAAACTTCACTTTGTGAAGTGAGCCCTGTCATTTATTGTTGCTTTTTCGGGAAAATATGATATCCGTATATTCCCACTGATTTAGTAAGCTTAAGTTATTCTTAAGAAAAAACTCCTTCTATTATTCCTTGGGTTTTTGCCTATCATAATATTAGGGCTTTCTATTATCAGCCCAGAACATACCAAAAACCGACTCTGATAAGGAGTCGGTTTTTGGTATTCATCATGCTCTAGTCAGCTACTGAACTTTAATGGTATCAAAGAATTTCTCTTGTACAATTTTAGCGGCATTATCCAACTGTGTTTTGGAATCTGTACCTTTTTTGGAGAACAGCTCCTGAATTTCATTAGACATCGTAGCATAGTAGTCCTGAGTGTTATATTGGGCTTCAGGCTTACCGTCGAGCAGAGCCATAATGTCAGGACTATATTGGTATACATTATCGAACTTGTCATAAACCGCTTTGGTTTTCTTGCCAAACTCGGAATCCGCTGAGTAGTAGTCAAGAAGCGGCGGTATGAAGTATTTGCCGTCCGTTGTACGTTGTTGGAGAATAGCTTCAAGAGCTTCCAGACCTTTATCAGAGAAATAATCGAAAGTAATATAACGGAAAGCCATCTCTTGTTCGTCTTTGGTTGCATTTGGATTGATAACAAGATAGTCCCCACCGAGTACACCTGTATGCTTGCCGCCCTTTTCAGCCGCAGGCATCGGATAAGTCAGCACATCCTCAGGCTTCAATCCACCTTGATTCAAGGCTTGCTCAATAACGCCGTCAGAACCAGCTATAACCATTGCGGTACGTCCTTGCTGGAAGGCGCCAACCGCGTCGCCCCAACCAAGTGCCCAGTCCTGAGGAATAGCATTGGCTTCCCATCTCAGCTTTTTGTAGAAATCTAAAGCTTTAACACCTGCATCAGAGTTGAAGGTTGCAACCACCTTGCCTCCTTCAATCTTCTGGATTTCTCCGCCTGCTTCAAACAGGAAGTTAGTCCAGTTCCAGCCGGCTTCGTTCCCTTTACCCATAGGAGCGATACCCGAAATCCCTTTCTTGGGATCAGCTACTCCTTTGGCTGTATTCAGCATATCTTCCCAAGTCCAGTCCATGGAAGGAACAGCTACACCTTTGTCATCAAGCATTTTCTTATTAATCATCGTGGTCGTAACGTAACCCTTTTGTGTCACACCGAAAACCTTACCGTCAACGATGAATTGATTTTGCAGAACCGGATTGATTTGATTTTTGAATTCATAGTTATTCCACAGATCAGTTACATCGGCAACCCAGCCTTTTTCTACGAGGAATTTGGCTTCTGTTGCATAAGTATTGAAGAAAGTAGGCGCTTCGTTTGCAGCCATCTTCACACCGATTTCGCTTACATTGTACTGCCAGTCATCTTTAACAATCTCAACGTTCGGATATTCTGCTTGGAATCGTTTGATCTTGTCGTCTTCCTGTGTTCTCATTTCAGTCAGGTCAGGTGTAGGATAGTGAATCTTGATCGTCACTTTCCTCTTCGTGATATCATCCTCTGCCGGAGCATTTGTAGGTGCATCGGTAGCCGTGTTAGTCACCGCCGGTGCATTATTACCTTCCTTATTCTCCGCTGCATTGTTGTTCCCGCCGCAAGCCGACAAGAGCGAGCCTGTCACAAGAAAGCATAGCAGCATGCTGGAAAATTTACGCATTGAAACTCCCCTTTTCAATTCATAATTATCTTACAACTTCATCATAAAAGAGAAAACGTTTCCAAACGAGGTGTATTTATATTCCTTTCATGTGCAGGTTTACGATTCGCATGTCAATCTGACATCCTCTGATTATCCCTTAACCGCCGACAAAGCAACCCCGCGCATAATGAATTTCTGGAAGATCAGGAATACGATAACCGGAGGTAAGGTGACGATAAACAAAATGGCAAACTTGATATTCGTATTGAGTGCTCTCACATTAATTACGTATTTATATACAGCTGTTGCGAGTGTGTACTTTTCCTCAGAGTGCATAACCAGCGATGGCCAGAACCAGTCATTCCAAGCTGTTGAGAAAATGAATATGGCCAGTGTTGCAAAGATCGGGATCGACAAGGGTACAGCGATGGTGAAAAAGCTTCTTGGCTCCGAGGCGCCATCGATCCGCGCAGCTTCAAATATCTCGGGGTGAATGCCGTCAAAGAAATTTTTCAGCAGTAGGAAGTAAAAGGTGTTCGCACCCGCCGGCAGCCAGAACGCCGCATACTGATTCAGCAGTCCCAGTTCCTTTAAGTTGACGAAGTTCGGAATCATGTAGCTGGTTGCCGGAATAAACAAAGTCATCAAGAAGAAGAAATAGAAAGCTTTTTTATAAGGGACATTCATACGGGAGATGCTAAATGAAGCCATTCCCAGCACTACAAGCGTAACTATCATGTTGCCTGCAAAAATATAAAGTGTATTCCGCAGGAACATCGGCAGATCAATATACTCCATCGCTTTGGATAAATTCTCGAAATGCCATTCCTGCGGAATAAGGTGCGGCGGGAAGGAATTCACTTCCTGATTGGACTTTAACCCGTTGAACATCGTCATACTGATCGGGTACAGCATTGTGAATACCATAATGATAATGACGAGAACCATAATGCCATAGACGATTTTATTGCTTGTTTTTTTCAAATCATGCTCTGAAAGAATACCTCTATCTGCGCTCTTCATCCTAGTTATCCTCCTTGTTAAGCTTGAACTGTAAAATGCCCAAACCGCCGAGGACAATGAACATCAGCATGCCAAGCGCCGTAGCTGTTCCATAATCTAACCTTGTAAATGCGTATTTCACAATCAGCAGAGCGTAGGTCAGCGTTGTATTGTTAGGACCACCGTCCAAGAGTGCCATCTGGGATTGATAACCCTGAGAAGTAGCGATAATCTGCAATATCAGCATCAAAATGATCAGATTACGCATCGAAGGCAATGTAATATGACGAATCCGGGCCCACACTCCTGCACCGTCTATCTCCGCTGCTTCATACCAGTCTCTCGGTATACTGAGCACAGCGGCCAGATATATCAGCATCCCTGATCCGAACTGCTGCCAGGTTTCCATAAAGACAAGCGAGATCATCGACCATTTGGGTTCTGTAAGAAAAGAAATCTGATCTAATCCGAGCGTCGTTAGCAACGCGTTAATGGGCCCAACCGGATCATACAGCCATCTCCACAGACCATATAACACGACACCCGGCACAACAAAAGGCAGATAAGCCGCGACCCGTACAAAACCTCCGAATTTGCGCAGTTCTGAAATGGCTATGGCGAAGGCAATCGGAACCCAGAAACCAATGATCAGACAGAGGACCATATAATACAAAGTGTTCTTAACAGCCTTCAAAACATCAGGATCGCTCAAAGCCCTGGAGTAATTATCCAAACCGACAAAATGGTTTCCTTTGACGAAGTCCACATAATAGAAGCTGTAAAGAAAGCCCTTGAAAATAGGAACCCACATAAACATGATAAAGATAATAATCGCGGGCACGAGGAACATATATCCCCAAAAGTTTTTCTTCCAACGGTTTTGCTTATAGGGCTTGCTTTCCGGTATAGCTGGATGCTGCTCAATCATTGATGCAGTTTGGTTCATCAGGCTCCCTCTTTCCTTTTTCTTTCAGCATCTTTGTACAAAATGCCTTCCTACCTAAATTGTAGAAAAAGAGGGTTGTACTGAACATGTCTAAATCTACCGCAATGATGAGTGTTCTTACTTCTTCAAATCACTGGGGCTGATCCCGTAATATTTTTTGAATATTTTGCTAAAATGCTCCGGCGATTCATAGCCCACCTTCTCCGCAATCTCGTACCGCCGTAAATCTGTATTCAAAATCATCTCACGGCTCTCTTCCATCCGGAGCTTGATTACGTATTCCCACAAGTTGAAGCCGGTATTTTTCTTGAAAAGGTAGCTGAGATAGTTGGGGCTTACATGATTTTTCTTAGCCACCTCGTGGATAGTCAATCCCTTTTGCGTATAATTCTCCTCGATGTATTCCTTGGCCTTCTGCACAATAAGGTTGCTGCGGGTATGCAGTTCCTCTGCGGAGGGGTCCGCGGTATAGTTGTTCCAGTTAAAATCTCCATAGTAAAACACATAGTGGTCGCTGTGCTCCTCGTTCCATAGAATCGCTTTGGAGGCTTGGCGGTTTAGAACATCCATGAATGAAATCCCTTTTAGAATCTGACTTATGCCCACGACACAATTGACATGCAAATATTTATGTATATTAAAATGAAGGCTGCGGCCCAGAATATCCAGCCTGTTAATTTGACCTGCCGCTGTTTCCGCATAACTCTGTTCATCCCACTGAATGATGACCGATATTTCTTCATCCGGTGAATAAAAGGCGATGGATTTCCATTCCTGATCCAAAAGCTCCTTGGCAATATTCAGCGCGGCGTAGCGCAGGAGAAGCCCGTCCCGTGCACTGTATTTTTTGTTCGCAGCGTCCGCAGTCAGCGGAGCTTTAATCTTGATAATCGAGAAAAAAGGGCCCTGCAAGCCCAATGCATCCAATTTCTCCAAAGAACTTTGGTTGCTAAGCACAGAGGTACTGTCAAGGAGCAGCAAGTTCAACAGCTCACTATATTCAGGAAGCGGCTCCTCCAGGTGGAAATACTCTCCCATGCCAGGTGTGAAAGTAGCTAGCTCCGGTGACGGTTTACCCATTTTAAGCAGAACATTACGTACGGAATCCAAAAATTGCTCGCTGTTAAGCGGCTTGATTAAATAATCCTTGGCTCCAAGGCGTACGGCCATCTGGGCATATTGAAAGGTTTCGTGAGCGGAGATGACAATCGTCTGGACCCACGGCTTCGCCAGCTTCGCATGCTGCATCAACTCAATTCCACTCATCGCCCCCATCTGGATATCGGTGACCAGCAGATCGATGTCTTCCATCCGAATACAATCCAATGCCTCAAACCCGCTAAGCGCGGTATAGATATGACCGATATCCAATCCGGAAGAAGCTAATAAGCTGCTCAGTCCTTTGCAAATTAGCGGTTCGTCATCCACAACCAAAATGTTATACATAGGTGTTTCTCCTTTACTCTAAATTTCCGATGTCGGGAGCTTAACGGTTACAATAGTACCTCCCGTGTCACGTTGATCATAGCTGATTCCATAATCAGGCCCAAAATGCAGCTGAATACGCTGATTTATATTGCGGATGCCGTATCCGCTGAGCGGATTGGGCTCCTCATCGCTCAACAATTTACCTATAGATTCATAATCCACTGGTTTATATCCGTTATCTTCAATGGTAATGATAATGCTCCCGTCCCGCCGGGAAGCGCTGATGATGATTACCCCGTCTTCCGCCATATTTTTAACACCGTGGATAATTGCATTCTCTATAAGGGGTTGCAAGGTGATCTTTGGAATGAGATGAAGCTTGGTGTCAGCCTCGATATTCCAGACTACCTCAAAGACATAATCGTAACGAAGCTGCTGCAGCTTGATATACGCAGAGGCATGTTCCAGCTCTTCCTCTAGTGTAATGAGCTCTCGTCCACGACTCAGACTGATTTTCATCAACTTAGAAAGCTCCTTGATCATCTCGGCAGATTCGACATTACCTTCGAGTGAGCTTTTCCAATAGATGCTTTCCAGCGTGTTATACAGTAAATGGGGGTTGATCTGCTGATAGAGAAGCTGCAGTTGTGATTCCTTCTGCTTCAATTCCATTTGATATTTATAAGTAATCAAACCGTTTAGTCTTCGGGCCATATCATAAGTAGATCCAATCAGCACACTTACTTCATCATTGCTCCCCCGCCGCGGTGTCTCAGGAACCCGATTGCCTGGTTCGTATTTGCGGACGAAAAAAGCAAGCTTTTGCAGCGGTGTCATAAGTGAACGCCAGAAATAGGTGATAATAATAAGTCCGAACAAGGCATAAGCAACGGTTATGTATTGAATAACCCGTTTCATTTCGTTCTGCTGTTGCAATAGTGCTTTGACGGGTATTTTATAGATGAGCTTCTGTCCAAGAGCATGATTATTATTGACGACGTATATAAAGTCAGAGGTAATCACATCCAAGGTGCCCTCAGGATCTCCCGTCTTGATGTCCTCCGGTAAAGTAATGACCTCACCTGTAACGTCTGAAGTAGAAGCCAGTACGCGGTTATTCGAGTCCGTCAGATAGATTTCTCCATCCGGCAAGGAGATGTTTTTGAGCGATTCTCCGATTTTGGATTCCATTTTGGTTACAACCAGCACCCCGATCGTTCCGGTACCCTTATAAATGTTGTTCACCGCTCTAACATACGTAAGAGTCTTCAGGTTCTCGGCCTGCGGACTCAGTTTTTCCACGAACATCAGGTAGCCGCGCCCTTTTTGCTCCACTGCATGTTTGAACCAGTACGGCTCTTCTCCTTTGGTAAAGAAATAAACCCCTGACTTTTTGAGTTGAGGGAAATTCGGCGCGAAAAAGTAATACTCCTGTGGATCATAGATATAGAGGGAATAATAAATGCCGTCCTTCCGCTCCACTTCCTGCGAGTAGCTGGCCAAGAGCTTTTCCATGGTCTCATATCGCTTTACCCGTTCTAGAACCGGATCATTTCCGGTCATATTAATCTGCTGCAAAATAGGATTCTGGATAACTGTCGATGTGATTTTGTTGACGGTCTCAATATCCCTGTTAATTATAGTAAAATTCTGCTTGTTCAACTCCACATAAGCATTGGTTACATGACGCTTGAGAATTTGCTCGGCCTTCATATTTCCGTAGCTATTCAGTATCAATATTGGCGAAATCATAATCAGAAACAGCAATATAAGCTGCTGCTTTACGTTCAACTTCACAAGCGGCTTTATCAGCCCAGCCAACATCCTATCCACCTCCGGCTTCAATACTATAACAAAGCGTAAAGCGCTTACCTATGTTTATTTTAAAGTTTATTATGTTTATTTGTATGTAGTATTTTTCTGTTGGCGGGGTGTTATATGGCAGGTGATCAGGTCGTCACTACGTAGAGTGTTTGGACTTTCGGCCGCTGTTGTCTCCGGATTTTTTTTGATTTTGACCGCTTTTAGCGGATAAAATCCGGAGACAAAGGCGGACGCTGCCGCTCCTACAGTTCCAAACCTCCACTTCGTGACTCCTATCACCTGGCTTCTATAAAGCCGCAAACAGAAAAAAGATTTGGGGCAGGTGGTTCGGTCCATGTGATTTCACATGAGACCTCACTAATGCTAAAACAAGAGATTTTTGGAACAAAGGCGGGCGCTAACGCCACTACAGTTCCAAACCTCCCAAATACAAAAGACTGGGGAAAAGGATTATCGGTCCATGTTTCACATGGTACCCATTATTAGAACTATATAAATTGTACTAAAGATTTACTCCTTGGGAATTGGGAATGTAATAGTAACTATGGAGTATGTTTAGACTTTGAGTTTCCAACCGTGAGAGGCCTTACGAAGATGTTTAGGAGTTCATATAGGACCAAGCGGTGAGAACCACTCACAGATTTGTTTGTTCTCTAGTAACTGATAATGATAATTACAAGTTTGTTTTAGAACCAGTTTGCTACGAGGACTCTGTACCTGTCATAAATAAAGTTTAGAGGGAAAGCTTCCCTGTAAATCATAAATAAAACCGTTTAATCAACATATAGAGGGAAAAAATCCCTATAAATTCAACAAAATTATCTATATTGTACTAAAACCTGATATTAGAGGGGAAGATTCCCTCTAAATAAAACCAAAGGGTTTTAATCCTTAAATTAGCAGGAAAAATTCCTTCTAAAGAAGCTGAAGAAAAAAAATTCAAAGAGCGAGAAGGAACGAAAGGTAATATGAAAACCATAGGAGCGGTAGCAAGCGCCTTGTATCCGAATTAACGTTACTACGTTTATGAGAAGCATCAATACGAACCTGTTGGAAGTTAATGATGGGCTTTGAATTCACCTGTAAATCAAAAGTTCAGTCTATATAGCAAGCTATGACTTACAGGATTATGGCGGGCGTTGCTAAGTCCTCCACTTCGTGACTCTTATCATTTGGTTTGTTAAGAGCCAGATGATAAGAAGGTCAGTACAAATAACTTTTCACCCTACTCTTCACCTCAGCTAGAGGTAAAGGTGAGCCATAGTTCCTGAATGAACAAAGAAATCGCTCCTTGTGAAATGGTTAGGTGGAACTCCATTTTCCAATGAGCGATTTATTTTTACTATATTTGAGAAAGATTTTTATGTTTGGCTCCCTCTGAAATTAGCGGAGAGCACGGAACGATTGTGGAAAAGCGGCAGCGGTCGCCCAAAAGTTTTCCAAAGGAAAACTAGCTTCGAAAGCATAAGTACTCTCCGGATTTTTACCGTTAAGGGGAATGAAAAAAATCTGGAGAGCACAGCGATTGGAGCAACGGTCCGTTCGCGGAGCGGCTACACAGAATATCTTAGTAATCCAAACTTAGCCCTCTAAAGCCGCAGCCGGGCCAAAGAATTCAAAATGAATATCACTTGCAGGAACTTCCCACTCTTTTAACGCGCTGTTCACAGCCTTCATAAATGGCAAAGGTCCGCAGAAGTAGAACGCAGCATCTTTGGATGGAATCTTGCTTTGCAGCCAAGGAAGGTCAATGAAGCCCGCTTTATGATAGGCATCCCCCTCTTGATCTTCCGCCGTTGGAGCTTCGTAGCACCAGGAGGCTGAGATCTGAGGGTTCTTACGCGCCAGCAGTTCGACCTCTTTCCGAAGTGCATGAGACAAGCCGTTCCGAGCCGCATGAATAAAAGTAACTTGCTGATCCGGTTCAGTCTCAGCCAAAGTGTTCAGCATACTAACCATAGGTGTTAATCCTACCCCACCGCTTATAAGTACAACGGGTCTCTTATCTTCGCGGTTCAATACAAATTCGCCCGCTGGAGCGGATAACAACAAGGTCCCGCCTTCCTTCACATGCTCATGCAGATATTGAGATACTTTTCCTGCCGGCTGATCTTCAAACGCATCTTCACGCTTCACAGAAATACGATAATAGGATTTGCCGGGTGCTTCGGAAAGGCTATATTGACGGATATGTGTATTGCTTTCTCCAGGGATATCGAGCTTTACACTGATATACTGTCCTGGTTCGAAGGAGGCAATCGCTTGACCATCCTCGGGAACCAGATAAAAAGAGGTAATTACATCGCTCTCTTGGATCTTGCGTTCTACACGGAAAGCTCTGAAATCAGCCCACCCGCCTGTTTGATTTTCAGCTTGCTTATACATTTGATCTTCAACGCCGATAAAAGCCCCCGCGATCATTCCATAGGCTTCAGCCCATGCTTCAAGGATCTCATCGGTTGCTGCATCCCCGAGCACTTCTTTTATCGCTGCCAGAAGATATTTCCCTACGATTGGATAATGCTCTGCCTGAATGCCGAGACTCCGATGCTTATGGGCAATCTGCTTCACCACCGGTAGAATTTCCTCTAGACGGTCAATATATTTGGCTGCGGCATAAACCGCATTAGCCAATGCAGCCTGCTGCCTGCCCTGCTTTTGGTTCGCGTGATTAAAAATGTTCAAAAGCTCCGGATGATTCGTAAACAGCATTTGATAGAATTGTGTTGTGATAGCTGTACCATGGACCTCTAGAACAGGTACGGTTGATTTGATCGTGTTGATTGTTTTTTCACTTAACATACGAATCCCTCCACTTCTATTATCCTTAACCTGTGTTTAAGTATAAAAGAAGCAGGTTTACAATTAGTGATCCTAGTCACATTAAAAACAAACATTTGTGACAAATGTCACAGTGTTATTCTCTGGTATATAGGTTCATTCGAAGCCATGAAGCGCAAGCATCGGTCCAGCCCTTAACATGATGATCCTGATCTGCCAATCCAAGCCCGTGATAACCATGCGCATAAACGTGAAGGTCGAATGGAACACCATGACGCCTTAATGCAGTTGCAAAGATAAGACTGTTCTCAACTGGGACATCATCATCATCAGAGGTATGCCACAAAAAGACCGGGGGAGTATCTGCTCCCACCTGAAGCTCACTGCTTAGAAGATTTACCAACTCTGCTTCGGGAGAAATGCCCAGCAGGTTTTCTTTTGAACCCTGGTGTCCGTATTCATCCTGCATCGAGATTACAGGGTAGCAAAGAATCATCAAGTCAGGGCGGCTGGATTGGCGCTCTATCGGATCGTTTGCTTCAGTGTTCCCCATATCAAATAACATACCGGCTGTCGAGGCTAGATGTCCCCCTGCAGAGAATCCCAAAATCCCTATTCGTCCTTTATCCACCCGGAATTGTTCGGCTTGATGTCGAACCGTCCGAATCGCCCGCTGCGCATCCTGCAAGGCACGGGGATACCGGTATGGAGCTACACGGTAACGGAGTACGAATGCAGAAATGCCAAGCGTGTTCAACCATCTCGCTATCGGTTCACCTTCATGATCTGCCCGCATCCCATAACCGCCGCCCGGACATATGACTACAGCAGCATTACTGTCTCCTTCTACCAAAAACGGTTCAATAGCCGGACAATCCTCATCGCCAATACCCTCCGCACCCGGAGCCCCCTCGGGCCATAATAGCAGCATGTTCTTCATCATCTCTCAAACTTCCCTTCAATAGATAGTCTGCAGAATTGGTAGATCAAAGCAATCTTACATCATAAGAAATCCGTATTTCAAGAGATTCACCTAACTCGGCTACAAAACAATTCATACAAGAAGAAATATAAGAAAAGTATACTTTAAACTTATACTTTCATATATTTAAAAAAGGCAACGGCCTAACGGCCGTCACCTGAAGTAAATAGTTATTCAAATTCACCCCAATACATGCAACCCAGCAATAACGTTGTCCGCCTCTTTTAGAACCTCAGAACTTCCAATGCCGACAACCTTCATTCCGGCAGCTTTTCCTGCTTGAACACCGGCTTCAGCATCCTCGAACACAACACAGTCTTCCGGTTGCAGCTTCAGCCCTGCACAGGCCATAAGAAATACCTCAGGATCCGGCTTGGCTAGAGACACCTTATTTCCATCAATAACAACATCAAATAAATCTGTAATGTTAAGTTTATCAAGTATGAATTCTGCATTTTTACTCGCAGACCCAAGTGCTATACCTATCCCATTCTCCCTAAGATCGGTTAAGTATTTTCTTACACCAGGCAGTAGCTCTGACTCGTCAAGTGTCGAAATGTATTCTATATACCGACGATTTTTCTTCTCTGCCATCGCAATCTTCTGCTCTTCGGAGATTTCAACACCACCGATCTCCAGCAAAATATCCAGCGACCTCATCCGGCTCACGCCCTTTAGCCGTTCATTGTGCTCTTCTGTAAACTCGAAGCCAAGTTCCTCAGCAAGTGAGCGCCAAGCTAGAAAGTGGTATTTCGCGGTATCCACGATGACACCGTCCAGATCGAAGATAGCGCCTTTCATATGTTCCAACATTATGTTTATTTCCTCTCTGTTTATGAATATCGGATCTGCAACTGTGCGCCTGGATGACATACTTCTCCTTGTCCGCCAGATACAACAAAATTTAAGGCTGACTGATTATCAGCGGAAGCCTGAATAGTGATCTCATCACGCCCGACATGTAGACGGTAGGTTCCACCCCGCAGAACAACAGGCAACTCCACGGACTCCCATTGCTTAGGCATTGAGGGATTCAGGTGAACATCCTCCCCATTAAAATACAGTCCTGCAAAACCCAGAACAGCGGCCATCCAAGCCCCTCCATTCGCCGCCGGATGAGTGCCTCCGATATATAGGTCGCCTACATACTGCTTGGACTCCCCTGTTAAGTCCACCGTGGCTGTTCGCATAAAATAAGGGTAGCCCCAATCGGGAGCCCCAATATCTGCGGCAACCAATGCATATATACATGGACTAAGGCTGGAGCCATGCTCGGTACGAGGCTCATAAAATTCCCAATTCGCTTTTTTAACTTCTTGCGTGAAGGAATGTTTGAAGAGGTTCAGCATGAGCACGACGTCAGCTTGCTTCAGAATCGTTGTGGTCGTAGCGAGTCCATTCCCGCCGCCCCAATACTCATGTTTGTTCAGGACGCGAGATTTCAGATTAGTCAGATCAACCTCTTCCAGAGTAAAATAGCGGTCAAACTGCTCAATCACAAGGCTCTCAGCGTTAGGCTGCGGAACATAGAAATGCTCCAGCATCTCCTGAAATTCCGGCAGGAATGGTCCCTCTTTGAAGGTATCATTCAAAGTTTCAAACGCTGACAGGTGATTTGTTCTGAGATAATCGGCTGCTTGTAAAGCAATCTCGAGCGTTTCTTTTACCAAAGCGTTCGTAAAGGCATTATTATTCACCCGCTCATGGTATTCGTCAGGCCCGGTCACATCCAAGATCTCATAGCGGCCTTTTACAGGATTGTAATACGCATAGGAATAAAAGAATCTAGCACATTCCCATATCACTTCTGCCCCGCCGTCCGTCAAAAGACTGTAGTCACCTGTGAATTGTACATACTGCCATATACCATGCACCACATCGGCGCTGATATGAACCTGTTTGTCACGAAAGTAAGTACGCATGGGTCGTCCGGTGAAGACATCATTAACATTAAACAAGGTGCAGGCATCATCACCTGTATCCTGGCTTTCCCAAGCGTAAAAAGCACCCAAAAATCCATATTCGGCAGCTTTACGCTTTGCACCTTCCAAGGTATGAACCCGGTACATCATCAAATTCCGGGCAGTAGCAGGGTCACTGTGCAGGAAAAAAGGAAGTATGAACATCTCCGTATCCCAGAACACTGCACCCTTATAGACTTGCCCGGACAATCCCCTTGCCGGAATGGACACCTTTTCCGAATGAGTAGGGGCTATAATCAACAACTGATAAATACTGTATCTTAAAGCGAACTGGGCTTCCTGATCCCCTTCAATAATGACATCGGATCGAGACCACTTGTCTTCCCATTTCCGTTGGTGGGCCCCGAGTAGGACTTCATAACCTATATTTACAGCAGCGTTAACCGTTGTTATCGCCTCATTAACGGGAGGCTCTGTACCGTCCAAACCGCTAAAAACGGACACATACTTATACCAAGTATAAGTGACTCCCGCCTGTGCATTAAAAGTGAGATGACGAAGGAGAGAAGACACATCGAAGCTCTGTTCCCCAAAACCGAACACGGCCAGTTCCGCTACAGCCACCGGAACCTTAAGTTCCCCCGTTATAGCTGTGGATATCAGAACATTATCCATTAAATTTCCCTGCTGGTCATTCAGATGGGGCCCGTTAATATCCCAGACGTCATCGTCAATTCCTGTTCGAATAACTACGGCACAATCACGGGTTGCACACAAAGTTAATTTGCTCACCAATAGATGAAGATTATCCATGCTGGCAAAACGATCTGCCGTATACGTAACTGTGCCTCCGTCAAGCCTTTTGTAAACCGTCTCCCGGCGGTGAATGGCACTGCGTATATCAAGCTCCTGTCTGTGCGACACCACCTCCTGTTCAATCACAGTCAGAGGTTCTCCATCGCATAGTAAGGTTGTGAATAACCCATTTGGGGCATTGACAGGCTCACGCCACTGTTGACCGGCTTTGTCATACAAACCTGCCAAGGTGACGGCAACCAGCTCCTCCTTACCAAATTCCTCAAGTGTGCCGCGATAGCCCATATATCCGTTCCCGATCATAAACTTGTTACCGTTCGTCGTTACACGTGCAAGATCGAACCCCGACTCCTCCACTGTCCAGTTCAATAGACTGCCATCCCCTCACCCAATACAAGTTCCGCTCCGGCAGCATTAACAAGAACCTTTTGTCCATATACTAAGACTTCTGTACTTCCGCCTGATACAGCTTTAAGACATACTTGGTTCTGAGCTACTTCCACTTGCAGTAATACTCCCTCGTATAGGACTTGGAAGCTGTAAGATGTCCATTGCTCCGGCAGAGAGGGCTGGAACGAAAGTACTGAACCGTCCGAGCGCATGCCTCCAAAGCCATACACAATATTCATCCAAGCGGCTGCAATCGATGTGGTATGAAGGCCTTCACGCGTGTTGCGGTTGTAATTATCCAGATCCAGCCGGGTTGCGAACTCAAAGAACTTATAAGCTTCATCAGGCTTGCCGATTTCCGCTGCCAGTATCGAATGAATAGAAGGCGATAAAGAGGACTCATGGATGCATCTCGGCTCGTAATATTCATAGTTGGCAAGCTTGGATTCCTTAGAGAACTGTCCGCTGTATAAGAACATGAACATTAATACATCCGGTTGCTTGATCATGTCGTAACGATACAATCGGTCATAGGACCAATTCGAGTACAGCGGGAATTCCGTAACCGGAATAGAGTGAATGTCCATATGCGGCATATCAAAAAATCCATCATGTTCTTCATATACACCGCTTTCCGGATCCTGCGGTATGCGCATTCGTGCTGCTTTATCACTCCAGTCTTCCAATTCTTGTTCTTCTAGGCCGGTTTTAGTTGTAAGCTCGGCAAAGGCTTCTGGTGCTGCTAGCTTCATCTCCCGAATACTATCCAGCGTATATTCAAATGACTTTTTGGCCATCAGATTGATATAGCAATTGTTATTAACCATCAATTGGAACTCATCCGGGCCCATAACACCGTAGTAGCCGTACTCCCCGCTCCGTTGACCCCATTGACCGCGTGTAGCATAGAAACGGCTGATCTGGATCAACATTTCCACACCTTTACTGAACAAGAAGTCCCGATCTCCAGTGATGTTAACATAGTGCCATATTCCGTAGGAGACAGCCGTGCCTACGTGCAGCTGTAAGTTGGAGTGCTGCCATAGATCACAGCTTTCGGTTCCATCTATAGTAGCGATAGGATAACAAGCACCTTCGCAATCCACCTCTATCGCACGCTGCATAGCTTGGGAAAGAGTTTTGTACCGGAACTCTAATAGGCTTTTCGCCGCTTTGGGATTGTTGAACATATAGAAGGGAAGGCAATAGGATTCCGTATCCCAAAAGGCCAAACCGCGGTACACTTCACCTGTCAGCCCTTTAGCGCTAATGTTGAAACCCGGATGATCTCCGTGGTAGGTCTGATAGAGCTGAAAGATACAAAAACGGATGCCCTGCTGGTTCTCAGGATCTCCTTCGATGTGAATATCGCTGGTCTCCCATATGCTCCTCCAATAGGATGCCTGATCCGCAAAAACAACGGATGCCTCCAGCTTCCCGGTTGTTGAGGCCAACTTCATCCCTTCCTGCCACAGCTCGTCTGCCGACTTGGAGGAATCCGTATCGGAACAATTGACAGCAAGTTTAGTAAAGTGTGTCGACTCGCCTTGGGTCAGCTCCATGCTGAAGCTTTGTCCGATAAATTTATCCCTTTCTACCCGAGTGGTATTCAATGTCTGAGGAGCTTGCAGGGTGAAGGCGGAGAACAGCTTGTTTCCTGTGTTCACTGTGCTTGCCATAATGGCTGTTACTTCATCGGATTCACTGCTGCGGAGGCCATTCCACATATTCTCGCCCCGCTCCTCGTGAATAATTCCAAAATCCAGACCGGAGCACACTTCGATATTTCCTGAGAAGTTAAGCGGCTTGAACGTTACCTGCTGTAGACCTAAATGGGTCATGGTCATACTGACCAGTCGAGTAAAGGTAACATGAAGGCTTTTACCACTTTCTAGATGCCAGACCAGTTCCCTCTGATACGTCCCCTTCTGGAAATCAAGCCGCCGGGTATAATCCGAAATCTTACTGCGGGCCAGATCCAACGTTTCCCCCTCTAATGAAATTCGCGTGTATAGCCAATCTACAGAATTCACCATGTAACGAAGCGAAGTAATAATGCCTTTATAATGTTTGCCGATATCCAATTGTTCATTAAGACCATTGAAATAACTGCCGAGCAGCATATCACCGCTATACCCTTCTTCAGCATATCCCCGTACACCCATATACTCATTTCCAAGTGAAAAAATAGATTCTGAGGTTCGGTTCCGTTCCGGATCAAAGCCCTCTTCAATAATTGCCCACGGATCTACTTTTAAATATTTGTCCGCTACTTTAGCCATGTATGATTTCTCCTTCGTCTTGGGTTCTGCTCACTCCCAAGGATAGCTCTAGAGCTAGAAGTAGCCAATGTGCTGAAATCATCCGTTTATGTCTATTTATACGGAGTTGCAATAACTGAACATAAAAAAAGAAGCTGGAAACCATTCTCTGTGAATGTTGGTCTCCAGCTGTTAATGTATGAAGATAAACTCTCTCTACACCTAATTTACGAGAAATCATATTAAATCTCACACCTTTGAAGTGAAAATAATCACAATGTTAAAAATTCGACACTTTTTACGCAAATTTTTTACCCATTAAGAGGAATTCCAAGGTATAATTAATTTAAAATTTACTAAAAAATGAGGGAATAAAGGGGATGTCGATTATGAAGGAACATTATAATGTTATCGAAGCCCGCGGAAATACAAACTGTTTCTCCGAACAGAACTTTAACAGACTTCTAGTCACAATGAAAGAGCGCATGGTACCGGAAGGTTCACACCTGTTCTGGGAAGGCGACTTTTCGGATAAATTGTTTTATATCAAACGTGGACGTGTGAAATTAACCAAATCAACAGACGAAGGTAAAGAATTAATTCTGTATATGTATCAATCCGGCGATATGGTAGGCCAAGCTGACCCGTTCTTCAGTACGAAGCACAGCTTCACTGCGGAAGTAATCGAGGAAAGCGAAGTTGGTGTTATCGAGCAAAAAGATCTGGAGATTCTGATCTGCCAGCATTGCGACTTTGCCATTGACTTCATGAAATGGATGGGTATCCACCACCGTCTGACACAAACCAAATTCCGTGATTTGATGATGTATGGTAAGCCGGGAGCTCTCTGCTCTACATTGATCCGATTGGGCAATACGTATGGTGAGAAGAGCGGCGAGAACATACTGATTAACAAAAAAATAACGCATACCGACTTATCCAATATGATCGGGGCTACCCGTGAGAGCGTTAACCGGATGCTTAGCGATCTTCGTAAGAAAGATGCGGTTGAATATGAGAACGGTATGATTGTTATTAAGGACCTAGGCATGCTTCAAGATATTTGCCATTGCGAATTGTGTCCGAACGAAATTTGCCGTATTTAATTTCCTTTTAACATTACCCTCTATTCTCCTCATTGAAACATATATGGCCCAGTTATTGTTCGATTCATAAAATAGAGTGGTCAAAGGCGTCCGGATACTGGCGTCTTCTTTTCTATGTTCATATCCGTCGGATAGACGGTTGTGCTTGCGATGACGCTCCGCGAACGGACCGTTGCTACAATCGCTGTTGTGTCCAGATTTTAATTATTCCCCTTAGCGGTGAAAATCCGGACACAGCTTATGCTTTCGATGCTAGTTTTCCTTTGGAAAACTTTCGGGCGAACGCTACCGCTTTTCCACAATCGTTCCGTCCTCTCCGCTACTTTCAGCGGAAACCGTTCCAAAGCGAATGCCAATCGCGTCCGATTCAGATGACACCTTCATGCTAATGAAGGAAGATCACATGCGTATACCCGGTATCTAGAGCCTAATTCAAGCAATCCACTACAGATCAAAAACGAAAGCGAGCCAGTCTCCAATAACCCGGAGACTGGCTCGCTTTTTAGCATTTAAGGCTTTGAAGTACAAAAAGTTATCTCATTCGTCAAAAATACCTACTTATGGGACAGCACCTTGTTTTTGTTTTGATGGTTTGCTGAAATTAAAGGTTTCTGAATACCACGCACGGGTGAGATCAGCCAGTAAGCCATACCCACGAACACTGCGCCGCCAATCATATTACCTAATGTTACAGGGATCATATTGTGCAGCCACCCTGCAAACGTAATGGTTTCTGGATGATTCGGGAGCACAAGAGCTACACTAAGAAGTGTCATATTAGCTACGCTATGCTCATATCCGCTGGCGATAAAGGCGAACAGACACCACCAGATCAATATGAGCTTGGCTGCTTCACTCTTAGCACGGGAGGACATCCAAATCGCCAAGCATACCAGCCAGTTACAGAGAATGCCGCGGAAGAACAGCTCCGAGAATGGAAGGCTCATTTTTTTAGCGGATGCTGCAAAGATTAAGTGCTCTGGTGGCGCCGCACTGAACAATCCGGTACCCCGAATTAAAAGGGCAAGAATCACAGCACCTCCAACGTTACCGATGAACACAAGGACCCAGTTCTTAAGAGTATCCGAGATACTTGTTCTCCCCGAAAGCGTACTTACGGTAAAGAACATGTTATTTCCAGTAAACAGCTCCGAGCCTGCAAAGATTACAAGGGTCAGTGCGATACCGAAGGATGTACCCATTACAAGCGGTTGAAAAGGTGATTTGGCAGCTGCCAGTGGTGCCCCTAATGAGAAGATAAGAATAATACCAATGCCTACATAAGCCCCTGCAAGCAGAGCCGCAAGGAAATACCTGGACCAGCTTTCGTTCATTTTGTCCCGTTTACTGACTGCTGCTTCTACGATGTTCTCTACACTTTGAGTAAACATATTCCACCCCGTCATCTCTTTATATAATTATATGCTAACCGTCACCAATTCCCCATCTATTGTAACAGGGTAAGTTACTACTTTTCCGTGATCCGGAGCTTGGACTTCACCTGTCCGAAGATCAATTTTCCAATCATACAGCGGATCGTACAAGTAGTATCCGGAGACCATTCCCTCTGCCAGAGGGCCGCCTTTAGGGTGCGGACTAGAATTCTCTAACGCATAGACAGCTCCGTCTGAGGTGCGAAATATGGCCAGCTCTACATTACCGGCAATCACTACACGCCCGATCTGCATCAGAAAGTCCTGCACAGTGCCTACCGCATACTTTTGCTTTGTCAATTCCATCGTTTTCTCTCCTTTTGGGTAGCTTTCAGTTAAACTCGGGTATCCTCAAACAATGCCGTGCGTGTATTCTCATCATTCAGCATTTTTTTCCAAGGATCAGTAACCTGAGCTAATGCAAAATCAATCCGCGCAGCCAATTCTTTACGGTTCGCTTCATTTTCCAAAATGGCCGTCTGAATGCTCTCCAGCCCCATACGCTCCACCCACTCAGAGGTTCTTTCCAGGTAATTCCCGGTTTCGCGGTAGTATTGCATCACAGCGGAGCATACTTCAACGAGTTCATCATCCGTTTTCACTTTGCAGAAGGAGTCCGCGATCCGCGGTTTGATTCCGCCGTTACCTCCGATAAATACTTCCCAACCGCCGTCATTGCCGACGATACCGATATCCTTCGTGCAAGATTCTGCACAGTTACGAGGACAGCCGTTAACAGCCATTTTAAATTTAGCAGGGAAATCAAGACGCTCATATTTGCGCTCCATAAGAGCACCCATACCCATCGAATCTTGAGTACCGAAGCGGCAGAACTGCGACCCTACACAAGTCTTAACCGTACGAAGGGATTTGGCATAAGCATAACCAGATGGCATATCCAGCTCTTCCCATACTTTCGGAACATCCTCTTTCTTCACGCCGATCAGATCCAGACGTTGACCCCCGGTAACCTTAACAACCTTTACATCATACTTCAGAGATACTTCAGCAATCTTCATCAAGTCTTCAGGTGTTGTTACACCGCCATACATCCGCGGTACAACCGTAAAGGTGCCGTCTTTCTGAATATTAGCGCCCATGCGCTCATTCACAAAACGTGATTCCTTCTCATCTTCATGAGTGTCCGGGTAAATCATGCCCAGATAGTAGTTGACCGCCGGGCGGCATTTAGAGCAACCTTCCTCTTGTTTCCAGCCCAGTACGTTCATCACTTCTTTGGTTGTTTTTAATCCTTTTGCTGTAATCTCAGCCACGATCTCATCACGGCTTAATGAAGTACAACTGCAAATCCCCTGTTTCGCACCTTGCTGAAAGCTGTCACCAAGTACGAATTGAAGAATTTGTTCTACAACCGGTTTACAACCCCCGCAAGAGCGTGTAGCTCCGGTGCAGGCTTTAATTTCGTCCACTGTTGTAAAACCATTCTCGGTTACAGCATCTACAATTGCCTTTTTGGTTACACCGTTGCAGCCGCAGACGATTTCTTCATCTGACATGGCTTCTACGGACATCCCTTTCTTGGCTTCACCGCCACCACAGCAGCCGGTACCCATAACTTCTGCATAGATTTCATCCGTCATTTCCGATCCTTGCTTAACAAGCTTTTGCAGACTGGCTGATTCGGTTACATCCCCGAACAAGACCGCTCCGACGATGATGTTATTTTTGAGCAATACTTTCTTGTACGTTTTCTTCCAATCATCCTTGGCCGAGATCACCGTATGTTCAGAGGTTTCCATGAACTCACCGGCTGAGAATACATCGACACCTGATATTTTTAATTTCGTGGACATCACAGAGCCTTCATACGGCTTCGTGTCCACTCCGCATAGATGTTTAGCTAATACTATTCCCTGCTCAAAAAGCGGAGCAACCAATCCGTAACATACTCCGCGGTGTTCCGTACATTCACCAACGGAATACACATTGTCCATCGAGGTTTGCAGATAATCATTAACAACAATCCCACGATTGACTGTAATATTACTGTCTTTAGCTACCGCTATATTCGGCTTAATTCCAACAGCCATCACAACAAAATCGGCTTCAAGCTCACTTCCATCACTGAAACGCAATCCGTTTACCCGCTGAGTCCCTGTCAATTCAACTGTTTGTTTGCCCATTGCAAACTTCACACCTTGACGCGTAAGTTCTGACTGCAGCATCGAGGATGCGTTGCGATCAAGCTGACGCTCCATCAAATCTTCCATCAAATGAACAACCGTTACGTCCATTCCCAGGTTAACGAGACCTTTGGCAGCTTCAAGACCAAGCAACCCGCCGCCTATAACAGCAGCCTTCTTATACAGCTTGGCCGCTTCCAGCATAGCATCACAATCTGCGATATCACGGAAGCCTACAACGCCTTCTTTATCACATCCAGGAACAGGTAGGATAAAGGAGTTAGAGCCCGTTGCAATAATTACTTTATCGTAAGAAACCGCCATACCAGAATCTGTTATAACCTGTTTATGGGTTTCATCAATGTGAGTTACAGTCATTCCAGTGTGTAAGGTAATGTTGTTGTCCTTATACCAATTTAAATCATTCAAAATAATATCATCCACTGTTTTACTACCTTCAAGAACGTATGACAGCATGATCCGGTTATAGTTAGGGTGTGGCTCACTTCCGAAGACGGTTATATCATAAGTACCGCCAAGCTTTAAAATCTGCTCAATGGTGCCAATACCTGCCATACCGTTGCCGACCAATACTAACTGTTCTCTCTTATCTGCCATTATAAAGTGCCTCCTTAAAGCTTCTGTGTAAACTCTTATATTGGTATTATCGTTTAAAATTTGAAGGGTCATTGTGATTACAATCACAATAGTTGTGAATGTTTTCACATCATTTCGTGACAAAAAATACTATATATTTTCTAAAACACAAATAGCCAGATTCCCCAGTAATTTCGGAAATCTGGCATTTATTATTTTAATGATTATCGTAAATTTAGAACAATCTCCACTTCATCCTGAGGACGAAGCTTCATATCCAAACCGTTCTCCATTAGCAGCTTGCCATTAACCTTGACCCTCCAGACTTCATCCGATAGAGGTGAATATTCATTAACCATTAGGATATTCTTATTATTTTCGGAGAGCTGCACCAAGCCGCTGTTCTTCAATAAACTCCTAACAGAGGAATCCGCTATAAATCGTAATACATACGATTGTGTCATCTCCGGGTGATCGCTTGCCCCATTTAAAAACAAAATTACAGATTCAACGGACTCCATATTGCCCTTAGGCATAGCTATTAATTTAATATGATCCGTTCGATCTACAGCATGATCCCAATCCTCATAGCCGAGTGGTTCATCGCCAACCTTAAGTTCCCACTTCAACTGCGGATCTAGGGAGACATCACTTACCGAAAGTATACTCTTCCCATCCTCAGCAAATACAACGATCCCGCTATTCCTTAGCAACTCCCGCAGAGTAATGCCTTTCTTGTAGGCACCGCTGAGCTGTTTGTTTCCACTTCCGTTGAACTCACTGTCGCCCACATAGAAGGATAGAAGAGGACCGTTAACAGTTGCCTCTGTATAGCTGCCTTCCACTTTAGTGTCTAAGATCGTTGAGCATCCGCCTGCTGACATCATAATAATTAACCCTAGCAATCCGCGCCACAAAAGCTTCGTGGACATTTACCCGCACCGCCTTATCCCGTCTAAAGAATAATATCTACTATAAGGATAACGCAAGCAAGCCTCCTTCTCAAATAATCCTTGCGGGCACCTGAAAAAAACGGTCGTAGGATCAAAAAAGAGAGCCCCTGTTAGCAGGGACTCCTATTAAATTGCTGTAATTATTGGTATCTAGGGAACAATATATTATTTTCTAAATGAACATGTTCAAAAGTCATGCCTTCCAACTCTTCAAGCCGTGCATAGGTTAAACGATAGGTTGTGCAAGCGTGGCCCGGTGGAGTGAAGTCATTGGTAATTAGACGCATCTGCTTCAAAATATCCCCCGCTGCATCATGCTCATCTTCTAGATCATGAAGAGCCTCACGAAGTTCTGCCAGCGCTGCTTCATTAGGATTGGCTATATAGCTAAGAATCTTCGGAAATTCACTCTCTTCTTCTTTGGCTGTATGTTGAAAGAGTTCTTCTTTGAGTGTGTTAAACAGCGTATACAGTTCTGCCAAGTGGGGGGAATCCTCACCATGAACACGGAACACCTTGGTTACATTTTGCCCGATCAAGGGTAACTCTTCACGCAGGAAACGGTGATGCTTGTTCACAATATGGGATATAAGCTCATCAGAAGGTGCCGAGTTCCATACCATGTCTTCTTCAAGTACCGGATATTCTTCCAGCAATTTATACAAATCGCCAATTACAGCTTCCGGGTCCAATCCGCGCTCACTAACTGCTTCGCCTAGTGGTTTGGCACCGCCACAGCAGAAGTCAATCTTGTTCGCTTTGAAATAATCAGCAGATTTAGGAAACTGCAGTACGATATCTCTCACCATTGCTTCATTATTAAAAAAAGGTAATTTGGTAGCCATTAAGGTTCCTCCTTAGGTTGTTGGATCAGGTTTTCTTCTACCTCTCCACCTTACCCCTGAAAGGAATACCCCCTTGTGATTATAATCACTGAAATTAAATCTCTTTATTGAACAAAGGCTTCCATATATGTCCGCTTACCCTCAGAATCTTTTAAATAAGGACCCAAACCAGAAAATTGGGCTTGGTTCACATATACACCTGTCATCCATCTTCCTTCAGTCAAGCCGCCCTCCCACTGAAGAACCAGATGTGGAGCGGAGATCCATTCCTGATACACGCGTATATTGTTGCCGTTATACTCTTTAAACGGTTTGGAAAGCTCTCTAAAGCGTACATCGCTAATATAAGTGGGTACAAAATAAGATGCAATCGTCTCCAATTCTTCACCATCAAACAAGGTTTCTCCACCCAGGAAAGGATGAAACAACAACGTTTTCTCAAAGATGGACCATATGGTGGCCTGCAGCATCATACTTTGTCTTCTACCGTTATGAAATTTGTATGCACGCTGATTAAGTAGTTTGTCATTATCCTGATAGAAGTCGTTTGATTCCAAGCAATGCCGCTCACAGCCGATACATTTCCAGCCAGACGGACCTTGTATCCATTTCTGAAATACAGTCCCGCTATCGTTATCACCTTTGTATAGGGATGAAATGAACTCGTAAGGAACTCCAATCCAGGCATCCCATAAAAAATCCGGAAGATGGCTGTGAAGCATATGCAGCGCCTTGTCGTAAATTAACTGGACTTTGACGGAAGCCTCCTCCAACTCGGCAGCATCCTTTTTTCCATACTTAATCTCCCGGGAAAACAGGGTCGTTCTCATCTTCCTCGCCTCCTGAAAGTTTTGCTTGGCAAAACCCAAATTAGTAAGCGCTTCCACTGCGGGCAGAGTGACGGTTTTTTCTATTATATTACATACCAGCCGATGAAGTGCAAGTTTTTAATTAATAAAATTCAAAAAGAAACAGCTTCACCGCCCTCAACGGGAGCCTATGCTTCCGAAGCAGCGATACTCCGTATCGCTTTCAGGTATCCGTTTCTCGTAGAAATATAAGAAAGTATACTAAAAACGGTTCTAAACCAAAATTAGTGGTTGACGAAATACCCTACACCTCTATGCGAACTGTATAGCCGCTATTTAAGTCTCAAAAGGTCATGCGAATCCCAAGCGGACTCAGGAGACGCTATTCAATCAAAAACAGCCTCTTTTGGAAAGAAAACTGCTCAGGTAGCGTCCCTGGTGTCCGTAAAAATTCCAAATCGTCCGGTTTTGCTCCAATAAGGTTTTCTCTGTCCGGTTTACGCACGGGTTCTCTCTTTTTGGTTCGACAAGACTCTAGGTCAACCCCTAATTTTGAGATAGAGCCCTAAAAACTTATACTTTCTTATATTAAAAAAGCCTCTTCCCTTGAAGGGGAAGAGGTTTACCTGCAGCTGCTGCTGATGAGAATTACTTCACCCAGGATTCTGCCCAGGATTGAATTTGCTTCATAACAGGTTCCAGTGCGCGGCCTTTGTCTGTCAATTCATATTCAATGCGTACCGGTGTCTCAGGATACACATGACGAACTAGAATACCTTCACTTTCCAAATCCTTCATCCGCTCAGACAGCATCTTATCACTCATCGTGGGGATTAGACCGGAAATGTCTTTAAACCGCTTCGGTCCGCTCATCAACGTCTGAATAATAAGGCCATTCCATCGTTTGCCTAAAAAGGAGAAGGCCGTTTCAAATCTGGGACACATCGTGCTCACATGATGTTCTTCCATTTTTCTCACCTCTCACTAAGTGAAAACTTACATTTAGTTAGTATATATAATTTTAACACATTTTAAACCTATTGAACATCGTTTACCAAAAAAAAGTTCATCTACTTATCTATTATATCCTTGCTGTCAATCCCCTTTTTCCTGTGCCGAGACCCTCTGTGAAATAGCTTCTGTAACCACATAAGCTAAGTCATCATTGTTGTAAAGCGAAAGTACACCGAGAACAGTATCATCAGAAATAAATCCTGCCTCTTCCTCGGAAACCGTCAATTCCAACGCTTTGCGAAGTGGCTCGTTACCGGCCTGCTGCGGATAAGCTTGTAGATATAATGCTTCCGGATCCAGACTATTATTTACGCACCACTGCGCAAAAACAAGAATCATCATTTCCTCATCCCGTTTGTAGCTTTCTACAATCTTTTCTTCCATTGATTTATGGTAATCGTCCATGTTGTCTCCCCTCCTTCAGTCCGTAAGCTCCGCAGCAAGTATATGACTAGGCAGTACTTCAGCTGCGGAAATCCCGCATTGCTCCGGTGTATGTATGTTTTTTAGAAAATGGTCCACTACGCCGCTGAATCCTCTTCGCTCTAGAATGGTATCCCAGCTGCCAAAGCCCTGATTACGCGGAAGAGCACCCTGCTCATACAATACAGCGCGTTCCATATCGACTACCTCAACTGATCTTCCGTTTCCATGCAGCTCCAGCTTCTCCAGATCGGCTCCAGCCTCACGAATCATGCTGTACATCCCAATGGCACCATTCTCCCAGCCTAGCATGCCAGACGCTTGCAGCAGACGTCCCTCTTCATTGCTCCGTAGATTGCCCCGAAGCAACTCGTAATCTCCACCACACAACCATAAGAGCAAATCGAGCATGTGGATCAAGTCATCATGCACCGTCTCATGACTGCTACCCTTTTGCAGCTTGGTACGGTGTTTAATTGCGCTGCAATGGCTAATTCCGCCGTTTTTCTCCAGCCAAGCTTTGGCAGCTGCATACATAGGGGCAAAACGTCGGTTGAATCCAACTGCCAGAAGAAGTTCTTTTTCCTGCGCAAGCTCCGCTAAACGTTTAGATTCGTCCAGTTGATAGGACAATGGTTTATCAACATAAACAGCAACGCCATGATTCAGGCATTTCGAAACAATGTCAAAATGGGTAGGCGTTGGGCTATGCACAAACACTGCATCTAAATCCCAGGACAACAGCTCGTCCAAATTAGTGGTACCCTTGGGAAAGCGGTAGGAGTTCACTGTACCCTGAACCGTTGCAGGTGAATGGCTAAGCACACCCACTACCTCCGCTTCATTGTGACGCGACAGCAGCGGCAGGTATACCTTTCGGGCAATGTCTCCAAGTCCAATCAGGGCAATTCTTTTTCGTTGTTGATCCTTCATTATAACCATCACCTCGTAGCCTGTGATTATGTATCACGTCTTCACTCTTCTCGATATTATACCTTGTCGAAGCATTGTCGAGAAATGATCTTTGCTTCTATTGTTCGCTTTTTTTCAGTATGATGAAGTGAAATACTCCTAAGGGGCAATATTAAGATGAGAAAATGGTTGCTAGCTATCCTGTATGTGTCGGGGATGGGCGCCGCGTTTATTTACAGAGAATCCATACTTGACTGGATGAGACAGGATCAAAGCTTGGTCTTAACTTTTTTGGCAGCTACTTTGCTGGCTCTGTTTCCAGTCGTCCCATATAAAGTAGTCATAGGCTTGTTTGGATATGTATATGGCAGTGTTGGCGGCGCCGCACTTTGCTGGGGGGCCACAACATTTGCCGCGGCTCTAATGTTCGTTTGTGTTAAATATTTATTTAAGGGAAGTGCAAAGAGGTATCTCACCTCCACACCGGCTCTTGATAAGTTTACTACAGCTGTGGAGAAGCGGCCTTTCGCTTCCGTCGTATTAGCACGGCTAATACCGATAATCCCTCAGGCAGCGGTTAACATTTATGCCGGTGCAGCCGGCCTGCCCTTCGGAAGCTTTCTTCTTGCTACAGCTATAGGCAAAATTCCGGGTATCGCGTTATTTTCTTTTCTGGGAGACAATCTTTTTCAACATCCGCTGAGTGCTGTAGCTGCTATAGTGATCTATATTTCCGTTCTCGGACTTTCCTGGATAGTTTTGCGTACTGGATTTATTTGAATTATAATTAAATTGTGATCTATTTAATTGCATTTTGTTATCGGAGGGATATCAATGATTGATAATCATACGGATAAACGAGAAATCCGGACCGAAAAAGCAACATTCGCGGGTGGATGTTTTTGGTGCATGGTATCCCCGTTTGAGGAGCTTCCCGGCATTATAGAGGTAGTCTCCGGTTATACGGGTGGACATACAGTAAATCCTACCTACGAAGAGGTATGCTCTGAAACCACAGGGCATGTGGAGGCGGTACAAATTACCTTCAACCGTGAAATATTCCCTTACAAGAAGTTGTTGGAGCTCTTCTGGCAGCAAATTGATCCTACGGATGAGGGGGGTCAGTTCTATGACCGCGGGACTTCTTATGGAACAGCAATTTTCACACATAGTGAAGAGCAGGAACAGCAGGCACTGGCTTCTAAGGCGGAACTGCAGGAGAGCGGCCGCTTCGATAAACCAATCGTAACTCCAATTCTGCCGGCGACAACGTTTTATCGTGCAGAGGAATATCACCAAGGATATCATCATAAAAATCCGGGTCATTACAAACGATACCGTAAAGGCTCCGGCCGGGATTCCTTTATTGAGAGCCACTGGTCACATCAAGAAGACAAGGAAAGCTTGAAAAAGCGACTCACTCCGCTGCAATATGAAGTCACACAGAACAATGCCACGGAATCCCCTTTCCGTAACGATTTCTGGGATCATCACGGGGATGGCATCTATGTAGATATTGTATCAGGCGAGCCGCTGTTCAGTTCATTGGATAAATATGATTCCGGCTGTGGCTGGCCAAGCTTTACCCGGCCGATCCGTGATTATTCCGTCAAAGAAAAAAACGACACCAGCCATTTGATGATCCGCACGGAGGTACGCAGTAAAGTAGCGGATTCCCATCTTGGCCATGTATTCAATGATGGCCCAGATGAGAATGGTCTTCGCTACTGCATCAACTCCGCCGCACTTCGTTTTGTCTCCAAGGAAGAACTGGAGACCGCAGGGTATGGAGAGTATCGTACTCTCTTCCAGTAGGTTTAAAGATTAGACCCATAAATTAAGGGAATCCAGCAGTCTTAAATTAGACTGCTAGATTCCCTTTTTAGTTACCGATAGTATTAATTCAGAGGATTAACCGGCTCTTTCTCGAAATCAGAGCTTGACATTCCGTCTACATCACTGTGCCGGGAACGATTTCGATCTAACTTCGCCTGATGGTTCACCGGGTTTGAGGCGACTACGCCTTACAGGTAGCCGAATCCGGGTTGCAGACCAGTCCTTCGGCGAAATAGAGTGTATCACCGACAAATAAGGTAAATCGTCTACCTACATGGGTTTCCATATATATATAGTTGCACAATGTACACTTATCTTTCTCCCTTAGCACACTTTAGGATGTTTAATTGCACTTTATACACTTATTTTTGGGTATTCCGGGGTTTATCCGACCTATTCGTGTTTTTAGTTGCACAAAGTACATCTATCCATACATCACAGCGCCAAATGCTAGAAATAAGTGTATAAAATACATCTATTCCTCTGACTACCTCCGAGTTTTCGGTAGGATCAAGAAGTTTGTGTATGAGAGTAGAAAGTAGTTTCTCGGGTGTGGTTTGTAGGTGTTCGCCAAAACGTTCTATTGGGCGTAACGGATTTCTGTCCTTCTCGTCACCTAACAAGCACTGATTTTGGTGTTCAGCCGATTAACCCTTACAGTTTATCATCTGCATCTGGCTGCTCCTTCGCTTGAACTCGATTAGTCACAGAAACGTTCCGGTTCTGCTCCTTCAAAGGACGCTGACGGTTTCGTCCAGTTTTACGATACCAGAGCACTATAGCTAATATTACAATTCCAGCAAGTAAGATCGGCAGGGCTGCCGCCAATATAATTACAAGCCACTGAAACATAGTGGAGATGACTTTCAAACTGCCGTTAAGCGCATCGGAGGCCCGATCGAGTAGAGGCCCTTGCTCTTTCTCTTTCTGCAGCGCGATAACCTCATCTGTTTGATACAGGCGTAATTCTACGGTTGAGAAGGACACATTCTGATCAATATAACGCATTCTGCCTTTAATTTGTTCGATGGACTCCTGAATGGAGCCAAGTTCATTCGCAAATGCGACCAGATCGTTAGATTTCGTAGCTTTTTTCATAAATTCGATATATTGGGCTTCCATAAGCTGTTTTGCTTTAAGACGAGACCCCAGATCCACATACTCTTCCGATACGTCTTGGCCCTCAATATTTCTTTGTAGAGATTCGTTCTTAACCTTCTCCAGATTGTTCAGAAAGGAGGAGAAGCCGGAAGCTGGAACCTTTAGAATGAAGGTACCTCCCTGCTCAGCCTTGGACATATTCTCCGTAAAGCCGATAATATAGCCTTGCGCTAAAGTGATCATATTTCGCACTTCACTTTGCGCCTTAGCATAATCTTTGACTTCCATTGTAAGATTTGCGCGGTAAATCAATTTCTTATTCAACCCTGCGACTACGTCATTTCCGGTAAAGCCTACACTTGTATCATTTACCTCAATTGCAGTAGTCGTAGAGGTATTTGAATCTTGGCTGCTGCCCCCGTCTGAATCTTCTTTAGCAGCACTTACAGGAGCTTCTTCGGATGAGGACGCTTGATCTGCGGTTGCTTCCGTAGATGCTTTGGAATCTTCCATTGGCGCAGCAGCAGAATTTGATGCACTATTGGCAGAATTATTGTTGCCAGAACCGCACCCCGTCAATGTAATCATCAGTACTAATAACCAAATACAATACAGACCCCACTTTTTCATTACTTTTCCTCCTTAGCTGGAATAACTAGCCAACATGAATAAATACCATTCCACACTGCCGGAATATCTCTGTTATTTATATTAATTCCGGCCATTGATTATTAGACGTTCCCAGTAGTTGGAAGGTTGCACTGGCTCACATGAAAAATACCCTCGATTCATAATGAATGAGGGTATTCTCGATTGAACAAGCTCCACCTTGTTCAACGGTTATTTATTTATGCTGTCCATTCACTGCAGGGAGGTGAACCCTCATGGCAAAAGACTTGTTTTTAAGAAGAATCCTTCTAATCTTTATCCATCTTATCAAGAGTGAGAACTATTATCAAGTACTAAATACGAACCGCCTTTTTCTTTTCTCTTGCTATAGCAGCGGCCTCCACCATATTACGGAGTGCCCCCTCCGTCTCCTCCCAGCCGCGAGTCTTAAGTCCGCAATCCGGATTAATCCAGAACTGCTCCGGCTTGAGTGCGAGAAGCGCTCGGTCAATATTAGAGGTCATTTCCTCAACGGTTGGTATCCGGGGACTGTGAATATCATACACACCCAGACCGATGCCTTTATCATACGCCTGCTCTTCGAAGCTTACGATTAATTCCCCATGGCTGCGGGAAGTTTCAATCGAGATGACATCTGCATCCATGGCAGAGATTGAATCAATCATGTCATTGAATTCGGCATAGCACATATGCGTATGGATTTGTGTTGTGTCTTTAACGTGGTTAGTAGAAATACGAAACGCCTTTACTGCCCAGTCCAAATAGTTCTGATGATCCCTGGCTTTAAGGGGTAGTCCTTCACGAATTGCCGGTTCATCCACTTGAATCATCTCTATACCAGCATTTTCGAGCGCTTGAACTTCTTGGCGCAGTGCTAATGCAATCTGATTCGCTACCTCTTCACGGCTTAGATCATCTCGAACGAAGGACCAATTCAGGATGGTAACAGGTCCTGTGAGCATACCTTTAACCGGCAGCTTCGTTAGCGATTGAGCATATACGCTTTCTTTTACCGTCATAGGCTCAATAAAAGCAACGTCGGCATAGATCACAGGGGGCTTCACACAACGGGAGCCGTACGATTGAACCCAGCCATTACGGGTGAACAGATATCCACCCAGCTTTTCCCCAAAGAACTCCACCATATCCGTCCGTTCAAATTCCCCGTGGACCAATACATCCAGACCCAGCTTCTCTTGGAAGGCAATGGCAGCCTCAATCTGTTCCCGAATGAATAGGTCATAGCGATCCTGCTTCCATACACCCTTGCGCCATTTCAAACGGGCTTGTCTTACCTCTGGCGTTTGCGGGAAACTACCGATAGTTGTAGTTGGAAGCAACGGCAGCTGCCATTTCTGCTGCTGGATGTGCACTCTTTCTGCAAATGGAACCGTACGTCTGTCCGGAAGATCCGTCAGACCGCGGACCTGTTCCGCTACATCCTGGAGTCCACGTTCCGGTAAGGCCCGGAATGCCGCCAAGGCTTCACGGCTGGCTTGAAGTGCGGCGGCAACCGATTCCACCTGATCATTCACAATCGCTGCCCCTATAAGGCTTAATTCTGCCAACTTCTCGTCAGCAAAAGCCAATGCCTGTTTTACAACTCCCTTCAGCTTATCCTCTCCCTGAACGGTAACAGGCACATGAAGCAGACTGCTGGAAGGCTGTAGAATTAAGTGATCTAGGCCCACAAAAGCCGTTAGCTTCTCAACCAATTTAAGCTTCGCGTCCAGATCAGAGCGCCAGATGTTGCGTCCATCGATAATACCCGCACCCAGCCATTTGTCCGTAGGCCAACCGAGGCGGCTGATCGACTCTAAATTCCCCCCTCCGTCATGCACAAAGTCCAGACCGAGACCGGCAACCGGCAATTGAAGCAATTCTTGCAGCGGCTCGGCCGCTTCGAAATACGTCTGCAGCATAATCTTCAATCCCGGTACAGCGTCTGCAATCGATTGATAAAGGCGCTTCAGCAGAACGATATCTCCAGAAGCTAGTCCGGTTACTATCGCAGGTTCATCCATTTGTACCCACGATACGCCTTCCTCTTCCAGTTCTTTCAGAAGCTGAATGTAGACAGGCAGGAAGCGATCGGCAATCTCAGCCAACTTCGAGGACGGAAAGCCTTTAGAAAGCTTCAAAAAGGTGTAAAGTCCAACAATGACCGGCTTGCCTTCAATACCCGCTTGAGATTTGGCGAAGCGGTAGGCAGCTAGCGGTTTGTTCTCTGTTAATTGCGGCTGTTGCTCACCAATCTCAGGGACAATGTAATGGTAATTAGTGTTGAACCATTTTGTCATTTCACAAGCCGTTGCACGTTCATTACCGCGGGCCATTGCAAAATATAGATCTAGATCAACTGCTCCACCCTTATAATCATACCGATCTGGTATAATGCCGAACATTACAGCAGTATCTAACATATGGTCATAGAAAGTAAAATCATTAACCGGAATGAGTTCAATCCCGGCTTCTTGTTGGGTCCGCAAGTGTCCCAGCTGTATAGAAGCCATTTCAGCCCGAAAACTTTCCTCACTTATGCTGCGGGACCAGAAAGCCTCTAGTAACTGCTTCCATTCCCGATTTTTGCCAATTCTTGGGTAGCCGAGATTGCTTAATTTAACTTTATGCGTCATATGTAGCGCTCCTTTTAGTCTTTTTTTAGATCAAAGTACCGGAAATTTAACGTTCATAACTTCAACTCAAGAAACAAAAAGGGCGTCTTTCCCTAAAAAAGCTTAAGGGAAAGACGCCCATGATATTCTGATGAATAGCGTCTAACACCTCCCTATCTCCCGTAGGTAAAGCAGTGCTGTCGAAACAGGCAGGTCTCCTGGCTATCGGCGTCAACATCCTTAAGCAGTCTTCCCGGCAGTAGTAATCTGCCAGTGACAATCGTTGCTAAGAACTCTTCCGTTACAGTGGCGGGACCGCGTCGGCATTACACCGAACTTCCCTATTAAGCTAACCGGAACTACTAATCTTCCGGCAAGCACCTGTTTCCGTTATTAAATTTTACATCGGGTTATCAATCTAAAGTTTATGTTACTTTAAATCCAAGTAAACCGCAATAGATTATATGGAATACTTATTATAATGAATACTTATACTTAAATAAGATGTACTAACTATTTCCATTTCACACCTCTGCGCTGCGGACTGTATAGCCGCTATTTAAGTCTTAAAGGCTATGCGAAACATGATGCGGACTCAGGAGACACTATTCAATTAAAAACAGCCTCTTTTGGGAAGAAAACTGCTCAATAGCGTCCCTGGTGTCCATTAAACTCCCTAATATTCCAATTTTACTCAAATAAGGTCTTCTCTGTCCGTTAGCGACCGCCCGAAAGCTTTCCGTAGGAAAGCTAGCTTCGAAAGCATAAGCTGTACCCGGATTTATACCGCAGGAAGCGATATCATTCAATAATCTGGGGACAACAGCGACCGGAAGTCCAAACATTCACCGTAGTTACGTCCTTCACCAAGCAGCGCATGTCAAAATTTTGCAGTCTATATTTTAAAATATCACCAGATATAAGACCCCGGCAAGCACAATTCGGTATATGGCGAAAGGAAGCAGTTTAATTTTATTAATTAGCTTCAGGAAAAAGCGCATCGACAGCAGCGCGAACACAAAAGCACTGATAAACCCGGCGATAAAGAATGGTAGAGCTTCCACTGTAAAGTACTGCCAGTTCTTGATCAAGGAGATCAGGCTTGCCCCTGCCATAATCGGAACTGCCATGATAAAGGTGAAATCCGCAGCGGCACGATGACTCATTCCAAGCAGCACACCTCCGGAAATGGTAGAACCCGAGCGGGAGAAGCCGGGCCATAGCGAGAAGCATTGGATAAAGCCCACTGTCAATGCCTGTCTGTATGTAATTTGATCGACACTTTGTACCGTTATCTTCTTCGGTGCGAACAAATCTGCGGCAATCATAAACAGAGCGCCTATAACCAGACCAATCAGTACGGTTGAGGTAGAAAATAAATGCTCATCTATGTAGTTCTCGAATAGTAATCCCAGCAAACCTGCGGGTATTAATCCAACAATCACCTGTGCCAGCTTTAGACGGCCCTTAGTCTCTACAGAGGGTTTTCCCTCAGCTTCTACTTGAAGTTGCTTGCGACTGAAACGTTTCAAGCCTAGCAAATCAATGAATCGATTCCGAAAAATTATCACCACGGCTAAAATGGATCCAAGCTGAATCACTACTTTGAAAGTATTTGCTGTGTATTTTCCGAGAAAATCCTGTGACCTCAGCCACATGTCATCCACAATAATCATATGACCCGTGGAGGATACCGGAGCAAATTCAGTTAATCCTTCGACAATGCCTAGAATAATTGCTTTTATAATCGTTAGCAGATCCATACCCTTCCCCCCTTAGGTTTTATATTCCCATCATTAATATGTAAACTTATGCAGCTATTTCTGAAACTTGCACTTAACTTACATTTTTTCACCAAGAAGAAACGGCTTTGCCGTCCTTAATGGGAGCCTATGCTTCCGAAGCAGCGATACTCCGTATCGCTTTCAGGTATCCGTTTCTCGTAGAAATATAAGCAAAGTATACTGAAAACTTATACTTTCTTATATTTTAAAAAAAGCCGCCCACCGATACCCCGGTGCAACGGCTTCGACAATAACGATTCAATTATCTGCCATCCAGCAGATTGCCTAGCCCTCCGAGAATACTGCCTTCCTCTTTCCGGCCCGAACTACCGGCAGCTGACAGAATACGATCGGCCATCCGGCTAAACGGCAGGGATTGTACCCAGACCTTGCCCGGTCCGCGCAGCGTTGCGAAGAATAACCCCTCACCGCCGAATACCGCCGTCTTTATTCCTTTTACCATTTCAATGTTATAGTCTACGGATGAGGTCATGGCTACAAGACAGCCTGTATCCAGCTTAATGGTCTCCCCGGGCTGCAGTGTTCTTTCTAGAACATAACCGCCGGAATGCACGAAGGAAAGGCCGTCACCCTCCAGCTTCTGCATGATGAAGCCCTCGCCGCCGAAGAACCCTGCGCCCAGCTTGCGCTGGAATTCGATTCCTATGGATACACCTTTAGCCGCACAGAGGAAGGAATCCTTTTGACAGATTATTTTACCGCCGTATTGCTGCAGATCAAGCGGAATGATTTTGCCGGGATACGGTGCTGCAAAGGTTACAGCTTTGCGTCCGTAAGACCCTGCATGTGTGAATACAGTCATGAACAGGCTTTCTCCTGTAAGCAGCCGCTTGCCCGCGCCCATCAGCTTGCCCATCAGTCCGCCTCCGCGTGAAGCCCCGCTGCCATCCCCAAAGATCGTCTCCATTGTAATTTCCGGGTCCATCATCATGAAGCTCCCTGCTTCAGCTATTACACTCTCACCGGGATCCAACTGGACCTCCACACATTGGATTTCTTCACCCTTAATTACATAATCAATTTCGTGAGCACTCATAACCTGGTATCCTCCTTCATCTTGACAATCTTTGTCTGAAAATATATACGCCTAGATTAATCTATGGTTTCACTGAACGCAAGGTTGAAAACCTCTCAATCGGGTAGGAGACTACCCATTAATTGAGTAGCCGACCTCCCACACCACCGTACGTACCGTTCGGTATACGGCGGTTCCTAAGTTTACGCATTAACTTGTCGATAATA
>NZ_JAUSTK010000032.1 GCF_030812855.1 Paenibacillus wynnii
CCGTTCCCCCAAAACAGCGAAGGTGGCTTAAAGCATTTATTACTTTCTAACCTGCAGCCGATCAATTCCCCGCCCTAGTAGGCCGATTCCAGCCAATTCAAATGTATAAATACACTTGATTCCGCACCAGTAGCTCGATTCCAGCCAATCAAATGTAATAATACAATTGATTCCGCGCTAGTAGCTCGATTCCAGCCATTCAAATGTATAAATACACTTGATTTCGCCCTAGTAGGCCGATTCCAGCCATTCAAATGTAAAAATACACTTGATTCAGCGCTAGTAGGTCATGGCTTATGGGACACCCTCTTTTTTACATATTTAGAGACAATATAGAACCCATTTCCTTCAATTAAGTAACTTAACTGTCCTTAGCTTCACTTGTAATTCTTCTAAACTAATCTTTAAGTCATCAATTATAAGAGGGAGTGTATATATGATTAAGCTTTGCAAAAGAACGGCAGCAGCATTGCTAGCAACGCTGCTGCTTGGATTGCTTGAGGGGTTTGCCGTCCATGGAACACCAATGAATGTATATGTTACCGCTGGAATAAGGATCATGCAGAGGTCACCTACATTAATGAAGCATTGAAAGCCTATTCTGTGAATCTGACCGACGATAAAGTGTTTAATGTGAGTTACCAGAGCGGTAAACAAACCGAGAGGTATAGTCTTATACCTGAAGGTCTTATACTTGGATTTCCATCTGCTCCATAATTTGAGACCTTTTTAAAGCAATGGCCGTATATAGTGATATCAAATGTTGGAGCCAACTTTTCTTGTAGAAAGCACACGGCTTCAACATCACTCAGGGAGGTCTTAATGAATATGGACATTAATCCAAAGATCAAGCCATTTCGTACAGGGAAATTAGTCAGCGGGGTAGCAGCGGTCTTGATTGTGCTGATTATTGGGGGGAATGCATTTACATCCGTAGAATACGGGCACGTAGGGTTGTACAAAACATTCGGTAAGCTGAACGATAATACGCTGGCGCCGGGTATCCATTTTAAAATACCTTTCATCCAGACGGTTATTCAGGTGAACACACAGGTAACGAAAGCAGAGACAGATACAACAGCCTCCTCGAAAGATTTACAGCCGGTATCTACGCATGTAGCTGTGAACTATTCAATTAATAAAAGCTCGGCATACAACTTGATGAATAACATCGGCGGGAATTTTGATACGGTTATTATTAATCCGGCCATACAGGAAATCGTCAAGGAAGTAACAGCGAGATATCCCGCAGAGGATTTAATTAAACGAAGAGATGTGGTGGCAGCTGAGATCAGCGAGTACTTAACCTCCAGGCTTGCCAAATATGATCTGGTTGTAAACGATATTAATATTGTGAACTTTAAATTCTCCGAGGCTTTCGATCAGTCTATTGAAGCGAAGCAGGTCGCCCAGCAGCAGGCACTGAAGGCTGAAAATGATCTTAGACGGATTGAGATCGAAGCCAAACAAAAAATCGCACAGGCTCAAGCAGAGGCAGAATCTCTGAGGTTGAAGAAGCAGGAGGTAACTCCAGAGCTGGTGCAGCTAAAACAAATTGAGGTATCCGAGAAAGCACTGGAGAAATGGGACGGCAAGCTGCCAAGTGTAACTGGCGGGGCCACTCCCTTTATTGATATTGATTCACTAACTCAGAAATAATAGGTTATATTTCGAAGCCAAAAAGGCCCTGCTCCCCTTGAGCAAGGCCTTTTTGGTGAAGATTAATACTATAATCAGTATCTGAAAAGCATCGTCGGAATCTGCCATCCCGCGCCTACTGACCAGAAAAACACATAGTCGCCTCTTTTAATGACTCCATCCTCAACTCCGCGCTGAAAAGCGATGAAAGGACTGCTTGTACCTGTATAGCCGAATTCGTCACCAACGTAGATGAATTTTTCATGCGTTGCTGCAAGGCCGCTCTGAATCAGTTCAATATTTTTAAGGGAAAACTGTGACAGGCAGAAAGCGGAAATATCCTCAATCGTTAGTTCATATCGAGCTAAAAGCTCTTTTATATCATTTATTGCAGCATCTACGCAGACCGTACCGTCAAAAGGGATCCATCGGATGCGCAGTTGCTCTGGCGTAACATCCTTACTGTAAATGTTCGATAAACCGCAGGCCGGGAACGTAATATTAGCGCTGCCCTCTGAATCTATGTAGAATAAGGAGTCGATAAATCCCTTACTCTTGTCGGTGCTGCGTTCGAGAATGACAGCTGCTGCTGCATCTCCGAAGTTAGGATAAGTAATCTCGTCATCGGGATTACAATGAATAGAGCTGTGGTCACATCCAACGACTAATGCGTATCGGACATGAGGATTAGACTGCATATAACGGCTTGTTTGCTCTACGGAGGTCACCATTCCGGCGCAATTGGCGTTGGAATCCATAGTAATGGTGCGGTGTTTTCCCTGAAGCTTATGGTGCAGCAGAAGAGCATTGGTAGGATAGGTATATTCCGGTGTCTGAGAGACAAATACGATCATATCCATATCTTCTCCGGTTAATCCGGCTTCCAGCAGCACCTTTTGGGCTGCCTTCAGACCCATCGTAAATGCATTCTCCTCTTCGCTATCCGCAATATATCTCCGTTCCCGACCCATTACTTGCAAAAATCGTTCAATGTCCTTGCCCATGCTGTTAAAATGGTTCAGGTAAAAATCATTATGCACGACACGTTCCGGATGGTAATAAGCGGCTTGGCGAATCGTAATAGAGTCCAAATTAAGTCCTCCTAAACTTCTACTATTTCATAATTTTCCAGCTTAGTAGAACGGGCAACACGGCCGAGCTGCATCTTGAGAACCGGATTCTTGGCAATCGTAAAAATAACCTTTTTGAAGCCGGATTCTTTATACATGATGTAGCATTGCTCCAGCATAGGGAGCACGTCCGGGGAAGAAACATTTAGACCTGTACAATCCAGAACGATTTCATATTGTGTAGGGTCAAATTTACTTACATGTTCGTTGTACTCCTGGATGAAGCGGCCGGCATCTTCTTGTGACATTGCACCCTCTACCATTACCTTAAGTGTGCGGGTTTCAGTGCTTGGTGAAAAATTGAAATTTCCCATTTGTGAAAGATCTCCTCCTAATATTTAATATTAATAAAACAAAAGAAAAAATATGTCGAAACATATGAGAGTTATTATACCTATATTCCCTATTTTGGAAAGTGTTATTTGGCATATTAACCCTATTTTTTTTAATCTTTATTAATCAGGGAACCACATCCATTTCGTACAGTGATATACAAGGCACTGTGCTTTGCAGTAGTAGAGCCCTTTAACTTTGCAAAGAAGACATCTATTGGTATGATGAAGGAATGTGAGAACATACATTACTCAAATTATGGAGGAATACAACGATGAGTGAAAATACCTTATCCCGAATGATTGATCATACGCTGCTTAAAGCGGACGCACGTAAAGAAGACATTATTAAATTGGCAGAGGAAGCTAAAGAATATAAGTTTGCCTCCGTTTGCGTTAATCCAACATGGGTGGCTGTTGCCCACGAAGTGCTGAAGGATACCCCGGAGGTCAAAGTGTGTACAGTTATCGGTTTTCCTCTAGGCGCTTCTACTCCAGAAACCAAAGCATTTGAAACGGCAAATGCCATCGCTAACGGTGCAGGAGAAGTAGATATGGTTATTAACATTGGTGCACTGAAGGGTGGCGACGATGAGTGGGTACTACGCGACATTACTGCTGTCGTTGATGCAGCCCGTGGCAAAGCACTCACCAAGGTTATCATTGAGACCAGTTTGCTATCCGATGAAGAAAAGGTTCGCGCCTGCAAGCTTTCTGTCCAGGCTGGGGCGGATTTTGTAAAAACATCTACAGGTTTCTCTACAGGAGGGGCAACGAAGGAAGACATCGCACTTATGCGGGCGACTGTGGGTCCCGATATTGGTGTGAAAGCTTCTGGTGGCGTTCGCAGTGCAGAGGATGCGCTAGTAATGGTCGGAGCCGGTGCAACCCGTATTGGAACAAGCGGCGGCGTAGCTATTGCGAAGGGTGAACAGAACGAGTCGGGATATTAAATCCGGAATTAGAGGAAAATGAACGGCGGCATGTGTAGAGAGAGTGATGCACGCCGCTTTTTTGTTCATTCGGATTCCTTATTAATAAAGATTTATGTAAGCGTTATATAAAATGTTCCGTGGTAAAGTGATAATTCACAGTGGAATAATAAGAATTTTCTTTTCAAATAACATGAAATGTGAGAGAATACTTACAATTCTTAATTGTTAAAGTTTTCTATTATTTATTATAAGGGAGGAAATATCGATGTCAGAAGATCGTAAACTGTCGTTCGAAACCTTGGCCGTCCATGCGGGTCAGGAGATTGATCCAACTACCTTTGCCCGTGCTGTTCCGCTTTATCAGACAACCTCTTATGGATTCCGTGATACTGAGCATGCTGCGAACCTCTTCGGACTTAAGGAATTCGGCAATATTTATACCCGTTTGATGAATCCGACCACCGATGTTTTCGAGCAGCGGATTGCCGCTCTTGAAGGCGGTGCGGGTGCGCTTGCAACCGCTTCTGGGATGGCGGCTATTTCCTTCTCCATACTGAATATCGCAGGTGCCGGTGATGAGATCGTGTCTGCAGCCAGTCTATACGGCGGTACATATAATCTTTTCTCTACAACGCTGCCTAAGCTTGGGATTAAGGTTCATTTTGTGGACTCGGATAACCCGGAGAATTTCCGCAGCGTAATAAATGATAAGACCAAAGCAATATTTGCTGAAACTATCGGCAATCCGCAGGGTAATATATTGGACATTGAAGCTGTCTCCGCCATCGCTCATGAGCATGGAATTCCTCTTATTGTTGATAATACCTTCCCAAGCCCCTATTTACTTCGTCCTATTGAGCATGGTGCAGATATTGTCGTGCATTCTGCCACGAAGTTCATTGGTGGGCACGGTACCTCTATCGGGGGGGTAATTGTGGATGCTGGGAAGTTCGATTGGAAGGCCAGTGGCAGGTTCCCGGGTCTGACCGAACCGGACCCAAGCTATCATGGAGTCGTCTACACTGAGGCTGTCGGACCTATAGCTTATATCATAAAGGCGCGTGTTCAATTGTTGCGTGATCTAGGTGCTGCTATATCCCCATTCAACTCATGGATGCTGCTGCAGGGCCTGGAAACACTGCATCTGCGGATGGAACGTCACAGCGGGAATGCATTGAAAGTAGCCGCTTATCTGGAAGCTCATGAAGATGTGGAATGGGTAAGCTACTCTGGACTTCAGAGTCACCCGTCTTATGAACTGGCCCAAAAGTATTTGCCTAAAGGACAGGGAGCCATTCTTACCTTTGGGATTAAGGGTGGAATTACGGCTGGACGTAAGCTAATTGAGAATGTAAAGCTCTTCTCTCATCTGGCTAATGTCGGAGACTCCAAGTCGCTTATTATTCATCCGGCGAGTACTACGCATCAGCAACTTACTGACGAGGAGCAAATCTCTGCCGGGGTATCCTCGGAGCTGGTTCGCCTGTCTATTGGTACAGAATCCATTGATGATATTTTGTATGATCTGGGGCAGGCGATAGCGGCCAGCCAGCAATAATAAAGTACTTATGAAGGGCACTTTACCCACTAGATCCAATCCTCCTTCGATATAGGAGAGAGGAAGATCAGAGCGGTAAAGGCCCTTTTTTTAAAATATACGAATCTATAGGTTCACCATATAAAGTGTGTAATTTCACATGTTTTGATACCGCTTGCATAATTCCAAGGCGTCCCCCGTATTTATAAGTAAAGCATTAGAGCCGGCGGGAACCAATACATCTAATGAATAAGCCGGCAGCAATCCAAAGCCGAAAAGGGTGGGTGCAGATAATGAAGGATGAGCATCAGCAGGATGGTTTTCGAAGTAATGAAGAGCGCCCGTTGAAGTTTAACGCTGGTGACCAAGCATGGGATGGAGTTAGCTTTTCTGTATCTCTAAAATCTGCATCTGCGGAATCTGAAAGCGTAGGAGGCAGCCGGGAAACAGCAGAAAGGTTTAACCGGAGCTACTTCAGCCGGACTGAATTGCATCCGGAATTCCTGGTCCTGCGTGAAGGAGAAAATGATCGACGCGTAGTAACTGCGGGCAATCCGGCAACGGCGGCTGGCCCGTGTCTCGTTAGGAGTGAAGCGTGGCTGCTGAAGCCGGAGCTTGAGAAACTTTATAATACTTGGATCACCAGTGACAATGAGGCTGAGACTGATCGGGTTTTGCAGCGTATTTATTATATACTCCGTTCCACAGCAGCTGGGCTCTTGGAATCATCGGACGGCAACTGGGTTGCAGTCACTCTTCCGTTCACCCCTGAGCTGTCCGCACGACCTCTCAAGTTGAATGCACTTCAGGATGTACAGCTTGAAGCACTGTTCGCTGCACTCGGCGAGCGCTACCGGCAGGGCTGCGATAGCCGGGTGGATCTGCTGGCGCCGTACCCCGCCAGCGGAGCCGAATTCGCGGCCATGCGCGAATTCATCGAGACCGTGGCCGAGCAGACCCTCGGCCACGCCTTTGCGGCGACTTGCCGCATCGGGGCGCTGCTCGCCCCCGATGCGCATCGCGCCGCCGAGGAAATCGTGCGTATCGCCGATTTCCTCGTGCTGGACGGCGCGGCTATGGCCGCCGCGCCGGAGGACGATGCCGCCGCGGAGGGCTTCGCCCTGGCGGCGGGGCAGGTCTTGACCGCCGTGCGGCGCATCAAGCCGGCGGCGGTAGTGCTCGCCGCGGGGGCACCGGCGGCGTCTGCATTGGCCGATCTGTACCGGATCGGCCTGAACGGGATCTTCTGCAGCGCGGACCAGCGGACTGAAGCGCTGCTGAGAGCAGCCTGCCTGACGTGGATGGCCCGGCAGGAAACCTTCGAACATACCGAAGGGGTAAGGGCTGTTAAGTAAGCCTATTCTCATTAAGAGTATTTGTGCTTAAAATAATGTAAAGCAGCTGTCACCGTTCAACTTTCGAACGGTGACAGCTGCTTTTTTTGTGTTTTTAGGCTTATCCACCTGTTTACAATAAGGTTTAAGGTGGTATAGTATATGTATAAGTTGCACTAAGGAAATATATTTGCACTATTACAACAATGATTATCATTCTCATTCACATTTAAATCTATCATGCTGTCCCGGCTTAGCCGGGGCAGCATGTGTCATTTTAAGGGACCTAATAATGGATCTCATTCTCAATGATCAATTGAAAGAACCACAACTCTATTAGGGAAGGTGATTTATTATGCAAGCAACATCTAAACATTTAACCCAAGGCAAGGCATTATCTCCAAGCTCAAAACGACCACAATTACCAAACCGCCGAAAGTTTGATCTGCAGGCGGTAATGAGCAATTCCGAAATGCAGGCCGCGCTGGGCAGCGGTATCTTGATGCTTATAGCATGGGCTGCAGGTGGGTGGTCCGAGATCATATCTGTTCTGCTCTATGTAATCTCATATACTGTAGGCGGATGGGTCAAGGCTAAAGAAGGTGTAGAGACACTAATCAAAGAACGGGATCTTGATGTGAACCTGCTGATGATTGCCGCTGCACTTGGTGCTGCTTCTATCGGCTACTGGAATGAAGGCGCGATGTTGATTTTTATATTTGCCCTAAGCGGGGCTCTTGAGAGCTACACGATGGAGCGTAGTAAAAAAGATATTTCTTCACTTATGGCACTTAAGCCGGCAACGGCGGTGCGAATTGAGAATGGAGCTATGAATGAGATTTCGATTGACCAACTGACCATTGGAGATCTGCTGCTGGTTCGCCCTGGGGAATTGATTCCATCAGACGGCAAGGTATACCGCGGGGAATCATCCGTGGATCAGGCCTCCATTACCGGAGAGTCGGTCCCTGTCGACAAATTTGCCGGTCATGAGGTTTTTGCAGGTACAGTCAATGGCGAAGGCCCTCTGTATATTGAAGTAACCAAATCTGCAGAGAACACCCTTTTTGCGAAGATTATCAAGATGGTAGAAGATGCAGAATCGGAAGTGCCTAACTCGCAGCGCTTTATCAAACGGCTGGAGTCTATTTATGCCCGGGTGGTAGTGGCTACAACGTTAGCTCTGGTTTTGCTGCCGCCGTTACTGCTGGATTGGAATTGGGCAATCACATTTTATAAAGCCATGGTGTTTCTCGTTGTTGCTTCCCCATGCGCGCTCGTCTCCTCCATCATGCCGGCGATGCTGTCCGCAATATCTAAGAGCGCGCGCAGAGGGATTTTATTCAAGGGCGGTGTCCATCTGGAAAATATGGCCCGCACCTCTATTGTCGCCTTTGACAAGACAGGTACATTAACCGAGGGAGCCCCGCAAGTTACTGATTTTATTGCTGGCGAGGAGTACGATCGGGATGAGCTGCTCATTATATGTGCCTCCCTTGAGAATATGTCACGGCATCCACTAGCGGAAGCCATTGTACGCAAAGCCGAGGATGAGTATCTGGTGCTTCGGAGTGTACAGGAGACTAAGTCCTTAACCGGTTGGGGGATTGAGGGTCAGATTGATGGACAGCAATGGCGGATTGGGAAAACCAACTTCCTTGATACGGAAACGATTGAAGGCTCCACTCGTATCCTTGACCATTGGAGAGCCCTTCGTCAGCAATTGGAAGATGATGGGAAGACCGTATCCATTATCATAGAGGGCGAGAAGGTTGCGGGCATGATTGCGCTGCAGGACACAGTACGTCCACAGGCAGAAGCAGCTGTGCGAAAGCTGCAGGCATTAGGGATTAAGGTGGCCATGCTGACTGGAGACCGTGCTGCTACTGCAGCGGTAATTGCCCGTAAGACAGGAGTAGATCTGGTGTATTCTGATCTTCTGCCGGAGGATAAGGTTAGATATATCAAAGCGATGCGTGAGACCTATGGTAATGTGGTTATGGTAGGAGATGGAGTTAATGATGCACCAGCTCTAGCCACGGCAACTGTGGGAATAGGGATGGGAATGAAGGGCAGCGGTGCTGCGCTCGAAATTGCAGATGTGGTTTTAATGAACGATAACATTGAGGAAATCGCCGTTACGATATCCTTGGCCCGCCGTACCCAAAGAATTGTTAAACAAAATATGATTTTTGCGGTAAGTGTCATCTCGGTTCTCATATTGAGCAATTTCCTGCAGGGAATCGCGCTTCCTTTTGGTGTCATAGGTCATGAAGGAAGTACTATTCTGGTTATCCTGAATGGGCTGCGGCTGTTGCGCTAGAATGTTAATTTTTAAAAATTAAATTGTTCACAAAATAGTTCCTGTAATAGGAGTCTGGCATATTGACAGAATCGTTTTCTGTTATCATAATAAATACTACATTGTAATCATTTTAAATAAGGACTGACGCATTGCCGTACAGCTCCATAAGGAGGATATAGTCATGTATAAATCAATTATTGTGGGAACAGGTCCCGCCGGATTGACTGCTGCAATCTATCTGGCTCGCGCCAATTTGAAGCCATTGGTTATTGAGGGACCTCAACCGGGTGGACAACTAACCACTACAACAGAAGTCGAGAATTTTCCGGGGTTTTCTGAGGGCATAATGGGACCGGATCTGATGGACAATATGCGTAAGCAGGCGGAGCGTTTTGGTGCAGAATTTCGTACGGGTTGGGTGAATAGTGTAGAACTGGGGGAACGTCCGTTTAAGCTGAATATTGAAGGGATGGGAGTCCTGGAGACGGACACACTGATTCTATCCACTGGAGCTACTGCGAAATACTTGGGTATTCCCGGTGAACAGGATAATATCGGACGGGGTGTGAGTACTTGCGCAACTTGTGACGGATTTTTCTTCCGCGGCAAAGAGATTGTGGTTGTTGGCGGTGGGGATTCTGCGCTGGAGGAAGCGGGTTTCCTGACTCGTTTTGCTTCAAAAGTAACTCTGGTTCACCGCCGCGGTGAACTGCGTGCCTCCAAAATCATGCAGGACCGCGTACGTGACAACGCTAAAGTATCTTGGGGCCTTAACCGTACTCCTCTAGAGGTGACTTCAGGCGATAAAGGTGTGAACGGACTGAGAGTGCTAAATAATGAAACCGGTAAGGAAGAGATTATAGAAGCCAGCGGTGTGTTCGTTGCCATTGGACATCATCCTAACACTGCATTCTTAGGCGGTCAGATCACAACGGATGCGAACGGCTATATTGTAACCAATCCAGGTACCTCAGAAACCAATATTCCGGGCGTATTCGCTTGCGGTGACGTTCAGGATACACGCTATAAACAAGCAATTACTGCAGCAGGCAGCGGTTGTATGGCGGCTATTGATGCTGAGAAATATATTGAAAGTTTAGAGCATAGCGCGGTCATTCTATAATTTAGTATTTAACGCCGGCTCAACTTCATATCATATAAGTGTATTTTATGCATCTATTTGGGTTTACTTAGTCGCTAATGCTCGTTTAAGTGTACTTAATACACTTATTCGGGCGAGCTTGGGCTATAATCGGTGATTTGCTGTTTTTTAGTTGCATCAAGTACAATTAAAGTTAGAAACAGCTCGTCAAATCACCAAATAGATGTATGAAATACAATTAACTTTGGGATCATCAGCCTAGTTAAGTGAAGTGAACGTTCAAGATTTATAGAAGCGGAGTTCCCGCAAAATTATAGGAGGAGATCATACTATGGAAAATGTAATTGTGTACACTTCGACCAATTGTCCGCATTGCCGTCAGGTGAAGAGCTTTCTGAGTGAGAAGGGCGTTTCCTACGAGGAGCGCAACATCGAGCAGAATGATGATTTTGCACAGCAGGTATGGGATATGGGGATGAGAGCTGTGCCTATAACCGTAATTGGCGAGTATAAAATTGTAGGCATGAACAAAACTCAGTTCTCCAAAGCTTTGGCGACAGAGTAATTAATTCTATAAATACCAAGCAAAAAGCAAGTTTCCGGGATTAGGAAACTTGCTTTTTTGTTTGTTGGAGACATTTTATTTGTACAAAAAATGATGATCGCTAGGTATCTAGAAACAACGTACTAATCTGAAAGATCACATATACCGCTATGCCGGAGCCAATTAGCATCAATCCGGACTTCTTCCTGGACTGGAACAGACGTAGTACGCCGAGGCTGATGAGCGGTGCAATGACAAGCAGAAACAGAAGAACAGCAATGAACATTTTCGCCGAAATATCGGACGTATCAACATAGGTCATGGGCGATCACTCCATTTCAAAAAGAGGCTTTGTGGTGACAAATGTCACACTATTATAACCTTCATTATATAGAATTGAAAGCCCTTAATCTGCACCTGAGAGTACCCTAAATACGTCAATATTACGTCAATTTGTTAACTGTTCATTACTCACAGGGTGACACGGATATTCCCAAGGAAATGCATAACCGCCGAGAATCCAGCACCAATCACAGTGCCGCGGCTGCCCAGCTTGGAGAATGTAATCTCCAACTGCTGCTTATGATAAGGCAGAGTGCGTTCCGCAACCACCTTTCGCAGCGGTTCACCGAGCCATTCTTCAGCCTCTGACAGTGCTCCTCCAATTACAATAACCTCAGGATTGAAGCTATTGATCAGATTGGTTATACCGATGCCTAGATATTCCCCCACCTTTGCAAAATGGCGCAGAGCATCCTCCTGCCCCTGAGATGCATAACGTACAAGCTCCGGCGTAGTTCGTGCCGGTAGATCGATATCCGCGTGATCATACGTTTTCTCCGAGGCATACAATTCCCAGCATCCGCGGCTTCCACAGCTGCATAGCTTGCCGTCGGCTTCGATAGACATATGCCCGGTCTCTCCCGCATACCCGCGTGCGCCTTTATACAATTCCCCGCCGATGATGATCCCTGAACCGATACCGGACCCTGCACTGACGTATAGAAGATGTCGCACATCCCGCGCGGCCCCAAAGTTCAACTCACCTTGGGCTCCAGCATTCGCTTCATTATCGATTGTAACGGGAACGGAAAAGGATGATTCCAGCAGGCCTCGCAGATTCACCATTTCCCAACCTAGATTGGGTGCAAATAAGACCACTCCGTTCTCATCCACCATACCGGGAACACCTACCCCAATTCCCACAATGCCATATGGTGTTACGGGAGCAGCGGCCATCAGCTCAGAAATTATTTTATGTATTTCTTCCAGAACATACGGCAGGTCGTGATGGTTCAAGGTGTAATCACGTTCACCCAGCACATTTCCACCGAGATCACAGAGGACAGCAGTCAGCTGTTTTACACGTAGCTCTATGCCGATAACACTGCCTGCCATCGCATTGAAATGCAGGATTAACGGTTTACGACCTCCGCTGGACTCTCCCGGGCCGGCTTCAATAACCAGTTCTTGCTGGCATAGCTCGGCAACCAAGTTGGATACAGTTGCTTTATTTAGTCCTGTCATTTCCGATACCCTTGCCCGTGAGAGGGGGGAGTGTTTTCGAATCATATGGAGGACAATGGATTTATTAATTTTCTTGACCAGTGCCTGGTCACCGGTAACTTTCACGAATTACACTTCCTTCTGGGAACGTTCTCATTTAGTTCTACGCAACTTAGTCTAGAGCCATGTGCTGTAAATTGCAACAGGATCGCGATCCCTTTTTCGGAATATTCAAGGATTGAGAACTTCGATTTAAGGTCATCATAACATGGGTTCGTTGTAAAAAACGCAAAATTTACGAGAATAAAAAAACTTTGTTTAACCAATATACAAAGTCTTTGCGATGTGTTAATATGAGTTTGTAACCGCTTGCGGACAAAGCACAATATGAGGAGGATTTTATAATGGCTTATTTTGAAACAGTAGGTAAGATTTCTTATGAGGGAAGCCGTTCTACCAACCCTTTTGCATTCAAATTCTACAATCCTGAAGAGATCGTTGCAGGGAAATCAATGGAGGAGCACCTTCGTTTTGCGATGGCTTACTGGCATACATTAACAGCTGGCGGTTCTGACCCGTTTGGTGCTGAAACTGCAATTCGCGGCTGGAATCATCTTTCTGGAATGGACAAGGCAAAGGCACGCGTTGAAGCTACTTTTGAATTCTTGGATAAGATGAACATTCCTTTCTACTGCTTCCACGATTTAGATATCGCTCCTGAAGGTGAAAGCCTGCGTGAATTCCATAGCAACATTGACACAATCGTTGATCTATTGGCTCAAGGCATGAAAACTTCCGGCAAGAAATTGCTGTGGAACACAGCTAACATGTTCACTAACCCACGTTATGTGCATGGTGCAGGATCTGCTTGCAACGCTGATGTATTTGCTTATGCGGCTGCTCAAGTGAAGAAAGGTCTGGAAGTTGGTAAGCTGCTTGGATCTGTAAACTATGTCTTCTGGGGCGGACGTGAAGGTTACGAAACACTGCTCAATACGGATATGGGACTTGAGCTTGACAACATTGCCCGTTTGTTCTCAATGGCTGTTGACTATGCGAAGGAAATCGGTTTTGAAGGACAATTCCTGATCGAGCCAAAACCAAAAGAGCCAACAAAACACCAATATGATTTCGACTCAGCTACAACGATTGCTTTCTTGCAAAAATACAACCTCGACAAGCACTTTAAGCTGAATCTTGAAGCTAACCACGCTACGCTTGCAGGCCATACTTTTGAGCATGAGCTTCGTGTAGCCCGTATCAACGGCATGTTGGGATCACTGGATGCCAACCAAGGCGATCCATTGCTGGGTTGGGATACAGATGAGTTCCCTGTTAACCTTTATGATTCCACACTGACGCTGTACGAAGTACTGAAGAACGGTGGCCTTGGTAAAGGCGGAATTAACTTTGACGCTAAAGTACGTCGTCCTTCCTTCGAGCCTGATGATTTGTTCCTGGCACACATTGCCGGCATGGACACTTATGCTAAGGGCTTGAAAGTGGCCGCTAAGTTGATTGAAGATCGCGTATTCGAGAACTTCATCGACAAACGCTACAGCAGCTTCACTGAAGGTGTTGGAGCTGATATCGTGTCCGGTAAAGCTACACTGGCTTCGCTGTCCGAGTATGCACTGAACAATGAGAACCCGCGTGCTAACCAATCCGGTCGTCAAGAGTATTTGAAAGCTACATTGAACCAATACATTTTGGCTGAATAGTAGAATAAGAATAGACCAAAGGTACAAAGCTTTATCGTAGTTTATTGCAACGGGGGTTGCTGAAGAAAGCATTCTTCGGCAGCCCCTTTTTCTACATGTATGCTCTCGAAGTGCTGACCGAACTTATAGGAGGATAATATATGAAATATGTAATTGGTATTGATCTAGGCACCAGTGCTGTAAAGTCGGTTCTCGTAGACCAGAAGGGAACAGTCATCGGTGAGCATTCAGAAGCTTACCCGCTGAGCAGACCGCAACCGGGCTGGAGCGAGCAGAACCCTGAAGATTGGGTGAAGGGTACACTTACCAGCCTTCGCCGCTTAATGGAAGGTACAGGAATAGACGCTTCCTTGATCGACGGAATCAGCTTTTCCGGGCAAATGCATGGACTTGTATTAGTGGATAGTGAAGGTACAGTATTGCGTCCGGCTATGTTATGGAATGATACCCGTACTACTGCTCAATGCCGCAGAATTGAAAGCACGCTCGGTCCGAAGCTGCTGGAAATCGCTAGAAACCGTGCGTTAGAAGGCTTTACACTGCCTAAGATTCTGTGGGTACAGGAGAATGAGCCGGAACTGCTGTCCCAGGCTTATCAATTCCTGCTGCCTAAGGATTATGTGCGCTATCGTCTAACGGGTGATTATGCTATGGACTATTCCGATGCAGCCGGAACTCTTCTGCTAGATGTAGGCTCCAAGCAATGGAGTGCCGAAATCGCAGAAGCCTTCGTCTTACCGTTGTCTCTCTGTCCGAGACTTGTGGAGTCATTTGAATCAACAGGCACTTTATTGCCTGAAATTGCTGAAGTCTCCGGTCTGCTCCCTACGACCCAAGTATTTGCAGGCGGTGCGGATAATGCTTGCGGAGCGCTTGGAGCAGGGATATTGGGTGAAGGTCGGACGATGTGCAGTATTGGAACCTCAGGCGTAGTGCTGTCCTATGAGACTAATAAGGATTTGAATCTGGAAGGTAAAGTTCATTTCTTCAATCACGGAGAGAAGGATGCTTACTACATCATGGGTGTTACCCTTGCGGCTGGACACAGCCTCAACTGGTTCAAGGAAACCTTTGCTGCTGACAAGAGCTTCGATGAATTGCTGGATGGCGTGGATTCGATTCCGGCAGGAAGTGCTGGTCTGCTGTTCACACCGTATATTGTCGGGGAGCGCACACCGCACCCGGACGCGGATATCCGCGGGAGCTTTATTGGTATGGATTCAGGACATACTCAGTCCCACTTTGCCCGTTCAGTATTAGAGGGAATTACCTTCTCACTACGTGAGTCCATTGAAATCGTGCGCGAATCCGGTAAGTCGATAACCGAGGTAGTAGCGATCGGTGGAGGCGCCAAGAATGAAACCTGGCTGCAAATGCAGGCCGATATCTTTAATGCTTCTATTATCAAGCTCGAAAGTGAGCAGGGCCCGGCGATGGGGGCGGCTATGCTTGCTGCATACGGCATCGGTTGGTTCCCTTCTCTCGGAGAATGTGCGGATGCCTTTATCCGCCAGGCTGGACGGTATACCCCGAATCCGGAGCAGGCGGCTATTTACAACGAGCTGTTTGGTTTGTATCAGGAAGTATACGGAGCCACTCGTGAGTTGAATAGCAAACTGGCATCTTACCGTAAATAAAGCGGTAGGGAGCTGTTGTCTGGGATTAAGAAAGAACGGCCTTCCGCTGTCAGCGGAGGGCTGTTTGCCTAACTATAGTAAGAACAATAGAAATAATAAAAGGTAAATGTACACAATTGTAGTACTTATGTTTCTTCTGTTATTCTAGGGTGTATCTGCAGTCATACACCATCTACTGTGTAATGATTGTCTTGGGGAGGGCGGAGCACCATGTTTCACTGGGGAGTCAAACTGCTAAATGATATCAAAATACGGAATAAGCTGCTGCTTTCTTTTCTGCTCATTACAATGCTGCCAGTATCGATCGTTGGCGCCTATCTAACACTGGAAATGAGATCCATGGCATTTGAAAATGCTATTGAGCAGGCATCCATTAACGTAGACCGGGTCAAAAAAAGAACCGAAGAAGTAATCGGCGTATCCCAGGACATATCTTATCGGCTGTCGAACGATGCCAGGTTAAAGAGACTGGCTGTCCGTCGATATGAAAGTATATATGATGTAGTTCAGGCTTATCAGAATTATCCCGATATACGTGAGTATTTAAGATTATATAAAGAAGTATCCAATATACGTATGTATCTGGATAATAAAACACTGCTGAACAACTGGGAGCTATTGAATCCTTCAGAAGAGATCAAGGCAAGCGATTGGTACCAGAGAGGTCAGAAGTCAGATAGTATGGTCGGATGGGAGTATATTGAGGATGAGCGCGATCATCGTAAATACCTGAGTCTTACCCGTAAAATCGAGCTCGAGGGCCTTAATAAAACAGGTCTGCTCGTAATTAATGTAAATAGCGCTCAACTGCGGTCCATTCTGAATCAGGAATCCTTCGAGACGTTAATCGTAGATGATCAGAATAATATTATCGCGGCTAACCGTACGGAGTTGACCGGAAAAAAACTGGCCGACATATCATTTGATAATGAAATTTTGGGTCAGGGCAACGGTAGTTATGAAGCAAAGGTAGACGGCAAGGATTCCAAAATATTAATTGAAGAATTAACACCGGAGTCGAGTCGGAACAGTCTGCGGATTATCTCCGTTTTTTCAATCGAGAGTATTGTAAAGGAACCCAATCAGATTATCCGGCTTGCGCTGATGGTAATCATAATAAGTGTAGTATTGGCTTTCTTATTGGTATACAGTTTTTCATCGTTATTTTCTAGACGCTTGTTAAGACTTAGCAAACATATCAACCGTGTTGGAGCGGGTGATTTCGATACGACGCTGCAAATCGATGGCAAAGATGAAATTGGGCTGCTTGCCCGTCAATTCAATTCCATGGTACGCAGTATCAATGATTTGATGTATGAAGTTCAGAAGTCTAACAATCAGAATATCCTTTTGGAGCAGAAGCAGAACGACATTCGCTTTAAAATGCTGGCCAGCCAGATTAATCCCCACTTCCTATTCAACGCTTTGGAGTCCATCCGAATGGAGGCCCACATGAATGGACAGACGGAGATTGCTCGTGTAGTCCGTCTTCTTGGGAAAATGATGCGCAGTAATCTGGAAGTAGGCAAGAGCAAGATTCCGTTAAAACAAGAGCTTGAAATGGTTCGCTGTTATTTAGATATTCAGCAATTTCGTTATGAGGAGCGGCTTCAATATCAATTTAATGTAGACCCTGCAACAGAGAGTCTCTATATGCCGCCGTTAATTATACAGCCTTTGGTCGAGAATGCAGTCATCCATGGACTGGATAACAAAATGGAAGGATCGTTTGTAACGGTGGATATACAAAAAATTGATGGACATGCCCATTTCACCATCAGAGACAACGGTGTCGGGATCACCCAGGAAAGGCTCGAACAGGTAAGAACAACCTTGAACAAGCAGGAAGAGGAGGAAGGTGACCGAATTGGATTACGGAATGTCCATGACCGGTTGAAGTTATCCTACGGTGAACAATACGGACTGAACATCGAGAGCTATGGAAATGATGGCACGTATATCACTTTCCGCATCCCGATGAAGGAGGGCAATATATGATCAAAGTACTGATTGTTGATGATGAGCCGAAGCTGCGGGAAGGGCTGCGAACTCTTATTCCTTGGGAAAAGCATGGATTTACAGTAGTAGCTACTGCGGCTAACGGTTTACAGGCTTTGGAAAAATATCACACCTATTATCCAGAGCTGATGGTAGTGGATATTCGTATGCCGGGTATGGACGGTTTGGAGTTGATAGGTGAGTTGCGGGAAGAGGGATCAGGATGTCATGTGCTTATATTAAGTGGACATGCCGATTTTGATTATGCCAAGAAAGCCATAGTCCATCGAGTGGATGGTTATCTATTGAAGCCGGTGGATGAAGAAGAAATGATCTCTTATCTGGAGCAGCTTCGGGAGGTAATCGCACAGGAGGATCGATACAGCCAGTGGTATGAGGATGAACCGGCCAGAAACAGAGAGGCCATGCTTCGATCGTTACTAGTACGGGCAGAAGGGGAGTCGGACCTTAAGAAGTATACTTCGGCTCTTGAATTGGATTCTGGAAGCTGTGAAGTGGTGCTGATTGAGCTTCTGGAAACGGGAAACGCCACGGAGGAGCAGACCGCGGGGATTAGGGGGATCCTGGAGCAGCATTTTTTGAAAAAGGGAACAGGACATTTCTTCAACATACCGCCGTATATGGGGGTTTTGTTAAAAGAGCCGCTGCTGCAGGAGTCTGACAGATTAGAATTATACGGGGAACTCTCAGCAATCATGATCAAGGAGAATTACAAGTTCAATATAGCCGCAGGCGGGTCTGTGTCCCAGGCGGAGGCTGCTTTTGTGTCCTACACTGCGGCTCAGGAGTTGTTGAAGCGGGCTTTTTTCTTCCCAAAAGACACTATAATCAGCCCTGAGTCCACATCCCTTTCAGATCTGCGTAAAGATGCGCTTAACCAACCGGAAGAATTTAGTGAAAATGCCGAAACCCGTCTGCTGCTAGCGGTAGAGACAGGGAGCACCGCTGTTATTGAAGCTCTGGTAAAGGAAAAAGTCTATGAACTGGTGGCTGAGAATACGGATGAGCAGCGGATCAAGGAGAGTTTTGTCCGTCTCTTGAGCACTGTGCTGGCCCGTCTTGAGCCAGCCTATCCGGAAATTCGCAGCTATGCAGCAGAGCACTCCCCTCCGATAGGGGAGCTGTACCATAGTTATTATCTGAGTGATTTGCAGGAGCAGGCGATTGCTTTTCTGGAAGAAATAGCGGGTCAAATGAACATCGGCGGGCGGGGAAATGAGATTAAGAAAATTACCGAGCTTATTCAGCGCCGGTATAACGAGAACCTGAAGCTGGAGACTTTATCCGAACTCTTCAATTACAATAGTGCTTATTTGGGGGAAATGTTCAAGAGCACCACGGGAGAGTATTTCAATACCTACGTGGATAAGGTCAGAATCGAGAAGGCCAAGCAGTTTTTGACCCAAGGAATGAAGGTTTATGAGGTAGCAGAGAAGGTGGGTTATATGAATCCGGATTATTTTAACGCTAAATTCCGTAAATATGTCGGGGTATCTCCAACATCCTATCGCAAAAGCACATAACTATGAAATTGGATACGATAATATTTAAGGCTCAGGCGTCACTACCGTGAAGATTTGGACTTCCGGCCGCTGTTGTAGTAAGACTTTCTTTGATTTAACCCGCTTTTAGCGGTTGAAATCCGGATACAGCTTATGCTTTCGAAGCGAGCTTTCCTACGGAAAGCTTTCGGGCGGTCGCTATCGCTCCTACAGTTCCAAACTTCCCTTTCGTTCCTTTTCGCTTTTTGTTATTATCTTTTGTTCAGCTTATATAAAAAGGGCATTCCAAGGATATTCTCTGGAATGTCCTTTTTATGCTTTCACTCATCTTCTCAACCCAGCTGAAAAAGGAGCGTAGAGAAATTTTGGAGTTGGAGAAGCGCAGCGTTCGCCTTTATCCTCGAATTTCTACCGCAAATATATAGAGAGAACTTAATAACTAAACAAAAAGGCAAAGGTAACGAAGAGGAATTTTTGGAACTGGAGGAGCGGTAGCGTCCGCCTTTGTCTCCGGATTTCATCCGCGAACAGCGGTTTAATCAAGAAATCGGGAGACAACAGCGGCCGGAAGTCCAAACATTCATCGTAGTTACAAACTCACCCAAATGGTAAAATCTTAAGTTCAATTTATATAGCGGTTCAAATCAGAAAATTCGAGGATAACAGCGATCGGTAGTCCAAATATTTCTTGCAGCGACTGTCCCAGCTGTTACGCCCCACTCAAAATCTCTAATTTTGATCTGATTTCATGTCAAATTTGTAGGGTACTGGAATCGCTTTCAGAACCTTAAAATTAGGACATAGAGAGGAGGGGGCTTTATGAAAGCGGCAACAAATTTGCAAGATTTACCTACCAAAAAGTCGTCTTCAGGACGGGCTTGGAAAACCTTGAAAAATCAAAAGTACTTATGGATGATGTCAATTCCCTTCGTCATTTGGGTGTTTGTATTCAGTTATCTTCCGCTATGGGGATGGACAATGGCTTTTCAGAAGTACAAGCCGGCAAAGGGGTTCTTCGAGCAGGATTGGGTCGGATTTGACCATTTCAAAACGCTCTTTGCGGATGAAACGTTTTTCCTTGCCTTACGCAACACCTTAGTGATGAGTGGTATGGGCCTCGTAGCAGGATTTATATTTCCGATTACGTTTGCTATTTTACTCAATGAGGTAAGATTAGGCTTTTTCAAAAGATTCGCGCAGACGATTTCGTATTTGCCTCACTTTGTATCCTGGGTAGTAGCAGCAGGTATTGTAACTAAAATGCTATCCGGTGACAACGGTCTGATTAACGATATGTTATTAGGATTAGGATTCATTGAAACACCCATTCAGTTTATGGCACAAGGCCACCTCTTCTGGGGAATTGTTACTTTATCGGATGTGTGGAAAGAAACCGGATGGAACGCGATTATATATCTGGCGGCCATTGCGGGGATCGGACCGGAGCTGTATGAAGCTGCTCGTGTGGACGGCGCCAGCCGGTTACGGCAGGTATGGCATATCACATTGCCAGGTATTCGCCCAACCATCATCGTGCTGCTCATCATGTCTATCGGGAATTTACTTAACATCGGTTTCGAGAAGCAATTTTTGTTAGGAAATAACTTAGTGACCGATTACTCTCAAGTGCTTGACCTTTATTCTTTGAAATACGGTCTGGGCATGGGACGTTATTCATTCGGTACTGCGATTAATATATTCAACTCGGTTATCAGTGTAATCCTGTTGTTCACTATCAACGGAATCTTCAAACGTACTACTAAAGAAAGTCTTCTCTAGAAAGGGGGCGCGGTTATGGATAGCTCTACATTCGCCAGCCGTAAGTCATGGTCCGACCGGATTTTTGATATCATCGTTTATCTTGTCGTAACGTTCGTTGTTATAGTGACGGTTTATCCGTTCCTCAATGTACTAGCCATTTCATTGAATGATTCAATAGATAGCGTACGTGGCGGAATTACGATTATCCCGCGGGAATTTACTTGGGATAACTACGTTAAGATCTTTTCCTTCAGCGGTTTGATTACCGGCTTCAAAATTTCAGCCTTGCGTACAATACTCGGCACATTGCTTGGTTTGCTGACTGCCTCCATGCTGGCGTTTACTATTGCCCGTGAAGATTTTCAGGGTCGCAAATTTGTTTCCACCTTTCTGGCACTGACTATGTATGTTTCTGGCGGATTAATTCCAACATACATGCTGATGCGGGACTTGCACTTAATGAATACCTTCGCTGTCTATATTCTTCCCGGCGCGGTTAGTGCCTTTAACGTATTCATTATTCGTTCCTTTATCGACGGTATCCCTTATGCACTACAGGAATCTGCTAAGCTGGATGGTGCCAATGACTTTACCATCTACTGGCGGGTCATCCTGCCGCTAGCCAAGCCGGCACTGGCTACCATTGCATTATTCCTTGCTGTAGGGCAATGGAATGCATGGTTTGATACCTACTTGTATAACGGTTCTAATGAAGCGTTAACGACATTGCAGTTTGAACTGATGAAGGTGCTCCAGAGCACCACAACAGGTAATGGTGGAGACTATCGTTCCAAAATTGTATCCGCTGCAACGAATCAGGTATCACCGGAATCGATCAAAATGGCGATTACCATTGTCGTCACAGTCCCTATCTTGATCGTTTATCCTTTCCTGCAGAATTACTTCGTGAAAGGTATGACACTTGGAGCAGTAAAAAGCTAATTCTTACCCTAGGCTATCCGTGGTAATTTCTTCTGCGGATAGCCGCCATATGGTATCTACAGGAGTTCCTGTTGTTATACAATAGATATATCAATCGAGGAGGGTTTACATGATGTCAAGCAAGAGAAGCAGTAAGACTAAAGCTTCGGCATGGCTTTTGGTTTCTACATTAATGCTCAGTATGTTGGCGGGTTGTGGAGGAAATAATGCTGCGAACACAGGAAATACAACGGATACTAACACCAATACTGCGAACAGCGGCACCAATACGGAAAAAGAAGATCTGACACCGGTTACATTCTCATTCTTTAGTGCAGATCCAAGTCCGAACTGGACAGGAATGCAAGATGAGACAGGTAAAGTGATCACAGAAAAAACCGGCGTAACTCTAGATGCTGAATTTGCTGTAGGAGATCCTGCTCAAAAGGTTGCACTAATAGCTTCAAGTGGTGAATATCCTGACCTTATCAGTGCAAAGGCCGATATTTCCAAGATGGTAGATGCAGGCGCAATGGTTGATCTTACAGAACTGATTGATAAATATGCTCCTAATATTAAAAAGGTACTTGGCGAAGATAACTTGAAACGTGCCCGTTACAGCAATGAAGATAAAGCGATTTATGCTATCCCTACTTATTCAGCTGTAGATCAGCAATACTTTAATGCTGGCGGCGGTTTTGAACTTCAGCACCGTGCAGTAAAAGAAGCAGGATACCCACCAATTAAAACAGTTAAAGATTATGAAAACGTAATCAAATCTTATCTGGACAAACATCCTACAGATGAGAATGGAAATAAAAACATCGGATTGACCCTGAACGCTGATGACTGGATGATGTATATCACCGTTACTAACCCAGCCTTTACCACTACGGGTTCCCCTGATGATGGAGAATACGCAATCGATGTGGATACTCAAGAAGTAACTTATCACTTCCGTCGTCCTGAAGAGAAAGAGTACTTCCGTTGGTTGAACCACATGAACGATATTGGTTTGCTGGATCCAGAAAGTTTCGTACAAAAGACTGACCAATACAAATCTAAAATTGCTACAGGCCGTGTAATTGGCTTGATTGACCAAGACTGGTCTTATGGTGATGGTGAAAAAGCACTTAAAACTGCTGGTAAATTCGATCAAGGTTATGGACACTATCCTGTAACCCTGTCTGAAGAATACAAAGAAACATCTTTCTGGCCTACAGGCTTCATGGCTGGAAATGGTGTAGGTATCTCAACGGATTGTGAAGATCCAATTCGTGCAATCAAGTTCTTAGATTACCTTGCATCCGATGAAGGACAGGTTCTGCTCAACTGGGGTATTGAAGGTAAACAGTATAACGTTGAGAACGGCAAACGTGTAATTCCTGAAGATGTTAACAATCGTATTGTTAATGATGCAACAAACTTTGCAAAAGAAACAGGTATCGGTCTTTACAACTTGTTGTCTGTTCACTATGGTGACGGTGTTAAAGATTCTACTGACAACTACTACACAACAAAATTCCCTGAACAAATTAGTTCCCAATTCAATGCTGTTGAGAAAGAAACTCTAGCTGCGTACAAGGTTGATACATGGAGAGGTCTGTTCCCTAAAGAAGACGAATTCAAAGTTAAACCTTGGGGTGCGGCTTGGAACATTCCAGTTCCTGGAGAAAGCGAGATTGTTGTACTGGACAACAAGCTGAAAGATATTACGTGGAAACGTATTCCAGAAGCTATTCTTTCTAAACCAGCAGAATTCGATAAAATTTGGGATGCTTATATGGCTGACCTGGAGAAAGCTGATGTAGAAAAAGCAGAAGATCTGCGTGAAGAACTGGTTAAAGAGCGTGTAAAACTGTGGACTGAATAATTAAAGAGGTATGGTTGTAAATTGTAAATAGTAGCGGGAAGTTCGAGCGAAAGCCCGGGCTTCCCGCTAACTTTCGTTTATACGCCTGGAGGTGTACATGTGTTAGATAAGGTCAAGGGGAGTAGTAAGCTGCTATGGTATGACAAACCAGCCGAAGTTTGGGAAGAGGCATTGCCACTGGGCAATGGCCGTCTCGGAGGTATGGTATTTGGCGGAGTAGGTCAGGAAGTGATTCAGCTTAACGAGGATACGTTATGGTCTGGATTTCCACGGGATACGGGAAATTATGAAGCATTACGGCATTTGGAGTCGGCCAGAAAGCTTGTTGCGGAAGGAAATTACAGCCAAGCCGAGGCTTTAATTGAAGCTAAAATGCTTGGTAGAAGAACTGAATCTTATCAGCCTCTCGGAGATCTGCGAATTTCGATCCAGACTGAAGAATATGAATTAGGCAGCTATCATCGGGAGCTGGATTTGGATACGGCGATCGTCTCAACGCATTATGAAATAGCTGGAATGCAAATAGAGCGTGAGTCTTTCATTAGTAGACCTGACGGAGTGCTGGTTGTACGAATTCGAGCAGATAAAGGTTATCTGCCTATCATCACCGCAGACTTGTCATCCTTGCATCCCTATAGCCTTGGCAACAGCGGTGCATCTCTCCTAATGAGGGGCCGTGCCCCCTCTCATGTGGCTGATAATTATGTAGGGGATCACCCAAGGGCAGTATTGTATGAATCGGACCGCGGACTGCAATTTGCGTCCTGTCTGGAAGCCCGTTTGGAGAGTGGGACACTCGTTGTTGAGGAAGGGCGCATCATTATTACCGGAGCACGTTCTGTTATCTTCTTATTGGCAGCAGCTACGGATTATGAAGGATTTGATGTGATGCCGGGATCGGGAGCGGTTGTCCCTTCAGCAATTTGTCTGAATCAGCTATCAAGCGCTCCTTACAAGTATAGTGAGCTGCGGAAACGGCATATCGCAGATCATCAAACCTTGTTTCAGCGGGTTGAACTGGAGCTGGATGATAAATCGGGCACAGCGGGTGCCCAGAGTGAAAGCTTGCCGACCAATCTACGACTGGAGCGATATAAAGCTGGCTCTGATGACCCGAGTTTAGAGGCATTATTGTTCCATTACGGACGTTATCTGATGATTGCCGGCTCCAGACCAGGGACTCAGGCGCTTAACTTGCAAGGGATCTGGAATCCACATCTTCAGCCCCCTTGGAACAGCAATTACACGACAAATATCAATACGGAAATGAACTACTGGCCTGCTGAGAGCTGTGGGCTGGGAGAATGTCACGAACCGCTTCTGGATTTAATCTCTGAGCTCAGTATTGCAGGTAGCCGAACGGCTGCCGTGTATTATGGCGCCCGCGGCTGGGCGGTTCATCACAACACAGACCTGTGGCGGATGTCCTCCCCGTCAGACGGCAAGGCCATGTGGGCTTTTTGGCCAATGGGAGGAGTATGGCTGTCCAGACACTTATGGGAACGGTATGCTTTTCGCCCGGATCAGGATTATTTGCGGGACAAGGCTTATCCCTTGTTAAAGGGAGCGGCATTGTTCTGCTTGGATTGGTTAGTAGAACGTCCGGATGGATTCTTGACCACGGGGCTGTCCACCTCACCTGAGAATGTATTTTTGACATCACAGGGTACCCCTTGCAGTGTATCTGCCGGTTCAGCGATGGATATGTCTTTGATTAACGAACTATTTACTCATTGTATAAAATCCGCTGAAATATTGGGCACGGATGATGATTTCCGGGAAACGTTGAAACAGAAGAAAGAAAGGTTAGCCTTCCCGGGGATCGCTCCAGATGGTCGGTTACGGGAATGGAATGAGGATTTCACCGAACAGGAAGTCGGGCACCGGCATGTGTCTCATTTGTATGATTTATATCCGGGTCATGTTATATGTCCACAGGCAACACCAGTGCTGGCGGCAGCCGCATCGTTGACGCTGCAGAAACGGTTGGAAGCGGGTAGTGGGCATACAGGCTGGAGTGCAGCTTGGCTGCTTAACCTGTACGCAAGGCTTTCGGATTCTGCAAGCGCTTATGGCTGCATTCGGCGTATTCTTTCTGCAGCAAGCTTACCGAATTTGTTCGGTAATCACCCCCCTTTTCAAATTGATGGGAACTTCGGGGTGACCGCAGGAATTGCGGAGATGCTGCTCCAGAGTCACCAAGGGAACATCCGTCTTCTGCCGGCTTTGCCTAAACAATGGAATAATGGCAAGGTCAAAGGCTTGGTGGGTCGAGGGGGATTCACGGTGGATATCGAGTGGCATGAAGGCAGACTAGTGCAGGCTGAATTAACTTCAACCCACGGTTGCTCATGTAACCTGCATTATGATTTCCCGGTAATTCTGCAAACACCAAGCGGATCAACAATAAAGATCGTGAAAGATACAGAGTTCCCAACAAAGGTTGGAGAGACTTATATCGTTACACCTCAGTAGGCCTCTCCACTACCAAAGTCTGGCTAAAATTGGCTGGCTTGTTAGCGAATAAATATAGGTTCATAAGAATATCAATAGTATAGTAGAGCTGTTTTATCAGTAGAATGTTTACTGGTAAGGCAGCTTTTTTGTATAGTTGGATTGATAATGATTAGGTGTGCATGTAGGACCACGCGGGGAAAACTATTCAAAGGGGGGAATTACCCCTGTAAAAATCCAGCTCAACACCAGAATCGTGTTTGACAAGTGACGAGAAGGACTGAAATCCTTTACGCCCAACAGAGGGGTTTTCTCCCTCTATTTCTGCATTAGGCACCCTGTTTGGCCAATTAGATGGAATTTCGCCCGCTAATTTTGAGGATATTTCTCGGCGGAGGTAGTCAGTGAAATAGATGTATTTTATACACTTATTTCAGGCTTTTGGTGCTCGTATGGATGGATAGATGTACTTTGTGCAACTAAAAACACGGAAAACGCCGGTTAAAACCCGGAATATCAAAAATAAGTGTATAAAGTGCAATTAAGCACCCCACAGTGTGCTAAGAGAGAAATATAATTGTACTTTGTGCAACTATACATATATATATTGAAAACCAAGACATACCCTAGGAGCTACTTCTACTCTCATACACAAACTTCTTGATGCTACCTCTTTGGAGCAGGGATAATTTCCCTATAATCTCAAATTAATTGCCTTTCGGTCGGTATTAGCGGGCATTTTCCCCTCTAATCGTCGAGGGACTGGTCCGCAACTCGGATTCGTCTACCTGTAGGGCGTAGTTGCCCCAAACCCGGTGAAACATCAGGGGTAGTTAGATGGAAATCGGTCCCGGTACAGTGACGTAAACAGTAAGTCAAGCACTGATTTCGAGAAAGAGCCAGAATTCCCTCTAAAGGCCGAATAAAAGATCTTAAAAATTAAAGATATTTATGTAGCTAAGCTGAAGGACCGATATTAATATTAAGGTACAAAGGAACAATAATTTGTGAACATCATCTCTTACTTAGTAATCAGCAGGAGGAATTAATATATATATGAGGAAAATACGCTTAACGCTGGTTAAGAGCATATTAACCGGAGTACTGGTCGCTGCTGCTATCCCCCCAACTCTGTATTGGGGCTGGGATTATGCTTATGCTTCCGCTGCTGCAAGTCCGGCAGCCCTTCACTCCGTAAATGAAATGACCGGTAAGCTGACCCATGCCATGAACAACCGTAATGAGACGATTATCTTCACCTATGAAGGTAACACTGTGAATCTGAAGTCACAGGTTCAAGCTGCCCTAGACAAGAGTATGGAGAGCGATTATTACCTGCATTATATAGTAGACAGCTATGCTTTTTCATACCGGGGCAGTAGCAAGTCAGCAAAGGTTACGGTAGAAATTAAATATTTGGAGAGCCTGCAGCAGACTGCTTACGTTACTAAGGAAGTTAAGGCTGCTCTGAGTAAGATTATAAAACCGGGAATGAATAATCACGAGAAAGTAAGGGTTATTCACGATTGGGTAGTTCTTCATTTGAAATATGATAACTCGTACCGTAAATATACGGCTTATGAAGGTCTGCAAAGCGGGAGCGCCGTATGTCAGGGTTATTCGCTTTTAACGTATAAGATGCTGAAGGAAGCAGGAATTAACAACAGGATCGTGGAGGGAACAGCCCGACCGGAAGGAGCTCGGAGTCAATCCCATGCCTGGAATCTGGTGCAGCTGGATGGACGATGGTATCACATGGATACCACCTGGGATGACCCTTCACCGGATCAGGCAGGCGTAGTCAGCACGGCATACTACTTGCGGACGGATAACCAGATGAGGGCAGACCATACCTGGAACAAACCTTACCCTGCAGCATCGGTGGCCTATCATCTAACACTGTCTGAGCTTATAAAGAATGGCGGAGAGAAGAAGAACTTCTATCTAAATCTGCAGCAGCAGCTTAATTACGGATTATATGATGAAGCGAAGGTGGTCACTTCCGCAGCGGGGATTTTGACATTGGCTAAGGAAGCGGTGAATTCGGGGGAAGATTCAGTTCTGTTTCGGTACCGGGGGAACAAGGTTTTGCTGAAGAACGACCTTAAGAAGCTTTATGAATTGGGCTTGGATAACTTGTCCTATACCAGCTCTGCATTTGATAATACAGGTGACCTCAAAGTATATGTAACCTGGAAATAATGCCATATAAACATAGAGGGGGTATCCCATAGCCATACAACTGGCTGCTGGGATACCCCCTGTTTATCGTGTAACTATATAAGGTGAATAAAAGAAAATAACAAAAAGCGAAAAGGAACGAAAGGGAAATCTGGATACAACAGCGGCCGGAAGTCCAAATCTTCACGGTAGTGACACCTGAGCCTTAAGTTAATATCTTAAGTTCATCTTATATAGAAATCTAGTCGACGTTTGTACTTAAATCGCATTGATCCAATGGAACAATACTGCTTTTTCTGAACCAACGATAGCCAAACCAGATTAACATGAACAACGGTAGGCTGATGTAAGAGACAAGGATACCATACCAGTCAATGGAATCCCCGGTGAAGGCTCCGAGATTCTGGCCGAATACGGCGATCAGACATAGTATAAAGGCGAAGATTGGTCCAAACGGGAACCATTTGGCGCGGTATGGCAGCTCAGAAAGTGAATGACCCTGTGCTACAAATGCTTTACGGAAGCGATAGTGACAGACCGCAATTCCTAACCAGTTGATGAACCCGCACATGCCGGAAGCATTCAGCAGCCAGTTGTAGACAGCTCCATCTCCGAAGAACGAGGCAAGGAACGCCAACATACCTACAGCGGTTGTTACCAATAAGGCTCCAACAGGAACGCCTCGGCTGTTAAGCTTACCTAATGCTCTCGGCGCCATACCATCTTTAGCCATGGCATAAAGTACTCGTGTGGAGGCATACATTCCGGAGTTACCAGCCGATAATACAGAACTAAGAATTACGGCATTCATTACTGAAGCTGCGATAGCCAGACCGGCTTTGTTGAACACGATGGTGAACGGGCTTACCCCGATGGCATCAATACCGCCGCGCAACAGATCCGGATTCGTGTAAGGAATCAACATGCCGATTACAAAAATGGCCAGGATATAAAAAACTAAGATGCGCCAGAAAACCTGACGTATTGCGATGGGAACGTTACGGCGTGGATTCTCACTCTCACCAGCAGCAACGCCGACCAGTTCGGTACCTTGGAAGGAGAAACCGGCAGCCATAAAGACGCCGACGAAGGCAAAGAAGCCTCCATGGAAAGAACTGCCTCCCAAAGTGAAATTGCTGAAGCCTACTGATTTACCACCCATGATGCCGAAGATCATCAGTACCCCCACAACCAGAAAGACAATTACGGTAATAATCTTGATAATAGCGAACCAATACTCCGACTCACCGTATCCTCGAGCTGACAGGAAATTGAGGCCAAACATAAGTAGCAGGAACACCAGACTCCATAGGAATGATGGACTGTCCGGGAACCAGTATTTAATAATTACAGTAGCAGCTGCCAGCTCTGCAGCAATAGTAACGGCCCAGTTATACCAGAAGTTCCAACCGATGGCGAAGCCGAAGGCAGGACTCACAAAGCGGGTTCCGTAAGTACTGAAGGACCCGGAATCCGGTAAATAGGTTGCCAGTTCCCCCAGACTTGTCATTAAAAAGTAAACCATAATACCTACAGCCGAGAAGGCCAGAAGAGCGCCACCGGGTCCGGACGAGGCGATTGCACCGCCACTGGCCAGGAAAAGTCCTGTCCCAATCGAGCCGCCGAGGGCGATCATTGTTAAATGCCGTGCTTTAAAGGTCTTTCTTAATCCCGGTTGATTATCAATGCTGCTTGGAGCATTGTTTTTCTGGTTGCCTTGCATGAATGTACACTCCTTCTATTTGATTGTATTTCTGTTCATGAACGGGGAGTGCAGAACGCAAAAAAAACCGCAGACTGTATCTGCGGCGTCTATAATTAGAGCTCCGCATCATACTCTCCCTGTGAAGATAGCGCAACACGCAGTCAGCTTGGATAAGGTGACAACGTGACAGTTCCGTCCCTTTCGGTAACGGCCCCAGCCCACGCCGCTGCAAGAACGGCGGCACAGGCTTCGGCAAATATTCCTTTCAGCAGCGGATCATAGACGGCTCTTAACGTCTCCCCGTGCATACTCTTAATATTCGCGACCTCTACCTCATCGTAGGTATGATGAGGCTATCTTTACTTCATCGTTAATAAACACAACAAAAAATAGTATAAATCAAGTTACGATTTCAGGCAATAACAATTAATGGCACATTGATGTTATTTATGGCGGTGCTCCGACATTTGCTGCCAGACAGTTCCGGCGGCTTCTTCTCCCGAGGCGATACGCTCTAAGGCCATCTTAGCCTGCAGTCCGACTTCGAACTCAGGGTCCTCTGCTGCAACACTCAGGGCTCCTTCCGCCTCAGAGGTACCTACTTCATAGAGGAAGCGTGCGGCTCGCCAGCGGACAAGCTTGCTGTTGTCCGCAAGTGCTGTGATCATCACCGGCGTAGCGGCTGGATCACCGATATCCGATAACGTATCGCCAGCAGTCCGCCTTACGGCGGGTGCGCTGTCCGTCATCGCCTCGAAGAGCAACTCCAGCGCCTCGGGCGTGCGCAGATCGCCCAGATACACGACCGCAAGCCTGCGAATATGCAGCTTGGGGTCGCGGAGCGCCGTACGAAGCTGCGGTAGCAGCTCCGGCGTAGGCGCCAGATCCTCCAGCGCGGCATAACGCACGCGCCAGTCGGCGTCCTGGAGATCCTGCAGCAGCTCATCGCGTTCCCGCTTATGCCGCTGCTCGACGAACTCGCCCTGCGCGCCGTGCGCAATGGCTTGCTGCACAAGGGAGTCGAGGCGTTCCTGCGGATACGCCGCTTCAAGCTCCTGCTCCACCTCGCGGGCGATCTCTGCCGGATCGCCGTAACGTACGCCGTAATCGGTCAGCTTGCGCTCCTTGATCATTACGGCGCTGGCTACATCCGTTACTGCCTTGGTGAAGCGGGAGGAGAGGGCGATTCGTTCCTCATTGGCTCCGGTCTTGACGCGGATCTGCATAGGAATCGCCCGGAACATTTGTACAAATACCGCAGCCTCCCCGAAATGAGCTCCCGCATGCTCATCGGTCAGGCTCCAATCATCGTTTAGACCGGTTGCTCCACCGAACCGGGATTGCACCTCTCTAAGAATCGCGGCCCAGTCCGCGTTTCCTTTCCGTTCCAGAGCCGCGAAGTCAGCAGCGTGAAAAATACTGGTAACCCCAGGGATATTCAGCATTTCCTGCGCCCAGGACGGGGCAGATCGCTGACTTTCCGGTGTGTAGGTTCTACGGATTCCCGGTTCCAGACTTTCGTCCAGATGAAGCTTCATCGTATTGGGACTTGGAGTCGGTTCAATAAAAGTAATCTTCATACGCGCATAACTCCCCCTTAAACGGTAGTAGGTACCGCTGTCTTTACCCGCATTTTACATCATACTCAGCGCTAAACACAAAAGAGGGCAGACTCATTTTTCGCTTAATTATCGTTTGGAATGGGTAAAACCTGTACTGAGAAGGTAGCGAATTAGGCAGAATCTAAAAAAAGGGCGCACAAATATATCAGTACAAGGATATTTTACTGAGTAGACTGCCGATAAATAGAGTAACAGTATATTTTACCTGCCAGCACATAGTGTTTACAGGTAAGTCCTATAAGGAGAGAATCCAAATGGCAAGAATACGTTACGACAATATCGATAATGTCAGCACAGATAAAACGCTCAAGGAATTCCGCCAGTGGCGTGAGGAACGCCGGAAAAAGAAAAAAGACTATTCCTATGTCGTGCCCAATATCCCGCCGCAGTTGTCATTTTTAGCGGAGAACCGACTGGATACCACTGTTACATGGGTCGGACATTCCACCTTTTTTCTTCAATATGAAGGGCTGAATATTATCACTGACCCCATTTGGGCCCGAAGACTGGGCTTTGAGAAAAGATTGGGTGAACCTGGTCTGCCTATTGCAGAAGTTCCGCATGTTGATTTAATTCTGATCTCGCATTCCCATTATGATCATATGCATATCGCTTCTATACGAAAGCTGTACCGCGCGGGAACCACTTTAATTGTTCCGGTGGGACTCAAAAGAAAGTTGATGCGTAAAGGGTTCCGCAACTGCATAGAGATGCAATGGTGGGAGACGATTACGGTGGGGAATATCAAGCTCTCCTTTGTCCCTACTCAGCATTGGACGCGGCGAACCCCCTTTGATACCAATACCTCTCATTGGGGAGGGTTTATTATGGAGCCGGCAATGCGGGGGCAGCATCCTGAAGGATCTGGAGGACATGGAAAACACAAACTGCCTCCCAATCTGTATTTTGCCGGAGACAGCGGTTATTTCCCCGGGTTTAAGGAAATTGGTCAACGCTTTAAGATCCACGTAGCTCTGATGCCAATTGGCGCCTACGAGCCGGAGTGGTTCATGACCTCGCAGCATGTCAATCCTGAGGAAGCTGTTCAGGCCTTTCTTGATGTAGGTGCCGAGACCATGATTCCTATGCATTACGGCACGTTCAGACTTGCGGATGACACGGCTCGGGAAGCACTGGATCGGATGGAGCAAGCGAGGGAGAATCATGGAATTGCTGCGGACAGGATCAAGATTCTAAGCTACGGCGAGACATTAGTAGTACATCCCGAGAGCAGGAGAGCGGAACAGTAGGATATTGGAATGAAAAAGAGCTTGCAAATGCCTTGCATAGCAGGCATTTATGCAGGTTTTTGTGATATAATTGTTCGGAACCCTAAGTGAAAAGGATGGTAATGCTTAATGATTAGTACAAGCGGCGTAACACTCCGCTACGGAAAACGCGCACTTTTTGAGGATGTAAATATAAAATTTACCCCTGGTAACTGTTATGGTCTGATCGGTGCCAATGGTGCTGGCAAATCAACCTTTCTGAAAATTTTGTCCGGTGAGCTTGAGAGCAACTCCGGCGATGTTCACATTACACCCGGCGAACGCCTGGCTGTATTGAAGCAGAATCATTACGAGTATGATGAGTATCCTGTGCTGGAGACCGTTATTATGGGTCACGCACGTCTCTACGAAATCATGAAAGAAAAGGATTCGCTATATGCCAAGACCGACTTCACAGAGGCTGATGGCCTTCGTGCCGGTGAGTTGGAAGGCGAATTCGCAGAATTGAACGGCTGGGATGCTGAACCGGATGCAGGAGCTATGCTTATTGGTCTGGGAATCCCGCGTGAAATGCATGATAAGAATATGGCAGAGCTTAGCGGCAACGAAAAGGTACGGGTATTGCTTGCTCAAGCCCTATTCGGTCGTCCGAATAACCTGCTGCTGGATGAGCCTACCAACCATTTGGATTTGGAATCCATTGGCTGGCTTGAGAATTTCCTCATGGACTATGAAGGTACCGTTATTGTCGTATCCCATGACCGTCACTTTCTGAATAAGGTATGTACGCATATCGCGGATATTGATTTTGGTAAAATTCAGATGTACGTAGGTAACTACGATTTCTGGTATGAATCCAGTCAGTTGGCGCAAGCCTTGCAGCGTGATTCGAACAAGAAGAAGGAAGATAAGATGAAGGAGCTTCAGGCGTTTATTCAACGCTTCTCGGCGAATGCTTCCAAGTCCAAACAGGCCACTTCACGTAAGAAGCAGCTGGAAAAAATTACGCTCGATGACATTCGTCCTTCGAACCGTAAATATCCGTTCCTTAACTTTAAGCCTGAGCGTGAAGCCGGCAAGCAACTGCTGACTATTAGCGGACTGTCCAAGACGATAGAAGGCGAGAACGTGCTGGATGAAGTTAGCTTCGTGGTTAATAAAGGCGACAAAATTGCCTTCGTAGGCCCGAACTCTCTGCCTAAGTCCTTGTTGTTTGATGTACTTATGGGTGATAAGGAAGCGGATAGCGGAGAATATGCGTGGGGCGTAACAACAACTCAAGCCTATTTCCCAAAAGACAATTCCAGCTATTTCGACGGTGTGGAAATGAATCTGGTAGAATGGCTGCGCCAATACTCCAAGGATCAGGATGAGACTTTCCTGCGTGGTTTCTTGGGACGTATGTTATTTGCCGGAGAAGAAGCATTGAAGAAAGCGAGCGTACTGTCCGGTGGTGAGAAGGTTCGTTGTATGCTGGCCAAAATGATGTTGAACGGTGCAAACGTACTGATCTTTGATGAGCCGACGAATCACTTGGATCTGGAATCCATTACGGCGCTTAACAACGGCCTGATTGATTTCGACGGTACGATTCTGTTCACTTCACATGACCATCAGTTCATCCAAACCATTGCAAACCGTATTATTGAGATTACACCGGCAGGTGTGATTGACCGGTCTATGGCTTATGATGAGTACCTGGAAAGCCCTGAAGTGAAGGAACTGCGCCAGCGTATGTATCCTGTAGAAGTATAATCTTCCATCTATAGTGGAGGATGTCATAATAGCAGCAGTCTAATCCTAAGGGAAAGGCCTGCTGCTTTTTGATTTATCGTTAGCATTGGAAGCATACGGTCCTATAAGAACGGCACAAGCCGTTTCCTCATATATAGAAAAACAGCTGCGTTCTCCCATAAGGGATTACGCAGCTGTTTATTCTAATCATCCGTGATTCCGCAGGGGAGTCAAGCTTGCTTATGATCCGCCTGTACGACGGCGCTGATTGTTTGGCTTTTTGTTGTTTTGGCTTTTTAGCGGTTTTGCAGAACCGGCCTGAAATGATGACCCGGGCTTGAAAGCCTGTTGTTTCTTCTGCTCCAGCTTTTGCTTGATAGCTTCTGCCAAATTGATTTTTCCTTTTTCATTACTCTCGCTCATTGTGATAACCTCCTTCGAAGCAAGTACATAACATTATATTAATGGTTTTTAAATGCGGCCACAAGGGTAAGAATAATTGAAATAGAGGAGGGGCTAACAATTGGCCGATATTTATGAAGATATACGGAAGGGTGAACGGGGGGCATGGGTAAGTATCGCTGCTTATTTGATCCTTTCGAGCCTCAAACTGATCAGTGGATATCTGTTTGCATCAAGCGCATTGCTTGCGGACGGTTTTAACAATTTAACGGATATAGTTGCTTCATTAGCCGTGTTGATTGGTTTGCGTATTTCACGGAAGCCGCCGGACTCTGATCATGCCTATGGGCATTTTCGAGCAGAGACGGTTGCAGCATTGGTGGCTTCTTTTATCATGGCGATGGTTGGGATACAAGTCATTGTAGAGGCCGTACGTTCTCTCTTCGAAGGAGCGAAGGCAACGCCGCAATTGTGGTCGGCGGGTGTTGCTCTGGTCTGTGCAGTCGCTATGTTTGGGGTGTACATATACAACAAGAGACTCGCACAACAGATTGATAACAATGCTCTTATGGCAGCTGCCAAGGATAACTTTTCCGATGCCATGGTTAGTGTAGGCGCTGCAGTAGGGATTGTGGGTGCACAGTTTGGACTGCCTTGGATGGATTCAGCGGCCGCTATTGCGGTCGGGCTTTTGATTTCCAAAACAGCTTGGGATATTTTCCGGGATTCAACCTACCGTCTGACCGATGGATTTGATGAGGATCGTCTGATGGACTTACGCAGTACCATTGCCCGTACGCCGGGGGTAGAAGGAATTAAGGATCTGAAGGCGCGTGTGCATGGAAATCATGTTTTGGTCGATGTTGTAATAGAAGTGAATGCTGAGCTCACAGTTATGGAAGGACACCACATTAGTGATTCGATTGAAGAGCGAATGCAGAAAATGCACAATATTATGAATATTCAGGTGCATGTCGAACCCAAGGCATAATTAAAGACAGAGTAAAAGGCTCCTAATAGAATGTAAAATCTGCAAATATGAAGGAGAAATCAAGACTATAGACCTGTGTCTTACCATAAAGTGGAATTGTTATTTGTGAAATTTGGAGCATGTTCGCAGCTCCGGGTAAGCCTATAATGAGGGCAGAAAGCAACAAGCGTAGCGCGCACCTTTGTTGAATTTCTCATTAATGCTATTCGGGGGAACCGTATGATCCAATCGCATAAGAAGCTTAAAGCCTCATTGTTGGTCTCGGCCGTTCTTGTCGTATCTTTGGGAGTGGTCAGTCCTGGGTCGAGCGCTGCCGCTTCAACCTCTTCCGGTATTTCGGTTACGGCTTCTGCCGTACAGACAGCTCTTATTCAGTCCAGCGTTCGGCTTCGAACCGCTCCTTCTACAAGCAGCAGCGTTTTGTCTTACTTGAGTAAGGGTGATGTTGTAACGATTCTGGGGAAAGCTAATGATTACTTTTATAAGGTGCGTAACGCGGACGGAGAGGTTGGCTACACCAGCTCGGGTGCTCAATATATTAGCTTGATTCCCGTGCCAGTAACTTCTACCCTACAGACAGCTCTCATTCAGTCTAGTGTTCGGCTTCGAACCGCTCCTTCTACAAGCAGCAGCGTTTTGTCTTACTTAAGTAAGGGCGATGTTGTAACGATACTGGAGAAGACGAATGATTACTTTTATAAGGTCCGCACCGCGGGCGGTGAAGTGGGCTATTCCAGCTCTATGGACCAGTATATCCGGTTAATTCCTGTTAATGATGAAGTTCCAGGAACCATCCCCCCACAACCTGCACCTCCTGTACCTGAAGCTCCTTCCAGTGCAAAGGTTATAGAGGATGTTATCAGTGCCGGGATGAAATATCTTGGGACCCCATATGAATTCGGTTCTAGCCGCAGTAACACAGATACTTTTGACTGCTCCGATTTTATCCGACAGATGTTTCTAGATGGTAACCGTTTGTCGCTGCCTTTTGATTCCCGTCAACAGGGAGAATGGATCAAGGGAAACAGCAGGGCAGTTAATGACATTTCCAGCCTGAAACGCGGAGATTTGATGTTTTTTATGAGCTATAAAGGCAGTTCGGCTTCTGCTTATGCAGGAGTTGACAAGTCGGTGGAGAGAATTACCCATGTAGCCCTTTACCTGGGAGACGGACAGATTTTGCATACGTATTCTGTTAATTCCGGTGGAGTAAAGGTGGACAAGTTAAGCGCTTCTTGGATGAACCGCTTCCTGTACGGAGGCTCAGTTATCCATTAAGATATAGGGTATTAGAAGCGGAGCATTACCAGTTTGTGACGGGTGAATTACAAATAACGGGCCATTAAAAAGGTTATTCCTTAGCAGGATTTTCTGCATAAGGGATAACCTTTCCTGTTTCCATGAGTATAAATCTCTCTCCACTCGTTGCCCCATTGATCAGTGATTACGGCTCCAGTAGTGTCTAGGACTTGTGCTCCCAGAAGGGCAACAGGAAAGCCATCCGTTGAGAAGTAGAAAGGAGTTACTCTTGTAAGTATGATTTGCGAAATTTACATTATTTTTGGGAATCCATGACAACGGGGGAAAAAAGACCTATACTTTCTGCATAACAAGTGTTGGAGCAGAATAGAAAAGAAGGGAGGAAGCCCTAAGCTGAAGAGTTATGATCCTTCAGATAAAGACATAAGCTACAGTTACATAGATCTGCCCTTGCGACCGGTAAAGAGCGAGATTACAAACAGGACGAGGAAAATATAGAATAGTATGTTTGCGATGTATTGATTGTTTAAACGAGCCTTTTGGGTTTGAAACATTCACTTCAGAGCGGCTTCGGGAGTCGTAGGAGGTTTTGTTTCGGCCTATTATAGAAGGGGTAACTATGCAATATTAAGGCCAGTAAAGCCGTCATAAATGATTGGAAGGGGTATGTATATGATTATTGAACTAAGCGTTGCTCTGGTTGCTGTAGCTTTTGCTATTCTCGTTTTCTTTTTAATTAAAACCTTAAAATCAGCGAAGGATTCCCTCGACAAAGTAAGTCAAACTCTGCAGGAAGTTCAGAAGACCATAGATGAACTTACGTATGAAGTGAAGACCACTGTAAGACATGCGAATGATATTACTCTGGATGTCCAGGGGAAAATCCAAAAGATAGACCCGATTATGGATTCTGTTAAAAACCTGGGTGATGTGATGAGTGAACTGACCCTAAGTGTGAAGCAGGTATCGGTGACGGCTATCGAAAAGCTTCGCAAATCGCGAGAGCTAAAGGAAAAGGCCAAAAGCGCATCCACTGAATCGACACCTGTGACGCCTGCTGAAGAGCGTACAGTAAAGACCTATGATACCGTGTATACGAAAAACGATTCGGGAAAAATAGGAACCCTGCTGAAAGCTGTAGATGTAGGCGCTGCTGTTTGGCAAAAATTCCGTCGTTAATTGTAGGCAAAGTCGCCTAGCGGCGAATGCAGCTTAGAAAGGTGGGACCACAACATGAATGTGTTAATCCTTCTGCTTAGTCTTCTCACTCCTTACTTTGAAAAGCCAGCCCAGCAGGAACCTCTTTCTGCTGCTTACTCCCGCCCGGCTTCTGCGGTGTTTGCTCTTCAGCATACACAGGCGGTTACTTCATATATAAACCGTTTTGAATCTTTGTCAGATGTGGAGTTGTTTGCTACCGAAGAGGAGCTGCTTGAGCAAAGGGGCTTACCTTTGGATATCAAGAAGGATCCTTGGCAGGGCTGCTTGGAGTATCAATACGAAGAGTTGTCCGCCGGGATCTGTGAGGGTATAGTGCTCTATGTTCATGTCACTCCTTACCAAGCTCGTGAGCATGTTCTTTCTGTGAACGGCATTGAATTGGATCCGGAAAAAGGGGATATCCAAGACCTTCTTGGTGCTCCGGACTTCAAGGCTGAGGATGGGGACGTATATATAAGAGGAAGTAATGCTCTTAAAATATATAGGGATCAAGTGTCCGGGGAATGGCTCGGAATTGACTTATTTGATGGAAACTCATCCTAACCCGTTTCAAAAGGTGTTATTGAGGTTAATGAGAGATCAGTTCTGTTTTCCTGCAAATCGTTCTAAATACTTCTAGGGAGAGTGATCTCATGGATTCAATAGGTGCACAGGTATTTGCAAAAGTGCTCCAGAACAGTGTTCAGGCGATCGAAGAAGTGAACCTTCTGCATAACAGCGGGTACAGCAGAGAAAATATCTATGTCATTAGCCACGATCAAGTGCGTGAAGGTCGTATTGTTGATGTTGCAAATACTAATGAGGTAGGCTTAAAGGAAGAGGGGCTGTTTGGTGCGATTGCCAATATGTTTCGTTCACGAGGTGATGCACTTCGTTTCAAAATCACTTCACTGGGATTCAGTGGAGCGGAAGCGAACTTCTATGAGAAAGAGCTCGATTCAGGGAAGGTGCTCGTGATCGCCAGAAAACCATCCTTTTAATGTCTCTATGCGTTAATTAAAGAGGGATGATCCATAGTTTAAGAGTGCAACCTCCAGCTCCACTATCCATAGTGGGGCTGGAGGTTAATTTGTTGAACATATCCTGTTATGATTACTTCATATAACTCATGAAACACAGGATTTACGGTCGGAATACTATTCGTGCGAGGTGAAAGTGATGAGAATTTTAATCGTAGATGACAATCCTACTAACGTAATAATCATCCGTGAAATCCTGAAAAAGGAAAACTACAGAAATTTTATAACGGCTTCTTCCGCTAGAGAGATGCTTGACTTGCTTGGTGTCTCAGACAAAGAGGCAGTTGGGAACCGGACGCGTCCTTCGGGCATCGATCTGATTTTATTGGATATGATGATGCCTGAGATGGACGGGATTGAGGCCTGCCGTGTAGTACAGCAATATGAACATTTGAAGGATATTCCCATTATTATGGTAACTGCTGTAGGGGATTCGAAAAAGCTGGCGGAAGCATTGGATGCCGGTGCTGTGGACTATGTAACGAAGCCGATTAACAAAGTAGAACTTATGGCGAGAATTCGGCTGGCTCTGCGTCTTAAACAGGAAAAGGACTGGCACAAGGAGCGCGACCAGCATATACAGGATGAGTTAAAGCTGGCAGCCTTGGTTCAGAACGCAGTGCTAAGCCTGCCGATGGAGGATGAAAACTTTGAGGTACACGCCCTTTTTCAGCCTTCCTTTGAACTGGCAGGTGATTTATATGCCTGGTATTCGCTTGGAGACGGGCGGTACGGGGTAGTTCTCCTGGATATGATGGGGCATGGTATATCCTCGTCTCTGTTCTGTATGTTTATCGCTTCCGTACTTAAGGATACGGTAACCACCTATGTAGAACCGGAGAAGGTTATTCAAGAGTTGAACAGACGGTTCAACCAGCTCTATATTGAGAAGCAGCTTGTTCAGTATTACTTCACGGCTATATACCTTGTTATAGACACTCGAATGAAGCGTATTGATTACGTAAATGCAGGCCATCCGCCTGGACTATTCTTCGAGGGTGCGGCCAAACGTCCTGTATTGCTGGAGAGCAACTGTCATCCGGTGGGTTTGTTTGATCGTATGGAGATTCAACCTCAAAGCTTAACCTATGAGGAGGAAGGACATTTGGCGTTATACACGGATGGACTTCTTGAATTGGTTAAGGGAGAGCATGAGGATCAGCTTGATTTTCTAATTGGACATTTGAATGCTGTGCATAGCTGGGAGGAAGAAACCATGCGTGATGCCTTCTTCAAAGAAAATGATAATAAGGACCGGGATGACGATAAATGCCTGGTGTGGGTATCATTGAAGAAGGGAAAAGATAAGGAATGAAGATTAGAGCCAAATTGTTGATCGGTTTCACTACAATGCTGGCTATTATGCTGAGTCTTACGATAGTCGGATTTAATCGCCTTAACTATATGAATGGACAGTTGGATACGATATATCAGGAACGCTACCAAAAGATTCGTTCTTCTGCGGGCATGCGAGGAGAAGTGAATAGTATGGCCCGTACGTTAGCTTCTATTATGCTCCATTCAGATATACAATCTGTGAATGCACAAAAGGATGAAATTAAGGGCAACCAAAAAAGAGCAAGCGATTATTATAAACAGATGAACAAGCAAATTTCAAATTCCGAAGAATTTCAAATGATCAAGCGCATCGAAACAGCGGGTGTGAATTATTTGGAATATCAGGAAAAAATCCTGGAGTTATTAGATCAGAATGAACCAGATAAAGCGAGAACCTATCATAACAATAATGGACAGGCTGTTGTAAATGAAATGTTATCCAGCTTAAATAGCCTATCCGATTTCGAGAACTTTATGATCAATGAGGAGATAGCTAACGCGAAATCCGCTTATCATAGTTCCATTCAAATGGTTACCCTGATTATGATTATAGGGCTGCTGCTGGGCCTCGGTATCATTCTATGGGTTATCCCGAGTATTACGCGCGGACTGAATGTAGTATCAATGATGATCAGCAGCTTCGGTAATGGGAAAATGAGAGCTATTTGCCGTATTAAAGTCACCTCCAAGGATGAGATCGGTGATATAGCCCGTGTTTTTAAAGAAATGGCAGAGGATTTGGAAGAAAAACAGCAGATGGAAAAGGCATATACACAGGCACAAAGCGATCAGTCGTGGCTGAACGCAAATGTGGCAAAGGTAACAGAACTACTGCGCGGTGTGAATTCACTTGAAGAAATATCCCAGACCTTTATTAATGAATTTACCCCTGAGGTCGGCGCCCAATTTGGGGCGTTATATCTAAAAGACGTCAGCAATCCCAATGTGCTGAATATTAGTGCTACTTACGCCTATGAGGGCGTTAGTTCAACTAAGGAGAGCTTTGAAATTGGACAAGGGCTTGTGGGGCAGAGTGCGATGGACAAGAGGCCTATTAAGCTAGAGTCTACTCCAGATAACTATTTGAAAGTTACCTCCGGGCTTGGAGAGTCCCGGCCTAACCATATTTCCATTTACCCGCTTATATTTGAGGACGACTTGCTTGGAGTCATTGAATTTGCCTCATTTAATTCTTTTACCGGGCTGCATACCGAACTTCTGAAGCAGCTTGCTGCTAATCTGGCTATTATTCTTAACAATGTAAGCCGCAGCTTAGTGGTCAAGGAGTTGTTGCGTGAGTCGCAAGCTCTCACAGAAGAACTGCAATGCCAGTCGGAAGAATTACTGACGCAGCAGGAGGAGCTCCGCCGTTCCAATGAAAATCTGGAGGAACAGACGGATGCACTCAGACGTTCTGAGGATTTGCTGCAACGGCAACAAGAAGAACTGGAGCATTATAACGGTGAACTGATCTCCAAGACCCAGGCGTTGGAAGCACAGGTTAAAGAGGTCGAAGAGAAGAAGGATGAGATTGAAGGTGCGCGCAGTCAACTGGAAAAACAAGCCATGCAGTTATCTATAACCAGTAAGTACAAATCGGAATTTTTGGCGAATATGTCGCATGAGTTACGGACTCCCCTTAACAGCTTGCTCATTTTGTCCCAACTTTTGACTGAAAATAAGGATGGCAATTTGACCGAGAAGCAGGTTGAATTCGCCAATACTATTTATATGTCCGGTGCAGATTTGCTCAAAATGATTGATGAGATCCTTGACCTGTCTAAAGTGGATGCCGGAAAGATGGAGCTGAGTAGTGAATCTGTTAAGATGGTTGATCTGAAGAGCTTCGTGAAACAGAACTTCGGCCCTCAGGCTATTAAGAAGGGTTTGTCACTCCGCATTTCCTTTGAAGAACCGCTCCCTGATTACATTGTCACTGACAGTCACCGTTTGAAGCAAATTCTGCGTAATCTGTTATCTAATGCATTTAAATTTACAAGCGAGGGATTTGTGGAGTTTTGCGTCAGCAGGGCGACAAGTGATTCTCTTCCCCCATATTTGCGGCAGGATAAGGAGTATATTGCTCTTGCTGTGAAGGACAGCGGCATCGGGATTCCGGCTGACAAAACGGATCTTGTATTTGAAGCCTTTCAACAGGTAGACGGAACCACAAGCCGAAAATACGGTGGAACTGGACTTGGTTTGTCCATCAGCCGTGAGTTAGCCCGACTATTGGGGGGAGCCGTTGTGCTTGATTCCCGTGAAGGCCAAGGCAGTGTATTTACTTTCTATATACCGGTTGACGGTGAATACAACTTACATCCGAGTGCTGTTGAGGCTACCGCAGCGGGAAAAGCAGAGTCTCTTGTCGGGCTGGTGGGTACCTACAATCAGTCTTCCTCAAAACCTGTAAAGCAGGTGCAGGCCGTTATTGAGGATGATCGAGAATTAATGAATTCAGACGATAAAGTATTGCTTGTTATTGAGGATGATGCCAGCTTTGCAAAAATATTGCTGGGCATGGCCCGTGGACGAGGTTATAAGGGACTGGTAGCCCTTCAGGGTGACACCGGACTGCAGATGGCTAGAACATATTTGCCGGATGCTATTATTCTGGATATTCAACTGCCGGTTATGGATGGTTGGTCCATTCTGAGGGAATTGAAGGGGTCATCTCAGACACGGCATATTCCTGTGCACGTCATTTCGTTCAATGATGAAGTTAAGCAGGGGCTTATGATGGGGGCCATGGCATATATCCGAAAGCCGGCATCAAGGGAAGCGCTGGACCGGGCGTTCTCAGCTATTGAGAATTATACCTCCAGTACCTTGAAGCATCTTCTTATTGTTGAGGATGATGAAAATCAACGACGTTCCATCACAGAGCTGATCGGACATGATGACGTGGAGATTACTGCGGTTTCTACTGGCGCGGAGGCGCTGCAAGAACTTCGTAAGCAAAGATATGACTGTATGGTTCTTGATCTGATGCTGGACGATATGAATGGCTTTGATTTGCTGGACCAGATCCGTGATGACGAAGAACTAAATGATCTACCGATCATTATTTATACTGGAAAAGACTTGGACAGCAAGGAAGAGACCAAGCTTCGTAAATATGCGGAATCGATTATCATAAAGGATGTTCGTTCTCCTGAACGATTGCTGGATGAAACAACGCTTTTCCTGCACCGCGTTGAGGCAAATCTTCCAGAGGATAAGCGTAAGATCCTGCAAAAGCTCCATAATAAAGAAGAACTGTTCAATGGAAAGAAAATATTGCTCGTAGATGATGATATCCGTAATGTATTCGCTCTTTCCAGTGTTCTGGAAGGATATCATATGGAAGTTAAATTTGCTGAAAACGGGAAAGAAGCACTGGATATCCTTGCGGAGCAGGATGACTTTGATCTGATCCTGATGGATATGATGATGCCGGAAATGGACGGATACGAGGCTACTCGCCGAATTCGTCAAATGCCGCAGTTTGCGAAACTTCCAATTATTGCTCTTACGGCCAAGGCCATGAAAGTGGATCGGACAAAGTGTATTGAGGCTGGAGTATCGGATTACATGAAGAAACCTATAGGTACCGATCAGCTTCTTTCACTAATGCGTGTTTGGTTGTATTCGTAAAGCCCATTTTGGGGTAATAGGTTTACAGATCTACTTTCAGCCAGTCCGGAATAACGCAATATTAAGGGAGCCGGGATAACTATGAAGGCAATGGAACGTGAATATGAGAAGGAATTCGCTCTGACGACAGGTAAAAATGAATTGGAAGATATAGAAATTCAGCTGCTTCTCGAGGGCGTACACCGCCTGTATGGATATGACTTCCGAAATTATGCGCTGCCTTCTTTGAAACGGCGGATTTGGCATCATGTACATTCTGAGAATGTGCCCAACATATCCGCACTGCAGGAGAAGGTATTGCATGATCGGGCGTGTTTTGAACGCCTTATCTATAGCTTATCCATCCCTGTTACAGAGATGTTCAGAGATCCAGGGTTGTTTTTAACCTTCCGCAAGAAGGTAATCCCTCTACTACGTACCTACCCCTACATCCGGATTTGGCATGCCGGCTGCTCAACGGGAGAAGAGGTATATTCCATGGCTATCCTGCTGCATGAGGAAGGTCTTTATGACAAGGCGCGAATCTATGCCACAGACATGAATAACCGTTCATTGCAGCAAGCTAAGGAAGGCGTATATGAGATCAGTAAGATGAAGCAGTATACCAAAAATTATTTAGAAGCGGGAGGGACCCGCGCTTTTTCGGAATATTACTCCGCTAAGTATAACTCGGTTATTCTTCAGCCTTATTTACGGAAGAACATTATTTTTGCCGAGCATAATTTAGCTACAGATACTTCTTTTAATGAGTTTAATGTTATTTTTTGCCGTAATGTAATGATTTATTTCAATGATGAACTCCGGGATAATGTACATGGCTTATTTAATGAAAGTTTGAGCCGATTTGGAGTTCTGGTGCTGGGTTCTAAGGAATCCATTCACTTCACCAAACATAGCGATAGCTACGAGGCTTTGGACAGGGTAGAGAAAATTTATCGTAAGGTGAAATAGTGTGCTTAGGAGGATCTTATGGGGTTTCGCGAACCGATTCATATACTGCTTGTTGACGACCGTCCTGAAAATTTGCTGGCACTGGAGGCGGTGCTTGAGAGTCAGCAATATAAGCTTGTGAAGGCGAACTCCGGTGAAGAAGCACTGAGGTGTTTGTTAAGATATGAATTCGCGGTGATTGTACTGGATGTGCAAATGCCGGGGATGGATGGAATTGAGACCGCTCGATTAATTAAGGCCAGAGAGAAGACGAAGAATATTCCGATTATCTTTATTTCGGCCAATAGCAAAGAAGCGGAGCATTTGTTTGCCGGTTATTCTGCCGGTGCCATTGACTATATGGTAAAGCCGTTTATTCCACAAATTCTTAAATCCAAGATTGAAGGATTTGTAGAGATGTATTTGACGAATAAAATGCACCAGAATCAGTCTATGCTTCTGCAGCAAAAGACACAGGAGCTGGAGAGAATCAATGCCGAGCTCGTTAAAGCGAAAGAAGAAGCGGACATTGCAGCAAAGGCAAAAACCGAATTCCTGGCCATGATGAGTCATGAAATCCGCACGCCTATGAACGGTGTAGTGGGAATGATAGATTTACTTATGGAGACAGAACTAGGCCCCGAGCAGCAGGAATACGTAGATATTATCCGTAGGAGCGCAGATTCACTCGTTACTGTTATTAATGATATCCTTGATTTTACTAAGATGGAATCTGGAAAAATGGAAATGGAACAGCAGCTGTTCGAGCTTCAATCCTGTATTCAGGAAGTTTTTACTCTCTTTTCAATAGAAGCAGGCAAGAAAAATATTGAGCTGGCTTACTTTATTGATCAGAAATTACCGGCTCTTTTATATGGAGATATGGCCCGTTTGCGGCAAGTACTTATTAATTTGGTCTCTAATGCAATCAAGTTTACGAATCAAGGCGGCGTATACTTAGTTGCTTCTATTATAGAAACATCAGATAATAGAATAATCCTGGAATTTACGATAAGGGATACCGGAATAGGGATATCTCCGGATAAGCGCCATCGACTGTTCAAACCGTTCTCTCAGTTAGATTCTTCCATGACTCGCAAATATGGTGGCACAGGTCTTGGACTGGCGATCTGCAAGTCTCTGGTTGGAATGATGGGTGGGGACATCCGGGTAGAATCCATGGAGGAAAAAGGGACTACGTTTGTTTTTACGATTCAGGCTGCAGTGCCAGATGAAGTAAACCGTCTGACTAGCAAGGAGGAAGAGGTTGGGAGTGCGATTCAACCCAGAGAGAACAGAGCTAAAGTATTGGTGGTTGATGATCATCCCATTAATCAGAAGCTGTTGGTCAGTATGCTTAACAAGCTAGGCTTCCAGGCGGATACTGCTGAAGACGGCAGACAAGCCGTAGAGCTAGCTTATTCCTATCCGTATGAATTTATATTTATGGACGTTCAAATGCCAATTATGGACGGTTTGGAAGCGACAGCCCAAATACGCAGCGGAAACGGGCTTTCGGCTGAAAAAGCTATCATAATTGCAATGACTGCCAATATCATGGAGGGTATTCAGAATCGCTGTCTGGCCTCGGGCATGAATGATTATATTAGTAAGCCTCTTAAGATCAGCAGTTTAAGACAGACATTAATACGTTATTCCAACAATGAGCCTCTTTTATTCGATCGCACTTCGTCCAAGCATCATGCCTAAATCATTAATTACCAGTTCTGATTTGTTTCAAGGGTATGGCATTAGGGTTATTGGTAAAGAAAACATTTAATCAGGAGAGATTGTCTATGAATACACATAAAAGCGAAAAGTTTCAAGCAGTGACCGAAACTGTAGAAAATATTTGCACCGTTTATCTAACGGGCGAATTGGATTTATCGGTTGCCCCCGATTTCCGGTTGGTTCTGGAACCGCTGGTAGGTGACACGGGGCTGGACCTCGTTATTAATCTTAAAGAGCTAAAATATATCGATAGCACAGGCATTGGCATTTTATTGTCGATTTTAAAAGCAAGACATGGGATGGATGTTAAATTTAGTGTGGTGGAAGTTCCGTCGCAAATACAGAAACTGTTTGATATGACAGGCATCGCCAAATTTTTCGCCCCCCAAGAGAATTCCCACTAGGAAAGGATCGAGCTAAGGATGAGTGATGATGTGCAAAAAGTAATGCTTCAGTTGCCTGCCAGCGCAGACTATGTTGATATTGTGAGATTAAATCTATATGGAATTGCTTCAAAAATGGGTTTTACCTATGAAGATATTGAAGATATGAAAGTGGCAGTATCGGAAGCTTGTAATAACTCCGTGCTGTATGCATATGGTCAGAAAGACGGCATGGTTGACGTGATTTTTGAGGTAAGAGAAAGTGCCTTGTCCATTACAGTCAAAGATGAGGGGGAGAGCTTTGACAGCTTGGATTCGCCGGTAGAACGCATGACGCTCCATGACAAAGAGCTGAGTGATGTTCAAGTTGGCGGGTTAGGCTTCTACTTAATGCAAGCTTTAATGGATGATGTTAGCGTGGTAAGCGAAGCTGGGAGAGGGACTGTAGTAACCTTGACTAAGCGGCTTAATTTTAGTGAGGAGAAAGTATGAATGAAAAAGTGACTCCCCCCGAGTCCATGAATGAAGCAGTAAGCCTAATCTGGGAATACCAGCAAACGCAAAATAATGAAATAGCCACCGTACTCATTCGTAAATATGAGCCTATGGTCAAGATGGCTGCAGGTAAGATTGCACGTAACCGACCGGATTTATATGAAGATTTGTATCAGGTAGGTCAAATGGCTCTTATCCGCTTATTAAAGCAATATGATATCAGCATGGGAATTCCTTTCGAGCCTTATGCTATGAAAAGCATGATTGGCCACATGAAAAATTTCCTGCGGGATAAATCCTGGTACATTCAGGTTCCAAGACGAATTAAGGAAAAGGGCGCATTGGTCCAGCATGCTATTGATGAATTGACTATAAGACTGGAACGCTCACCTGACGTTAAGGAAATTGCCAAGTACCTTGATTTATCAGTAGAAGAAACTGTAGAAGTGTTAGCCGGGCGTGAATGCTACCATTACGTATCTCTGGATTCACCGCTTTCACAGGAAGAGACAGGGGCCACGTTAGGTGAGCTTATCAGCTCGGAGGCTAATGATTACGAAACCGTTGAGAAACGAATGGATCTACAACAAGCGTTGGGACAGCTTAAAAAGCAGGAGCAACAGGTGCTGCTGCTGGCCTTCCAAGATGGACAGTCACAACGGGCGATTGCTCAGAAGCTTGGTGTATCCCAAATGAGTGTATCCAGAATTCAGAAACGGGCTACAGAGAAACTGAAGCAGATTATGTCCAATTCAGCTTTTTAATCAGACAAGCCTAGCAAACCTCAATAGAGCGAAAACAAAAACTAGCAAGTCTCCATAGCGGAGATCCATGCTAGTTTTTTAAATCGTAGTCACTCTTTCTTAATCCGTGCCATTAATTATTAGCATCGATATACTTTTTAATCTCACCCAGGTACTCTCCGATGACAGGTACATTTAGAAATAGACTGGCGATGTATCCGAGTACACCGAGAATCACAAAGGTACCCAGAGATAAACCGAGTCCTCTGGAAATACCGGCCAAAAGGTTCGTAAGGATACGCTTTTTGGGATCTGTGTAATTCTCAAGTATATCTTTGAACTCCGACTTTTCCAGTAAATCAGCGATTTTATCGAGCCTGGCGTTTAAACGTCTAACTTCATGTCGAAGTTCGAAGGGATGCTCTTCCACTTCATAGGATTTAGCTTTACTTGTGTTAACTCCCATGGGCTATCCCTGCTTTCTTAGCCGTATAAGGCTTTATTATCCTTTATTATTATAAATAGAACTGTATTAACGCATGGGAATAGCCAGCTGCGAACAGCTGGCTATGGGTAAATGATTCATAGCTGTTTTTACCGCAAATTAATAGGAAGACTTATAGGAAGAAACCACTTCTTCTTTCGCATCCTTGGCTTCATCAGTGACTTTCTTGGAGGCGTCCTCCACATCAGACGCCACATCGGTGGAAGCGTCACTTATCGTTTCTCCAATCTTTTTGCCAGTTTCCTGTAAAGTAGCGGCAATTTGCTGCTTACTTTCAGTAACAGTGGTGTAAAGATCAGACGCTTTGGTCGACACTGTACTAGCCAGATCGGTTGCCTTTTCAGAAACTGTTGTGGCAAGAGCTTTCGTTTTATCGGTTGCAAGAGTGAGTTTGTCAGAAAGGTCGCTGCGCATTTGACTACCAGGTTTCGGTGCAAATAGTAATGCTGCCGCAGCACCCAGCAAGCCTCCAATAAAAATCCCTTTTAGAAAGTTGCTTCCAGTTTCCACTTCATGTTCTACGTTACTCATCACTAATCACTCCTTATTGGAATATTGTATTCTGAAGTTATCTTACTTCGTATTTAAACGTTGGAGATTAGGCTGAAACAATAGAATAGCAAGGGAAAGATTACCGGAGCAAGTGAAAGGATAGGTGAAGAATTGGGGCTTTTACACGGGTAAACAAGCGTTTATCCGACTTTACAAACTGCCCCGCCCATTAGAAAGATGTTATAATTTCTTATTGTTATGATTGTTATAGATAAAGAGAAACGAGGAGAGACATCATGGAGACAGTTCTTGTGCGCGAATATCGTGCTGAATTAATAGAATGCATTCATAGCGGACATATCGCTATTGTAGGAGAAGACGGTAAATTAAAGGGATATGCCGGTGATCCGGGATTTGTATCCTTCACTCGTTCAGCAGCAAAACCGCTGCAGGCCATTCCCGGCATCCGGGGAGGGATCGCTGAACATTATCATCTAACACAGGCTGAAATTGCATTGATGACTGCTTCTCACCGTGGAGAAAGCTATCATATCACTGCGCTGGAGAGTATTTCATCTAAGGTGGGCGTTGGTGAAAACAATATGTTATGTGCTACAAGTTATCCGCTTGATGACAACAGCCGTGAGGAAGCCATCCGGGGACTTGGCAAAAGAAAAATCTATCACAATTGCTCTGGCAAGCATCTGGGGATCTTATCCTACAGTCAATTGAAAGGTTTTCCTCTGGGGAAGTATGCGGACAGAGATCATCCTGTTCAACGGGAAATCATCAATACTCTCGCATATATGGCAGACGTTGCTCCTGAAAGTATCGGACTTGGAACGGACGGCTGCGGCCTTCCGGTATTTGCTTTGCCGTTGACCGCTCTTGCTGGTGCTTATCTGAAGCTGGCCTGTCCAAGTCTAATAGGAGATATGGCTACACGGGAGGCTGTAACCACGATTACCGCTGCGATGAATGCCCATCCCGAAATGGTCTCCGGCTACGGGCGTCTGGATTCCATTCTGTTGGAGGATGATAACATTATTGCCAAGGGAGGCTTTAAGGGCGTGTACTGCTTCGGCTTACGCCGCGAACGTCTCGGTATTGCCTTTAAGGTTCTGGACGGTTCTGAGGAAGAGTGGGGTCTCATCGTGCATAGCATATTGAAGCAGATTGGATATAGTAATGAAAATACAATGAAGAAACTCCATGCTGCTTATCCCGGAGACATATATAATGACGGTGGAACGAGGGTCGGTTCAGCGGAAGCAGAGTTCAAGCTGGAAATATTATAGAGGTCGATCATGATTGATGAGGAAAAGAAGCGGGTAAGAAATAATTAATTAAAGCGCCTAATTACTATTCGAGTGAGGAGTTACATTCTCCCGTTCAAGAATGGGGGATTTCCAACATCCTGGAGGTGCAAAGGTTATGATTAAAGTAGTAACTTCAGCAGAGCGGCATACTTCAAATAGAGAATGGATACACAGTGAATTCAGTTTTTCGTTTGCCGATTATGATGACCCCAGCAATGCTCACTTTGGTTCACTTTTAGCGCACAACGAGAATGAACTGAAGCCCAAGCAGGGTATGCATGAGCATCCGCATCATGATTTGGAGATTGTAACATATGTAGTCTCCGGAGTCCTTAGGCATGAGGATGACATAGGGAATAGAGCAGATCTGCAGGCCGGTACGGTACAGACGATGAGCGCAGGAACTGGAATAAATCATTCCGAGACCAATCCGTCAGAGGATGATAATGTACGTTTCCTGCAAATCTGGCTTCTCCCTAAGGAGCCGGGGCTTGCACCCAAATGGGATGCGAAATACTTTCCGCCTGAATTTCGAAGAAATCAGCTCCTTCCCGTAGCTTCAGGTACGCTAGATGAGGGTTCAATGACTGTTAATGAGGATGCAACAGTATATCTATCCACTCTGGAGACGGGCAAAGAACTCGTGTATCCGCAGCAGGAGGAAAGACGTACCCATGTGTTTCTGCTTTCAGGCCATGTGGAAATATCATGTTCTGAAGGTGCATTTAATTTACAGCCGGGTGATGCTGCACGCATTCGGAAGAGCTGTGATTTGAAGATCAAGGGGACAAGCAGTGAAGGTGAAGCTGAGCTAGTATTGATAGATCTTCCATGAAGGGAATGGACTCATGATAGTGTCGCCTTGGAAATATGATTCTGAATTGCAAAAGAGCCCACTGCCGCACGGAACCATCTAACAGGATGGACGTGAAATGACAGGGGCTCCTTTTTATGTTATTAGACTTTATTTCTGGCGTAAACGTCCGAGTTCTGACACAATGGCTTCAACCTGGGAAATACTAAGATTTCCACCGTTCATCGTTACCTCATAGATATCGTAGATATCCTCGTATTTATCCACCGAGAAAGCGGATGCCTGCATGGCTGCGGCGCTGGCCATTTTTAGTTTGTTCTTGATGCCTTCAATCATATATTCAACATTTTCCTGACTAGGCTGCGATAAATCCATTGTTTAAGTAACATCCTCTCTACTTAGTGATTTATGTATTTTACCATGTTTGAGTGCAGTATCACCATTTTTTTGTCCGCACAGAAAAATTCATGTAAAATTAAAGGGAAGTATTAAATATAAGGGGGACCCGCATGGCAATCAGGGAGCAAGGAAACGGAAAACGCAATAAAATGAACGCAGCAGGGCTGTCCCCTTTTTTTCAGGAGATTGCCGAACAACATCCTGTTGAGGGAATCACCTTTCTCTGTATAGGCACGGACCGTTCAACCGGAGATGCACTCGGTCCGCTCACAGGAAGCAAATTGCTCGAATATGGATTTCCCCATGTGATTGGTACACTTCCTTCGCCCTGTGATGCGGATAACCTGCTTGAACGAATGGCTGGAATTCCAGCTGAACACACCATTATTGCGATCGATGCCTGCTTGGGACCCCCTGTAGCATTAGGGTACTTTTTTGCCTCTAATGAACCGCTGCAGCCGGCCCAATCGATAGGACTTCTTCTTCCGGCGGTGGGTCATTACAGCCTTGCAGCTGTGGTTGATATCAATGGCCCGAAGCCGTATCAGACGCTGCAAACAACACCGTTGTACCGGGTAATGACTATGGCTGAGCATATTGCCAAGGCCGCAGCAGCAGGCTTCAGGCGGTATCTTTAAGACGATTCAACGAAAGCTATTTTGCTTAATAATAGATAATACTCTTGGCTCAACACCAAAATCAGTGCTTGACAGGTGACGGGAAGGACAGAAAGCCGTTATATCCAAATAGAGGGATTTTCCCCCTCTATTTCTGTGCCGGCACCCCGTTTGGGTAATTAGAAGGGATTTCGCCCGCTAATTTTGAGGATTTACCTCGTTGGGGCGGCATGGCTAAGATTAGAGGGATATTTTCCCTTTCATCTCAAAATAAAGTCGTTTCGGTCGGTATTAGCGGGCAGTTTCCCCTCTAATTCGCCGAAGGACTAGTCCGCAACCCCGAATCGGCTACTGTAAGGCGTAATTCCCCAAACCCGGTGAGCATCAGGCGAAGTTAGATCGAAATCGTCCCCGGTACAGTGAAGCAAACGGAAAGTCTAGCACTGATTTTGAGAAAGAGCCATACTTTTTAATAAAAAAAACTATTTGTACATAGGAAGAAGGAAGCAACCATGGAAATTGTCCATTCGGAAGGAACCAATATTGGCTATAGTGATCAGGGAGATGGAGAAGTTGTAGTGCTGCTGCATGGTTTTTGTGGAAGCGCTCAATATTGGGAGAAGGTGGCCCCTTTATTGAGTGGGAGCTACCGCGTTATTGCTCCTGATTTACGAGGTCACGGGACATCTGATGCTCCAAAGGGGGCTTACACCATTGATCAGATGGCCGATGATATTTTGGCTCTGCTCGATGCTCTGGAAATTCCTAAGGTAACCCTGCTAGGTCATTCTCTGGGCGGATATATTACGCTTTCCTTCGCGGAGAGGTATGGATCACGCTTAAGGGGTTTTGGATTAATTCATTCTACCGGCTATCCTGACAGTGAAGAGGCGAAGGAAAAGCGCCTGAAAAGTGTCAGTACGATTCAGAACCAAGGAATTACAGCTTTTGTGGATGACCTTGTGCCTGGACTTTTCTCCCCAGATACCCAGGGTCGCTCTCCGCAGCTGCTGGTAAGAACTAAGGAGATTGGCTACAAGACTCCTCCTCAGGGTGCAGTTGGGGCAGCTATGGCTATGCGTGAGCGCCCGGATCGTCGCGATGTAATCTCAGCAACAGAACTTCCCGTACTGCTTCTTGCCGGAGCAGAGGATCTTCTCATCCCTGCTGAGAGAACCTTTACCTCTGACCAAGCCAATATCACACAAGCAACGATCCCTGGAGCTGGTCACATGAGTCTGTTCGAAGCACCGGATCGTCTATCTGAGATTATTTTGGAGTTCTTGGGAACCTCTGTCGGGAAATGACAGAGGTTCTTATTGGAACTTACGAATAGCTGGGATACTTAGAACGAAAGCGATGGTAGCCATACCGATTCCGGCGCAAATGCTGATCGTTGCTACTCCTCCGATAAGATCTGCCAGCCAACCTACAGCAATATAGCCGATCGGGAGCAGAGCGAAGGATCCTAACATATCCAGGCTGGCTACACGACCGAAAGCCTCCTGAGGCACAAGCTCCTGCAGACTGATTTCCCAGATCAGACCAAAGATCATAATACCGAATCCCTCCAAAGCGAACAAAGCAATAGTCCAGCCGGCAGAAGGGACAAATGCTATCGCCATCAAAGCAGCGCCGCTAATAAAAGCCCCGCCGTAGGCCATAATTCCCCGATGTTTCCAAGTGGATCTCAACCCGAACAATAACCCTCCGATAATCGCGCCAACTCCTGAGAAGGTTACTGCTAAACCATAGAGATAAGGGTCCCATCCATGATGAACCTTGAAAAGCCAAGGAATAAGCACACTTATAATACCGGAATAACAAATATTAATGAATGAAAACGCCAGGATGGTGATCCACAGCCAGGGATGACTCCGTAGGACTGCAATCCCCTCCCTGAAGTCGTCTTTCCAATGGGTTGAAGGTAATGACCGAGAAGCTTCCTGAATCGATTGTGCTTCCGTTGAAGCTTCAGCTTGAATGCTCAGAGTAGACGGTCTCCGAAGGCTGTAACTTATTCCTCTCCTTAAATAGACCAGGCAGATCAAGGAAAGTACATACGTAAAAGCATCCAAGCCGAAACCAATACCCGCTGACCAATGCGTTATCAACAACCCTCCTAGGGCAGGGCCGATCAAACGTACAGCCTGAGTAGTCATCTGGGTTAGCGAATTAGCAGCTACACGAATATCCGGGGTGAATACGGTGGCTCGTACTGCAGCATAAGCAGGTTGGAACAGGCCGTCCAACAGGCCGTAGAATCCCACAAACAGAAACAGGAGCGGAATGCTTAGCAGACCTGACAGAGATAGCAGGGCGATGGCCAACATAATGAAAAATCGGGCGATATCAGCAATCATCATGATCTTAACTCGGTCATAGCGGTCAACGATATGTCCGGAAATAGGAAGCATGAGTACGTTGGGAAGCATGTAAGAAGCCATCACGAATCCCATAATAGTGGTTGATCCGGTTAAGGAATAGACCAGTACCGGGAGAATGACCATGGTAACAGAACTTCCTAGAAAGGAAATGAGGTGACCTAGCCAAAGAAAAAGGAAGGCCCGTGAACTCATAAAAGGCACAGCAAAACTGCGCAGCGGATTGCGGCTAACTTGTTCCGAGGTGTCTGCCGGTATCATCTAGGACTCACTTCCCGGTTCTGGAATGGCATCATCGAACTGTTGCAGGCGGCCTATATTAATATCCACGCCATATTCGTTACCGTGTGTCACTTCCGATTCCCATTTCGTAATGAGCTCTTTAAGCTCCGTTTGGAAACGCTCCAATTCATCGGCGGCCAATGTCAGCCTTGTAGTGAAATGTTCTATCTGATCCTCCGGGCTGAACTGTAAGCTGCTGACATTAGGTGCTTTAAACCAAGTCGCCTCAGAACGGTAGAATTTCTGAATGATTCCACCAACGGCCTCCGTTCCTACCAGTTCCAGCAGTCCACCTTCAAAAAGCTTTATAATGTGGTAATGTATGTTGCCCGGTGTCTTTTGCAGTTTCTCGGCAACCTGCTTGGAAGTAAGAGCCTCTTGGGCGAGTGCATGCATAATTTTGATGCGCAGTGCGCTTTCCAGCAGCTTCACCTGCTCCTCTGATATGGGGAGGGGTGCTTCTGAGGGCTGCTGGTTTGGTATTGGTGTCTTATCGATTTTCTTGTTACGCATGAGAACCTCCCTTAAAGTGCCAGCAATTATATTTAATAATTAGAGCTGTCACTGAATCTGCCATATAATCTGTTTCTAGTATGATCTGTAATCCAGATCGAGTTTTTTGTATTGTAGCCCAGTGATTTATGGACTGTCAATCGTTGTTTAACAGTTGGGCTTAGTGGCAATGAGCAGGGGAATGGTTTAAAATAATCTGAACCGTACAACGGAAGGGAGCGTGCTGAATGTTCCGCAGAGATTACATCGTCCGGATGATTGAAGATATGACACAGATGGTTGCCAAAGTGCTGACGCTTAAGCAAGAACGGAAAACAACGGAGGCTCTATGGGAAATTGATGAGTTGTTGAATAGGCATTTTCGGTTGAATTCACGTCTCCTCAACTCTTTGTCAGTGGAGGATGTTATAGATTTATTCCGTATCGGCGGAGGGCTTGAGGTTGACAAGCTGCAAGGTTTGGCCCGTATGCTTCAGGAAGAGGCAGGCATTTATATAGAGAAGAATGACGAGTATGCCGCCTTATCAAGGTTGATGAAGGCATTGCATCTGTACTTGTATGCTCATCTTCACGGTGCAGACCGAAAGCTGCTGCAAATCACGCAGGAAATCGATAAAGTAATAGCCGCAGTCGCAGCCTATCGACTCCCTATTAAGACGGAGTATTTACTGCTCCCTTACCTAGAATCTGCGGGACGTTATGGTAAAGCCGAAGATTGTCTTTATCGCTTAATGGAACAGGGAGAAGAAGTAGCCGATGAAGGTCACGAGTTGTATCAGCGACTAATGCGAATAGATCCTGATGTTCTGGTACTCGGTAATCTTTCGCTTGCAGAGGTTATCCAGGGTCAGGAAGAGTGGCTGAGCGTTATAGCCAAAGCTAAAGAGTGGAATGCTTAAGAAATAGCTTAATGGATATTTCAATGGATAATTCAATAGATAGTTAAATGGATAGTTCAATAGTAGCTTCTTGCCAGACTCTTAGGATTCATCCGTAGTATACTAAGGTTATACAAGAGACCGTATGGTCTCTATTTTTAGAACTGGAAAGTGAGATGTTCCCTGTGGAATCCTTGAATACCCTTATTGAAAAGGTAATTAGCGACCGTACCTTAATAACGGCGAGCTTAAGCCAATTACGCAAAAAAGAAGGTGTAACCTACACCAAGGTACAGATTAAGCCCATAGAATTAAAAGGCAAGCTGCACTACCAGTTTGCTTACTATATTGGACCCAAGGTTGAGCATCGCAACATACCTGCTGAACAGGCTGCCGAAGAGTTATTTACTTTGCTGAGCGACACGTTCCGTCAGGGACTGATTTGTACCCAGGAAGCCGATTATCAGGTTCTGCTTAGTAAAAAACAAAAGGTATCCATCCTCACCAAATCTCCGACAAAAAAGGAGCTGCCTGATCTGACCCACAACCGCCAAAAGCGTTATGTGCTGAATGAGGGAGAGCCCGTTCCCTTTCTCGTGGAGCTTGGGATTATGAACAACGAGGGAAAGGTGCTTGCTAAGAAATATGATAAGTTCCGGCAAATCAATCGGTTTTTGGAGATGGTGGAGGATGTTTTGGGAGACTTGCCTACCGGCCGTCCGCTTACGATTGTTGATTTTGGCTGTGGAAAATCATACTTAACGTTTGCGCTTTATCATTATTTGGCGGTGCGCGAGAAACGGGAGCTTAAGATCGTTGGTCTCGATTTGAAAGCAGATGTTATTGAGCATTGCAGTACACTTTCGAGTAAGCTCCAATATGATAACCTGCGCTTTCTGGTGGGTGATATTGCGGAGTATGATGAGCTGGAGAAGGTAGATATGGTTGTGACCCTTCATGCTTGTGATACCGCTACCGATGCTGCATTGGAAAAAGCGGTTCGTTGGGGAGCATCCGTCATCCTCTCCGTACCCTGCTGTCAGCATGAGCTGTTCTCACAAGTTGAGAGTGAAGTGCTTGGACCGCTGTTATCGCACGGCATCTTGAAGGAGCGCTTCTCGGCGCTGGCAACCGATGCTATCCGTGCCAAACTGTTGGACCTTATGGGTTACCGTACGCAGCTGCTTGAATTCATTGATATGGAGCATACTCCGAAGAATATTCTCATCCGTGCCGTCAAAAACGCAGGCGGCGATCAAGCTGCCAAATGGCGCGAATATACCGCATTCCGTGATTTTCTGGAGGCGAAGCCTTACCTGGAAAAAGCTTGCTCGGATTTGCTCCCGGGGGAACATTCGATACAAGCTTAATCAGGGCGTCTTATGAGCATTGAAGAAAAAACGTTGATTGCACAGATAGGATAGCCGGCCTCCATTTGAGGTTAGCTATCCTGTTTTTTTGTGGGGAAAGTAGATAGCCTAAAGTTGGTAGAGGCCAGACCTCAGGAGGAAGAAGGGAGATGAGACGGTTGAGAGCAGACGGCAGAAGGGAGATAGGAGATCGTAGGGCGAGGAGTGCAGACTCAGATGGTAACCCGCAGACCCAGACTGTAGCACTCAGAACGCAGTCGCCAACTGTAGGCCGCAGACGGTAACTCGCATATCTCAGACTGTAGCACTCAGAACGCAGTCGAGAAACCGATAAACTGCAAACTGCAGTCCGCAGACGGTAACCCGCAACCCGCAACCCGCAACCCGCAACCCGCAACCCGCAACCCGCAACCCGCAACCCGCAACCCGCAACCCGCAACCCGCAACCCGCAACCCGCAACC
>NZ_JAUSTK010000033.1 GCF_030812855.1 Paenibacillus wynnii
ATCACCCGATTTTAATTGTACAAAGTACATCTAAATGTTTGTGACAATAGCTTTATGCAATGCACCAGAATAGGACGGCAGTAGACGTAAGAATTTTGGAGTTGGAAGAGCGGCAGCGACCGCCACGAGGGGTGTCCCATTAGCCATGAAATGGCTACTTAGGACACCCCTCGTTTTTGGAGTTGGATAGATGGTTGTGCTTATAAGGACGCTCCGCGAACGGATCGTTGCTATAATCGCTGCCCATTATCCTTTAGTGTTGCTAATGGACTTGCACTTGGCTTCATTGCTTATCCTATTGTTAAACTGGCCGCCGGACGAAGAAAAGAAATATCGGCTACGATGTACGTGATCGCCGTCTTCTTCTTGCTTTACTTTATTCTTGGAGCGATATGAAAGATCGCCTATGTAAATACAGGTAAATAACAAGAACAAAAGGTTTTTCTAAAAAGAATATCTATTCTAAGGGTGTCTTGGAGTGTAAACTCCCGGGGCACCTTTTTTGATGATAAACAAAGGTATGTTTCACTCTCTATTTGTAAAATTATGCTATAATGACCTCACAGTTTTTGAGGACAAGCCGCCGGCCCATTTTGGTGATAGGGAGAGGGAGAATCGATGAGCACTACGTTGTTGTATATTGAGGATGATAGAGAGATCGGCAGCGTGGTAACTGCTGATTTAAGCGATCGGAATTACACTGTACGGTGGCTGCGGAGCGGAGAAGAGGCCACAGAGCAGGCAGAGGGCTGCCAGTTAGCGATTCTTGATGTTATGCTGCCCGGCTTGGATGGTTTTACGGTGGGCCAGCGGTTGAAGAAGGCGTATCCCAAGCTGCCCATATTGATGCTTTCTGCCAGAACCTCTATTGATGATAAGCTGCAGGGACTGCAATTTGCAGACGACTATTTAACGAAGCCTTTTCACCCTGAAGAACTGGCAGCACGGATAGAAGTGCTTCTTAGACGCGCAGGATCTTCTGGCTCAGGCGAATTATTATTGAAGCATCTTATTATATATGAAGAAGAAAACCGAATTGTCCATGCCGAGAACGGAGAAGAAATTCGGTTAACGGGCAAGCAATTTCAGATTTTCTTTTATTTATTGCGGCATTTAAATCAGATTATGACGAAGGAACAGATATATGAAGCGGTATGGGGTGAGCTGTATATGGAGGGTGATAAAACCTTGATGGTCCATATCCGGTATCTGCGTGAAAAATTGGAGTTGGATCCCGCTTCACCGCAAATCATTGAGACCATTCGCGGTGTGGGCTATCGGGTAAGGGCATGACAAAAAACAAGAGATTTTACCTGTTCAGACAATCGCTATTATTCCGCTACCTATTAATCATTATGGTGGCGTTACTCTTTCTGCCTATTATTTTCCCGATGAGCTATATCCTCTATAACCTTGTGAATGAATTAGTTGTGGGTAAACCCACATCCACCCTGACAGCGGAGGCAGGGCTCTATAACAACGGTCAAAAGCTGGAGCAAATGTGGCACACGGAAGCACTTCACTTAAAGGATGCCTCACCTGAAGAGGTAAATGAGCGGCTGCGGCAGCTAAGTGAAAGCTATAGCCGTGCTTTGATGTTCTGGGTGAATGGAGTAGGGGAATTAGAACATGTTTTTTCTCCACTTGATACCGCTACAGTAGAGGATGCTATGGATGAAGCTCATATCCCCGCTCAGTGGACTGCAACCGAGTCTATCGCCTTTATGAAGGCAAGCACGGACAGCAATCCGTTTACTGTAGTTGCCTTTGTTGGGGATAAGGCTGAGCTTGGGCAAGGCTTCATGGTGATGCAAATTCCCCGTTCGTTGATTAAGGCCGTGAGTTCTCCGGCCCCTGTTATTATATACGGTACGGTTCTGCTGGTTTTATTTCTTGGCTTCGCAGTTGTGTCCTGGCTGTTTTTTGATAGAATTCGCAGACGGTTACTGCGTTTGCAGACCGCCATGACAAGGGCTGAGAAAGACGGTTTTCCCGGTCTGATCCAGAAGGGTAAGACTGATGAAATTGGCAAGCTTGAGGAAGCCTTCAATACGATGGTAATTGAGCTTAAGGACAGCCGCAGGAGAGAATTAGATGAGGAACAACTGCGCAAGCGTCTGATCTCTGATTTGTCCCATGATTTGCGGACTCCGCTTACGGTTATTCGCAGTCATGTATATAATCTGGGAAAGGAAAAGCTGTCAGAAGAGGGTGCACGATCCCTAATTCTTATGGATGAACGTATTGCCGACCTTAGTGTTCTAATGGACAATCTGCTGTCCTATAACCTGCTGACAAGCGGCAGAATTACATTGAAGCTGGAGAGAAAGGATATACTTCGGCTGTTGAGAGAAAGTGCAGCGGCATGGTATCCGCTTTGGGAGAGGGAAGGATTCTCTGTAGAAATCGAACTGGACGAAGAATCACTCTATTGGCAGGTTGATGAAATCTGGTTTCGACGTGTTCTTGATAATTTATACCAGAATATTATGCGTCATGCACACGGGGGTCTTTATGTGGGATTATCCACGCAAATTCGCAACGGGGTACACGCCATTGTTATCTCCGATCACGGAAGCGGCATGAATAGCGATTCCAACACGAAAGGTGCAGGACTGGGATTATCTATCGTAGATTTGCTCCTTTCCCGAATGAACCTGAAATGGGAAGTCAAAAGTTCGTCAACGGGCACCTCGATTGTGATTTATTCGTCTGCTCTTACGAATATTTAACCAAAACTTAAACTTAACCCTGCCATCCTTTTAACCTCGGAGAGCTAAGCTGTATACCGAGGTGAATACATTGAGTGAAACAATCATTGAAACAAAAGGTTTGTTGAAGAACTACAAAGGCCGGGCGGCTGTGAAGGATTTGAATCTGAACATCCGTAAAGGTGAGATTTACGGTTTCCTTGGACCAAACGGTGCAGGAAAGACTACAACCATACGCCTGCTTCTGGGTCTGATCGCGCCATCTGCCGGAACGATTGAAATATTCGGCAAGGATCTTAGACATGAAAAGATGAATATCCTGCGTAAAGTAGGGTCTTTGGTTGAATCGCCCTCTTATTATGGGCATCTTACGGCGATTCAGAATCTGGAGGCTATTCGGCGGATATTGAATGTTCCCAAGTCTAGAATTTCAGAGGTATTGGATATTGTCTCGTTAACGGGGGAAGAAAAGCGTCCTGTGAAAGGATTCTCACTTGGTATGAAGCAACGTCTTGGCATAGCCTCTGCACTGCTTGGGAATCCGGAGCTGCTTATTCTGGACGAACCGACCAACGGACTTGATCCATCCGGCATTCAGGAAATTCGTGATCTCATTAAGCGGATGCCGCAAGAACATGGGATAACGGTTCTGGTGTCCAGCCACCTGTTAAGTGAGATTGAACTGATGGCAAATACCGTAGGCATCCTTCACCAAGGAAGCATGGTTTATCAGGACAGCATTACCAATCTCCAGCAGCGGGCAGCCGGAGAGATGAGACTGGTGGTCTCCGAACCGGAGATGGCGCTATCCTTCGTGGAGAATCGAGGATATACAGGAGTACTTCAGAATGGAACACTCTGCTTCACCCGGATGAATGACACCACAGTGGCCCAACTGGTTAAAGTCCTGGTAGAGAAAGGGCATGCGATTTACCGTGTGGAAGAACGAAGACAATCGCTGGAGGAATTCTTCCTGCAGGTTGTGGGCGGGGTAAGCCATGATTAGGCGCGTGATGTCGGCGGACTGGCTGAAAATTCATGGCAAGGGTCTTTGGTTTTTGGCAGGTCTGGGGCCGCTCGGGCTAGTAGCGATGCAGGCCTTGAACTTTGGCTTACGCTACGATTATATCAAGCAAGAGTATGCAATGGACTTATGGGGAGCACTCTTGGAAAACATCTCTTTTTTTGTTCCCGTTGCTTTGTACTTAGGCAGTACACTTATCTGTTCGTTAATGGCGAATATTGAACATCAGACTAGCTCATGGAAACAGCTTCTGGCGTTGCCGATATCTCGTGTTACCGTATTCTCGTCCAAGTTACTTCTCTGTCTAATTCTGCTGACCATATCTTGTGTTCTCTTATCAGCAGGGGTAATGATCCTAGGACTTGTCCTGGGCTTTGGCACGGATCATATTCCTTACGGAGAGATCGTACGCATCGGCCTTTGGCCTTATGGTGCAGCCTTACCCATTCTTTCCTTGCAGCTATGGCTGTCGTTGACATTCAGCAATCAGGCAATATCCGTTTCATTTGGACTGATCCTATCGATAGTGTCGCTGTTCTCTATTTATTTACCGGAATGGGTCCCCTTGGTCTGGCCGTATCTGGCTTGGAACAGTCTTCAGCCTATGTTCTACTCCATATTCGGAATTCTACTGGGAATGCTGCTTCTTCTACCCGGAGCACTGCACTTCGCTCGGAAGGATGTGATCTGAGTATGAGGACTTTAGGTAGAGTATTGTCTGCAGAGATTGTGAAAATGTCCAGCCGCTATTTATGGCTTCTTATTCTGGCCAGCCCAGCGTTTGCCGTACTTATAGGGATGTCGCAATCTGAGGAGGGGCCGATTTCATGGGAGTTTATACTGTCTGTGATGGGAGCTATTCATGGAATGCTGTTTTTGCCGATATTGTCCGGCCTGTTCACAGCGCTATTATGCCGCTATGAGCATCATAATGGAGGTTGGAAGCAACTGCTCTCCTTGCCTGTATCCAGAGGATCGGTCTATTTATCCAAGTTTATAGTAGCAGCGGTTCTGCTGGCTGCAGTACAACTACTATTTCTCGTATGTTTCCTGGGAGTAGGTTGGTGGCGTGAAGCCGGAGGGCCTCCTCCTTGGGAGATGGTGCTTCCGCGTATTCTTGGCAGTTGGCTGGCGACATTACCGCTTGCTGCGCTGCAGCTGGCTGTATCTCAAGCGTGGAGCAGCTTCGCAGCTCCTCTAGCCCTCAATGTAACCTTTACAATCCCGAACATGCTGGTGGCAAATTCCACCACATACGGCCCCTACTACCCTTGGGTACAGCCGTTAATAGCAATGTCTCCTTATGGAGCGGATGGGAATTTTGGCGCGCTTAATTTACCGCTTGAAAGTCTGATGATCGTTGTGTTAGGGAGTTTTGTATTGTTTTTCACAGCAGGGTTGCTCTCCTTCCGGCGCAAGGCCGTATAAATCTCTCCGAATGGACTTTGCAGGCAGTTTTCCATATAATTATGTAAAGAATATGGAGCCGGCAGTGCCGGATGATTCATCGGGGGGCGAGGAACGTGGAACCGGCAACAATTGAGGAATGTGACAATACCTGCAACGGATCGGAGCTGGAACTGGAGTCTTTGGAGCTGATCCTGCCGGACCGGGGAACGACCGACAAAATGGCGGAGATGTTCAAGGCACTGGGTGACCCTACAAGAGTGCGGCTTATTTACGCTTTATCCCGAAAAGAACTGTGTGTACATGATTTGTCGACCATTCTTGATATGGGGCAGTCAGCGGTATCCCACCAGCTTCGTTATTTGCGGAACCTGCGGATCGTTAAACGCCGCAAAGAAGGCAAGACCGTCTATTACTCGCTGAATGATGCCCATGTAGAGCAGATTTTTTTGCAGACACATGAACATATCAGTCACGAATAACCACATACAAAGCTAAGGCCGCCTTCGGGCGGTTTTTTTTATTTTAAAATAGGACCCAATCCTACCCGACAGACATTGACACTGCTGAAGGATAGGGAATATAATACAAGTAAGAATAACATATGAATAAGTGCTCATATATACAGTGATAGGGGAGTGGGACTACATGAATACCATTCAACAGAACTTGAAACGCCAATGGATATTGGAAGGTTTGGATTGTGCAAACTGCGCGATGAAAATTGAAGACAAAGTGAAGAACATTGAAGGTGTTTCCGACTGCTCCGTTAACTTTGCAACAAAGACACTGACGATGGAGACTGCCGCAGGTTATGCAGAATCTGCCTTATCAGAAGCGGAGAGAACCGTCACCGCGCTTGAACCACATGTGAAACTGAGAGAGAAGCAGGCTGGAGCTAGCTTGAAACATCAACATGCCCATGTTGATTCGGAGGGGCACAGTCATACTCATGAGCATGAGGAGAATAATACGCGCCGTACAATACTGCGTTTGGCAGGCGGCGGTATTCTAGCGGCAGCAGGAATGCTGCTCCCGGTAGGTGGTTTGACAGAGCTACTGATCTTCCTGCTGGGCTATTTTGTGGTAGGCGGTGAAATTGTATGGCGGGCAGCTAAGAATATCGTCCGGGGTCAGGTGTTTGACGAGAATTTCCTGATGGCACTGGCTACCATTGGTGCCTTCGCCATTGGTGAATATCCTGAAGGTGTTGCGGTTATGCTGTTCTATCAGATTGGTGAATTATTTCAGGGATTAGCTGTTAACCGCTCCCGTAGATCGATCACTGCATTGATGGATATTCGCCCCGAAAGTGCGAACCTTAAGGTGGGAGAGGATACACGGCGTGTCTCACCGGAGGAAGTTTCTATTGGAGACCGGATTGTGGTTAAACCCGGTGAGAAGGTTCCTCTGGACGGCATTATCCTTGAAGGCAGCACCATGATGGATACATCGGCTCTTACGGGAGAATCCGTACCACGTTCCGTTGGGCTTGGCAGCACTGTATTAAGCGGGTTCATTAATCGGAACGGCGTAATTACCGTAGAGGTAACCAAGACGTTCGGCGAATCAGCGGTTTCCAAAATATTAGAATTGGTTGAGAATGCATCCAGCCATAAAGCGAAGACTGAAAACTTCATACGTAAGTTTGCGCGGGGTTATACACCTGTAGTTGTAATTACAGCGCTGTTACTAGCCATTGTTCCTCCGTTGTTGATCAGCGGGGCCACCTTTTCAGACTGGATTTACCGTGCACTGATCTTTCTTGTCATCTCTTGTCCTTGTGCGCTTGTAGTTTCAATTCCACTCGGTTTCTTTGGCGGGATTGGAGCGGCCTCAAAAAGCGGTATCCTAATCAAAGGAAGCAACTATTTAGAGGCGCTGGGCGATGTTAAGGTTGTGGTTTTCGACAAAACAGGAACGTTAACAAAAGGGCAGTTCAAAGTCACCGGAATCTTTCCGGCTGAGGGACGCTCAGCGAACGAGCTGCTTCAAGTGGCTGCTTATGCAGAAAGCCATTCCAGCCATCCTATTGCAGAATCCATTCGGGAAGCCTACAATGCCGTCATCAATAATGAGCTTGTACGCAATTATAATGAAATATCCGGACATGGTATTGAGGTATCCGTGGACGGAAAGACTGTGCTGGCGGGAAATGCAAGATTGATGGAGCGTGAGGGTATTCCTTACCGGGTACCTGCGCAAGCGGGAACCACTGTTCATATTGCTGTCGACAAGCAGTACGCAGGTTCTCTCGTCATTGCGGATGAAGTGAAAGAGGATGCTGCCCGGGCGATTCAAGCCCTTAAGGGGCTGGGTATCACCAAGACGGTGATGCTGACGGGCGATACGGCTTCAGTGGCAGAGACTGTAGCGAAACAGTTAGGGCTGGATGAAGTCTATTCAGAACTATTGCCTCAGCATAAAGTCGAACAGATCGAACGGTTGGAGTCACTTAAAGCACAACGGGAGAAAATTATCTTTGTCGGAGACGGGATCAATGATACACCTGTCCTGGCAAGAGCGGATGTCGGGATCGCAATGGGGGGATTGGGCTCAGACGCAGCCATTGAAGCGGCGGATATCGTGATCATGAACGATGAGCCGTCCAAAATCGCGGTTGCCATCGGTATTGCCAAGCGTACAAGATCCATCGTATGGCAAAATATTATCTTCGCACTGGGAGTCAAGGCCATCTTCCTGCTATTGGGTGCCTTCGGATATGCTACCATGTGGGAGGCAGTCTTCTCAGATGTAGGGGTAACCATATTGGCTGTGCTTAATAGTGTTCGGGCATTGAAGGTAACGGATGTATTTCATTCCTAAATTCATTGAGTCTGTCCCACCATCCATTAGTATGGATGGGGCAGGCTTTTTTAAACTTAAACCAAATTGGAACACGTCATAGATCTCTGCTCAAAATGAATGCGTAAGCTTAACGGACCCAGCGGACGCTATTTACTCCATTTACCTGAATTCCCTATCTATGCGGACTCACTTACTTTTACACTATATTCAGCTCCGGTAGCTCGTTCCGCCCATTATGATGCACTTATACACTATATTCAGCTCCAGTAGCTCGTTTCTGCCAGTTATGATGCACTTTTACACTATATTCAGCTCCAGTAGCTCATTTCCACCAGTTATGAAGCATTTTTACACTATATTCCGCTCAGGTAGCTCGTTTCCGCCATTTATGATGCACTATCTGCATAAATTACTTATAGAGGTGTAACCCTTTTCTTTAAACATAGCCCGTTTCTTCTTGGTGTAAAACAAAGAATGACAATATTTATTACTATATAGTAAAATATTAGGGAATCAGTATATTACTGCGAAAGAGGCGATGAGTCTGGAATTGCAAACGACTACAAGCGTTACACCTCTGAGAAGACCGAACTTCTACAGAAGACGCAACACTGCAGCCTATACTTTTATGGCGTGGACGGCTTTTGTCCTTGCAGCAGGCTTTGAATTCGTTGGAATCTACACCCTTAAAGAGCCCTTGTCTGTTCAAGGATATTACGCCGTAAGTGGTGTGCTGATTATCATTTCCTCATTTATGCTTCAGAAGGTTGTCCGTGATAATGATGAAGACGAGTTCTTGCAGGAGCAGAACATGAACCACCGCAAGCGGAATACCTCAGCGTTTACGTTCCTCTCTTGGTCAGGCTTCGTCATTGCCGTGCTTTTCGAATACATAGGATTATATACATTGGAGGAGCCGCTATATGTAAAAGGCTACTACGCAATAGCTGCTGCCTTCCTGATCGTATCTTGCTTCGTACTGCAAAAGACAATTCGCGATAATGAAGAAGATGACTTTAACCTGGGAGCTAATCCGGCAACCACGGAATAAAAATAAGACCGCACCCTTTAATTAGGGTACGGTCTTATTTTTGGTGCAAGGATATTAACCTCTTTCTTTTAAGTGAAGGCTGTGGATACCCGCCCGAATGATATCACAGGAAGCGCTGAATTTACCAACTTCCTCCGCATTCAGATTAAGCTCCAGCAATTCCTTGACTCCATCGCTGCCAATGATAGCAGGGACGCCGGAGCAGACATCACTTTGCCCATATTCTCCGTCTAGAATTGACGAAACGGCAATGATTTTATGTTCATCGTTTAGGATAGAACGGGTAATATAGGCCAATGCGCTGCCGATTCCGAAATGAGTTGAGCCTTTGCGGGTGAAAATCTCCCATCCGGCATCCTTGGTTTTGCGGGCGATATCCTCGAGATCCAGATGGCTGAACCGCTCGCGGTGCTGCTCGATAATCTGCAGAATCGGTTTGCCTCCAATCGTTACATGCGACCAGGCCACAAACTGGGATTCGCCATGCTCCCCAAGAGCATAGCCGTTAACACTGCGTGGATCAATGGAGAACACATCCGAGAGCAATGTCTTCAGACGCGATGAATCAATAGAGGTTCCTGTACCAATGACCCTGTGACGCGGTAAACCCGATATTTTCCAGACCATATAAGTTACAATATCAACTGGATTAGCGGCAATAACGAAGATACCGTCAAAGCCTCCAGCCATAATTTTGCGCACGATGTCTTCCGTAATGACCGCAGCAGCATCTAATACATCCAACCGTGTCTGTCCATGCTTCGGATTGGCCCCGGCTGTAATAATGATAACATCCATAGCGGAGCAGTCTTTGTAAGTTCCAGCGTATACCTTGGTGCGTGTACCTGTGAAATCCATACAATGGGAGAGATCAAGAGCTTGTGCCATCGCGCGGTCATAGGTGCGGTCAATCATCATGATCTCATCACAGATGGCCTGATTAACCATGGAGTAGGCACAGCTTGAGCCGACCATGCCGGAGCCTACGATTGCAACTTTCCTCGATTTACTTTTCAAATCCAATCCCCCCTCTCTATAAAAATTTGCAATGCCTATGCGGTGTAAGGTATTGCTCAGAGCAAGAACCTACTTCGGTTGCATATGCGTAGTTTTGCTCTTATTTTAACGTATCCTGCCGTAACTTACCTGACATAGGGAACAGGAAATCCGTGTACATTTATTTATAATTGACATTAACTATACGGATGATGGGAACTAACCGAACAGTTATATGTATTATTGTATGCGAAAAAAGTAAAGATGCGCCCAAAAAAACGCCGGAAACAGGGCGGAATGACTCAGCTCCTTGCGATCCGGCGAATGGTATAGAGGTGAAGATTTAGGGGGTAGAAGGCGATTTTTTGGGGGAGACAAGAACATTGTATCGTTTATACATGAAGAGTCTCCAGTGAACGATCATCCCGAAGGCAAGAATGAAAAAAAGTCCGCCTGATTGCGGTACCGAAATATACCGGTTGATAAATTCATGCAGTAGCGTACGGACTAAAAGCAGTCCAAGCAATATAAAGGCAAAGCTCTTGGAGCGTTGTGCGTAAACTTCTCCCTCTCGTTGTTCAAACGTTGTGCTGCGTATTAAAGGATAAGCAAAGATAAACCACCCGATGACAAAGGCGATAACGGCCCACCATAAGGGGAACCTAACCTGAGGAGCGACAAACATGGCAAAGCCGGTAGACATACCGAGCGGTGGTATCCATATTTTTCGGATAGTAACTGGACGTGCACTTGCCTTGAGGCGAATAAATATAACCATCAGAGCCATGAATACGGCACCTAAGGTAGAGCCAATATGAAGATACGAAGGGTTAATATTGCCCATGATTCACGACCTCTCTGTGATTTGAGTCACTTGTGCCTACATTATAACAGAAAAGTCGATGGCAAAACATTGAACTCATCTGCCTCGATTAGGGGGTTAATGTGTTGGGATTGTACAGGAGATCTGCATAAAAAGCAGGGGGCTGTCCCGGCAGCCATTGTTATGGCTTTCGGGACAGCCCCCCTAGTTATTAATTAACTACCTACTTTATTGTAGGCATTAAGAACGGCTTCGTCCACCGACCGAACGGAGGATTAGACTCACGATGAAGATGAGTACAATCGCCCCGATTAATGAAGGAAGGACAAAGAATCCGCCAACCTCTGGTCCCCAACTACCTAGGATCAATCCACCTAACCATGAGCCCAAAATACCGGCAATGATATTACCGATAACTCCTCCCGGAATATCACGACCCATGATCAATCCTGCCAACCAACCAATAATACCGCCAACAATCAGCATCCATAAAAAACTCATTATGCTTCAGCTCCTTTAGTTTATTGTTGTCTTGGATGGTAACTATTAACCTAATGCTGAGCGTTTAAATCAGGTGTAATATTTTGGTGAATTAAGTATTAGTATGTCCTAGAATAAGCGGAGAAATACTCAGATGAATGCAAAACCTAAACATGCTATAGTGGTGAAATATAACTATGTACCTGTACAATTTCATTCACTCTAACTTAAAGGAGTCGCTGTCATGGAACGCTCTGATCAAGTTTTATTCTATGTTGGAACTTACAGCTCAGAAGAAAAGGAATCCCTATTCTTATGCGCCTTGAATCTTGATGGAGGTGAAATGAGGATTCTTGCCGGGACCAAAGGTATAGAGAATCCTTCTTATTTAGCACTGAACGAGGCAGGAACTATTCTGTATGCTGTTAGTGAAAAAGATGCGGGAGAAATTCATGCCTATTCTGTGGATCACGACACTAAAGCCCTCATCTCTCTTGGGGGTCGATCAACCGGTGGAGGGTCTCCTTGTTATGTGTCAATCAGTCAGAAAGAGGATTACGTATTCGTCTCTAATTACTCTGGGGGTAACGTGAATGTATTTCCTGTAAATAGTGACGGCTCGCTTCAGAAGATGTCTTCCCAGGTACGGCATACAGGCCAAGGCATTCGTGAGGATCGTCAGGACGCTCCTCATCCGCACTCGATCATTCCGGACAGCAGCGGGGAGCGAGTGATGGTATGTGATCTGGGTTTGGATCAAATTATTTTCTACAGTATGGAAGGCGGTCTGCTGACCACTCATCGCGAAGTGAACTTGCCACCGGGATCAGGACCGCGCCATCTGGCGTTACATCCTTCCGGAAAGTGGGTATATGTAGTCAATGAGTTAAATAATACGGTAACGGTATTTACGAATGATGATACATTTGGGAATCTGAACATTCTACAGCATATTCCAACGCTTCCGGAGCATTATATAGCGGGAAGTGATGATACGGCAGCTGATATTCATATCTCATCCTGCGGGAGATTCCTTTATGCCTCCAACAGGGGTCATGATAGCATTGTGTTGTTCACTATTGACGATTCAAGCGGTCTGCTGACAGCTTCCGATTGGCAAACCTCAGGTGGACGGGATCCGCGTAACTTCGCGATCTTTAATAATATTATGTTGGTTGCCAATCAGAACAGCAGTACTATTACGTCTTATACGATAGATGCTGATAACGGGCGACTTATTCCTACGGGAAATGAACTGGGAGTTTCGGCTCCGGTTTGCATTAAATTTCTCTAATTAAATCGACTTATATAGACTGAACTTTTGATTTACAGGTGAATTTAAAGCCAATCAATGATTTCCAACGGATTCGCATGGATGCATCTAATAAATGTAGTAACGTTAATCCGAATGTGATGAGAACTTCTGTGAAACATGTATGAACAACAACCAGGTGCTTCATTAGTTCAGTCTAAATTTAGAAGGAATTTTTCCTACTATATAGACTGAACTTTTGATTTACAGGTGAATTCAAAGCCCATCATTAACTTCCAACAGGTTCGTATTGATGCTTCTCATAAACGTAGTAACGTTAATTCGGATACAAGGCGCTTGCTACCGCTCCTATGGTTTTCATATTACCTTTCATTCCTTCTCACTCTTTGAATTTTTTTTCTTCAGCTTATTCAGCTTATTTAGAAGGAATTTTTCCTACTAATTTAAGGATTCAAACCCTTTGGTTTTATTTAGAGGGAATCTTCCCCTCTAATATCAGGTTTTAGTACAATATAGATAATTTTGTTGAATTTATAGGGATTTTTCCCCTCTATATGTTGATTAAACGGTTTTATTTATGATTTACAGGGAAGCTTTCCCTCTAAACTTTATTTATGACAGGTACAGAGTCCTCGTAGCAAACTGGTTCTAAAACAAACTTGTAATTATCAGTTACTAGAGAACAAACAAATCTGTGAGTGGTTCTCACCGCTTGGTCCTATATGAACTCCTAAACATCTTCGTAAGGCCTCTCACGGTTGGAAACTCAAAGCCTAACATACTCCATAGTTACTACTACATTCCCAATTCCCAAGGAGTAAATCTTTTAGTACAATTTATATAATTTAAGGATTGAACCACTTATCGAGTTATTTTGAGGGAATATTTCCCTCTAAATTCAGGTTTTAGCCTCAAAAAGCATCAAAGTGGATAAATTCCTAGCATTTAGAGGGGATATTTCCCTCTAAATGTTGATTATAAGGTTTTATTTATGATTTACAGGTAAATTTTCCCTCTAAACTTTATTTCCCACGGTTGTCCTACATGAACACCTAATTATTTTCGTATGGCTGCTCTCGGCTCGAAGTCTAAACATTCGCCGTTGTTATTACACACTCCCAAAGAGAAATCTTAAGTACAATCTATGTATATAGACTGAACTAAATAACAACCTCGGGTTGGTAGTAACGAAAGGGGATTTTGGAACTGGAAGAGCGTCAGCGACCGCCCGAAAGCTTTCCGTAGGAAAGCTCGCATCGTAAGCGTAAGCATAAGCTGTCTCTGGATTTCATCCGCGGACAGCGGTACAAATCAAAGAAATCGGGAGACAATAGCGGCTGGAAGTCTAAACATTCACTGTAGTAACTACCACACTCCCAACAAGTAAGTCTTTGGTACAATTTATATAGTATTTTATACAACAAAAGAGTCCGCACCTTATCATGTATTAGACCAAGGATCGGACTCTTTTCAGAGAAATAAAGTTATATATTAGGGATGAAGATCGCTAACCATTTTTACTTCACACCTCTGTGCTGCGGACTGTATAGCCGCTATTTAAGTCTCAAGGGGTTATGCGAAACATGAAGCGGACTCAGGAGACGTTATTCCATCAAAAACATCCTCGTTTGGGAAGAAAACTGCTCAATAGTGTCCCTGGAGTCCGTTTAACTCCTCAATCTTCCGGTTTTGCTCAAATAAGGTCTTCTCTGTCCGTTTACTGACGGGCTTCTATCTTTAGGTCCAGCATGAGCCAAATAGTTATTGGTATAACGTGTCTTCGTCATAGAAGCCTATATCATCCAGCATAATTTTATCCCCGGGGCCTTGGAGGTAAAAGGTGATCTCCGTAATATTCTTCGGCTCGAAGGAGGGAAACTCCTGTGCAAATCTACTGAACGGAAGCTCATACGTTTGAAAAACGGCCTCAGATGGATCGCCGTATTTATGATCACTTATTCGATCTTCCAACCAGGGAGTCAACGTGAACAGGGTTCGTGGAAGCGGTAAAACTTCCCTAACCTCTGCAAGTGCCAGACGCGCTGTGTTATGGTTGCTGTCCCTTAACTCCACCTCTATAACAGGCGGACTTACGGAGTGGCTTGTATCCCCGGAAGTGAAATTATTAAGGTTAGACATAGAGAAGGTTAAGCCCATTGCACCGGATAATGCAGCATCCTTTACAGCACTTGATTGAAGTTGAATACTGTAAGCGGCCTTGGCATCCTTCAGGGCAGTCCGCTCCAGGACAAGTCCATAGGTGGCTTTGCTCTTGGATTCACGGTCTTTAGCCAAATCCTCCGTCCATCGCAGGCCTTCAGCAGTAGCAGTTCCGCTTCGTCCGGCTGTAGTCTTATTGCGGTCCTCATCAAAGGATACAATCTGCCTGTAACCCCCGCTTTGGAATCGGTTGTAATAGGAGGTCTCCGGCAGCCACTCCAGTCCACTGCGGTAGTCGCGGAACAACCCGAGATAATCTTTATTTCCATGAAGTGTAGTTTCCAGAAATGCAGATACATAAACCTTGGCGATTTGCCTTTGTTCGTTCGGGTCCATGATGCCGCTTCGGCTAAGAAATAACCCTGCCGGGAGTGATTGATCACGCAGTCCCCAATCGCTGTTGAATTGGCTATGGTTGGCATCAGCGATGTACAAGGAACTCTTAAAAGCGGTTGAACCCCGGGAGTAGGACGAGCGAATATACTGCCGATCTCCATAGAAATCATGTACATCTCCGTCACGGGCACCCTGCAGTGTTAAATAGTTAACATCGTTTAGCCGGGCTTGTTGGCTGTCTATTGATTTGTCGGTAGGCGCTAAGGCAATGACCGAAGTAATATGAAACTGCTTGGTTACAGCCAATGCTGAATCTCCCTTGAACCAACGTCCGGCGTCTGCAGCCATAGCGACGGCCTGCCCGCCACGGCTATGCCCCAGCAGTGCCGTTTGCCCGTAATCAACTTTATGGTAGAAGGGATTGTCCGGCTTCTCCGAATAGTCTCGAATTTGCTCCAGATGCTTCAATATCATCCAAGCCCTAACTTCGAAATCTTTGTCGGGTATGCCTGACCAAGCGGAGTAATTCAAAAAGTTCTCATCCAGAGAGACCGCGATGAAGCCGCGGCTTGCCAGCTGTTCCCCCAGGTAGGCATATCCCCCATCTGAAAAGTCCTCCATCATATGATTGCCATGCACCATGAGCAGGATGGGAAAAGGACCTTCTCCATCGGGCATCCAGACGCGCCCGTTGAGTGGAAGAGAGCTGTAATCAAATCCCCAGAACAGAGAACGCAGCTGCGGCCAATCTTTAATATAAGCAGAAGCGTCTACGGCAGAGGACAATAAGTCTGCCTTTGCTCCATATTCTTCACGGTGTGTGTCTTTACCGCTTGCATACGTAAAGCTGTGATAGGCAAAGGATCCCGGAAGACCGGGATTTAAGGCTGCCAACGGAACAACACTGTTATTAAAGGTTGGGCTGCCGCTAACAGGGATCTCCTCAAGACCACCATTTGCCAAAGCAAGAGGAGACAGGGTCAGCATAGCTGTTAACAGAAGACCCATAAGCATACGTCTGCTTCGCAGCAGGCCTATAGCCAGCCCTAAGATTGCCCCCAGCAAGGAGACCAGAACAGCTACCGCAGCTGCTGCTTCTATTTCAAGATCACTGTAATAAAGGATAATAAGAATGATGCCTATATCCGTAAGTAAACTTCCTAAGAATAAACGCGGAGCTCGTAGTCCTGTCAATGACAGCAGTACAGCCAGTAGATTTCCTGCAAACGCGAGCACAATGGTTCCAGCTCCGGCTGCCAGCGTAATGTCAGCCGGGATCCCAAATCCCGTAGGCACACCCAGCATGGTAACCGCAAAGACTAAAAAACAAGCGATCCATAGACCGGCAAAAGCTGTTCGCCATAGCACGGTATCGTATCGGTAGGTTTCCCTGATCCGTCTACCCATTTCCCCAAATATGCGCCGATGCAGCCGCGGCCTCGCCGGCGCAGGGACATATTCTATCTCCATACCCATGATTGATGTTCTCCCCCGACTTTTGCGGTGATTATTCAACTTCCCATAAGATGTAGCAATAATATTACTTTACAGCATAGATGACAAGTGGGTCTTACAGGAACATCACCCACCGTTCAGGTATGGGCAAAACGGAAGACTAATATAGAGAAAAAAAGGTTTGACAGGACAAAGGGGAATCCGTATTATTAGCTTTATAACCTACTAAGCAGGTAGGAATAATTAAATTTGATAGTTCTTACCGTACGAACGGAGGAACGCCCGTTATAAGGCTCGCAGACACGGTTGTAAATGAACCGGTTTGACCTGCTCACAATGGGCTTCCTCCGTTCTTTTTTTATTCAAGATTTAATCTGACGGTATGAATGAACCAATTTATAAGAACACAATGGGGGAGTGGTTAGGGATGAATAAGAAAATTAAAAAAGGGCTTATTACGGGTTTTGCATTAGTACTTACAGCAGGGCTTACAGCTTGCGGAACTAATAACACTCAGACTAATGCAGCCAATGCCTCAACGGCCACAAATGCTGCCAACACCGCGACGACAGAACCGACGAAAGCACCGGCAGCCAAGGATCCGGTTGAATTGCTGAATGTGTCTTATGACCCTACCCGAGAGTTGTATGAAAGCTATAATAAAGCCTTTTCTGCTTATTGGGAGAAGGAAACCGGACAGAAGGTTACCATTAAGCAATCTCATGGTGGTTCAGGCAAACAAAGCCGTGCTGTCCTTGACGGTCTGGAAGCAGACGTAGTCACGCTAGCGCTTGGATATGATATAGACGCATTGCAGGGAGCGGGGCTCATTAATGAAGGGTGGCAGAGCAAGTTCGATCTTAACAGTTCACCTTATACATCGACCATAGTATTTCTAGTTCGTAAAGGCAATCCAAAGGGGATTAAAGACTGGCCGGATTTGCTTAAGGATGACGTAGAAGTCATTACTCCGAATCCGAAAACCTCCGGGGGAGCGCGGTGGAACTATATGGCGGCTTGGGGTTATGCGCTGGATCATAATAATAATGATGAAGCTAAGGCTGAGGAGTTCGTAAAAGGGTTGTTCAAGAATGTACCCGTACTGGATACAGGAGCGCGGGGTTCGACTACAACTTTTGTAGAGCGTGGAATCGGTGATGTGTTGATTGCTTGGGAGAATGAAGCTTATCTGTCTGTAGAGGAACTGGGACCTGATAAATTCGAGATTATTAACCCGTCCGAGAGTATTCTGGCAGAGCCTCCTGTAGCCGTTGTCGATAAGGTAGTGGATAAAAAAGAAACTAGAGAGGTTTCTGAGGCTTACCTCAAATATCTTTACAGTGAAGAGGGGCAAACCATCGCTGCAGAGAACTACTATCGCCCTACCCTGAATAGTGTAAAAGAACAGTTCAAAGATAAATTCCCGGAGATCAAGCTGTTCACACTGGCAGATAAATTTGGGAGCTGGAAAGAAACGCAAGAGAAACACTTTAATGATGGCGGAATATTTGACAAGATTTACGTTCCCGGCAGCTAATAGCTTCAGCTAAGCGGTTATGGGAACTGCTAATCGGCCAAAGAGCCGAAGGCAGGGAGAGGATGAATTAAGGATGACTGTCACCAATACTAGCGCGGCACAGCGGAGAGTACTTCCAGGCTTCGGGCTTACGATGGGTTTTAGCGTATTATACTTGAGTCTGGTTGTGCTGCTGCCCTTATCTGCGCTGCTCTTCAATTCTACAGGGCTGAGCTGGAGTAAGTTCTGGGATGTAGCGACAGATCCCAGGGTTCTGGCTTCGTACCGGGTAAGCCTGGGTACAGCTGCCGCCGCAGCTCTTGTGGATGGATTTCTGGGTCTGCTTCTCGCTTGGGTATTGGTGCGGTACGACTTTCCCGGAAAGAGAATATTTGATGCCTTGATTGATCTGCCCTTTGCATTGCCGACAGCCGTAGCGGGTGTATCGCTGACCGCTCTTTATTCCGCCAACGGTTGGATCGGGTCGATGTTGGACCCGCTGGGGATCAAGGTAGCCTATACACCTCTGGGCATTACGATCGCTCTGATGTTTATTGGAATTCCGTTCGTGGTTCGCACCGTACAGCCAGTATTGGAGGACATGGAAAAGGATATGGAGGAGGCGGCGGCGACGCTGGGAGCGGGACGCTTGCGAACCTTTTTCACCATTCTTCTGCCAGAGTTGTTCCCTCCCTTACTAACAGGCTTTGCGCTGGCATTTGCCCGCGGGATTGGCGAATACGGATCAGTTGTATTCATCTCTGGCAATATGCCGATGAGAACAGAGATTGCTCCGCTACTCATCATGTCTAAGCTGGAGCAATACGACTATGCCGGCGCAACGGCTGTTGCCTTAATACTTCTACTGATCTCTTTCCTCATGCTGCTGGTCATTAACACGCTTCAGCGGTGGGCACGGAAGACTTCGAGCTAAATTTAGACACACAAAACGGTTAGGAGGAATACTTATGGCGGGTACCGTTCCCATCTATGCCGCCGCTCGTCCGAAGAAGAGTTCATCTTCACCCGCTACCACAGAATCATCCATTGTAAAGTGGGTTCTGATTGGAGCAGCCGGGCTGGTGCTCTTTTGGCTCATTGCTCTTCCGCTGATCATCGTGCTGACGGAATCGTTGAAGAAGGGGTGGGATGTATATCTGGCGGCCTTGATCGATCCTGATGCACGTTCGGCTCTTAGACTGACCTTACTTATCGCAGCTATTACCGTTCCGCTGAATACGGTATTCGGGGTCATTGCCGCTTGGGCCATTACTAAATTCAGATTCCGCGGTAAAGGGATGCTTATTACGCTGATTGATTTGCCTTTTGCGGTATCACCTGTTATTGGCGGAATGATATTTGTACTGATCTTTGGCGCACGGGGCTGGTTTGGACCTTGGCTGAGCGACCATGATATCAAAGTTGTCTTTGCCTTGCCGGGTATCATTCTGGCGACTTTGTTTATAACCTTTCCGTTTGTGGCGCGGGAATTAATCCCGCTTATGGAGGATCAGGGAACGCAGGAAGAAGAGGCCGCAATCACATTAGGTGCACGTGGCTGGCAAGTCTTTTTCAGAGTTACGCTTCCAAACATTAAGTGGGGTCTGCTGTACGGAATAATTTTATGTAACGCTCGGGCGATGGGAGAGTTTGGTGCGGTTTCTGTAGTGTCAGGACATATTCGCGGAGAAACCAATACGCTCCCCTTGCATGTCGAAATCTTATATAACGAATATCAGTTCTCCGCGTCCTTCGCGGTGGCTTCGCTCCTGCTGCTGCTGGCACTGGTAACGATGATTATCAAAAGCTGGGTAACTCGTAAAAGTGTACATTGACAGCAGTTTTGTTCCATGCTAGCTTAAAGCGTAGTATGCAGGTGGGTAATAACGGAATTGATATGGGATAAACCCCCGGTCCGGGGAAAGGGAGGCTGGAGAATGGCTAAACCGCTGAAGGTGGATGAAATATGGCTGGAACGGATTGCAGAACTTTTGGATGATATGGAATTCGGCTCATTGCATATTGTTGTGCATGAAGGCCAGATCGTACAAATGGAGCGAACAGAGCGTAAACGTTTTGAGAATAGCTCAGCACGAATTAGTGGAGAAGCCGGAAGCCGGCGGACCGATTCCCGTTCTGTAGGGCGGGGTTAGTGATCCCGTCAAGGGAATTCAGGGAATTTCATAGTATAAAGAAGAAGGGGCTGTCCTATAAGTAGAATTTTCTACGAATGGGACAGTTCTTTTGTTTTTAAAATAAAGTACTATATAGACCGAATTTTTGATCTATAGGTGAATTCAAAGCCGATCATTGACTTCCAACGGGTTCGCATGGATGATCTCTTAAACGTAGTAACGTTAATTCGGATACAAGGCGCTTGCTATCGCTTCTATGGTTTTCATATTACCTTTCGTTCCTTCTCGCTTTTTGTAATTTTTTTTTCTTCAGCTTATTTAGAAGGGATTTTTCCTACTAAATTTAAGGATTCAACCCCTGTGGAGTTATTTAGAAGGAATTATCCCCTATAAATTCAGGTTTTGGCTCAATATAGATAATTTCGTTGAATTTATAGGGGATTTTTCCCTCTATATGTTGATTAAACGATTTTATTTATGATTTACAGGGGAACTTTCCTTCTAAACTTTTTTTATCACAGATACAGAGTCCTAGTAGCAAAATGGATCTAAAACAAACATGTAATAATCGGTTACTTGAGAACAATCAAATCTGTCAGAGGTTCTCCCCGAGTGGTCCTACATGAACGCCTAATCATTTTAGTAAGGGCTCACGGTTGGAAACTCAATTCTAAACATACTTCATAGTTACTGCTACACTTCTAGGGAATAAATCTTAAGTACAGTCTATATAGACTGGCGAGGGCATTAAACTAACGGGCAGGATAGTTGTCTTAATTCACAATTTTCAAATCTCTTTCTTCAAAAATTTCTTTGGCAACAAAAACGGCATTAAGAACTCTTGGAAAACCAGTATAGGGAATGCAATGCATAATCGCTTCAATTACTTCATTGGGCGTAAGTCCTACATTGAGAGCTGCGTTGATATGCACGTTAAGCTGTGGCTCGCATCCGCCTTGTGTTGTAAGCGATGCGACCGTTATTAGCTGACGCTGTTTGAGATCAAGAACTTCCCTTGAGTATATTTCTCCAAAAGCAAATTCAACAACGTACTTTCCCAGGTCGGGAGCAATGTCCCTCATTGACTCAATAACACGTTTTCCTCCTTCACCGTCTATTTGCATTAGTTTTTCCCAACCACGTGTATAACGTTCATTTGACATATTTTATTCCTCCTCTGTGTAACTTGAATTAAATGTTACACTTTAGAGTGCACTCTAAAGCAATGGCTTTTTTTGATGTGCTATAATTATATTTATGGAACCTAATTTTTTTACAATTCAACAAATCTCAGAAATGACAGGGCTTACTGCTCACACATTGCGCTATTATGAGAAAATCGGATTGCTATACGGGGTCCATCGAGATACAAATGGGTATCGCCAGTATTCAGAGTCTGATATCTCGTGGATTCATTTTTTACTCCGATTGCGGGTAACAGGAATGAAAGTCAGCGATATGAAGCGATTTTCTGATCTGCGAAGTCAAGGTGAAGCTACAATAAGTGCAAGAAGAGAGCTGTTGGAAGCCCATCAAAGAAACGTTCTTGCTCAAATTAATGAACTGAAGAACAACCTGAAGATGATTGATGAAAAGATAGAATCTTATAAATGGATGGAGGAGCAAGATTAAATTAGTCATTACGCTAACGGAGAACGTTAGTTCAATGAAACAGCGACAGTCTAGTACTTTATTTCTCGTCCTTAGCTGTTGCTGTTTCAATTTCTAGGGTAAGTCTAATAATTATTTTATGGAGACTGACGTATGACAATTCTAAAAGCCGCCTGGGATAAAGACATTCAGTTTTTCTGCTCTGCGTTATTGGTCATTGGCTCTTGCTTCGGCAGATTATGGGCAAGCGAATTCCACCCGGCCTCAGGGCTCACTTTCTCCATACCGCGAAGAAGAAATCTCGGAAGTCCCGGTTGTTTTCAGTTGACCATACACACTTTCAGGTTCTGTCCTTCGACGCACGGCTAAGCCGTAAGCTTCTTCACTTCGTAGAAATTGGATGTACAAAAGAAACCTCTCCTTTGAAATGGTTGTGTGGTAACTCCATTTTGCCAAAGAGAGGTTTCTTTTTGTGATTTTTGGAGAAATTTTAGAAACTTTATCCGCTTAAACAGCGATTAGCAACGGTCCGTTCGTAGAGCGTCCTCACAAGCACAACCGTCTATCCGACTCCAAAAACAAGGGAAGTCCCAGTAGCCATTTCGTGGCTTATCGGACACCCCCTTTTTCATGTCTTGCTTAATAACGCGGTGTTCGCCGGGAAGTAGAGATACCCTCCACAAGCAGTATGAGGGCTGTAATTCCATGCATAACCCATCCCACAATAGGGATAAAGCCTATGATAGAGGTAACCACACCGACAATGTTCCCGATCACAGGTCCACGTTCCTTAAATAATACAACAATAGCAATAGCATGAAGCAGGAATGCAATGCCTAGCGGAATCCATCCGTTAGCTAGGACAAATAATCCGCCGATAATCGGCAGGGCGAGGAAGGCCTCGTAGGCAAAAGTTCCCCATTTTAACAGCTTGGCTAAAGGAGACATCTTAGTTCACCAACCTTTTTTAATGTATATTGAAAGTATGTGTTTTAATAACTGCTTTTACGGCTGAAGACAGGATTCGTTTCATATTAACATCATTCTATTACAAAAGGGTTTCGGATTGTGGATATAGGATAAATTATGATGAAGGCCAGACCATGCCTTAAACAAAGAAAGCGAGGAATTTAAGATGAATGTTGTATTGTTTGGTGCGTCGGGAAACATTGGACGGGCTATATTGCAAGAGGCCCTGAAGCGGAAGCATGAAGTTACGGCGGCAGTACGTCAACCGGATAAATTGGATATTGTGCATGAACGTTTGCGTACGTTGAAAGTGGATATTCTGGACCCTGCGTCAGTGAGCGCTGCTGCCCAAGGGCATGAAGCTGCCATTAGCGCTTATGGACCGGAATGGGGAAAGGAACGGGAGCTGCTTGAGGCTGCCACTTCGTTAGTAGAAGGACTGACTGCCGCAGGACTTAACCGACTGATTATAGTGGGAGGGGCAGGCAGTCTGCGGACGGAGTCAGGAGAAATGTTGATGGATACACCTGAGTTCCCGGCAGAGGTAAGGCCGTTAGCTGCTGCGCATTCCGATGCCTATGAGATCTATAGCGGTTCGGAGCTGGATTATTCTTATGCCTCACCTGCGGCTGTTATTCAATCGGGCCGCCGTACAGGGCAGTTTCGTATCGGTCTGGATCAACTGGTAGTAGATGAGAACGGGAACAGTGTGATAAGTGTGGAAGATTATGCGGCGGCTATCATCGATGAGCTGGAAGAAGGTAACTACAGCCGCGCCCGATTCACGGTAGCTTATTAGAAATCTTAATAAGAGAAGAAGAGAGAAAAGAGAAGAGATAAAGGGCAGGTGAAAAGTGTACGTGAAGAGGCTCAATCTTAAAATCAGAGGTTGACTGTATGAGCGAACAGAGCGATGGGTCGGAGGGATTCTGGAGAAACGGCAGTCTTCGCCTTTAAAGCCGATTTCAACCTGTATAATTTATTTTATAATCCAGAAATCAGGCTTTAACAGCGATCGCAAGAACCCTCCGAACCCGTAGCGGTTTGTTTCACAAACGGTCAACCACTGATTTTGGTTTTGAGCCCGTGAAGATGCAGTGAAAGTGTAAGTGAACGGAGGGATAGGCCATGTATGTGGTGACTGTAGAGCAAATGCGTCAATTGGACCGTGAGACCATTGAGGGCCTGGGTATTCCGGCGATTGCGTTAATGGAGAACGCCGGACGGGCCATTGCGGAGGAGATTATTGCGCTGTGCAAGTGGCAAGAGAAGGTAGAGCCTGCGGCTTCTTATGGGAGCCGCGATGGGTTCCGTGTCAGCGGAGATTCCTCGCTGACACTGGGCACTGCCGCCGCCGAGCGATGGCTCGTCCTGGTCGGCAAAGGCAATAACGGCGGCGACGGACTGGCCGCCGCAAGGCACCTCAGCGAGGCGGGCATCGCCGTCACGCTGGTGTATGCCGTGCCGCCGGAGTCGCTGACCGGCGAAGCTGCCTTGCAGCGCGATGCCGCTGCGGCGATGGGCCTGTCCGCCGTAGTCTACGGCAGGGACAAGCTGGATATCGCCGCATACAGCGGCATACTGGACGCGCTGCTCGGCACCGGTGCCGCGGGTGCCCCGCGCGGCACCTATGCGGAGCTGATTGCCGCCGCGAACAGCAGCGGCAAGCCCATCGTGTCCGCGGACATCCCTAGCGGGCTGGACGCGGACACGGGGCAGACGCATGAGCCGTGTATTCATGCGTCCGTTACGGTATGCCTCGCGTTTCTCAAGCGAGGCCTGCTGCAGTACCCCGGCGCAGGAGCTGCCGGGCACATCGTGGTTCGCTCCATCGGGATTCCATCCGCTCTGGCGCGCAAACAGGGGTCAGCCGTGTACTGGCTGACCCCCGCCGTCCTTCGTGATGATCTTAACGTGGATACTTCACGCCATCGTTCGCCCGAAGGCCATAAAGGAACCTACGGGCATGTACTTCTTGCAGGTGGCACCCTGCGGATGAGCGGTGCGGGTCTGCTTGCTTCCCGGGCAGCACTGCGTGCCGGCTGTGGATTGGTGACTTGGGCGCTCCCGCGGAAGCTGCTTCCCTATGCCGTAGGTCCTGTACCTGAGCTTATGCTGGCAGAGGTTGGCGGCGAAGAAGACGGCAGTTGGAATAAGGATACCGCTCGGGAGGTGCTGAAGCTTAGTGCCGAGCGCGATGTTACCGCTGTCGGCCCCGGACTGGGTCGGTTTGCGGGAGATACGGATTGGCTGCGTTCCATCTGGGAAGGTACGGACTGCCCACTGGTGATCGATGCGGATGCCCTGAATATCCTGGCTGAAACCGATAACCGGCTTTGGACAAGCCGCCGCCATCCGGTTATTTTGACTCCCCATCCCGGTGAGATGGCCCGACTGGCAGGTGTAACTACGGTTGAAGTTCAGCGGAACCGTATTCAACTGGCTCTGGATTATGCCCGAGAGTACGGGGTTATTCTAGTGTTAAAAGGAGCACATACCGTCATCGCAACCCCGGAAGGACAGGCCTTTATTAATACAACCGGCAGTCCTGCAATGGGTACCGGAGGTGCCGGGGATGTGCTTACCGGTATGATTTCCAGCCTGCTTGCACAGGGGTTGAATGCGGCACAGGCTGCGGCATTCGGTGTATACCTGCATGGACTGGCCGGAGAAAGAGCATCACATCAACGGCATGATCCGTCTGCATTAATTGCTGGGGATATTATAGAAGCGTTATAAGGCATGGGATCACATAAGCAACAGGTAAAGAAGTGGAGCAAACAGCGCGAATACGGGGAGCAGCAGTGGTGTCCGCTCTGTTATAACCTCTGTGGCATAGAAGATTACCAGGAGCAATACCCCCGCTACGGCGCATTGCAGCCACACGCCACCTTCCTCCGCAGCTACCCAGAGTCCGGCCCCGAGGCCCGAAAGTCCATACAATGTCAGGCTTAAAACCATAGTTTTATGGGACAGTAGGCGAAGAAGTGCGTCGGCTGCGAGTGATGCGGTCAATCCATAGACATAGACGGCGTAGGGGATGGTGACCGGCCATCCCTGAGGTTTGCCTTCAATTTCCGGCACCCAGAGTACGTATAAAGACAGCAGAAGAAAAGTCAGCCCCGCGCATGCCAATTTACTGAGGGCATACATTCCGGCTGTCAGGCGGACGGACGGAATTTCGTCAAAATGGGTTTTGTTCATACTGGTTTTGTCCCCTCATAGGGAGCGAGATCCACCCTTCACATGGAGCCGGCGGTACTCCTCCCGTTGTGATAACTTGATGTGCTCGTATATTTCTATTCACCCGCCCAAAAAAGGGTGCAAGCGACAGGGAACGCCTTCTGAATTTCCGTAAATTTGTGATAATTACTAATGAACTTCGTCCAATGCCTTGTAGATTAGGTCAACTGGTACATGTTACATTGATTAAATCAATAGAACATTCTATGGCGCGTGAAGGAGTTGAAGTAGCATGGAATTACAGATCCGCAAAGCCTCCAATGAGGATATCAAGGGCTTATGTCGGTTAATGGAGCAGTTGAACGGAAGACCTCTTTTACCCGAGGAGATGGAACGCCGTCTTGATTTTATCGATAGGAGTCCTACAGAGGAGCTGTATGTGTGCACTGAGACTACCGGCGGGGGGAAAACGTCTGTGTTGGGGGCGCTGGGGTTCAGACTCCGGGAAAATAATGAAAAGGGCCGTTACGGGGAAGTTTCCCTGCTGGTTACCGATCGGAGAGTTCGAAGACGCGGAATTGGTAAAAGTCTTATCGCTTATGCGGAACATTTGGCTTCCGAGCGAGGTTGCATAGGTACCTGGCTGGCGAGCGGTATGGGAAGAGTTCGTGAAGCCCATATTTTTTATGAGTCAATGGGCTATCAAATTACAGGGTATCGGTTCGTGAAGAACCGTTAGGGAGAGGAGCGAGAGTCATGATTTATAGAGAAATGTTGGCACAAGATTATTCCGCTGCCTACAAGTTATGGGAGAACACAGAGGGTATGGGGCTCAGTGCAGCCGATTCTGAAGAAGAAATCACGCGTTACTTACAGCGCAATGCCGGTTTAAGTCAGATTTGCGAGGATGAGGACGGGAATGTTGCCGGTACGGCTCTATGCGGACATGACGGGCGTCGCGGATTTATGTATCATGTTGCCGTGAGCACCTCCTGCCGGGGCCGGGGGGTTGGCCGGGAACTCGTGAACAGATGCCTGAACAATCTTCGGGAAGAAGGAATCGCCAAATGTCATCTAATGGTGATTGGAGACAATGAGCTGGGGCGGGGCTTCTGGAGTGGAGTCGGTTGGCAGTTTAGGGACGGGCTTGCTCTGTATTCTCAGGATACATAAAAATTTGTAAATGACGTTAATTATTAACGTGTAGGTACGTCGTCTGTGCAGTATACTATATTAAGCAATTCGGTTGGGTCTATATCATATCTGTCGAATTTCGAAAGTATAGTTTTGAAGGTGGAGGCTTTTGTATGAGATTTAAGGATGTATTCTCAATTATTGGTCCAGCAATGGTTGGGCCTTCGAGTTCACATACGGCGGGCGCGGCTCGAATCGGCAGAGCGGCCCGGCAGGTGCTGGGAGAAATACCGCGCTTGGCGGAGGTTATATTCTTCGGTTCGTTTGCAGCAACCTATCAGGGCCATGGAACGGATCGGGCGATTGCCGGCGGACTGCTGGATTTCTCCACGGATGATCCCCGTCTGCCTGATTCAATAGAGCTGGCTGAAGAGCTGGGAATGGAAATTTCATTCCGGCAAGGAGCAGGATTGTTTCCTCATCCGAATACAGTGCAGCTGCGGTTAACCGGTAAAGATAGCGGTAATGAGCTTACTCTTACCGGTATTTCTATTGGCGGCGGCAATATTGAGATTGTGGACATTGATGGCTTCGGTGTGAAACTGAGCGGGATGTATCCTACAATTCTAATTAATCATATGGATTATTTAGGCGTTCTGGCGAGTGTAACGGATGTTATGCGCAAGGGGAAATTCAATATCGGGCATATGTCTCTGGATCGAAAAAACCGCAGCGGGGCAGCATTAACCGTCCTTGAGTTGGATGAATCGGCTACACCGGAGCTGCTCCAAGATCTGAAGGCCTTGCCTGCAGTGAAATCGGTAACACTGGTGGATCTAAACGAGATACAAGAATTGAAGCAAGACGATAAAGGGAAGGAAAGTACATCATGAATTTTCAAACATTAAGCCAATTGGCTGTTTTATGTGGAGAACGTAATTTAGGCATCGGGGATTTAATGCTGGAGGAGCAAAGTGCGGAATCCGGGCGAACCAAAGAACAGGAATTCGCCAAGATGAGCCAGTATTATGGAGTGATGAAAGAGGCCGTACACCGCGGTATGAATGAAAATACAACCTCACGCAGCGGGCTTACAGGCCTGGACGCCCAGCGTGTCGGTATATATAATGCTGCTAGTGAACCTTGTCTGGGAGGTGCAGCCGGAGAAGCGATGGCCTATGCACTTGCGGTTTCTGAAGTGAATGCCTCGATGGGACGTATAATAGCAACGCCTACAGCCGGCTCTTGCGGTATTATTCCCGGCGTATTCCTAAGCTGTCAACAGCGCTTCGGATGGGATGATGACTTCATGGTGTACGGATTGTTTGCTGCCGGGGCTATCGGTTATGTCATTGCCAATAACTCTTTTGTATCAGGTGCAGAAGGTGGCTGCCAGGCTGAGGTAGGCTCGGCTATTGGTATGGCGGCGGGTGCTTTGACGGAGCTACGTGGCGGAACTCCGGCTCAGGCCATGCATGCCGTTGGATTGGCACTTAAGAATACTTTGGGACTGATCTGCGATCCTGTTGGAGGTCTGGTGGAGATTCCGTGCATTGTCCGTAACGGTTTCGGTGCAGTCACGGCACTTGCGGCTGCCGATATGGCATTGGCTGGTGTGCGCAGTGTGATTCCCTCTGATGAGGTCATCAAAGTTATGCTGGAGGTAGGCTCAGCAATGCCTGAGAAGCATCGCGAGACCGCCGGTGGCGGATTGGCACAAACCCCGACGGGTCGCAAAATCATGGAAGATTTACGGCGTGAAAAGTAAGATTCAGCTTAGTGCATCTTAAACCGTGTCAGCTGATCCCAGAGCCCTTCCTGCCGAAGGATCTCGGGTTGTTTAGGACCGATGAGGTCAAAATGGGGAAACGGCGATCGATTATGAATATGCTGTGGAGGCAATCCGTTAGTAATACACCAGGCTGCAAGACGATCGAGGTCAGCGCAGCCTACCTTGGTGACGGTAGTGATACTGGGAAACCGCGGATCCAGCCAATAATGGGTTAAAAAGGCGATCTCCCCGTTAGAGACCGCTTTTTTCCATGCGTTTAATTCTTCTCTTTTCACTCCGAAGGCCATGGCTGTCTCATTCCCATCTATAGATAAGTTGGCTTCATTATAACGCCATTCATTCTTTTGGTATAATGACAGCAAGAGTAATTTCCACTCAAGAAAGGGGTGATCGTAATGAATGGGCAAGTAAGAGCAGATATCCGTGCCGGGCTTGAGGTTGATATTGTACTGAAGCAGGACCAAGCCACCGGGAAGCTCACCCATGGCATAGTGAAAGATATTTTGACAAACTCCCCCCGCCACCCTCATGGGATTAAAGTTCGTTTGACGGACGGACAGGTCGGAAGGGTTAAGAATATTACTGCATCCGCATAAGCTGAAGGAAAACAGGATGAGAAATAAATCATCAATTTAATCCCCGAGGTAAAGGAGAATGAATATGGATGAGAGATATCCCATAGGCAACTTTGAATTCGAAGGAGACATTTCCGATCAGCAGCGTGAAGCCTGGATTCAGGACATTGAGGGGCTGCCAGGCCAATTAAAAGCAGCTGTACACGGTCTTAGTGACGAGCAACTTAATATTCCGTATCGTCAGGGAGGTTGGACCAGCCGGCAGGTTGTGCACCATATTGCAGACAGCCATATGAACAGCTACATCCGTTTCAAGCTGGCACTAACGGAGGAGGTACCTACCATTAGGCCGTACTATGAGGACCGGTGGGCGGAGCTCCATGATTCTACTGCGGATATTGAAATATCCTTGGCTTTAATAGAGGCGCTGCATACCCGATGGGGTATTCTGTTAAGATCGATGAGTGCTCAGGACTACAAAAGAACCTTCCATCATCCAGAGTCCGGCAAGACTACGCCTCTTGAGTACAATTTAGGGGTTTATTCCTGGCATGGTAAACATCATGTCGTACATATTACAGAACTGAGGAATAAGCTCAATATCGCAGAGGGATAAGCCACTGAGATTGGATGATCCGCGAAAAATATCAGGAATTTATCCAGCTAAAAAGAATAGTTACATGCACGGAATATACGTCTGTTGATGAGCTGAATTATGGTAGACAAAACCATGTATTAGCTAAATAAATCTTCCACTCTGGCGGTAAGCATAAATCAGTAATGCCGTGTACAACTGCCCGTATACTGCGTTCGGAGTCGTTCCGAACACTGTAGGGATGTTGAGATGTTGCTTAATCCAGCGGGAAAATACTTCGATCTGCCAACTTTTCTTTTAGATATCAGCGATTCGCTCGGCGGACTGCATCCTGTTCAACGGTTCCCGTAATAGGGCGTTTGCGTTTTCTTGGAATCGGATCATGAAAGGTCGTATTATCGCGAATCCGAATCACAAAATATTAGCGATTCTCCTGTTCTTGGTAGCTGTCAAATAACTTATGCTTGCCATAAGCCCGGTCCGCCACCAAAATAAATCTCCAGTCCAGAAAGTTCGGACGGCTCTTCAGATCAGGCTCATATGCGGTCTTTTCGGTAATTTTATGCAATTCACCTTGCTCCCCGATAAGTGCGCCGAGCGCACGCCATGTCTTTCGATTCCACAGCCCAATCATGAGGCCCAACAGGCGTTTGAATCGTTCAAAAGGAACGCCTTTCGCTTTTTTCGAGAGGGTCGAGTGATCGACTGAACGTTGTCCACAAGACCCATTCTCTGTTCGCCGTCTCGATATCCACCCTACTGCTGGAACGTAGCTTCGCCCAAAAACAGAAACAACTGATAGACCATGAACTTCCTGGCCACATCAATCTACCCCAGTTCTTCTAGAAGAGGCAGCACCTTTTTTCGGTTAATCAACAGGCCTCTATTGATTATAATTAACGGCTTGGAAAACCGCATACTCGAATTCAGGCAGAGACAGGTTGAGCAATTCTTTGGCGGTTTCTGTCCGCTCCTGCGTGTTCAGGTTTACCCATTCTGTGCTCGCCCCGGATACCGGAATGAAGACGTCGGCTGGAGTGTCGGCATTGTTCAACACAATCACGAAACGGCCTTGTTCGTCCCATCGCTCATAAACAAGCAGTCTTGGATGCTCCGGGATCTCCAGAGTTTTAAAGCCGCTTCCGCGAAATGCGGAATGCGATTTACGCAGACTGATCGTCCAGCGGTAGTATTCGAGCAGTTCCCTGTTCTGTTTCCGTGAGTCCCACTCCATACATTTCCGGTTGTCCGGATCATATTCACCCTCCATGCCGATTTCATCGCCATAGTAAATACAGGGTGTCCCTTGAAAGGTCATCTGGAACAGGACGGCCAGTTTTAACCGCCGGATGTCACCGCCGCAAAGTGACAGGAAACGTACCGTATCATGGCTATCTAGCAGATTGAAGGCAGCCTCCGTAATCTGCTGCGGATAATTGGCCAGCATTGTAGCGACCGACTGAGAGAACTGTACAGCGTTGGTCAGCCCGTGGGCGAAGAAATTGATTTGCATATTCGTGAGCGGATAATTCATGACGGCGTCAAACTGGTCGCCGAGCAGCCATAGCAAGGAATCATGCATGATTTCACCTACGAGATAGGCTTCCGGATTAACAAGTTTGATCGTACTGCGGAATTCCCGCCAGAACTCATGGGAGACCTCATTGGAGACATCAAGCCGCCAACCGTCCATGCCGATTTCCTCGATCCAATAGCGGCCTGCATTCAGCAGATATTCCTTGACTTCAGGATTCTCAGTGTTGAATTTAGGCATGATAGGTTCAAATGCAAATGTGTCGTAAGTAGGAATTCCATCATTTACCTGCGGCGGCCACTCACGCACATGAAACCAATCCGCATAACGGGAAGAACGCCCGTTGGCAAGCAAATCAACAAATGGCGGGAAGGTATGGCCGCAATGATTAAAGACACCGTCCAGGATGACACGAATTCCTTTGGAATGGCAGGTGTCCACAAGTTCTTTCAGCAATTGATTAGTTCCTAAGTTAGGATCAACCCTGAAGTAATCCTTTGTGTCGTATTTATGATTGGTGGTTGCCTCAAAGAGAGGATTGAAATAAATGGCATTGACGCCCAATTCACAGAGATAATCCAAATGATCTAATACACCCTGTAAGTCTCCTCCAAAAAAATTCCGGGGACTCGGCTTGCCGCCCCATTCCAGCACGTCTTCCGGGTCGTTGGTGGGATCACCATTCGCGAAACGCTCCGGAAAAATTTGATAAAATACGGCATCTTTCACCCACGGTGGCGGCGTGTGCACATCTTCACGGTTCAAAAAAGGAAAGTCGAACAGCCCTTCATATACGATAGACGGAGGCTCTGGGAAGAACCCTTTTTCCAAATAATAAAGAACTTCATCTCTTGCATAAAGTGCAAAGTAATAAGCGAGTCTGCGGTAAACCGGACGGACGGCTGCCTGCCAGTAATCGAACAAACCGTCAGAAGCCAGGCGCTGCATCGAGATCACCTCATGCGTTTTGTCCCATCCATATTTGTCTCCGCAGAAAAGATCGATCCGTGATACGTTGTCCCGTTTGGTTCTTATGCGAATATGTAGCGTAGATTCGTCGTAGGCATAGGACCAATTCTGTCCCATGCGATGATAAACGGCTTCCGGTTGAATCATACTCACTTTCCCATCCCTTCGTGGCAGCTAAACGCAAAGAAGGGCCAACCTCATTATGATAGGAGGTTGAACCCTTGGCGGTTTCATTGCCTTTAAATTTGTCTGAATCGTACCATACCCTTCAAGATCAATGCAAGCAATTATTTTTACATAAATTTGGGGCTCAACGTTCTTGACAGGTGACGAGAAAGACAGAAATCCGTTACGCCCAATAGAGGCGTTTTCTCCCTCTATTTCTGCACCCGCTACCCCGTTTGGGCAATTAGAGGGAATTTCGCCCGCTAATTTTGAGGATATACCTCTTTGGGACGGTATGGGTAAGATTATAGGGATATTTTCCCTTTAATCTCATATTCATGGCGTTTCGGTCGGTATTAGCGGGCATTTTCCCCTCTAATTCACCGAAGGACGGGTCCGCAACCCGGATTCGCTACCTGTAAGACGTAGTTACCCCAAACCCGGTGAAACATCAGGCGAAGTTAAATCGAAATCGTTCCCGGCACAGTGACGTAAACGGAAAATCAAGCATTGATTTCGAGAAAGAGCCAAATTTGGAGGAAGAAATATTTAGTATATAGCTATAAATGAGCAGATTCACTTCCAGTAAACTGTAAAATACAAAAGAATAGAGACAAAGTGCTTTCCTTGTGATAAAAAAGTAGTCACCACAACGCTGGTCCATCGAAATCTTCTTTCGCCAGTCCAAAAATAACTTGGGTTTTGACACCTACCAGGTTCGTTCTGCGCAAGCAGGTTCAGCAAGACCGCCTTCGGTATGTCTACGAGTGCGTCCAAAAGGGCGTTCCGTTTCATACGGTTTGTGAGCTGCCTAAATATCTTTTAGAATTTTCTGTATCCGTTTTTGCTCAATTTATAGTATATAATAGAAATGGAGAGGAAAATAAAGAAAAAATATCATTAATATCATAAAATCGTCCAATTTGGACTTATTTAATTATTGCAGTAGATTTCACGGATATTATAGAATGAGGGCGAACGAACTTGATTTTTCATAACACGCATCCAAATTAAAGGCACTGCTACCTGAGAAGGTACAACCTCGGCACTTTGTGCAAAGAGGTTGTACCTTTTTTCTATGCTTTTTTTACTATGCGTGTTAGGTTTGATCACTCATGAATGAAGGGGAGATGAACAAATGAAGAAGAGTAAACGCTCCAAAATGCAAGCGGTAACATTTAGCTTGGTCCTGAGTCTGCTGTTGGCTTTGTCGGTCACTGCTTGTGGTTCAGGCAATGGAAACTCCGCGTCAAAACCTGACTCGAGCCCGAACTCCGTCGTGAACGATCCAGAGGCGACCTCGAATGAGACGAATGCCGAGGATGAGGAAATGAAGCCAGAAGCAGGGGCCAAACTGATGGTCTGGGAAGCCAAGGAGCAGCTTGACTACATGAAGCAGGTTGCCGCTGATTTTGAAAAAGAATACGGCGTACCCGTCACGGTGGAGGAAATGGCGGGCGGCGATCAGGGTGCAAGATTGGCTACGGACGGCCCTTCCAAACTAGCCGCCGATGTGTTGACTCTCCCACATGACCAGATCGGGCAGGCCGTCAAAGCAGGGTTGATTTTGCCCAATGATATTTTTGAGGAAGAAACGAAATCCACCATGGTGGAGACGGCTGTGCAGGCATCGTCTTACGACGGCATTCTGTACGGTTATCCTAAATCGGTGGAAACCTATGCGCTGTTCTACAACAAGGACCTGATTTCCGAGGCTCCAAAAACCTGGGATGATGTGATTTCTTTTGCCAATACGTACAATAATCCGAAAGAGAACAAATTTGCGATCATGTGGGAATTCGTTGGATATTACAGCTATCCGTTCATCGGCAGCTTCGGCGGATACATCTACGGTGACAACAATACGAATATCAAGGATATCGGTCTGAATAACGAAGGCACCGTCAAAGGATTTACCTTTCTTCAGAGCCTGAAAAACATTCTGCCGCTGAATGCAGGCGATATTACTTATGACGTAAAAACACAATTGTTCCAGGAAGGCAAGCTGGCGATGAACATTGACGGGCCTTGGTCCGTAGCGGCGTTCAAGGATCATGTAAACCTGGGCGTGGCTCCTCTTCCGAAGGGGCCTGACGGACAAGACAGCTTTTCTTTTTCCGGTGTTAAATCGTATTATGTCAATTCCTATACGGAATATCCGATCGCAGGCCGCTTGTTCGCGCATTTTGCAAGCAACAAGGAGAATCAGCTCAAGAACTTTAAGATGACAGGGGCGATTCCTGCGAACATTGAAGCTGGAGAAGCGCCGGAAATCAAAGATGATCCAATTATCGGCGGATTCTTCGATCAGTTCCAAAATTCCGTGCCGATGCCTTCCATTTCGGAAATTAAATCCGTCTGGGAACCGCTAAAGGCAGCATTTGTATCCCTGTGGAACGACCCGGGTCTCGATGTCAAGAAGACGCTGGATCAGACAGTAAAGACGATTCAGTCCGATCTGGAGTCGAAATAAAGGACAGGTGGTTTGACTTATGCAAAAAAAAACAGGCGCAGCGCTACTTTCGGCTGTTATTCCAGGACTGGGCCAGTTCTACAACCGACAATGGCTGAAAGGATTGGTATTCCTGCTGGTGGGGTCTGCCGGGATCTATTTTATCGCCCATGATCTAGCCGGTCATTTGCGCGGTTTGATCACACTTGGTGAATTCCCGAGCCGAATGGTCAAGGTAGGGAAGCTGACCCGGATGGTGGAGGGCGACCATTCCATTTTTATGATGATTGATGGCCTGATGGCTTTGCAGGCGCTGCTCTTTTACACAGCTTTTCATTTGCTGAACATCAGGGACGCCTTCTTGGTTGGAGCTGCGCAGGACCGGAAAGAGCCAATTCATTCATTCGGTGAATCGCTCAGATATATGGGCCGCAGAAATTTTGCCTATCTTGTGCTGGCGATTCCCTTTGTGGCCGTGGTTTTTCTGACGATATTGCCGCTTGTTTTTTCGGTGCTCCTGGCGTTTACGAACTATGCCGACCCGATTCTGCCGCCTGCGCATCTTGTAGAATGGGTGGGATTCGGAAATTTCAATAAAATGATTACTCTGGATGTTTGGAGTTCCACCTTCGGTGGAGTGCTGACTTGGACACTGATCTGGGCGGTCATTGCCACTGCGACGACTTACATTGGAGGTGTGCTCATCGCTGTGCTTATTCACCAGCCCCGTGTTCGGTGCAAAAAGCTTTGGCGCACGCTTCTGATCGTTCCCTTCGCCATTCCCAATATGATCTCTTTGCTCGTCATGCGCAATATGTTCAATAATCAGTTCGGACCGATCAATAGTTATTTAAGAGCCTTGGGACTCGAGGGTGTGGCGTGGCTGACTAATCCGTTTTGGGCTAAAGTCACGGTAATTCTGGCTAACATGTGGATCGGAATTCCAGTTACCATGATCCTAGCCTTTGGGGTGTTGACGACTATTCCAAGGGATATGTACGAAGCGGCCGAGGTGGACGGAGCCGGGTCATTCTTTAAATTCCGCATGATTACGCTGCCCATGGTGTTGTTCGCGACTTCTCCCATCCTGATCATGCAGTTTGCCGGCAACATTAACAGCTTTAACGTCATTTATCTAATGACCAACGGAGAACCAGTCAATCCCAATTACCAGTACGCGGGCCACACCGACTTGCTGGTTACCTGGCTCTATAAACTGGCGCTTAACCAGTCGCAGTACAGCTTTGCTTCTGTAATCGGGATTGTCATCTTCCTACTGGTCGCGACCTTCTCCATCTGGAGCTACCGCCGGACGCGATCCTACAAAGAGGAGGATATGATTGCATGAAGCTAAGACTGACGGAAGCGATAAAAACATTTGTAAGCCATTTTCTGCTGATTGTGCTCAGTTTCATCAGCCTGTTCCCGGCCTTCTGGATTATTATGTCTTCGTTCAAGACGGGAAATAGTCTGTTCAGTGACTCATTGATTCCTAAAGAATTTACATTTATTCACTACAAGGAACTGTTCGAGCAGACAAAATATCTGTTATGGTTCCTGAATACACTTAAAGTCGCGGCGTTGTCAACGCTGCTTGGCACCTTCCTGCTGCTGCTGACTTCGTATGCCATCTCCCGGTATCGATTCACGGGCAGAAAAACTACGCTTACCGCGCTGCTGGTTCTGCAGATGTTCCCAGGATTCATGGCCATGATTGCAGTTTACGTGCTGTTGAACACACTGGGGCTACTGAATTCCCATTGGGCGCTTGTGCTCGTATACAGTAGCGGTGCAATTATCACGAATGTTTTTGTGGCTAAAGGTTTTTTTGATACCATTCCTAAAAGTCTGGAAGATGCTGCACGAATGGATGGGGCGAGTCATATGAAAGTCTTTATCTCCATAATGATCCCACTGTCCAAGCCGATGCTCACCTATGCCAGTCTTATGATATTTAACGGTTGCTTTGTGGACTTCATATTTGCTGACCTTGTATTGCGTACGGAGGAGACTAGAACGCTCGCCGTCGGGCTTTTCCGGATGGTGAATCAAAGCAACTCGACAGAATTTACGTTGTTCGCCGCCGGAGCCGTGCTGGTCGCCCTTCCGGTCACGCTGCTGTTCATTTTCCTTCAGCGTTTCCTGGTGGACGGCCTGACGGCAGGTGCAAGCAAAGGCTAATACGGATAACGACCCCCTCTCGTAAGGTTGTTGCTTGTGATTGAACAGAACATGTGCTTGAAACCATAAAAACCGCTTCCTTTTCAGAAGAGCAAGGTTCTGAGAGGGGAGCTATTTTTCATCCGAAAATTACACTTATTGCTGGAGTCCTGTGTATCGTTTACCCGTTCTGCGGCAAAACAACTTCAGGATATTCCGGGCATACTTGGAAGAATTGTGGAGTATTGTGGTATCCAGCGGGAAAATACTTCGATCTACCAACGTTTCTTGTAGATATCAATCACTACAGAGCACTATAGTTTTCCTGATACAGCTGCTGTTTAACGCCCCATGAACTCTTCTACATACTGATCCGCCTTTGTCTGATTACAAAGGTTGCATGCGCAGACACAGTTCACAGGTGTGGTGTGGCCGCCCTTGGCACGCGGAAGCAGATGATCAATAGTATCACCGTATAAGCCGCAGAAATGACAGATATAACGATCCCGCGTCAAGATATAACTGCGAAAGTCCCTATTGCTGAACAGTCGGCGAATCGTGCGGCGGTTAACAACTACAGCAGCATGTTCCTTCACCAGAATGGCCGCGAGCTCCAGATCAATCTCCTGATGCCACCGCCGTCCCTTGTCGCTATGTCCCCGCATCAGAATCATGCCTTGAGCGGAGGGGACGAGCGCAGTGAAGTCCTGAGGATCAGGCTTCGGACCTCTCGGGTGAGCATAAGGACGACGCTGCTCTGCTCCTAGGCGCCGCGCGGTGCTGCTAACAGAAGTAAGCGATCGTTGCGGCTCCTGTGAGGATTGTACAGGGGGGGATGGTTCTCTTACCCCTTCCGATAGAGGCTGTAATTCAGGCAGCACCGGCACTGCTGTACCGCTGCGTGAACGCCTCGGTGAAGAACGCGGTTTAGGCTTGGCTGCAGGCGGTGCTTCAGGGATTAATGAGGACGGCACGGGCAACGTCTTTCGGGCCTCTACCTCCCGCTGTTTGCGGCAATCGCGGCAGGCACCGCGGCGGGACTGGCCCTTAGAACGTTTGCCGGTCCGGCGCCGAAATTCGGAAAGAGGCTTATCCTGAAGGCAATACGCACATATTTTGGATGAAAGCGGATGGGTATCGGTCATAAGCATGCTCGGATGGGCTGACGACTGCCCGCGTCCTGTTCACCTCGTTATTATTTATTGTTCGGGGATCAGCCCCGAAAGTTTGCATTCTTCTCTCAAGTATAACGCAAAGTTCAACTGTTCACACCCGAGCCCGAGAGTTCAAACGTCCTCTAATGTGATATGTGTCTCGGCGCTTGTGAGGGAAATATTGTAAATTTAGGTTATCTATCACGCTCCAAGGGTTAGGTATAAATGAAATGGGGGAATAGGAATGGGACGATCAACAAGCCCTGTCCACACCACGATACAACAAGAGTACAAAAGACCGGTTGCTGTCACATTATTGTATATTCTTCAAGCTTTTTTAGGTTTAGGTGCGATTGGAGGAGGGCTGGTGCTAATTATTGATCCTAGCGGAGAAATGATAGGTATGCCGGTTTCTATTCTAGAAAGATCCCCCTTCTCCAATTTTCTGCTGCCGGGTATTTTGCTGATGCTTGTATTTGGTTTACTACCTATGCTCGTGCTTTACGGATTGACCAAAAGACCGGAATGGAAATTTGCTGATAGGCTGAATCCATTCAAAGATTTGCATAGCTCATGGGCCTTATCCCTATACATCGGCTTCGGGCAGATTATTTGGATTATGGTAGAGACTTATATGGTTAATGCGGTAGAGGTTATTCACGTATTTTATATGAGTCTGGGGTTGCTTATTCAGGTAGTTACCCTTCTGCCTGTTGTTCAGAGATATTTTGTACTGGACGATGCTGCAGAAAGACGTTAAAATGTCAGTGAACAGAAAGGGCTTTCATTCTCTAAGGGCAGAGGTGTACCGGATTGACCACTATATACGACATTGCCAAAAAAACCGGTTACTCACCAACAACCGTATCTAAAGCTTTCAATAATTATTCGGATGTTAGGGAAAAGACCCGACTGGATATACTCAGAACGGCTCAGGAAATGGGATACGTGCCTAACGCACATGCCCGAACACTGACCACCAAGAAATCATGGACCATCGGAATCCTGTTCGTGGAAAGTACGGGAGTCGGTATTAGACATCCATTCTTTAGTGCAGTGATCGAGAGCTTCAAGCAGGTTGCTGTTGCCAAAGGCTATGACCTCATGTTTATCTCCAAGGACGTAGGAGGGAAGCAAAGCGGCTATCTGGAAAATTGTCGAACTCGTGGAGTCGATGGGGTTGTTGTCTTCTTGTCAGATTATACTGATCCTTATTTCCAAGAGCTGCTGAACAGTGATATCCCGACAGTTATTATGGATTTTGAGACCACTCAGTCCCATACGGTCTGCTCCGATAATTCAGCGGGTGCACTTCAGGCGATGGAATATCTGGTCTCGTTGGGTCATCGTAGAATTGCTCATATCTCGGGCGGTATGAATACTTTTCCGGGACGCAGGCGTCAATTGGGATATGAGAAGGCGCTGGATCAATGGGATTTGGAGCGCCAGGAATCATATATCGTGACCGGCGAATTCTACACGCTTGAGAGCGGTTATGAGGCGATGAAGCAGCTGTTGGAGCTCCCGGAACGACCGACGGCAGTCTTCGCATCAGGTGATTTACTTGCACTCGGAGCTATAATGGCAGTGAAAGACAGTGGCCTAACTGTCCCTGGCGACATCTCCGTCATGGGATATGACGATGTGGATTTGGCAAGGTATGTTTCGCCGGCTTTAACGACCGTTCGTCAAGATACAGCCCTGCTTGGAAGTCGAGCGGCGGAGGTTCTTTTTGATACTATTAATGGGTCTGAAAAAGGTCTTGAAGCATTAGTATTGCCTACACAAGTTATCGTGAGAGATTCATGTGCACCTCCAGCTGTAACGGGTCGCTAGAAGGATTAGTGCCACTTTGTGCGGAGGCGCATTTGCTTTTTACAAGAAGTGATTTTTTTTCGATTAAATCGAAACCGGTTTCGACTCTATTGAAATAAGGAGATGAGCGTAATGGCAAAGGTTCAAACGACTCTAACAGCAAAAAATACAGGGGATCGATTAAGTCCTGCACAAGGCATCGTCTTTACGGCAAAAGTTCAAGGGCAGCAAGCCGATATCGTGCTGCAGCCGGAGGTTGGTTACCAGAAGATGCTTGGATTCGGAGGGGCATTCACTGAATCCGCCGCTTATACGCTATCTCGGATGAGTCCAGAGAAGCGGAGTGAAATCATTCATCGTTATTTCCATCCGGTAGAAGGACTGGCTTACAGCATGGGTAGAGTACATATTCACAGCTGTGATTTCTCACTGGGCAACTTTACTTATGTGGAAGACAACGATAAGGAACTGGCGACCTTTGATATTTCCCATGATCATAAGTGGGTGCTGCCGTTAATCAAGGATGCCATGGAAGTGCGAGGCGGGGAATTCACGATGCTAGCTTCTCCATGGAGTCCGCCGGCCTGGATGAAGAGCAATGGAGAGATGAATAACGGAGGTACCTTATTACCTGAATATGCCGATTCATGGGCGCGTTATTATACCAAATTCATTGAGGCTTACGGTAAGGAAGGTGTACCGATCTGGGCGGTTTCTGTACAGAATGAACCGGCTGCAGTTCAGGTATGGGACTCTTGCGAGTACACGGCTGAACAAGAACGGGATTTTGTCAAAAACCATCTAGGCCCGGTGATGCATGAGGCAGGGTTAGACGCAGTCAACATCGTGATCTGGGATCATAACCGCGATATCATGGTCGAGCGTGCTTCCGTTGTTTTATCGGATCCCGAAGCGGCGAAGTATGTATGGGGAACGGGTATTCACTGGTACGGCGGAGAAGAGTTCGAGAAGGTCGGGCAGGTTCATGAATTGTTTCCTGATAAGCATTTGCTGTTCACGGAAGGCTGTCAGGAGGGCGGGGTCAAGCTGGGTGAGTGGTTCACCGGTGAACGCTACGGGCGGAATATGATCGGTGATTTAAATCAGTGGACGGAAGGCTATCTGGATTGGAATCTGGTGCTGGATGAGACGGGGGGACCGAATCACGTAGGCAATCTATGCGATGCCCCGATTATTGCGGATACGACTACAGATGAGATCCACTATAACAGCTCCTATTATTATATCGGCCATTTCAGCAAGTATATCGCACCTGGCGCGGTTCGCATCGGGCTGGACTCGCAGGCAAAGGGTGTATTGTCGACAGCCTTCCGGAACCCGGATGGAAGCCTTGCCCTTGTACTGATGAATGAAAGTGACGAGGCCTGTTCCGTCACCTTAGAGCTCAGCGGTGACATTGCTGAATCACATTTGCCGCCGCACTCTATCGTCACTCATGTAATTTCTGAATAATAAAAAGTTTGGGAGGATACTACTCATGACTAAATATTTTTTTGATGCCGGGAAATTCGTAATTGAGGGATTTGATGAAGGGAAGCCGTTTGCCAGCTTTCTGCCGGGTCTGGCCGGGCTAAAAGGCATTCCGATGTGGACCTTCTATGTGAATCGGGGACAGGGAATATGCAGCTTCGGCGTTAGGGATAAAAACTCTCCGATCATGGAGTTTTCTCCGGCGAACATTTCGTATAAAAACGTTGCGGCTACGGGTTTCCGCACCTTTATCAAACTCAAAGGAGAGCAGGAAGTTTATGAGCCTTTTCAATCCGCCCGGCCTGATGCGGCGGCGAAGCGGACTATGACTGTTCTTCCGAATGGATTAATCATCGAGGAAAGCCATGCCGGACACGGGCTGAAGACCCGTATCCATTACTTCAACCTGCCCAATGATGATTATGCGGCATTGGTACGGCGGGTAGAAATTGAGAATATCAGCGGGCGGGATATAGAGCTTGAGCTGCTAGACGGTCTTCCTGAAGTCCTGCCTTACGGGGTTGAGAACAGCAGCTATAAGGAGATTGGCAACCTGCTCCGCAGCTGGATGGATGTATACAATTTGGAGAACGGTATTCCGTTCTACAAGCTGCGTTCCAGTACGAACGATGATGCACAGATTAGCGAAATCACGAGCGGTCATTTCTATTTGTCCTTTACGTCAGAGGGAGAGAGAATTGCGCCGATTGTTGATTTCGAGGTTGTGTTCGGGTCGAATACCTCGCTTGCTTATCCCGACCGTTTTGCCGAAATGCCGCTCTCAGAGCTCGCGAAGCTGCCGCAATATCCAGTGAATAAGGTTCCCTGCGGCTTCAGCGGAGTGACACGTACTTTGTCCTCCGGCGGCAGTCTAATCCTTAACACACTCGTTGGGCACGTTAATGATATCGACAAAATCAATCAAAAATCCAACTTGTTATGTACAGAAGCTTATATAACTACCAAAGCGCAGGAGGCTGAGAATCTAACCGGGGAGCTGACGGCAGACATTGCCACACATACTTCGTCGCCATTGTTCGATGCCTATTGCCAGCAATCCTATTTGGACAATTTCCTGCGCGGCGGATATCCGTTTATTTTTGATAATGGAGCGGATGGTAATGTGGTACACCTATATTCGCGCAAACACGGGGATATGGAGCGGGACTATAACTTTTTCTCATTGGCACCGGAGTATTATTCGCAGGGAAACGGAAATTTCCGGGACATGAACCAAAACCGTCGCAATGATGTTTTCTTCAATCCAAAGGTAGGAAGCTTTAATATCAAAATGTTCTATAGTCTGATCCAGGCAGATGGTTATAATCCGCTGAGTGTGCAAGGGACGAGCTTTGAAGTGAAGGATGAGCATACAAACAAGCTGGAAACCTGGCTTAAAGAAGCTGCACCTGATCATCATAAGGAGCTGGTCAAGCTGTGCAGAGGGAAATTCACTCCGGGACGGCTGATCAATTACATTGCTGACCATAACCTTACGCTGACAGTGAGCGAGGACGAATTCCTGACGTTCATACTTTCTCTATCGCAGCAGAATATAGAAGCTTCTTTCGGTGAAGGCTTCTGGTCGGATCATTGGACGTATAATCTGGATCTGGTAGAGGGTTATCTGGATATTTTCCCAGACAAAAGGCAAGAACTGCTGTTTGGCGATGAGAGCTACGCTTTCTATGACAGTCCGGCGTATGTTCAGCCACGCAGTGAGAAATATGTGTTGAACGGAGATAAGGTCCGGCAGTATGGTGCTCTCTTGGAGGATGAGGAGAAGTTGCACAAGCTGCATCGAAAGGCAGGGGATACCCATTGGCTGCGAACGGACGGCGGACATGGCGATATCTACCGCAGCAATTTATTTGTGAAGATGTTTTCGCTTACTCTGAATAAGTTCGCTACCCTTGATCCATACGGACTGGGTGTAGAGATGGAGGGCAACAAACCGGGCTGGAATGACGCCATGAACGGATTGCCGGGACTGTTTGGTTCAGGGATGAGTGAGACGTTTGAACTGAAGCGAAACGTTGTCTTTTTGCTGGAATTGCTCGCAGATCGGAAGAATGCCGGGACGACCGTAGAATTGCCGGTGGAAATGTCCCAATTCCTGGAGAGTGTTAACCAATTGGTGATTTCCGTGCTGAATGGGGAGCTTACGCAATTCCGTTATTGGGATGCTGTTGCAACGGCGCGTGAGGTTTATCGTGAATCTATCCGTTTTGGCATTACCGGCCTGCAATCTATGGTTTCACTTGAGGATCTTAGAGGGGTTCTTACTAGATTTCTGATCAAAATCGAGGAAGGCATCAGCCAAGCGATAACGCTCGGCAACGGGCTTACGCCGACTTATTTCCGCTTTGAGGCTACGAGATTTCACCCGGTTACCAATGAAGAGGGGAATCCGGTAATCAGCGCTTACGGACTTCCAAAGGCTGTAGTAGAGGAATTCGAAGTCTTTGCACTACCGTATTTTCTGGAAGGACCGACACGCTGGCTGAAGACATTGAAAGACCGTGAACAGGCAAAGAATGTCTATGATTCTATCAAAAATACAGGGTTGTACGATTCCAAAACATCCATGTACCAGACCTCTGTCAGTCTTGACGCTGAATCCCATGAGATCGGACGCATGCGGGCCTTTACACCGGGCTGGCTGGAACGGGAATCGAACTTCCTTCATATGTCTTACAAGTATTTGCTGGAGCTGCTGAAGGCAGGGCTTTATGAAGAGTTCTACGGAGAACTCCAGACTTCGCTAGTACCGTTCCTTGATCCTGCTGTGTACGGGCGCAGCACTTTGGAGAATTCATCGTTTATTGCTACCGGAGGGAATCCGGATCCCGGTGTTCATGGCCGAGGGTTCGTGGCCAGACTTAGCGGTTCCACAGCTGAATTCCTCAGCATGTGGAGAGTCATGATGGCAGGTAAAAAGGTATTCTCGGTTATGAATGGAGAGCTTGCCTTAAGTTTGGCTCCAATATTGCCGGGTTGGCTGTTCGATGAGCGCGGAATTCTCTCATTTATTTTCCTGGGAAGCACTGAAGTGACCTATTACAATCCGCGGCGGGCAGATACCTTTGGCGAGAACGGAGCTGTAATAAAGAGTCTAATGCTCGTATACCAAGATGGAACTGTGGTCGAAGTTTCCAGTTCGTTGCTGTCAGGAGGACATGCGGAAGCCTTGCGCCGTGGGGAGATCAAAGCTATTAAAGTAGTACTGGAATAAGCGGAGTGGGGGTTATTTTACGAGGTCATACAGGCAATCCGAAAAATGGACCCCCTATTCCAAAATATGAAGCCTTACGACTGCAGGCGAAAGCAAATACAATAAGTATATAGATTGTAAGCGCTTTTAAAGGAGCTTAGAGAGAAGACAGCCTGGAGGTTTGGAAGATGAAAAACAATAGAACTGAAGGGGGAGCGATACCCCTGCAAATGGATCCAATGATACCGGAGGGTATGAAAAACAGCTTGAACCCCCGGCATAAACTCTGGAGGAGAATTGTAGCCCAGCGGCATTTACAAACCATGGCTCTTCTCGGTGTAGTGTGGATGTTTATATTCAACTACATTCCGATGTACGGCATCATTATTGCTTTTAAGGAATTCAACATCGTCAAGTCGATATCCGAGGCCCCCTGGGTAGGACTTACCCATTTTAGGGAGTTTCTAGCGGACGATAACTTTGGGAATGTCATGAGAAACACATTGGGAATAAGTTTAATCAAGTTGTTTATCGGATTTCCATTGCCGATCATATTCGCACTTTTTCTGAATGAGATTCGCTCCATCAGGTATAAGAAAGCCATTCAGACGATTTCCTACCTGCCGCATTTTCTCTCTTGGGTGGTGCTTGGAGGGATTCTCGCTACATGGCTGGCGGATGTGGGGATTGTCAACCATGTTTTGATGGCGCTAAATGTTATAGACCAACCGATTACGTATTTGGCTGAACCTAAGCATTTCTGGACCATTATCATCACCTCTGATATCTGGAAAGAGCTTGGCTGGTCAGCCATCATCTACCTGGCAGCGATTGCCGGCGTGTCTCCCGAGATGTATGAGGCGGCAACGATTGATGGAGCCGGAAGGTTCCAGAAGATGTGGTTTGTTACTCTTCCATCCATCAAATCAACGATCAGTATCCTGTTTATTCTCGCGGTCAGCGGAGTGTTGAACTCCAACTTTGACCAGATTCTGGTCCTGCGCAATTCGCTGAACGATAGCTCCAGTAACGTAATTGATTATTATGTGTACCAAACGGGCCTGCTATCGGGTCGTTACTCTTATTCTGCTGCTATCGGGCTGTTCAAATCAGTTATCGCTCTCATTTTGCTGCTGATTGCCAATCAAGTATCCAAAAAAATCAACGACACATCGTTGTTTTAGGCCAAGGAGGACCTGCACATGTTTGCTCTGAAGAGAAAAACGACGGGCGAAGTCATCTTTGATCTAGCCAATAATGTTTTCATGTTATGTATATGCTTCATTACCCTGTACCCTATCTGGTACGTGCTGATTAACTCTTTTAACGATGGCAAAGACGCTATGCTGGGTGGTATTTACTGGTGGCCCCGCATGTTCACCTTTAAGAATTTCGAAGCCGTATTCGCAAGCCCCGGCATTATGCAAGCCATGTGGATTACCGTGGCCAAGACATTAGTCGGCGTAGTTGCCCATGTATTCTTTACAGCCATGGTTGCTTATGCGCTTTCCCGTAAGGATCTGGTTGGAGGCAAGGTTTATATTCTGATGGGAACAGTAACTCTCTTTTTCGGGGGAGGGCTCATTCCGAGCTATCTGCTGATTCGGGATCTACATTTGCTGGAAAACTTTTGGGTCTATATTATTCCGGTATTGTTCAGCTTCTTCGATCTGATAATTCTTATGACCTTCTTCCGGGAAATTCCGGAAGGATTAGAGGAAGCGGCCCGGATTGACGGGGCTAATGACTGGTCTATCTTCCTACGAATTGTATTGCCGGTATCCATGCCTGTCCTCGCTACCATTGCGTTATTCCATGGTGTCTATCAATGGAATGATTATTTTACGGGGATGATTTACATCAACAATGAGAGCTTGCAGCCGATCCAGACGTATTTGTACCGGGTTGTGGCGCAGTCCAGTTCTAGCCAGATGATGGTTGCCGTTCAAGGCAGCGCCCTTACCAAGACGGTAACCTCACAATCGATTAAACTGGCTACCATGGTGGTCACCACACTCCCGATTGTGTTCGTATACCCGTTCCTGCAGCGTTATTTTGTTAAAGGAATGATGATTGGCTCCATCAAGGGTTGAGTGAAGAATGGAACATAAAGTTCCGGCACAACGGTAACTCCTCCAGTCGTTTACAGCGATCCTGGAGTTATAACTTATAATTATACATTCTCAGAAAAGGGGTAAAAAAGCATGGGAATAAAACGTAAGCCAAAGAAAATGGTGCTGATGTTGCTGGCATTAATTATGACACTTTCAACAGCAGCTTGTTCCAGCGGCAACGGTGACAAGAATAACGAGGGTAAGGCTAACAACGGGAAAACGACAAATACAGCTGCAACAACAGAACCTACAAAGGCTCCGCCATCTGCAGATGAGCCCGGATGGATGTCTGATACTTCACCGATCACTTTTGACTGGTATTTGAATTTCGCTTGGTTCCCTAATAAATGGGGTGTAGACCCAACCTCCCAATATATTACTAAGAAAACCGGTGTTGATATTAACTTCATCGTTCCTGCTGGTAACGAGAACGAGAAGCTGAACACCCTGATTGCTTCCGGCAAGCTGCCTGACTTCATCACGCTGGGCTGGTATGAAGATGCTGTGAAGAAAATGATCGAAGGCGACCTCGTGCTTCCGCTAAATAAATTAGCTGATGAGTATGATCCTTACTTCTTCAAAGTATCCGATCCTGACAAGCTTGGATGGTATACTCAAGAAGATGGCAATGTTTACGGCTATCCTAACGCTTCCTCTTCTCCAGCCGACTATGAGAAATATGGAGAAAAATATGTATCGAATCAAACCTTCGTTGTCCGCAAGGATATCTATGAAGCAATTGGCAGCCCGGACATGCGGACACCTGAAGGATTCTTGAACGCGCTGAAGGCAGCCAAAGAGAAGTTCCCTGATATCAATGGCCAACCGATGATCCCGCTGGGTCTGCATGAATTTACCGCAACCGGTAACGATTCGTTGGAACAATACATTCAGAACTTCCTTGCTATTCCAAGAGAAAAAGACGGAAAGTTGTATCAACGTGAGACAGACCCAGAATACATCAGCTGGATGAAGACACTTCGTCAAGCTAACCAGGACGGACTGCTTGCCAAGGATATCTTTATCGACAAACGTCCGCAAATGGAAGAAAAAATCGCCCAAGGCCGTTATTTCGCGATGCTGTATCAACGTTCCGACTTTGCAGCGCAGCTCGGTACACTGTATCAGCAAGACCCGAACAAGATTTATATCGCTGTGGATGGGCCTGCTAACACTAACCTGGATGCACCAACTCTGAACGGCCCTGCTATTTCCGGCTGGACAGTAACCCTTATCTCCAAAGACGTGAAGGATAAAGCGCGTGCTATCAAGTTCCTCAGCTACCTGAACAGTGAAGAGGGCAATAAAGACCTTTACTTAGGTGAAAAGGGCGTCAGCTATGATACTATTGATGGCAAAGACCAATTTAAACCTGAAGTATTCGATCTGATGAATAAAGACCGTTCTGCATTCGACAAGCAATACGGATCCTCCTTTACCTTCTGGATGCTGATGAATACAAATATCACAGATCAATGGACACCTAAAGCAGTTGAGCCTTTCAAACAGCTGGAAGACTGGACGAGAGGAAAAACACAAAGTATTTCTGAATTTGACCAGATTGATCCATTGGCCAACTCTCCTGAAGGTATTATCTTAGCCAAAACGAAAGAGCTGCGCAGCAAAGTGCTGCCTAAGGCGTTGATGGCTCCGTCCGATGCTGAATTCGACAAAATTTGGACAGAGTACCTCAACAAACAAAAGGAACTGGGCTTTGATAAGGTGCTAGCTTTCCAACAAACGAAATATGAAGAGAACAAGAAAAAACTTGGCATGTAAAATAGAATTGTTCAAAACGCCCGCTGACCGCGGGCTTTTGGGCGTTTAAAATAAATGGACGTACAACAGCGAGGTGAACATTACAGCGTGGAACCGGGTAAGCGGAGTGCAGCCTTATGGGATTCATTTACGTATTGGTGGGGGAGACGCTCATTGCAGAGCCGTTTGATTGCCGCCTATATTTTCATTATTTTGGGACCCTGCTTAATGGTGTCCTTTTATTCGTATAAGGCCATCAATAATACCTACGTCCGGGATGCGATCGACAAGAACAGCTATCTGCTGCAGATGGAGAAGCTGCATATCAATAATCAGATTGAAGCGATGGAACGGGCTGTACAAATGGCGTATGAGGATAAGGATGTGCAGGATTATCTGGAAAATACGGAAGAGCCGGATTTAGGAGAGCTGATTGACTTTAATACTTATGTATTTAGAAATATGACACGCATCCAATATAATAATCCGAGCATTGAACACTTGCGCTTATATTCGAACAGCAATGTCCATGAGATTTGGCCTATTATTTTCCGTGAGAGTCGGGTGGCTTCTGAACTGTGGTATCAGAAAGCGCTAAAACTGAAAGGGAGGTTGTCATGGTCTTTTCAGAACAGTGACCGTGATTTGATGGAGCGTTTCTTCGGGCAAACCCCGAAGATTGTGCCCAAGGTATCCCTGCTGCGTGAAATGAGTATTCCGGAGGATAACCATATTGGGATGGTACAAGTCGATATGCTGCTGGAGCGGTTTACACCGAAGACCTATACCACCGTTCAGGACAGTCAGTCCCAGATGTTCCTGCTTGATGAGGATATGCAGTTGTTTACACGTTCGGACCATTCCTTTCTGCCGGATAATAAGGAAATGTCTGCAGCGATCAAAAGTCGTCTTGAATCGTACAGAAAGACAGGCGACTGGGATATTAACTATACGGAGAACGGTAAATCATTTCTATTGATTAATACACCGCTGGAGCAGATTAATGCCTACCTGCTCAATGTAGTTTCCATGGACGGTGTCATGAAGGACATCTCACATACCCGCAACTTAATTATCGGAGCCAACATCGGCTTTATTATATTAGTGACCGCCATTGCTTACGTGCTTAATGCGTTTATTCTGAAGAACCTGCGGCGCTTAACCGAAACCATGAAAAAAGTGCGCAGAGGTGAATCATACGGCGGGATCACCATCCGGGGCGGCGGGGAAGTCGGTGAATTGGCGCATCATTTCTCGAAGCTGATGAATACAATTAATACTTTGGTGGCTCAAGCCGTACAGAAGCAGGCTTTATCGAAGGAAGCGGAGCTTCGTACCTTACACAATCAGATTGATGCACATTTTCTGTATAATACACTCGAAAATATTAAAATGCTGGCTGAAATCGAGAATCAGCGGACCATATCGGACGCTCTGACTTCGCTTGGGGGCATGATGCGCTACAATTTTAAATGGTCAGGCGAATATGTGAAGCTGCGGGATGAGATACGGCATATTGAGAATTACATTGAAGTGATGAATATCCGCTTTGAATATCCTGTTGTGCTGATTTTGAATATGGAGCCCCTATATTTAGAGCTGGAGGTGCTTAAGATGTCACTGCAGCCTATTGTCGAGAATAGCGTCAAACATGCCTGGTCCGGTGAGAAAGAAGGACTCGAGGACCGGGCCATTCATATCGATATCTCGGAAGCAGAGGGTGATATTTTCATCGCAGTTCGTGATAACGGTATCGGTCTTACACCTGAGCGCTTATCGGTTCTGAACGCGTCTGTTTACGCTAAGGAGGAGTCGAATCCAAGTCTACCTGGAGTGGGCATCAGTGACCGTAGAGCAGGCGGAATCGGATTAAGAAATGTACATCAGCGTCTGCAGCTGTTCTATGGCGAAGAGTATGGGCTCGAGTTGCAAAGTGAGGCCGGAAGCTGGACAACGGTGTTCATGACGTTACCGAAAGTTCTTTTGACAGGAGATAAACAACCATGAAGAGACTGATAATCGTAGATGATGAGAAGAATATCCGCCAAGGTCTGAGAGCGATGATAGAACGGGAATTCCCATCCGGCTATACGATCGAAACGGCTGGGAATGGCGCTGAGGCGCTGGAACTGTTTCAAAGGGAACGCGCAGATATTATAATTACGGATATTCGTATGCCGGTGATGGATGGAATGAAGCTTTTGGAACATTTATCTACAGGTAGCGGGGCTGGTGAAGGCCCGGCGGTGGTGATTTTGAGCGGGTATGATGACTTCGAATATGCCAAAAGTGCAATTAAGTACCGTGTCAAAGACTATCTGCTGAAGCCCATACGCCGTGATGAACTTTTTGATATTCTGGAGAGGATCGACAAGGAACTGAAAAATCAGGAGCAGTCAGAGCTTAAATTGGAGCAAGAAGCCGAAAAATTCCGCAAGGAGCTGCGTTCCACCCGCTTACGGGCACTGTTAATGCAAAAAGATGTACAGTTGGAACGTGAAGAGCAGGAAGCTCTGAAAGATCTGGCCTTTCCTTTTACATTAGGTGTACTGAATTATTATTATAGCGACGGTTCACGGATGAAACCTGAAGAAGTAGAGGGACTGATCGAACGGTTGAACGGCCCTCTGAAGAGTATGTTTATGGAGACTTTGACGGATTGGGACGGGAAGTTAGTACTGATTGGGCGTCATAAGCAGAGCTTTGAGGAACTTTCCAAGCAGGCGGAAGCCAGGGAACTTAGAGGTCTGTTAATTGGAATTAGCAGTGAATGTCAGTCGTTTGATGATATACGATCCTGCTATTTGGAAGCCTGCCGGGCTATGCAGTACACATTTTTGTATCCTCAATCCAACTATATAGACTTCGAAGAGGTTAGAGAGGGACGACTCAGCTTCCCTGCACCGGAGGAAGAACTCCGTAAGCTGCTTAATATGTTGGGAACCGAGCGGGAGAAGGAAATGAAGAGCCTGCTTGCTGTTATTTTTCAGACGGAGCATCTTAAGCTGTTGGACTTGTCCTATCTGGAGACCGTGGGCCGCAAAATAAATGAACGGGTGTTAGATGAGGTATTTCGGGTACATGGGGAGGCCTCTGTGGAAGTGCTGAAGCTGTACCGTACGGTCGGTAATATGTATAACTACCGCCATTTTCACGACTATTATCGGGCGTTGGAGCACCTGCTCATCGACTTGAATGAATATATTATGGGAGTTAGGTCCGCGCACACCGAGCATGCCGATATGAAGGAAGCGCTGGCCTATATAGAAGCCAACTATTTCCGCCCGCTGAATATGGCTATGGTAAGTAATCATGTATCCCTGAACTATTCCTATTTCAGCGAAGCCTTCAAGGCCTACACCGGCGAGAGCTTTGTCTTATATTTGAAAAAAGTACGCATCCACCATGCCAAAAGATTGTTGGCTGGAAGCCGCTGCAAGCTTGCCGGAGTGTCGGAAGCCGTTGGCTTTGAGAGCGGCAAGCAATTCGCGCGTGTCTTCAAGGAACTGGAGGGTATTTCTCCCGGTGAATATAGAGCGAAGTCACTGATGGAAGGGTATTTCGCCCGGGATGATCAGGAGCTGTAGCTTAGGTAAAAGTATTTTGAATTAGAGGAAACAGTGCTCCTGAGGCCGAATGAAGTGTAAAAGTACATTTGAATTCGAGGAAATGGGCTCATGTGGCGGAATGAAGTGTATAAGTACATTTGAATTTGAGGAAATGCGCTCATGTGGCGGAATGAAGTGTATAAGTACATTTGAATTTGAGGAAATGCGCTCATGTGGCGGAATGAAGTGTATAAGTACATTTGAAGTCGAGGAAATGGGCTCATGTGGCGAAATGAAGTGTAAAAGTACATTTGGATTCGAGGAGAGGGGCTCATTTGGCGGAATGAAGTGTAAAAGTACATTTGAAGTCGAGGAAATGGGCTCATGTGGCGAAATGAAGTGTAAAAGTACATTTGGATTCGAGGAAATGCGCTCATGTGGCGGAATGAAGTGTAAAAGTACATTTGAATTCGAGGAAATGGGCTCATGTGGCGGAATGAAGTGTAAAAGTACATTTGAATTCGAGGAAATGGGCTCATGTGGCGGAATGAAGTGTATAAGTACATTTGAATTCGAGGAAATGGGCTCATGTGGCGGAATGTAGAGTAAAATGTCCCAGGAATGAAAGGGACTAAGTACATGAGAGGTAACCCAAATCAAACGGAACCATAAGGAGAGGGACCATTAATGAGTGTAACAACCGTTTATTTGACTCGTCATGGACAAACGGAATGGAACGTACAGCATCGTATGCAGGGGCATATGGATTCGGCGCTTACACCGCTTGGTTTGCAGCAGGCGGAGTGGCTGAATCGGGGGATGCAGGCGGTGAGTCTAGATGCCGTCTATTCAAGCCCCAGTCCTCGTGCGCTAAGGACGGCAGAGATTATACTCGGGGAGCGCAGAGTTCCTTTGAAGACAGCTGATGAATTTAAGGAGATTTGTATGGGAGCTTGGGAGGGTTGCGTGTCTTCGGAGCTCGAGTCTGAGTACACAGAGCAATACCGATATTTCTGGGAGGATCCTGACAAATTCAGTGTAGAGGGTAGTGAAACATTCGCAGAGGTCCAATCACGGGCCTTGAGTAAACTGAAGGAAGTTATCTCTAAGCATGAAGGCCAATCCGTTCTAATTGTTACTCATACGGTAGTCATTAAGGTGTTGATGGCCTATTTTGAGGGAAGAGCCATGAATAAGGTTTGGGATCTGCCTTATATTCATCCTACCTGTTTGTCCAGAATTGATTTTAAGGACGGGAAAGCGGAAATCCTGCTTCACGGGGATATAAGCCATTACGAAAAGAATCCAGGCGAGATACAATCCTAGAATTTATTATAGTTAAAAGCTTTAACGTGGATTTGGCATCCACTAAAAAAGGCGGTTCCGGGGCGTTTTTTCTGCCCCCGGGAACCGCTTTTTTCTCATGAATATGGCTGTTACAGCCGCCCCTTAGGGAGTTCCAGTCTGTCCTTGCCGTCCATATATTTACGCAGCGCAGGCGGAATGTAAATCGAGCCGTCCTCGAGCTGATGATTCTCCAGCAGTGGGATGAGGATTCTTGGTGTTGCAACTGCCGTGTTATTTAATGTATGACAATATTGCAGCCGCCCATCAGGGCCGCGGTAGCGGATATTTGAACGGCGGGCCTGAAAATCGAGCAGGTTCGAAGCCGAATGTGTCTCCCCGTAGGCATCGCGGCTAGGCATCCAAGTCTCTATGTCGTATTGCTTATGTGTCTTCTGTGACATGTCTCCGGTACAGACCGCCATTACACGGTAGGGTAACTCCAACAGCTCCAAAATGTACTCCGCATTAGCGGTTATTTCCTGCAGTATATTCTCCGAAGTGGCGGCATCATTCTCGCACATGACGACCTGCTCGATCTTTGAGAACTGATGCACTCGGTACAATCCGCGTACATCGCGGCCCGCTGATCCTACCTCACGGCGGAAGCAGGCCGACATCCCGGCCAACCGGAGGGGTGAATCCATCTCTATAATTTCATCGCTATATAGTGAAACCAACGATACCTCCGAGGTTCCGGCGAGCCAGCGGTTCTCCCCGTTCAGTTCATACGTCTGCTCTACTCCTGTCGGGAAGAACCCGGTACGCTCCAGCGCCTCCGGTCTAACGATTACCGGTACATCCATCACCGTAAAGCCGCGCTCAGCTAACACATCCAAGGCAAGCCGTTGTACCGCAAGATGCAGGTAGAGGCCTGCTCCCTTAAGGACATAGCTTCGGGGGCCGCCTGCTTTGACACCGCGTGGAATATCGATCATATCATGCAATTCTCCAAGCTCTACATGATCTCGCGGTGTATACGTGAATTCAGGCAGAACGCCTACCTGACGGATCATAACATTCTGGCTGTCATCCCGCCCTATCGGTGTATCGTCCGATACCGGGTTGGGTACCTTTAACAGCAGCTCCCGGCAGTTTCGGTCCGCTTCGATAAGCTCTGCATCAAGCCCAGTCAGACTGTTGTTTATTTCCCGTACTTGTTCTTTGAGGTTCTCACTGCCTGCTGTATCCTTCTGCTTTATAAGCCGCTCTACATCTTTGGTCAGTTCATTACGCAGCGCCCGCTGCGCTTCCGTTGTCTGCCGCAAAGCCCGCCGTTTGTTATCCCATTCCAATAGATCATCCAAAGGCAGCTCAATTCTTTTCCACTCTGCAGTCTTTCTAACCAGCTCCGCATTTTCTCTAATCCAGTTCATGTCCAGCATACCGTTCGCCCCTTTTGTCAGAAGATGAAACAGCTGCGCTGTTCTATTGGAACTTGCGCCCGTTTCTCTAAAAAAATACAAAAAACGCCCTCATCCATGGGACGAGGAGCGTTAGCTCGCGGTGCCACCCAGGTTGAACGAATCCCTGTCTTACAGGTGATCCGAACCTCTTTGGTTATCGCTGTAACGGGCGAATCCCGGTGAACTTAGAGAGCCAAACACTTGTGCTCCGGTCGCAGACGCCTCACGGTTGGATGCCGCTCATTGGCCTGATTAAATGTATTATTGCCGATTAGTATATCGCAGTATAACAGCCGATGCAAGGAGTTTGACAAACATGTGTCTTTTTTGCTACGATCATCATTAACTAATCTATAGTATTCTTGTCGGAATTGATGGTACAGCCCATAAAAGTGATAGAAGAGGTGGAAGCAGTGGCCAAAATTGTAGTTATCAACGGAACACCCTCCATGGTATCCCGTATCAACTCTGTGATTGAGTATGCGGAGGCCAACTTAAGGGACAACGGTTTTGAGGTCGATCGGATTAATGTAGTGGAGCTGCCAGCGGAAGACTTAATTCATACCAAATTTGAAAGTGAACACATTGTTAAAGCTAACGGGCTAGTAGCGGAAGCGGACGGTGTTATTGTTGTAAGCCCGGTGTATAAGGCGTCCTATACGGGTGTACTCAAGACCTTCTTAGACCTTGTTCCGCAAAAAGGATTGGCCGGCAAAATCGTACTCCCACTATTCATGGGTGGCAGTCTTGCGCATCTGCTCTCGATTGATTATGCCTTGAAGCCGGTGTTGTCCGTGCTTGGCGCACGATATATTCTGGGCGGTGTATATGCAGTGGACTCTCAGGCTGTCCGTAATGATCTCGGAGAGGTAGAGCTTGCAGATGAGCTTAAGCTGCGCCTAACAGAGGCGCTTCAGGAGTTGACCGAGGAAATAAAGCATAGAGCTTTGAGATAAAAGCTGGGGTTTTAGCCCCTACAGAAATCTAAGCATCTACAGAAGTCTAAAGGAAATAGCAAAAAGCTCCTTCTACCTGATCTCAGGCAGGAAGGGGCTTTTAAGGTTATGTGAGCATGAATGTAATTTTTTGTGTATGGTGTGTATGGTGTGTACGGTGTGTATGGTGTGTACGGTGAGTATGGTGAACGCGTTGAGCTAGGCTGCGGCTCTGATCTCTTTTAGTTGCAGTTTGTGCACTAGACATGCATAGAACCTTACACGAAATCGAAAAACTAAAAAAGTAATAATTTTACAGTTGTGTTTTTTGGATAAAGTGAAAAAAA
>NZ_JAUSTK010000034.1 GCF_030812855.1 Paenibacillus wynnii
AGCATCGTTAGCCCAATCATCGCAATCCGCCCGAATGGGCGGTATCCCTTCCGGGACGTAAGTAACAGCCTTCCTTCGGGAAGGCTGTTTTACGTTAATTACATTCGGTTTGGTGTAGGCAGTCCCAGCACCCGAAGTACATCGCCTAAGGTATGGATGACTCTTGAGGTGAGCCAGAGACGGAACCGAATGGAGGACTCTGCCCCCTTTAGGATGGGGCACAGAGAATAAAAATTATTGAACAAAGTAGCCAAAGTATACGCGTAGTTACAAAGCGTACTCGGGGTCAGTTCCTTGCTGGCAAGGTATAATGTATCCTCCCATGTGCTGAGATGTCTCAGCAGTGCAGACTCCGCTTTTTCGAATTCGGCAGGGAATTGCGGCAATGGAGCATCATCCGTTAGATCGGTTGCTCCAGCCTTGTTCAATACACTGTTCGCACGGGCATAGGTATACATCAGATATACGCCCGTATTCCCGGATATTTCTGTAGCCTGCCGGAAATCAAAAATAATCTCGGTTCCCAAATTGAAACGGAGCAGATAATAGCGGATCGCTGCTGTAGCGATGTCTTTACTGGAAAGACCGCTTTTATCAGAACGTGATTGCTCAATAGCCTTCTCCATAAGCAGAACCAGATCGGTTACCTTCACACCGATACCCTGACGCCCGGACATGGCATAGGAGGTTTTGCCATCCGTAATATCAATTCCCAGCTCAGCAGCGGAAGCCGGACTCAGTGAAACCACGCCATAGCTTACATGATGAAGCTTCTCGGCCTGATCTGTATACCCCAGCGCTTGTAAGGCCTGCTTCACCATTTGCTGCGGATATTCCTGTCTGTAGTCGATGACGTTAATAACCATGTCCGCTTTTCCAAAAGGCCCGTCCGATTAAACCCGTAGTCCATAAGCCTGCCGTAAACTCATGGTACGAGAAGTCTTTTTCCAGCAATCCAAACTTCCACAGATGATAGGCGATGTCTTTGGCTGTATACGTTAAAATGCCATTAGAGCGCACAAGCACCTTATCGATATTATAATCTTCTAATTCTGCCTCACCGTCTGCCACCGAGGATTGCTTCAATACCCAGCAGCCTGCCAGTTTACCTTCTTTCTCTTGAACAAAAACCGCTGTTTGCGCAAGCCGCTGAAATGCAGATGCCCAAAAACCCGCTCTAACAATACTGCTCTCCCACACGAGTAGGTCATACTCAATGCCGAAGTTTTTCATCTCCTCCACATGTTCTCTGACAATACGTTCAGCTACAAGATTCCCCAGCCAGGCCTCATTTTCACCGCCTCTTTCTAGGGCATGCAGAATATCGGTACGCTTGTCCGTCATCTCCGGACTCTGTGCATACTCCTTGTTGACTCTTGAATAGATATCCCAGCAATAATCACCAAAACGAACATGCTCACCCTCATAAGGTACATTTAATAATCCAACTACTGTATCCGCCAGCTGATTCCCCAAATCGTCTATGTAATTATGAACCTCTACGTTATATCCTGTTCTTTTCAAAATCCGTACTAACGCATCCCCGATACAGGAGTTTCTTAGGTGTCCAATATGCGCTGATTTATTCGGATTAATAGAAGTATGTTCTATAACTGCTTTTTCCCCTTGGAGGGAGCTCGAAGGTGCGTCCGGCCCACACCTGCCAATTGACGTACAAATTGATGAACCCGGGAGCTACTACTTCGATTTTGTCCAAAAGCCCTTCCATATAACCTTGCTGTTGAAGCTCAGTCTTCACTAGTTCAGCTATCGCCATAGGAGCTTTCCGTACAATTTTTGCCAGCTGCATAGCAATACTGCTTGAATAGTCGCCATGCTCCAGATTGGCGGGCTGTTCAATGCGAACGTTAATTTCATCGGTATAAGTAATACTCAGACCATTTAATACGCCACTGACACTTTGTTCCAGGTTGGATTTGATAAGTTGGCTGAACATGTTTTGACCTCCTTTAAAATACAAAAAAGCCCTCGTCTCAAAAGAGACGAGGGCTTTAGCGCTCGCGGTACCACTCTCGTTGCTAAACCGGGCAAGGTTTAACCACTTTACAGAATAACGGCCTTCTGCCGGGACTTCCTACTAATCTGTTCAGAAGTCCATCTCCCGGGTGCGCTTCATTACTTTGATCTGTACCGGCTTTCACTCTTCCGGCTCGCTGAGGACTAGATCAAGGGTAACTACTCTCCCGCTCATCGATTGTATACATTTTTACCAGTATAACGAATTTCACAAAGAAATCAATAGCTCAACATATATACGATGCCAGCAGGCTTCCATAGGTATAACTCACAAGTAGAAGGGATGAGTTAGGTCGCATGGACATTTTGTAACCAGGCCCCATCGAAAATAGTCCTTTCTCAGGATCAGACCGACCCAACAGGTAACCGTTAAAATCCTAAACCGGAATGCTGTAAATGGTCCAGGTGTGGTTATTCAAGGTTTTGTACTCAGTACTACAAGAACTCTGTATGTAAGTGAAGAAATTGTTGTGGCATCAAATGCCGTAATAACTAAGAATTATTACAGGAGCTACAGGTGAAACCGGAGTTGCTGGGGAAGGTGCAATTATTCCTTATTCCTCTGGGCTTCCTGTGAGTATGACTACTGTTTTAGGGGGTCTTACGAATTCTTCCAGCTTGGTGGGTTTTGGGAATAGAACTACTGGAGTTACTGCTGCTGGCGGGACTATTGACCTTACTGGAGCGGTTGGATCTCCGTTGAACTTTGCTTTTTCGTCACCTCGTACCGGAACAATTACGTCTATGGCTGCCTATTTCAGCACAACTGCTTCATTGGCTTTAATAGGAACAACTATAACGGTTACAGCACAATTATATATTTCTACTACACCAGACAATATCTTCACTCCGGTGCCGGGAACCCTAGTAACCTTAAGTCCGGCGGTAACAGGAGTTGTATCTATTGGAACTATAAGCAATGGTTTGACTACGGGACTGAGTATTGCAGTAGCGCCTGAAGCCGTTTGTTAATGGTTTTCACCGCCACTGTAACAGCAGGACTTGATGTGGCATCAATCATTGATGGCTACGCTAGTGCAGGTATAACGATCAGTTAAGCTAAGTACCTAAAATCAAAACCAGGGAGTGCTGAGCCTTACGGCTGGCCTCCCTGGTTTTGTGTTATATCTGATTCCAGTCATATTGGAGATATTAGGCAACTCCGGTAGATAATAGTTGTATTTTATGCAGTTATTTCAGCTTAAAGCGGCCTTGTCTGAACTTTAATTGCACTTTATGCAGTTAAAATCAGGAAAAAAGGTTTTTTTGCTAGGAAATGATGAGAATAGTTGTATTAAATACAATTATTTACCTGAGAGGTGCAGGCTAGTGTGTTTTAAGTGTATTAAATACAACTAAATGGGTTGAACGGCTTAAGAATCGGACGTGAATCCATTAGATGAAGGAGGGAGGCATACGAAACCAGCCGAACCCGGCTGAAATCATCTGAAACCGGCTGGTTCCAGCCAATGCTCCCGCTAAATCATCAGAATCTCCCGAATATCCTGTTCTGTTAAGGTGGATAGAGCTTCTTGACCGGGTTGGATGACTTCATCGATCAGATTCTTTTTTTTCTGCTGAAGCTCGTACATCTTGTCCTCTACCGTTCCCTGGGTGACAAGCCGGATGACTTGGACTACCTTTTTCTGCCCGATTCGGTGTGCTCTGTCGGCAGCTTGCTGCTCGACAGCGGGGTTCCACCATAAATCGTACAGGATGACGGTATCTGCTCCGGTTAGGTTAAGTCCGGTGCCCCCGGCCTTTAAGGAGATGAGGAACAAGTCGCGTTCCCCGTTATTAAATTGATTACAGAGCTCGACACGCTGGGAGGTTGGGGTCTGTCCGTCCAGATAGAAATACGGGACGCCTTGAAGCCCCAGCTCCCGCCCGATTAACTTAAGCATCTCAGTAAATTGGGAGAAGACCAGCATTCGTTTACCGGAGCTGCGACACTCATCGATGATCTCGAGCAGCTGCTCGAATTTGGCTGAACTTCCTTGGTAGCCTTCGACGAATAGCGAAGGGTGGCAGCAGAGCTGTCTCAGACGAGTAAGTCCAGCCAGGATTTTGATTCGATTGCTGCGGAAATCCTCCCCGTTCAGATGCTTGAGGGCTTCCTTTTGCAGCCTCGCCAGATAAGCGACATACAGCTTCTTCTGTTCAGGCAGCAGCTCGGAAGCTTGCAAGGACTCGATCTTGTCCGGCAGTTCTTTCAGGACATCGGTCTTAAGACGACGAAGCAGAAAAGGACGTGCGCGCTTGGCTACCACTTCCCGGGGAAGGTCGTGAAAGGCCTTCTTGCCCGGGAACAGCTCTGGAAACACAGCGCCGAAGATCGACCATAAATCTTCCAGAGCATTTTCCACCGGAGTTCCTGTTAGCGCAAAACGATAGCGGGCTTGCAGAACCCTTACAGCTTGTGCCGTTTGGGTTACATGATTCTTAATGACTTGAGCTTCATCAAGAATGAGCGTATGAAAAGCTGATTTGGCATAGAGATGAACATCTCTGCGCAGCAGCGGATAAGAGGTAATAATTACATCCGCTTTCCCCGTATTCCGAAGAATTCGAGTCCGCTCCGTCAAGCTTCCATCGGCAATAACAGCCTTAATCTCCGGCGTGAATTTCTTAAGCTCGTTATGCCAGTTGTAGACGAGAGAGGCCGGTGCGACGATGAGCGCAGGTTTTCCGCCTTGACGGATATCCGGCAGCTCCGAGAGCAGGAAGGCTATGCTTTGCAGTGTCTTTCCAAGGCCCATGTCATCGGCCAATATCCCGCCAAAACGATAGTGTGCCAAGGTCTTCAACCATTGGAAGCCAAACACCTGATAATCCCGAAGCACAGGCACGAGTCGGTCTGGAACCGGGAAATCCAGATTCTCGGGATTCCGCATATTAGCCAGAAGCTTCCGTAACTCTTTGCCTAACTTAACCGCGTCCCCCTTCTCATCGGCAGCACTCAGATGTAACCCCCGAACAACGGGCAGAGTAAATTCTGTGCCTTTCAAATCATCCTGCCGGATACCCAATTCATTCATAAATGTAATGATTTCTTGGAATTCTTCACTTTCCAGAGGCAGCAGCGCACCATTCGGCAATCGATAGTATTTACGCTTGTCCTGAAGTGATCTAAGAACCAATACAATTTCCGACTCAGGGATACCTTGCATATCGAATTTGAAATCGAGCCAGTCGGTTTTCTCATTCCAAGAGAGAGATACTTTGGGCGGAACCGTACCCGTAAGTAATCTTTCCTTCACGGCGGTGGTAGCATAGACTTCGAGCAGCTGCTCTAGAAGAGGGATTTTATGATACAGGAAGTCGTATTCCGCATCCTCGTCGCTCATAATATATCCACTTTCTGTTTTCGCAAAATATTCATGTTCCATAAGCTCAAGAATCTTATGTTCGGCCTCGCTGTCCCGCATAAGAATAATATCCGTACCGCGAGCCTTATTATTGTCATCTATAGGATTAATGATGATGTCGCCATATTGGAACTCCAGCCCGGCGAGCAGCCGGTCTCTCACCCGATCCAGATAGAGCCGCGCCTTCAGCTTAGTTTGAACAACACGGTCCGCGATGGCGTCAGCGATATGGACACTGCCGAGCTTCATCAAGCCGGGGATCACTTTATCCATAAAAGGCTCCATTTGCTCAGGCGCAATGCGAACGCCTCTATCACGGGAGTCCTCCAGCATTTTTTTCATTTCTGCAAGACGCCTGCACTCTTGGGAGGGAAGCTTCAGCAGCTTTCCTTCCGTCAGAACGATTCCGTAGTCCTCCATGACCGTGATTTTATCTAACCCCAGAACCTCCAGACGATAGCCGTCTTCCTCGGCCTGATCGAATTCAAAGCTCAACGGGGGGGCTTCATTCGAGAAATGAATACCCTCAAATAGGTTATCTTCTTGTTGAAAATAGACCGTTTTAGCCCCTGAAAGGAAGGGCAGGAGCGAATCCCAGAAAAAAGGCGGGATCGGCAGCAAGCGGTCTCCGCCCATACTATTTCCATAAGGGGAGTAGGAGCTACTTCTATCACGGTACATTTTCTCATTTAACAAGATTTCGATAAGCTTCTGAATAACCGCATTGTCTTCCTTATGAAAACTGTGGAGGGAAGGGTCATATATAAAATGTTTTGAAAACTCATAGGCTTCTCCCCGGTGAACATGCTGCAAGAAATCCCTGATTTTTTGAACAATATATAGACGTTTTGGACCTACCTTCATTTCGATCCCCAGCATCATACTTCCATAATTATATGAAAATGGCTTACAAATCAGCTCTACATTCAGAGGCATGCGTATATCCATAAAAGTTCCTGTACCGCTTGGACGCTGCCTGCTGTTCCCGAACATTCCTAACATCGTATCGACCAACTGCTGATCCTTTGCAGAAGCTCCTGATTTGCGTGTTGCATCGGTAAAGGTACGCGGGGTAAGAACCCCGACTCCGGTAGTGAATACTCCCCCGTTATGGAGACTGGAAGCCACCGTCCGCCCCTGTGATGCCAGACCTTGATCCAGATCCAGAACATTAATCATTACAGCCGCAATATGCTTGCAGAACGGGCCACCGCGATAATACTCAGAACAAGTACAATCCGCACTTACATCTCCGTCCCTATCAATACTCACTGTTACATCCACATTTTTACCCTTACTATCTTGAACGATAGCTTCGTAATCAGAGAAATCATTGTCATTATTATTATCATTCACGGACTCGTGGTCTTCCCCATCATCAATTAGGTCAACCCTTCCGGAGAGGTAGTACTCTATCCCTTTGTCAAAAGCGGACTTCCCGCATAGCAGCTTGATTACCCGTTCGGACACACTAAAGCCCATCGTAGGATTCCTTTCTTTAACTGAATATTTAAATATCCCGAATTAATATAGTTCCTATAATAACAGAACGCGTGTACGCTTCAAAGGTTATCAAGATTTTTACATAGATAGGTCTGTATATGGATAGTATATCTGGAGCCATTGAGGGCCGCTTTAGAATGAAGTTTCTGGATAAGCTCACTCCGCTAGCCTCACCATTACGGGTATAATCAACGGGGCATCATTCAATAAATTGGTCAAAATATCGCCCGTATCCAGCATGGACAGCATTTGAGGCTCCAAGGTGAAGCTCATTACAAGGTTCTTCATATCTACTTTGGGACTTCGGATAAAGATTTCGTAGATTAAGCGCTCAGCGTCTGCTTCCGTTTTGTGCTCAACCGTAGATTAGGCAGTAATATTTTTGAACGGAAAAACAACGAAAAACACGACAGTTCTCAAGGAATATTCCTCTTAGACTGCCGTGTTTTTAATAATGTAAATTATTTGCTTCCTATTCCATCAGGACTTATACCATGCATTATAAATCTAATCGTCAGTTCGATCTCTTCCTCGTCATTCCAATCCTTATCAGGCATTAGCAGCAGGCGGGCCAGCAGAAAGCCGATAATAGACGAAATGGAGAATCGGATAATGGCAGGCGTCGGGATCTCGACAATCTCTCCCTTTTCCTTGAAATGCTCTACGATCTTTTCTACCCGTTCCACCACCTTGACGAGAATATTCTCTACGAATTGCTCTCGAAGTGCGGGTTGAAAGGGGATTTCCTGAATTAGTATTTTGATAATTCTGAAGTTCTTGCGAGCAAATTCCAAACGGTTCACAATAAATGCCCGCAGGAAATCTTCATAGCTGTCAAAAGGTAAATCGAGCACTCCATTAAAATTCCTAAGCACAAAGGGAGCAATCATCCGGCTCATCGTCGGTCCTACAATCGATAACAGCAGGTCTTTCTTGGTCTTGTAGTATCGAAAGATCGTACCTTCCGCCACGCCCGCCTTCTGAGCGATTTCGCTTGTTGCGGCAGCAGAATACCCCTTATCGGAAAAAACCTCAATCGCTGCCTGCAAAATGGCCAGCTGCTTCGGGGTCATTTTCTCATCCTCGCCAAGATTAAGAATCTCCTGAATCCATTGTTCCCCCATATTATCATCTGCGGACGGGTTCTCCGCAGCTTTATTATCAGTCATTCCATCAACCTCCAGACATCATCCTGTCTGTCCATCTTAGCATAATAACGATATTGTTTACATTTTGCGGTGTTTACGCAGAGCCAACACATTTAAGGTCATGAATAGCAAGGTGAAGCCAATCAGCACATAGACATCCAGAGCGATATCGCTCCAGCCCTTGCCGCGAATCATAATGTTCATCAACGCATCTGCACCATAGTAGAGAGGCGTTGCTAAGCCTACCCGCTGCAGCCATAATGGGAGAGTGTCCATCGGGAATAATCCGCTGAGGAAAATTTGCGGCACGATAATGAGCGGAATGAATTGAATCATCTGCAGCTCATTGGCTGCAAAAGCAGATAGCAATGTACCCAGTGTTAGAGCCGTCATGGACAGCAGCAGGGTCATCAACAAGACATAGCCGAAGCTTCCTGTCATCAGGATACCGAGCACCTGAATGGAGAACCAAGAGATGAGCAGGGCTTGAAATACAGTAAATATCCCAAATCCGCAGACATATCCGAGAACAATCTCCCAGCGTTTAAGCGGCGTGGAGAGGAGGCGCTCCAGCGTCCCCGTGGTCCGTTCCCGCAGGAAGGAGACACCCGCGATTAGGAAGACGAAGAAGAATACGAATACACCGATCATAATCGGACCAAAGCGGTCAATGGTTTTCATATCCGCTGATCCGTACAGATAACTGATCTCCGGCTGAATCTTAATTCCCGAGGAGGGCAGAAGTTCCTGTGAGGTCTTCTCAAGCACCATCATCACCGCCCGGTTAGCCGTGGGATTACTTCCTTCCAGAACCATCTGTGGTGTTGTGCCATTTAGCGTGAGCAATGCATCGATAGTTCCTTCGCTTACAGCATCTGTCCCAAGCTCTGCCGTTGCATATTCCTTCACTTTTGCGTCATGACTTTCAAGGGAAGCGGACAGCTTGACTGCCTGACCTGAAACACCGATAACCGGCTTATAATCATCACCGTTAAACACCAGACTCATTAAGCTTAGAACTAATAGAGGAGCAATAAACATAAGGGCCATCGTTCTTTTATCATGAATAAATTGCTGTAAAATACGTAGAGTTATCGCCCGGATTCTCATGAACGCACACCTCCATAATAGAGAAAGGCTTCTTCAATGGAAGCAGAACCTGTGGCTTGCAGCAGTCCGTCCGGCGTATCCACTGCCAGCAGCTTCCCGTCCCGAATCATCGCCAGCCGATCACATTTCTCCGCTTCATCCATTACATGCGTAGTCAGCACAATCGTAGTTCCCTTCTTATTCAGTGCTCTGAGTTCATTCCAGATAGAGAGACGCAGCACCGGATCGATCCCAACTGTAGGTTCATCCAGAATAAGTAGAGGAGGTTCGTGCAGCAAGGCGATGGCCAGCGACAATCGGCGCTTCATACCACCCGAGTATTGGGCCACACCTTTACGCAGATGTTCCTCCAAATTAACCAATTCCATAACCGCTTTAATACGGCGAGTGCGGTGTTCACCCTTCAGTCCATAAAGAGAAGCGAAGAACTCTAAGTTTTCTTTGGCGCTAAGCTCGGTGTACAGAGCATCAGACTGTGCCATATACCCGATCTGCTGCAGCATCGCCAGTTTTGGCATTTTGACGCCCAGCACGTGGATCTCACCGGAGCTGGTTTCATCGATACCAGTCAGCATCTTTACCAGCGTTGTTTTGCCGGATCCGGAAGGGCCCAGAATGCCGAAGGTTTCAGCTTTTTCCACTTGTAGAGAGATATCGTCAAGTACCAACTTGCTGCCAAATGCTCTACCGACATGACTTACTTTAATAACTGGAGCATCTTTATTCATTACTGATCTCCTCGATTCTTAAATAATGAGTGAGTACTCACTCATTACTATATAACAATCTCTATCCGTTGTAAATCATTTAAATAACGAAATTATTTTACATTAAAAGAGGACTCAATCTTTTAAAGCACGATTTCAACCTACAAATCAATTTTAAAATCCAGAAATCGAACTTTAATAGCGATCGAACTTATTTATATAGTTTGTACTAAAGACTTACTTTTTGGGAGAGTGGTCGTTACTACAGTGAATGTTTGGACTTCCAGCCGTTGTTCTCCCCAAATTCTTGATTAACTCACTGTTTGCAGTGGAAATTCGGATACAGCTTATGCTTTCGAAGCGAGCTTTCCTACGGAAAGCTTTCGGGCGGTTGCTATCGCTCCTACAGTTCCCAATTTCCCCTGTGTGCCTTCCGCTTTTTGTTATTTTCTTTTGTTAAGCTTATTTAAGGAAGGAATATTGGCTCAAAACCAAAACTAGTGCCTGTCCGAAAGGACAAAGTGTAAAGGGATCATGTGCGGAGTGGAAGGATAGGAGGAGGTACGGACACCAAAGACCTTATTTGCTTTAAAAAGGTTGAATTTGGAGAATAACGGACTCCAATGACACTATTGTCCACTTTCCGCCTAGTAAAAGGTGTTTTTGGAAGAAATAGAGGCTTCTGAGTCCGTACCGTACTTCAATTACGGATGAATACTCAAATAACGGCGATACGGTCCGTATGAGACTAGATCCAAGCTAGCTCATTTTTTCGGCTACATAGTCAAGCACTGATTTTACGGTTGATCCGGAATTTTTCCTAAGAATTCAAGGATTGAAGTACCTATCGAGTTATTTTGAAGGGAATATTTACCTCTAAATATTTATTGCAAGGTTTCATTTAGCAAGCTGGATCTAAAACAAACTTTAATTATCGGTTACTGGAGGACAATCAAATCTATGGAGTGGTTCTCCCCGAGAGTGGTCCTACATGAACGCATAATATTTTCGTATGGTTGCTCACGGTTGGAAACTCGAAGTCTAAACGTACTCCTTAGTTTCTACTACACTCCCAAGGAGTAAATCTTAAGAACAATCTATATTAAGTGATAAGTTAATATTTCCATAACATTCCTCTGCAACACAATTGACAATTGTAGACGAGAATTACATTAGCAGTTACCTACATGAAAAGGGTGAATAATTTGACAAACAGTAAATGGTTAAGCTCAGCTCTGGCATCGGCACTTCTTGTTACCGCAGCCTCCGGGAGTGTCTCTGCAGCAAGTGCAAGTAATAGCGGTAAAATTTCAGCTAACAACGTTAAACCAGCTGTTTCAGCCGTGAGTAAGGTTAAAGAAGGTACAACTGCATGGACTGTAAATGGAACCCAGGTTACTTTTAATACCATCGATAGCAGTGGTTATAAGCTGTATTCCCTGACTCAGGTGGCAGATGTCCTAGGAGCTTCATTTGTGCACGGGGCAGGCGGGATTGAACTGAATGACAGTAGGGGCCTACATACTATTCAATTAAAAACAGGATCAAAGAACTACCAACTGGATGGATCCCCATTCACTTTTACAGTAGCTCCTGTAGTTCATAAAGGAAAAACCTATGTGGAACTTACGAAGCTTGTGAACGGATTGGGCGGCGAGTTGCAGGTGAATCCCAACACCATTTTGGGCTCGGCACGACCAATCGGTGAATTTGATTCCCTGCATTGGAATTCGGATGGAAGCATTATTGCCAATAAAAGTGATGCTGAAGCTACTCAAATCTTCAAATTCAACACGGATCCAGGTAAATATGATCTCTTCACTTCTAATGCTGGTGCAACTGACTTTTCAGTATCCGCCGACCATCGCTGGGGCGCTTTTAATGATGAGACAGGTCAATTGAATTTGATAGATCTGACAAGCGGACTTATGAAGAAGCTCGGCACGGACACCACCGTAAAAACGGATCTGATCTGGTCTCTGGACGGCAAGAAGATTTACTTTATTCAAGGAGATAAGCAAGAGAAGATCTCCCAGATTTCGGTAGAGACCGGTGTGGTTACGGAAGTCTTGGCAGATAAAGTGGATAACAAATCGGAACTGCGCATTTCTGCAGACGAGAAGCAGGCCTTATATATCGTCAATGTGACGGGTGTTGCGAAGAATGATGCCGACAGTACGGAGGATTCCCTCACTGTTGACTACAGTAAAGCAGGCGAACAGCTGTTCAAGCTGGAGCTTGGCATCAAGGGTGCGAAGCCGGTTGCCTTGACTACTACCCCGGATAACAAACTTTATCCTGAAATTCTGGCTGATGGAAGCATCGTGTTCTTGAGTGCGGATCCGGATGGAACTGCACTCAATAAGCTTAAGTTGGTAAAAGCGGATGCTACGCTCTCCGATATCGCTCTTGATATCGAGGTCTACTGGTCAGCCAAAGTTGGCAGCGGCCTAGTGGTGTCGGGTGTAGCTTTGGATGGAAGTACACATATCTACTCTATAACTGCTGCAGGAGCGAAAACTGAACTCTACAGCACTACTAAGGATGTAACTGAAATCGCCGTATCAGCCGATGGCAGCAAGCTCGCAATCATTATTGAAGGCAAAATCCTAGTGATTCAAAATGCGAAAGCAGTGCAGCTTACAAAATAATCACAGGATTCATTGAATCATTATCCCAAATCTAATTTAACGGCGAAAGGCCGAGAGGAGAAACAACATATGAAGGTTTTCAAAAAGTTTACAGTCACAGCGCTAACAGCAGTAATTGCGGTAACCGCATCTTTTGCAGGAGTAGCAGCAGCGGCAGATTCATTAAAAGGTAAAATCACAGTGAACGGCTCCACGGCATTATTGCCGTTAACCCTTCAAGCCGCCAAGGAATTCCAAAAGCTTCATCCTAAAGTAAAAATAGCAGCTTCCGGTAAAGGTTCTGTAACAGGACCACAAGCTGTGAAAAAAGGGATTGCCGACATCGGAGCATGCGATTGGGACGCAAGTATGGATGTTCCGGGCTTCAAAGCCTTTGAAGGACAAGTGGCGAATAAAGTAGCGGTCATTCCTTTTGCTACAATCGTCAACAAGAATGTGGGTGTAGACAACCTCACAACAGAACAGCTTAAAGGAATTTACTCCGGTAAAATCACGAACTGGAAGGAAGTCGGCGGTTCGGATGCGGATATCGTAGTCATCACTCGCTCCTTTGGTTCAGGTACACGCGTTAACTATCAAGCGAAAGCTCTTGCCGGCGGTGACATTGTTAAGAAAGAGAAGAACTATAAAGAAACAGGTTCCAGCGGTGATATGAAAACGGCAGTAGGAACCACTCCGAACGCTATTGGATATATCGACCTTGTCTATGTTACCGGCGGGGATATCAAAGCGGTTAAGTATAACGGTGTCGCGGCTTCCACGGATAACGTAATCAATGGTTCTTACAAGATTTGGGCTTACGGTTACTACATGACTAAAGGTCAGCCTACAGGCGCTACCAAAGAATTCATCAATTATGTGCAAAGCAAGAAATTCCAACAGGGTTCCCTGAAAAAGCTGAAGTTCATTCCGATTTCCGCAATGCAATAAAATCAAGTTAGCTTCATTTGCAAACATAATGAACGGCAACAGCAGCCAGTCCCGAATTATCATGGGATTGGCTGCTTACGGGAGGGAAAGGTATGGGGGCACCAGTACACAACCTGGCTACCACAATAATGGACAGCACTAGTAAGAAAGAGATTTCAGCCCAAAGACGCCATAAAAGGCATAGAGTCAGCAATGTGTTTTTTAAGTATTATTTTTTATTCAGTATTTTAGCGCTTTGCTTTGTACTTGGTCTTGTATTTATTTTTATCGGCAAAACGGCGCTGCTTCTCTTCGGCCAAATCTCTCCGGCGGATTTTTTCCTTTCATTTAACTGGACACCGGAAGAAGACGCTTTTGGAGCCGCTGCCTTCATCGTAAATACATTGTCACTGACCGCGCTTACGCTGCTGATCGCAGTTCCTATCTCTGTGGGTATGGCCGTACTCAATGCGGAGATTGCTCCGAAGTGGATGACATCCTTTATCCGCCCGATTCTGGACCTGCTCGTAGGGATTCCTTCTATAGTATACGGATACCTGGGCTTGACTGTCCTTCTGCCCTTTCTGCGCAGAGTCAGTGGAGAAAGTCTGGGAGACGGTCTACTTGCGGCGGCGCTTGTGCTGGCATTAATGGTTCTTCCGACAATCACACGGATCAGCGATGATGCTATCGTTGCAGTACCGCGTAAATACAGGGATGCCGCTTATGCGCTTGGCTCTACCCGTCTACAGGTCATAACGCGCGTTGTCTTGCCTGCGGCAAGCCGAGGCGTGATATCGGCAGTTATTTTGGGTATGACTCGTGCCGTAGGGGAGACGATGGCTGTAGTGATGGTAATTGGAAATACGCCGCAGCTGGCGAAGAGCTTATTTACGCCTACGTCGGTATTAACCAGCAACATCGTAATGCAGATTTCCAACGTAGAATATGAATCCACATGGAACTATGCACTGCATATGATGGCTTTCCTTCTGCTGCTGATCTCCTTTGTACTTATACTCATCATTCGAATCCTGGGCAGAAAACGGAGGGATCAGGCATGAGCAATTTTACACGAACACGCCATACTGCACGTGCGCAAAGACGCGACAAGCTTGCAACCATCGCTTTATATGGTCTCGGCGCTTTGGTCATGCTGCTTATTTTCTGGCTGCTGTTCACCATCCTGGGCAAAGGGCTGCCCGGTCTAAGACCTGACTTTCTGTTCAAGCAGCCTGAAGAAATAGATGCTGGCGGAGGAATCGGACCTGTATTGTTCAACTCGTTCTATATCCTCTTTATTTCTTTAATTGTTTCCGTACCTCTAGGAATCGGAGCGGGTATATATATGGCTGAATATGCACCCGATAATGGATTCACCAGCGCACTTCGGATGGCTGTCGAAGCCTTGTCATCCGTTCCTTCTATTGTGTTTGGGATGCTGGGCTTAGCTATATTTGCTGAATACTTCGATATAGGTCTGACTATACTTGGCGGCGGTGTCAGTCTAGCACTGCTCAATCTGCCGATGCTGGCCCGTGTAACCGAGGAAGCGGTTCGTACCGTTCCGGGTGAGCTTCGGGAAGCGGGATACGCACTGGGTACAACCCAATTCCATGTCATTCGCAAAGTTGTGCTTCCTGTGGCGATCCCGGCTATTATTACAGGCGTATGTCTTGTGGCTGGCCGTGCGTTCGGGGAGTCTGCCGTCATTATTTTGACAGCCGGTCTAAGCACCTCTGGTGAGATGTGGGACTTTAGCTTGTTCTCACCGGGAGAGACACTGGCTGTACATCTATGGTATGTGCAATCCGAGGCCATCGTTGAAGACGCTCGGCAAATCGCCGATAAGTCTGCAGCAGTGCTCGTAATCGTTGTTCTATTGATCAATCTTGCTTTTCGTTTTCCCTTATGGTTTGGAAAACGCCGTCAAGGACTGTCCCGTAAGTAGGATTCTCAAGTGAATTCAAATCCGATCAATGACTTCCAACGGTTCGCATGGATGCGTCTCATAAACGTAGCAACGTTAATCCGAATGTGCTGAACATTTGTGTTGAATGCGTTATGAACAACATCGCTTTTTAGCCCGTTCTGGACTTCCAGCCGCTGTTGTCGTAAGACTTTTCTGATTTATACCGCTGTAAGCGGATGAAATACGGAGACAGCTTATGCTTTCTAACAAACTCCCGGGAAGCTACTTCCTACTCTCTTACACAAACTTCTTGACGCTACCGAAAACTCGGAGGTAGTCCGTGAAATAGATGTATTTTATACACTTATTTCTATCTTTTAGCGCTCGGATGTATGGATAGATGTACTTTGTGCAACTAAAGCATGAATATGCCGGTTAAACCCCGGAATACCCAAAAATAAGTGTATAAAGTGCAATTAAACACCCTAAAGTGTGCTAAGGGAGAAATATAAGTGTACCTTGTGCAACTATATATATTGAAACCCATGTAGGTAGACGATTTGCCGTAATTGTTGCGGATAACTGGGGAGATACTTCTACTCTCAAGCGTTGGAGCAAGGTTTTTTTCACGGAGCGCCCATAAGCAGAGGGGTGTCCCGACAGCCATTTCCATGACTGTTGGGACACCCCTAATTTGTAGTGCAAGTAAACTGATTATTAAACCACAGCCATGAATTTTTCCATATCTTCGTCTACGGTAGTAATGCCGCCAATCCCGAAATTCTCAATCAGCACGTTAGCTACGTTCGGAGATAAGAAGGCTGGAAGCGTCGGGCCTAGGTGAATGTTTTTCACGCCCAGATGTAGCAGTGCTAATAGAACAATGACTGCTTTTTGCTCGTACCAAGCTATATTGTACGAAATAGGGAGGTCGTTAATATCGTCAAGTCCGAAGACTTCCTTAAGTTTCAATGCAATTACAACTAAAGAATAAGAGTCGTTGCACTGACCGGCGTCCAGCACGCGTGGAATACCGCCGATAGCTCCCAGATTCAGCTTATTGTATTTGTATTTTGCACAGCCCGCAGTCAGGATAACGGTATCCTCAGGCAATGCAGCGGCGAAGTCGGTATAATAATCTCTACTCTTCATTCTTCCGTCACAGCCTGCCATCACAAAAAACCGCTTGATAGCACCCGTCTGGACGGCATCCACCACTTGATCCGCTACTCCCATAACGGCTGCATGTGCAAACCCGCCGATGATTTCACCGGTTTCAATTTCAGTAGGGGCAGGGCAGGTCTTTGCTTGTTCGATAATTGCCGAGAAATCCTTCGCTATATTGTCCACACCGGCCGGAATATGCTGCACTCCCGGATATCCTGTATTACCTGTGGTGTAAAGGCGGTCCTTATAGCTATCCTTAGGAGGAACAATACAATTCGTAGTCATCAGGATAGGCCCATTGAAGCTTGCAAATTCCTCAGGCTGTTTCCACCAGGCGTTGCCGTAGTTCCCTACAAAGTGGCTGTACTTCTTGAAGGCCGGATAGTAGTGTGCCGGCAGCATTTCGCTATGGGTATACACATCAACGCCCGTTCCTTCCGTCTGTCTAAGCAGCTCCTCCATATCCTTCAAGTCATGCCCGCTGATCAGAATACCCGGACGGGTACCTACGCCGATATTCACCTTTGTAATCTCTGGATTTCCGTAGGTTGAAGTATTTGCCCGGTCCAGCAGCGCCATAACATCGACTCCGAACTTGCCGCATTCCATAACAAGAGCTATCAGCTCCTCAGATGTCAGATCCTCATTCAAAGTGGCTGCAAGCCCTCTCTCCATAAAGGCCTGAACATTGTCCTCGCGGTAGCTGAGAACAGCGGCATGCTCCATATAAGCAGCCATCCCTTTCAGACCGTAAGTTAACAGCTCCCGAAGAGAGCGTATATCTTCATTGGCCGTGGATAGAACGCCAACGGTAGCCGCCTTTTCATCGACTTCTTCTTCGGTTCCAGGTACCCAAAGAGCGGCATCATGGTTAGAGAGGGGAATGGTGACTTCCATACCGCTCAGCTGGTTTTTCCACTGATCTCGCAGTGCAACCCCTTCTCTTACTCTGGCAATAAAACCATCACGGTCAAAGTTGGCGTTAGTTATTGTAGCGAACATACTCTCAATAATAAATTTCTCAGACGCTGCATTTCTTAGTCCCAGCTCTCTGCCTTTTACAGCAAAGACGGAGATGCCCTTCAGAGTGTACAGCAGAAGATCCTGCAGGTTAGCGACATCACTTGTTTTGCCGCAGACTCCTTGAATGGTACAGCCCGTTCCTTTGGCCGCTTCCTGACATTGATAACAAAACATGCTGCTCATATTGGGTTCGCTCCTTTAAAGTTAGGGAAGCGTCTGCTTCCTTTACAGTTTCTACTAATTGTAGTAGACTGTCGTCTAACAATCGGTAACAGATGTTACCGAATCGTATATTGTGGAGGGAAAATATGAAACCGGATCCAGCTGTTCTGCAGTCCTGTCTGCTATTTCGCGGCAAAAGTGTCGAAGATATATCGGCTATGCTTCAGACCATGATCTATACCGTTAAACCCCTCCGTAAAAAAGAACTTATCGTGAACGAAGGCGAAACGGCTGATCATATCGGGATCATTCTCTCTGGGCAAGTAGAAGTTCAGAAGAATCACTCTAACGGAAATAATGTAACCATTGCCCGGCTGGGAAGAGGCCAAACCTTCGGGGAAGCTGTTTTATTCCGCAAGGAAAATGTCTACCCGGCAACTATAATTGCTCCGGGTACCTGTAGCGTCATGTTTATCAGCAAGCAAGAGCTGCTGCGTCTGTTCGCTGCTGATACGGACATGTTGTCCTCTTATATGGAGAATCTGTCGGAGCGTCTGGTAATGGTCAATCAGAACATTGAAATCCTGTCAGTAGGAACACTACGCAAACGGATTGTGTTTTATTTACTCAAGCAAGCCGATCAGCAGAATTCAAATTCCAATACCCTCAAACTGCCTTTCAGTCGAAAAGTATGGGCTGAGCTGCTTAATACCGCCCGCCCCTCACTATCCCGGGAACTCGCCTTCCTCCGCGATAATGGCTGGATTGACTTCAAAGGCAGCGTGTTCACTCTTCTCAACCGGGAAGGTATGGAAGGATTGTTGGAGAGAAATTCAACCGCCAAAAAGGCCAACCAGTAAATTACCGGTTAGCCTGCTTAATCGTTCCATTATCCTATACGACCTTCTCAAGCCCTTGCCATCACCTTCAGCTTCTTCTCCGGCTCTAATCGAATGGAACGGTCACTGATGGCGTCGACATCCTGTTGATCATGGGTGACAAAGAGGCAGCTCATCTTTTCCTTACGCAGAATTCTGCTCAATTCGGTTCGGATGGACTCCCTGAGGTCTGTATCCAGATTGCTGAAGGGCTCATCCATTAAGAGAACAGCAGGCTTCGGCGCCAACGCCCGGGCAAGGGCTACCCGCTGCTGCTGCCCTCCGCTTAGCTCATGGGGATACCGTTCCTGGAATTCACTCAGCTGCACAAGCTCAAGCATCTCTTTTAGACGCTTACTTCGTTCTTCCCGGGGGGTGCGGTGCAGGCCGAATTCAATGTTTTTTCGGACATTCATATGGGGGAACAAGGCGTAATCCTGAAATACCATCCCCACCTCGCGGCGTTCAGGTTGAATGAATGTTCTATGATCAACCACGTTGTTTCCACTAATGAGTATCTCGCCCCCCGAAGGAACCTCCAGACCCGCAATCAAGCGCAGCAACGTGCTTTTTCCGTTTCCGCTTGCCCCAAGCACACCGATAATTTCACCCTTCTCCATTATAAAAGAAAACTGTTCGATTACCGGAGACTGACGCCGGCTATACGAGAATGAAAGATCTCGGATCTCTAGAATACTCATCTTTTTTCACTCCTGTCCAAATATTGAAGGATATAGACCGAGGTGAAGCTGATTCCGATAATTAATAGCGATGGAATCGAAGCCTCATATATTTGTTCATTGTTGGCATACTGATACGTTTTGGTAGCGAGTGTGTCGAAATTGAAGGGTCTGAGCAATAGAGCCAATGGAAGCTCCTTGCATATTTCCACAAAGGTCAGGATAAATCCGCTGATGACGGCACCCTTAATCAAAGGGAAATCGACCCTGAAAAAAGTTCTTGTCATGCCCATCCCCAAGATCCGCGAAGCCTCTGTATACTTCCGTCCAACTCTCTCAAAACCGGTATCAACCGCATTATACCCCGTAGCCATAAATCGGATCACATACCCCGATACGAGCATTACCGCAGTAAGACTCAGAACGACAGGCGTACCTCCGAACCCAAGCCCATGGTACACAGATGATAAGCCGCGATCCAATTGAAGGAACAAAGCCAATACACCGATGGCAATAATCGCACCAGGTACCGAATACCCGGCTGTAATCCCTTTGGACAACATATAGGAAAAGGTTGAACGCGACCGGTTAACAGCTCCGACAATAAGGGAGAAGACCATAATAATACATGTGGAAAGGGTGGCTACGTATAGGGTTCGAGTAAGATATGAGAAGAAATCGTCTTTCCAAACCGTTTCAAATGTCCATGAAGCCCAAACCATCAGTTGAACGAGCGGAATCAAAAAAGAAAAACACCAGATGCTGAAACAGACGATGTAGGCCGACCATTTAGGCAGTCCGGTAAGACGTCTCGGAGCAAGAAGTTTGGATTTACTGGTGGTGGAGCTGTAAGCCCTGTGACTGCGCAGAAATCTCTCTAAGATGAATAGACCTACAACGATCATCATCAGCCAAGCCGCCAGCCGCATAGCTGATTCGACATCGTACATTCCAAACCAAGTCTGGAAAATGGCGGTAGAGATGGTATGCAATCCGAAATAATTGGTCACACCGTAGTCGCTTAGCACTTCGAACACAACCAGACTCACACCCCCGGCGATAGCAGGACGGGATAAGGGCAGTGCGACCCGAAGAAAAATGGATAAGGGTCTCCTCCCGAGCAGACGAGCATTTTCAATGTAAGAAGCGCTTTGCTTTTCAAAATAGGCTCTTGTGATCAGGTATACATAAGGAAATAGGAAAAGGGTAAAGATGATCACTGCGCCGCGCATCGAAGAAAGAGTAATCCAATCTTGGTTCGGGAGGATTCCCCATTGATTACGGAGCGTCTTCTGAATGATACCTGTATAGCTGAACATCGTGCTGTATGTATAGGCGGCAATGTAAGGAGGTATAGCAAGCGGCAATACGAGAGCCCACCGGAAAAACCGCTTCCCCGGAAAATCGAACACGGCCACCAGCCAAGCCAGTGACACGCCTAGAAAGGTGGTTAATACACCGGTTAATAGAGTCAGCCATACCGTCTGAACCATATAATCTTTTATTAAATAGCGTTTGATTTGTAGCCAGTTGTCATTCGGTGCGTCGAAGATAGAGAGAAATACTAACAAAATAGGCAGCAAAATAGCTGCTGCCCCCATGAGGCTGACGATTCGCCAGCCGTTAAGTTTTCTCTTGATTTGAACCCTCACGTTTTTAAAAGGCATATATTATTTCCAACCCGTTTTGTTCATAATTTCCAGTGCTGCAGCATTGTGCTCGCCCAGTTTACCCAGATCGATTTGTTGGGTTTTGAAAGTGCCCCATGACTTCAGAAGCTCGGGAGTTTCGGCCTTAGCATTCACCGGGAATTCAAAGTTTTCTTTGGCAACCATGTTCTGAGCTTCGACACCTGTCAGGAATTCGATCAGCTTAACCGCATTATCCTTATTCTTGCTATGCTTTGTAACTCCGGCACCGCTAACGTTAATATGAGTGCCTGTAGTCTCCTGATTCGGGAAAAAGACACCGATACTTTCGCCAACTTTTACCTCTTCCGTGTCCTTGGAATTCATCAACAATCCCACATAGTAGGTATTCATTAAAGCTACATCCCCAACGCCGGCAACAATAGCTTTGGCTTGATCGCGGTCATTACCTTCCGGTGTGCGAGCCAGATTCGCTACAAACCCTTTTGACCATTCTTCGGCTTTTTCGGGGCCATTCAGTTCAATAAATGAAGAGAGAAGGGACTGATTATACAAACTGGAGGAAGGACGGACAAGTACTTTCCCTTTCCAGGCTGCACTGGTTAGATCCTCATAGGTAGACAGCTGTTCAGGTTTTACACGGTCTTTGGAGTATACGATAACACGGGCCCGGGTAGAGAGACCGATCCACTGGTTTTCCGAATCACGCAGCTGCTTGGGTACATTTTGATCTATGGTCTCGGAGGATACAGGCTGTAGTATCCCAGCTTCTTTGGCATTATTCAGCACACCGCCATCTACGGTCAAGAAAAGATCAGCTTCGGTGCTTTCCCCTTCACGTTTGAGGCGTTCGATTAATTCTTCAGCTTTGCCGTCTACGATGTTCACCTTGATTCCGGTCTCTTTAGTGAATTGTTCGTAGAGCAGCTTATCCACATCATAACTTCTAGCGGAATAAATATTTACAATCTGTTCTTTCGTTTCGACATTACCTGCATTCGTGTTGTTGGTCTCTTTTGCTTTGTCTGTTCCGCAACCGGCTAACAATCCGGCAGTCAATACGGTGGTTAGTAGCGGGGCAAATAATGTACGGTAGTTCACGTCAACACTCCTCATAGATAATGATTATTATTCTCAATTAAAGATTAATTAATTTGAATCATATAGGCTCCCTAAATCCTTGTCAACTATAAAAATATCCAAACCATCCAAGTAATTCCCGAATTAACTTACACTCTGAACGTTGATTTGGTATAGTGATTATAAATAACTTCCATATAACGTGGCTTAAAATATAAACAAAAATGGAGGGCGGACTAATGCCTGACCGGATGTCGGAAAAAGATTTAAATCAGCTTATTAATATGCTCGAATGGGAGTCAACAAGTAACGATAACCATCCAGATGTTTTTTTAAGTGAGACACAAATAGGGGATGATTCAGACGGACGTTTGCTCGTTCGCGCCGATAAAATATTCGTACAGGATCCTCTTCCAGGGGGCTGTCCTGCGGTCATTTCCGGGGTTCTTCCGGTGGTGATTCAGGTCAACGGAGTGAAAATATCAAGTCCAACCGAGGTTACATCTGAGGATACCATTGAATGGGAAATTTCTGAGCCGCCGCTGTATGGGATAACGATTTCGGAGGACAAGCTGTTAGCGTTTTTCACCTTGTATTCACCAAAGCGATATGCCTGGAACCTGAACGACCATAATGCGGTATCCTGGTTGGAAATTACAGCAACGATGAATACAGAAGTAGAGGTCGGACATCTCACCCTGAACAAGGTGATTTCGGATTTTGAGAAAAAATCAATCACCCAGAATCTCAACATCTCCGGAATTCATGCCGAACTGCAAAATCCGAGCTATCAGCCCATTCCCGTCGCCAACGGGAGAGCAGCTGTGCCGGGTGAGAACGCACGAATGGAATTGTTTTTTGCAGAGAATATAGTTGAAAGTGAATTCAATGAAATCGGGGGGCAGGTTGATTACCGCAGTCATCTTCGAATTCCTTCTGTTGTAAGAGGCGAAGTGATTGCACGTAAGATTCCTGTGGTTGAGGGCATTCCCGGATACGATGTTCATGGGGAGATCTTATATCCTCAGCACCCGACGGATATTATTGTAATCGCTAAGGATCATACGGTGCTCCTTGTTAACAACGAAATACGTGCACTCCGTGAGGGCAGACCGCGTATGACCGGTGATAAAATGAAGTATTTTGACATTTGTACCTCATACACTGTTCCAGGTAACGTTAGTATCAAAACGGGCAATATTCTCTTTTCGGGAGATGTTATTATCCGCGGTAACGTGGAAGATAATATGATTATAGAATCACTAGGTAATGTATATGTAGCTGGAAATGTTCATAACTCTACGATTACAGCAACCGGCAGTATTCTTATCAAAGGGAACGTGGCTAACAGCAAACTGTATTCCGGTTACTTCGGCGTGATGTACAACCGTATTTATATTACCTCCCAGTTCCTCATTGAAGAGGTGAAGGTTCTGCAAAAAGCCGCAGGCCTACTGACACAAGCTGTGGAGAATCGTAAGCAATCTGTAAAATATGGACAGGCTGTGCTGCTCCTGCTGGAGAGTAAGTTCAAAAAAATCCCGCAGGTGATTCGGGAACTGCTGGCAGTGCTCACTCATGTTCAGGCATCATTTCACCACGATCTTGATCAGATCACGCATTTTTTGAGTGTATTCTTGAATCCGATACAGCTTGTTGACTTCATGAATGAATCATCTCTCAGCGGATTTATTAATTCACTTGTACAGCTGCACTCAGGGGTGGCCCGGATGCAGGAAACCAAGGTTGAAGTTAATATGGGCAAATCCCAGAACACAACTATTAAATCAAACGGCGATATTATTATTCATAAAGACGGAATTGTGCAGTGTGATTTGTTTTCTTCGGGCAATATTACATTTCTGAGTCCTGCTTCTGTATGCCGGGGCTCCCGGTTAGAGGCAGGCGGTACGATTTCAGCCTATCTAGTAGGCGGAGAGAGCGGCGCTCAATCCTATCTCAAAGCGAAACGAAGCGTTACTATACGCAAAATGTATTTGGGCAAGATCACCATTGACCGCTATTCCGCAGATATTACAGAGCCGGTAGAGAATATGGTGTTTGACAGTGAAACCATACGGAAGATGGCGATGATCTAAGTGGAGTAGGAGTAAATTTTCTTAGATCAAAACCCCGATCACTTGCTGCAGCAAGTGACCGGGGGTTTTTTTTGACAAGTTGGATGCCTAATATTGACTAGGGTGCGACTATTCCGGCTCAGTTGGTTAAGTATATAGGGAGTAGTTAGGAGTAGTTAGGAGTAGTTAGGAGTAGTTAGGAGTAGATGGAATAGTAAATGGAGTGAGTAAGGGAGTAAATAAGGGATTAAAAGGAGATGGTTAGTAGATAAGTGTACTTTGTGCAATTATTTTAGGGGGATGGAGTCATTCTTTGAATTTAAGTGTACTTTATGCAACTAAAATGAGGATATTAAGCGTTTTTGGTGGAAATCAATGGATTTAGTTGTAGAAAATACATCTATTTGTCTAATTTGGTGAAAAGAGAGAAGTTTAGTTGCACAAAATACAGTTAACTCGATGGTCGAGTGGGTAAAGTGGGTAAGTGGGTAAAGTGGGTAAAGTGGGTAAAGTAGGTAAAGTAGGCTAAGCAGGTGATGAGATAGTGGTGTTTCAGGTGTTATAGGAGCCTCCCATCACCATAACGTAAAACAGCCTCCCCGAAGGAAGGCTGCTACAATTGACGTCCCGGAAGGGATTCGAACCCCCGACCGTGCGCTTAGAAGGCGCATGCTCTATCCGGCTGAGCTACCGGGACATGTAATGAACTCTGAAAAGCAAGCAAAATTTATTTTATCATACATAAAGATCTTTTACAACTTGTTTTTTAAAGAATCCGAAAAGGGTATGCTATACTCTACAATGGATATAAGAAAAGAACCGGATGATTTCAAGGAGGTGCCCTCATTAAGAATTCTAATTCCCCCGCCAAAGATAATATCGTGCTGTTTCCGAAAACGTTGGATTACTATCAGATCCAATTGACGGTGATGCTGGAGAGTGAACGCTACGGGGAAGCGATGGAGCTCCTGCGTTTTTTACTGCAATGCCAAGGACAGGAAGAACGTTATTATGAGGAATGGCAGTCGCTGCTCGAATGGTTGGAGACGGCCTTCCCTTATGCTGCACAGCATGGAGACTCAGATGGGTCCGCTTACGGACATGAGGAAGACCTCGGCGAAGAGGATATGGCCCGAATTTTGGCTCAGTCGAAGCAGGCGGAAGATCCAGACTATCCGAATAAACTATTGCTGAAGATTATGAACGAGCCTCTGGCGGAGAGTACTGTTTTGGCTCTGGAACAACTCTCTTATGTGAAGGGAGAAGGAGTGGATGAAGCGCTGATCTCTTGGCTGCAGACGGGCAAGGTACATCCATTACTGCAATTTCGAACGATGCAGACACTGCGCCGCCGTGGAGTAGAAGGTGCAGTTAAGCTGGTTCGTGGACTGGAAACATCCGTTATTGAGATAGATGATATCCCGCTGCAGAGTGACGATTTCCCGCCTCAGGTTGTTTTGGTGCTGGAAAGATTAGCCCAGCAAGCGGAAGTGCATGAGCCTACTCTATATTATTTTGCACAAGAGCTTTGGGGCCAGTTCATCATGTCGATTTATGGCACTGCCGATTATCGCTCTCTAATGTCAGATGAAGATGTTTTGCTGGATATATGGGCCGGAGCTTTGCACCAGATCATCTCTGAGAGTCTGAACGGTTCCCGGAATGAAGAAGAGACACGGAACATGTACGGGATTACGGATACTATGAGATTTCAATTTGAGCAAGCCTACCGCTCTCTTAAGGCCTTCGTGAAGATAGGAATATAGGATTTGTGGTACCGAGATTAACAGAAAGGCAACACTACTTGATAAAAAAAGTAATTTTGTATATAATATAATGGTTATTCTGTGCGTGGATTAATTTGATTGAAACATGTGAACCTATCTTGGAGGGGAAAGTATATTATGAAAGCAACTTGGGAGAAAATAGAGAAGAACCTTGGTGTTCTTGAAGTCGAAGTCGAAGTTGAACGTGTAACTGCAGCACTCGACAAAGCTTTTAATAAAGTAGTTAAGAAAGCAAACGTACCTGGATTCCGTAAAGGCAAAGTACCGCGGGCTATTTTTGAATCCCGTTTTGGTGTAGAAAGCTTGTATCAAGATGCAATTGACATCCTACTTCCTGAAGCATACGGTGAGGCTATCGATGAAACAGATATCTTCCCAGTAGACCGCCCTGAAGTTGATGTTGAGCAGTTTGCTAAAGGCCAACCGTTTATTTTTAAAGCTAAAGTAACTGTTAAGCCTGAAGTTAAATTAGGCGAGTACAAAGGACTTGAAGTTCCTGTACAGAAAGCTGAAGTAACTGAAGACGAATTGAATGCTGAGCTTACTCGTCTGCAAGAGCGTCACGCTGAGCTTGTTGTTATTGAAGACGAAGTAGCTGCAAACGGCGATATCACAGTTATTGATTTCGACGGATCCATTGACGGTGTACAGTTCGAAGGCGGACAAGCTGAGCGTCATTCCCTTGAACTGGGCAGCAACTCCTTCATTCCTGGCTTCGAAGAGCAGGTTGTAGGTATGGGTGTTGGCGATCTTAAGGACGTTGAAGTAACTTTTCCAGAAACTTACCACGCTGAGAATCTTGCAGGTAAAGTAGCTGTATTCAAAGTGAAACTGCATGAGATCAAACGCAAACAGCTTCCAGCTCTAGATGATGAATTCGCTAAAGACGTAAGTGAATTTGACACTTTGGAAGAATACAAAGCCGACCTTAAGCAACAGCTTGAATCCCGTAAACAGGATGAGCTGAAAGGCACTCGCGAGAATGCTGTAGTTGATAAAGCGGCTGCAAACGCAGAAATCGAAATTCCTGAAGCTATGATCGACAGCGAAGTACAAAACATGGTTCGCGATTTCGACAACCGTCTGCGTCAACAAGGCATGAACATGGATATGTTCCTTAGCTTCTCGGGTCAAACTCGTGAAGATTTGCAGAACCAAATGAAAGGCGATGCTGAGAAACGCGTTCGCAACAACTTGGTACTGGAAGTTATCGCTAAGACCGAGAACATCGAAGTTTCCGAAGAAGAAATCACTCAGGAATTGGCTACTATGGCTGAAGCTTACAAACGCACTCCTGAAGAAATCCGCAGCATTCTGACAGCTAACGGTTCCATTGGCAGCTTGAATGAGGATATTTCCCTTCGTAAGACAATCGAATTCCTTGTAGCAAACAGTGTTGAAGTTGAAGCGGTTGAAGAAGCTGCAGCTGAAAGTACTGAAGAAGTTAGTGCTGAGTAAGATTTTTCTTAGCAGCAATATTTAACTAGAGTGGCCTTTATAGGTCTCCATATACAGTCGATAAGGCACGTATATTGTTACGTGCCTTATTTTTTTATAATCTCAAGGGAAAGTAATTCAAGGAAATACATAGCGTAGAGTTATGAATGGCTGACTTTCGGGATATAATTACGCTGTAAAGTGAAAAAATGACATAGGGCTTTGAACGTGTTAAAATATTTCTGAAAAGGAAAGACTATCTTCTGTAGAGAAAAGAGGTTGGTGGCATGAGTCTGGTACCAATGGTTGTGGAATCCACAAGTCGGGGAGAACGCTCATACGATATCTATTCCAGATTGCTGAAGGATCGCATCATTTTCCTGAGTAGTGCGATTGACGATGATGTCGCCAATCTGGTCATAGCTCAATTGTTGTTTTTGGCAGCAGACGACCCCGAAAAGGACATTCACTTGTACCTCAACTCACCCGGTGGTTCTGTAACAGCCGGTATGGGTATATATGATACGATGCAATACATTAAACCGGATGTTTCCACGATTTGTGTGGGGATGGCAGCAAGTATGGGATCGCTGCTTTTGACTGCCGGAGCGCCGGGTAAACGGTTTGCTCTTACGAACAGCGAAGTAATGATTCACCAGCCGCTAGGTGGCGTTCAGGGTCAAGCGTCAGATATTTTGATTCATACCGACTGGATCATCAAGACTAAACAAAAGTTGAATCAGATTTATGTAGAACGCACAGGTCAGCCCCTTGACAAAATCGAACGGGATACAGACCGCGATAATTTCATGAGCGCGGAAGAAGCGAAGGCTTACGGCCTTATTGACCAGGTTCTCACTTCACCGATCAAATCTTAAAGGGGTGGTTAGATGTTTAAATTTAATGATGAAAAAGGGCAGCTTAAATGCTCCTTCTGCGGTAAATCACAAGAACAGGTTCGCAAGCTTGTAGCGGGACCAGGCGTTTATATATGCGATGAATGTATAGAACTGTGTACAGAAATCGTTGAAGAAGAGCTCGGTCATGAAGAAGAGCTGGACATGAAGGATATTCCGAAACCGAAGGAAATCCGTGATATTTTGGACCAATACGTTATTGGACAAGAACAAGCAAAGAAGTCACTCTCTGTAGCGGTATATAACCACTACAAACGGGTGAACAGCCAGAGCAAAATCGAAGATGTTGAACTGACGAAGAGCAACATCCTTCTACTTGGTCCAACAGGTTCCGGTAAAACTCTCTTGGCACAGACCATGGCTAAGATTATTAACGTTCCTTTTGCCATAGCAGATGCTACGTCCCTGACGGAAGCTGGTTATGTCGGTGAGGATGTTGAGAATATTCTGCTGAAGCTGATCCAGGCGGCCGATTACGATGTAGAGAAAGCTGAACGCGGTATTATCTATATTGATGAGATCGATAAAGTAGCACGTAAATCGGAGAATCCGTCCATTACTCGGGATGTATCGGGTGAAGGCGTACAGCAAGCATTGCTGAAGATTCTGGAAGGAACTGTTGCTTCCGTTCCTCCGCAAGGTGGACGTAAGCATCCTCATCAGGAATTTATTCAGATCGATACGACGAACATTTTGTTCATCGTAGGTGGAGCGTTTGACGGACTGGAGCAAATGATTAAGCGCCGTATTGGTAAAAAGGTGATTGGTTTTAACTCTGCTGTTGAAGGTCAAAAAGATCTGAAAACCGGCGAATACCTGTCTATGGTATTACCGGAGGATCTGCTCAAATTTGGACTTATCCCTGAATTTGTAGGCCGTCTGCCGATCATCTCCACGCTGGAGCCACTGGATGAGAAGACACTGGTACGTATTCTCTCCGAGCCGAAGAACGCGCTTGTGAAGCAGTATATCAAGCTGCTGGAGATGGATAATGTAACGTTGAAATTCGAGCCGCTGGCACTTGAAGCGATTGCGAAGGAAGCGATCAAACGCAATACAGGAGCTCGCGGATTGCGCGCGATTATCGAGAGCATTATGCTTGATGTTATGTATGAGGTTCCCTCACGCGATGATATCAAGGATTGTGTGATCACCGAAAAAGTTGTTCAGGAGAAGGCATTGCCTGAGCTGAACATGAAGAAAGACAAGAAACAAGAGGAAAGCGCGTAAGCTGGCGTTCCTTAACAATACATGTCATAGTCTCCACCTTTCTTCCGCATATCCCGTTCTTAACAGCGGGAGCGAAGGGGTGGAGCTTTGGCGTTATGGGGGAGAAAACCATGTTCTTGAGACACCAGACACGTCCCGTCAATGTTGGCGGGCTCATTATTGGGGGAAACAACGAGGTTGCCATTCAAAGCATGTGTACGACCAAAACAGCGGATGTCGAGGCGACTGTAGCCGAGATACTACGGCTGGAAGAAGCGGGCTGTCAGTTAGTACGTGTGACCGTGAACAATGAAGAGGCGGCGGCTGCGATTAAGGAAATTAAGCAGCGGATACATATTCCTCTTGTAGCGGATATCCACTTTAACTATAAATTGGCCCTGCTTGCTATTGAGAATGGGATTGATAAGGTTCGTATTAATCCCGGGAATATTGGTCGTCGTGAGAAGGTTGAAGCCGTAGTAAATGCTTGTAAGGCTAAGGGTATTCCGATCCGGATCGGCGTAAATGCCGGATCATTGGAGAACCATTTGCTGGAGAAGTACGGTTACCCTACGCCGGAGGCTATGGTCGAAAGCGCACTGTATCATATTGGCATCCTGGAAGAATTGGATTTCCATGATATCATCGTTTCTTTGAAGGCATCTGACGTTCCAATGGCTATAGAAGCCTACCGTCAAGCTGCTGAGGTTATTCCTTACCCGCTTCATCTTGGAATTACTGAATCCGGTACTCTCTTTGCAGGTACGGTTAAGAGTTCTGCCGGTATTGGAGCTCTTCTGTCCATGGGCATCGGCAGCACTGTACGTATTTCACTGAGTGCCGATCCTGTAGAGGAAGTTAAGGTGGCACGGGAACTTTTAAAGACATTTGGGCTTATCTCCAATGCGGCAACGCTCATATCCTGCCCAACCTGTGGACGTCTGGATATCGATCTGTTCTCCATTGCTAATGAAGTTGAAGAGTACATTTCCAAGCTCAAGGTGCCGATCAAGGTATCCGTATTAGGCTGTGCGGTTAACGGACCCGGTGAAGCTCGTGAGGCCGATATCGGCATTGCAGGGGCGCGTGGAGAAGGAATGCTGTTCCGCTACGGAGAAATGATTCGAAAAGTACCGGAAGCAGAACTTGTGAGTGAGTTGAAGAAGGAAATTGACGCTATTGTCGTAGCATACGAAGCTACTGGCGAGATTCCCGGCCGCAGTCATGCTAATTTGGCACCTCCAGTTCAAGCTAGAATTTCAGGTAATGGTATTTAAATGCAATTAATGCAATTATAAATAGGTTCAAGTGACGAAGAACGTCCCAAGACACCCCGGTTTATCCGGTGGTATGCTGGGGCGTTTTTTATTTGAATAGGGGCTAAGATATGAAAGATGCGGTATGAGCTGGCGCGGAATGTACTAGACTATTGGGGATGAATGGGATGATCGGCTTGATCAGGTATGATGAGCATGATGGGCTTGATGAGTATGATGAGCATGATCGGGTGGGAACATTGGTTGAGCGCATCGGTTGAGCTGACAGCAATAGAGGGGATTTGTCCTCTATATTGGCCGATACCGGCTTATTATCCGGATACATCAGTAAAATAGATGTATCTTATACACTTATTTCTAGACTTTAGCGTTGTGATGTATGAATAGATGTACTTTGTGCAACTAAAAACATGAATATGCCGGGTAAAGCCCGGAATATCCAAAAATAAGTGTATAAAGTGCAATTAAACACCTTAAAGTGTGCTAAGGGAGAAAAATAAGTGTAGATTGTGCAACTATATAAATTGACACCCATGTAGGTAGACGATTTGTCTTGTTTGTCGCGGATACCCCGAGGAGATCCTTCTACTCTTATTCACAAACTTCTTGACGCTACTCTTATTTGGGCAACTAGAGGGAAAAGCACCCGCTAATCTCCTTGGTAACCGTGTAATCAAGCGAATACTAGGATTTCACAGGGAGTAATTCCCTTTAATCACGAAGGATTGAATGAATCCTTAGATTTATAGGGAGAAAACCCCTCTAGTCACGAAGGATTAGGTGAATCCTTAGATTTATAGATAGGAATTCCCTCTAAATTTATTGCATTTAGCATGGGGTGTGTGTATGATTGTTTTTCTCGTTGTGTAAACGGAAGTTTGCATAATCTCTCATAAATCCTTTCTGGTGCGTTTATTGATGACTGAAAAGGCTATACTACCTAGTAGCAGTTAGTTGCCTTGGTGCAAGGTCAATAGAAACAACGAATTAGGAGGGTGACCTATGGAATTAAGCATAATGCTGATGATCGTGCAGCTCTTTTTTGCGCTGGTTATCGGCGTTTATTTTTGGAATTTGCTGCGCGGTCAGAAGAGCAATAAATCGGCGGTCGAGCGCGAGTCTCGGAAAGAGCTGGATAAGCTTCGGAAAATGAGGATGATCTCGCTAACCAAACCACTGTCGGAAAAGACGCGTCCGGCCTCCATTGGTGACATTGTAGGGCAGAAGGACGGACTTCGTGCTTTAAAGGCTGCGCTTTGCAGTGCAAATCCGCAGCATGTCATTATATATGGCCCGCCTGGAGTCGGTAAGACTGCTGCCGCACGCGTTGTGATGGAAGAAGCGAAGAAAAACCCGCTCTCTCCCTTCAAAAGCGATGCCAAATTTACTGAGATTGATGCAACAACTGCCCGTTTCGATGAACGGGGGATTGCCGATCCGTTAATTGGATCTGTACATGATCCGATCTATCAGGGTGCGGGGGCGATGGGTGTAGCTGGTGTTCCGCAGCCGAAGCCGGGGGCCGTGACGAAAGCTCACGGAGGTATCTTGTTTCTCGATGAGATTGGTGAGCTGCATCCAATCCAGATGAATAAGCTGCTGAAGGTACTGGAAGACCGCAAGGTACTGCTGGAAAGTGCCTACTATAGTTCAGAGGACAGCAATACGCCTGCTTATATTCATGATATTTTTCAGAATGGACTGCCGGCAGACTTTCGGCTTGTGGGTGCGACTACTCGGTCACCGGATGAGATCTCGCCTGCTCTGCGTTCTCGCTGCATGGAAATTTATTTCCGTCCCTTATTGCCGGATGAGATTGAAGTTATCGGCCGTGATGCGATACAGAAGATTGGCCTCAAACCCAGTCCCGAAGCCGTCAGTGTGGTTAAGCAATATGCAACCAACGGCCGCGAAGCAGTTAATATGATTCAGCTGGCGGCCGGTCTGGCCCTAACAGAGCAGAGGGACACGTTGAACGCAGCGGATGTGGAGTGGGTAGCAGGCAGCAGCCAACTTCCACTCCGTACAGAGCGGAAGATTCCATCTTCGCCACAGATTGGACTGGTTAACGGTCTTGCTGTATACGGGCCGGGTATGGGCACACTGTTGGAGATTGAAGTATCGGCAGCGCCTGCCGTGAACGGCCAAGGAAGGCTGACGGTCACGGGGGTTGTTGACGAAGAAGAAATCGGCGGGGGCTCGCGTACGATTCGGCGCAAAAGTATGGCAAAGGGCTCTGTTGAGAATGTACTCACAGTACTGCGTACAATGAATCTGGCGCCGGATGGTTATGATCTGCACGTCAATTTTCCAGGGGGGACCCCAATTGACGGGCCGTCCGCAGGGGTGGCAATGGCTGTAGCTATTGTCTCTGCCATCCGGGGTCTGCCGGTGGATAATACAGTCGCGATTACCGGGGAGATAGGCATCCATGGTCGTGTAAAACCGGTAGGCGGTGTTATCGCTAAGGTAGAGGCAGCTTTTCAGGCCGGGGCGACTACAGTGCTGATTCCAAAAGAAAATTGGCAAACTCTGTTCGCCGATCTTGCGCCGCTGCGTGTACTTCCAATGGATACGATTGAAGAAGTATTCCGCCATCTCTTTGGGGCTCAGACTGCTGATGTAAGACTTCCTGCAGTGATCGGAGAGACCTTCACATCAGCGCCTTCACTCCTTAAGGCGGATGCCTCGGGAGAGATTACTAATCTTTAAGCAAGCCCTGCTGGATGTTCGAGCGGTCTGGCGAAAATAACGAGCTTAAACGACAGGCTGCGATTAGGCAGCCCGTTGGTGTTTTTATCCTGCATTTGTTAGAATGAGAACATATGACACTACTTGAGAACCATTGGAGGTGCGAAAGCGATGATACCCAACAAATCTAAAGGTCGTCGTTTTCCTTTATTACCGCTTAGAGGCCTTCTTGTGTACCCTAGCATGGTTCTTCACCTGGATGTGGGACGCGAGAAGTCAGTTAGAGCGTTAGAGAAGGCTATGGTGGAAGACAATTTAATCCTCCTCTGTTCTCAGTCTGAAGTAAATATTGAGGAACCGGGACAAGATGATATATTTCGGGTAGGCACTGTCGCAAATGTGAGGCAAATGCTGAAGCTGCCGAACGGCACGATTCGGGTGCTGGTAGAAGGCGTGGAGCGAGCCGAAATCATTCAATATACCGATAATGAGGAGTACTATGAGGTTATAGCTCGTGAGTTGCCGGAGCAAGAGGATGGTGATCAGGAGAGCGATGCGCTGATGCGGACCGTTCTGACCCAGTTCGAGCACTATATTACCTTATCTAAGAAGGTTACACCTGAGACACTTGCTGCAGTATCCGACATCGAAGAGCCGGGAAGACTTGCCGATGTTATTACTAGTCATTTGTCGCTGAAGATCAAGGATAAGCAGGAGATTCTGGAGACCATTGATGTTCACAAGCGTCTGGAGAAGCTGCTAGACATTCTTAACAACGAGCGCGAGGTTCTGGAGCTGGAGCGTAAGATCGGGCTGCGTGTGAAGAAACAGATGGAGAAGACGCAGAAGGAATATTATTTGCGCGAGCAAATGAAAGCGATCCAGAAGGAGCTTGGCGAGAAAGAAGGCCGGGTTGGGGAAGCCGAAGAGCTTCGTTCCCTGATGGAAGACAAGAATTTACCCGAACGCGTCAAAGAGAAGGTTGAGAAGGAGATAGACCGCCTTGAGAAAATGCCGGCAAGCTCGGCTGAAGGCGGTGTTATCCGCAACTATGTAGATTGGCTGCTTGCTCTTCCTTGGAATGATTCTACAGAGGATGATCTTGATATCCAGAAGGCGGAGCAAGTGCTTGATGAGGATCATTACGGTCTAGAGAAGCCCAAAGAGCGGGTTCTGGAATATCTCGCTGTGCAGAAGCTTGTCAAGAAGCTGAAGGGTCCGATTCTATGTCTGGTAGGGCCTCCGGGTGTCGGCAAAACATCGCTCGCCCGTTCCATTGCCCGTTCACTGAATCGCAAATTTGTCCGTATCTCACTCGGCGGCGTACGTGATGAAGCGGAAATCCGCGGTCACCGCCGTACCTATGTCGGTGCGATGCCGGGGCGGATTATCCAAGGCATGAAGACCGCCGGAACGATTAATCCCGTCTTTTTATTGGATGAGATCGACAAGATGGCTGCAGATTTCCGCGGAGATCCATCGGCTGCTTTGCTGGAGGTGCTGGATCCGGAGCAAAACAATACGTTCAGTGATCACTTTGTTGAGCTTCCGTTCGATCTCTCGAATGTGATGTTCGTGACTACGGCTAATGCAGTGCATAATATTCCGCGTCCTTTGCTGGACCGGATGGAAATGCTGTATATTCCGGGGTACACAGAGCTTGAGAAAATGCAGATCGCCAGCCGTTATCTTTTGCCTAAGCAGAAGAAGAATCATGGACTCGCGGATGAACAGTTAAGTATAGGAGATGAGGTTCTATTGCTCATTATCCGTGAATATACACGCGAATCCGGTGTTCGGAATCTGGAACAGCAAATAGCGGCGTTGTGCCGTAAGGCTGCGAAGCAAATCGTATCGGAAGAGAAGGAGAATGTGATCCTTCAGCCTGAAGATATTAAGGATTATCTGGGAGTCTCGAAGTACCGTTACGGTATGGCGGAGCTCGAAGATCAGATTGGAACCGTGACCGGCTTAGCCTGGACCGAGGTTGGAGGCGATACGCTGCTGATCGAGGTTACTGTAGTACCGGGAACCGGAAAGCTGACACTTACCGGGCAGCTCGGTGATGTTATGAAGGAGTCCGCGCAGGCAGCCTTCAGTTATACCCGTTCGAAGGCGGAGGAGCTGGGACTACAGCCCGATTTTTATGAGAAAATTGATATTCACATTCATATTCCCGAAGGTGCCATTCCGAAGGATGGGCCGTCTGCAGGTATCACTATCGCTACAGCCCTAATCTCTGCTCTCACTAAACGTTATGTCTCGAAGGATGTTGCGATGACGGGTGAGATCACGCTGCGCGGTCGTGTGCTTCCTATCGGGGGCTTGAAGGAGAAATCACTTGCCGCTCATCGGGCGGGTTACAAGAAAATTCTGCTCCCCAAAGATAATGAGCGGGATCTGAAAGATATACCGGAGAGCGTGAGGAATGATGTTGAATTTGTACCGGTATCGCATATGGATCAGGTGCTGCTGCACGCCCTTGTGAACGCAAATGTAGAAATTAGTAATGAGCCACCTAGTAGTGTGCATTAGAAAGGAAGTCCTATGAAAGTAACTAGTTCCGATTTTATTATCAGCGCCGTTGGCCCTGATCAGTATCCTGATGATGCCTTGCCAGAGGTTGCTCTGGCAGGGAGATCCAATGTGGGGAAGTCTTCCCTCATTAATCGTATGATTGACCGCAAGAACCTGGCCCGGACGAGCTCGACCCCGGGTAAGACGCAGCATATGAACTATTACCTTATCAATGAAATGATGTATTTCGTCGACTTTCCGGGATATGGATATGCCAAAGTGTCCAAATCTCAGCGGGCAGTATGGGGCAAGATGGTCGAGAAATACCTAGCCGAGAGAGATACGCTGAAGCTGGTTCTGCTGATCGTAGATTTACGCCATCCTCCTACAAGTAATGATAAGATGATGTTCGATTGGCTTAAGCATTATGATTTGCCGCTCTGTGTAGTAGCTACCAAAGCAGACAAAATCCCTAAAACCCGTTGGCCGAAGCACATCAAGATTATGAAGCAGGAGTTAGGGGTTCTTCCGGGAGATAACTTCATTCCATTTTCATCCGAAATCGGTCTGGGTAAAGAGGAGTTATGGTCATTAGTAGAGGGCTTTATCTCTACATCAGGAGCAGAAGAAGAGGATTTGCCTGAAGTGGCAGCTGAGGATGCTATATCTGATTCTGAGGAGTCCTCGGAGTCATAAATTTGCCATTATTCACGTAATATGACAGGACCCTTTATTGTATAATCATGCTAAAGGTTTTTGAAGAATCGAGGCGATTCCTATGGCCCAGCGACGATTAGCTACAGAATATGTGAATGCTACTTTGCAAATGACAGAATTTCAGATGAACCAGTTCCTGCGCTCAGCCGATACCAGCTTCATCAGTCACCGTGTGAAAGTACTCGGGGCCGGTGAACAAGAAATTGTGCTTGGAGCAGCCGGAGGAGAGGAAGTTCACTTATCTTTTGCTCGAAATGGTGGTCTTTATGTTTGCGTGCTGTCTTGCCGGGTGGTCAACCCTCATCTCAACAATATCATCCGGAAGCTATTCATCACCTATAAGGGCACGGGAACAGTGAACCGTATCTACAAGGGACTCATAATGATGTATTATTATGAACAAGGTTCCGTCCGCCAGATCTCTGAGGTGACAGCAGACGGTAACAAGCTGGTGTATCAATATAAGTATTCTGTAGCAGAAATGCTGCGCCTGTATCAATCTGACTTCATAGAACGGGAGATTGAAGGCTTGCGCAGGGAAGTTAATGTTCTGCTTGATGTACGCAATATGACCCATCGTGAGAGTGAACTAAGAGAGATAGATTCTACTCTTGAAGCTTTAGCAGTACGCTTATTTCAATTGGAAGTCTGATGTATGAACTCATTTTATATCGAATACAATCTTCTCAATTAGAGAGGGTTGTATTTTTTTTTTTTTTTTTTTTTTTTTTTTTTTTTTTTTTTTTTTTGAAAAAACCTAAAAATTTAACAGAAAGGAACCGATATAAAAGTATGATAGATATTCATTGTCACATATTACCTTTTATGGATGACGGGGCTTCCGACTGGGAAGCTGCTCTCGTTATGGCCCGGGAAGCCGAACGAGACGGGATTACCACGATTATTGCTACACCACATCATGCCAATGGACAGTATATGAATCCGGCCCCTAATATAGGGCAGGCGGTCAAACTGTTCAATGAAAAACTTCGCCAGAGTGATAGCTCACTGCTTGTTCTTCCCGGTCAGGAGATCCGTATCTACGGAGATCTTCTGAATGATTTGGAGAAGGGGACATTGCTGAGCCTTGCAGATTCGCGTTATATTCTGCTGGAAATGCCTTCTTCACGTGTGCCTCGTAACATGGAAGAAGTCTGTCACGAATTGATCATTCAGGGTTTCGTACCGGTTATTGCCCACCCGGAGCGTAATGCTGAGATTGCTTCTGATCCTTCCAGATTGGAAAGGTTAATAGAGCAGGGATCAATAGGACAAGTAACCGCTCAGAGCGTTGCCGGGGTCTTCGGCAGCAAGCTGCAGAAGCTATCCCTGGAGCTTTGCCGCAGAAAACTTATCCATGTGGTAGCATCAGATGCCCACGACAGTGTTCATCGGCCCTTTGGACTATCCGAGGCGTATCGGACTCTGGAAAAAATGATGGGTAAAGAAACTTGTGATTATTTCCGCGAGAATGCCGCGAAGATTGTCGGAAATAAAGAAATAGGCAGAGGAGGGCCTGATTTAGGAAGAAGGAAGCGTCACAAATTGTTTGTATTTGTAAAAAGACTGCTAGATAAAGAATGATATAATGGGTTTTATTGGATTAGAATTGCATATTTCCCTGTAATAGATGATAGGTTTGCAGAACTAGTAAATTGGGTTTATCAATAATAATACATATAAAGAGGTGCTTAAATTTGAGTATTAAGAAGAAGCTAGTAGTATCAACAATGGCAGTAAGTATGGCGGCTGCATCCGTGGCTGGACTTCCACTAGGTATCAATGGATTCGCAAAGCAAGTTGGAATCGTAGGAACAGCTTCCGCAGCGACTAGCGGGAATTTTGCTGATCTGAAGGCTCGTGCAACAACTCTTTATGGAAGTCTGAGTGAAACAGATAGACAAATCCTTCGTGATTTCCGCGCTGAGCTTCAAGGGCTTGACAAAACTGAGCTGGAAGCTATTTTTGCACCTGTTCTAGCACAACTTAGTTTTTTGGATGATAACGATAAAACTGCATTGTTCAACTTATACATAGAGGTAGTTACTTCGGTATATACCCCTGATTATTCCGCAGTAACTGACATTTTAGACTCTCCTAACTATCAATCTTATGAAGATGTCCTTAAGAAAATCGGTGCAGAAGCTGGTATTACAGGTCTTTCAGTGAATGAAGTTTATAACTTTGTGTTCGGTGCTTCCGGAGTGGAGCAACAGTTGATTACCCTATTCAAAGGTAAAAAAGAAGCAGATTTGCTGGCGATTGCCCTTGATTCGAATAGCACGCAGGCTCTAGAAGCTAAAGCAATTGTTCTTGACAGCCAAATTGGTACTGCTAACTATACGTTGAGAGCGGCTCTGAACAAACTCGGCATCACCTCAGAAATGCTGTCAGCTACCAAGGCAAATCTTGAAGCTGAAGCATCCGTAACTCAAGAAAAACTTGCAACCCTGGTGTTGGCGCAGGCTTATTATAATGCTTATATTAAGACTACTATTGTTAATCCTCCAACCGGTGGCATTGTGACTCCTCCAACTACGACTCTAGAGCAACAATATACTGCTGCTTCAAATCTTGATGTTTCTAGTCTTGTACAAGTCACAGATGGCAAAGCAACGGTGAAACTGACAGATAGCGACACCATTACAGCAATGACCAAGCTAACTGCCGCGGCTAAGGCGGCCGGTAAAACAGGTGAACTCACGCTAACTCTGAACGTAGGAACAGTAACTGCTGCAACAGTAGAGGTTCCTCTTTCCAAAGCTATCATTGATGCTGCTAAGGCCAATGGAATTACCAATGTTGCTGTTACCTTCAACGGCTTGACTGTAACGATTCCGGTATCTCAATTCAGCGCAGCACTTGCATTGACTGTATCCACAGTAAATGACAATGCGGCTACATCTGTTACCAAGATGAAACTGGCTTCAAATGTCTATGAATTCAAATTAACTGTTGATGGTGTGGTTACTACATCCTTCAAACGGCCGATTCAATTCAAACTTCCGCTGAAGAATGTTCCAGGCTTGGATAAAGAACTCCTGTCCGTTGCTAAGATTGTATACGGAGACCTTCAATACCAAGGCGGAGTAGTTGAGGGTGATTTCATCGTTGAACCCCGCGATACATTCTCTTCCTACGTTGTAGTAGAGAACAAAGTCACTTTCAATGATATCGCCAGTGTACAAGCATGGGCAGGTAAACAAATTCAAGTAGTAGCCGCTAAAGGTGCCATTGAAGGTGTTGGACAAGACAAATTCGCTCCGAAGAGCAATGTTACCCGCGCGGAATTCGCAAAAATGTTGATCCGTGCTCTGAACTTGGAGAACAACTCGGCAACACAAAGCTTCACGGATGTGAGTTCTTCCGCTTGGTACGCTCCATATGTAGCTGTTGCTGCTGAGAAGGGAATCATTACTGGACGTAGCGCTTCCCAGTTTGATCCGAATGCAACGATCACTCGTGCTGAAATGGCGACAATGATCTCACGCGCTTTGAAATCCATTAATCCTTCCCTTACATCGGATGCAACAGCAATCAGCAAATTCTCGGACGCTGCTAAGATCAGTGCTTCCCTGAAGGGCGGAGTGGCATTCGCAGCTAGTAATAACCTGGTAATCGGCAACGGTGGTAAGTTTGAGCCTAACAAAACAGCTACTCGTGCTGAAGCCGCAGTAATCATCTATCGTACTATGAACTTCAAGTAGAATAGTATTCTCAAAGTACAAAGTGAGCCTCCTCTCATGAAGGTGAGAGGGGGCGCTTTTTTAGGATTAGTATTATATATTACAGAAACCGCTTGGAGGTAATTTTACTTGTCATCACAAGAATTGGATCTTCGCGACTATTTCCGGATCATTCAAAAGAGGCTCTGGCTTATTGTCAGCATTGTTGTTGTAGTGTGCGCATTTGCCGGGGTGTACAGCCTGTATATCAAAAAACCGGTGTACGAAGCTTCCACAAAAATTATCGTTAACCAGACTCCGACACAGTCAACGGTGGCGCAGCTCGATTTGAATCAAATCAATACCAATATCCAACTCATTAATACCTATAAGGAAATTATTAAGACTCCTGCCATACTAGATGTCGTTACGAAGGATTATCCGCAATTCAATGTTACTACTGAAGAACTTATGAAGAAGGTCAATGTCAGCTCTGTAAATAATACGCAGGTGATGACACTTGTCGTTAGAGATAATTCCTATTCACGGGCTGCTGAGATTGTGAACGCCATATCTTTGGTGTTCAAGCAGGAGATTCCATCCCTGTTCAATGTGCAGAACGTATCGATACTGAATGAAGCGAAGGTTAATCCTCCAATCGCTCCAGGCCCGGTGGAACCCAATGTAGTTCTTAACCTGGCTATCGCTTTCATAGTATCCGTGATGATTGGTTTGGGGATCTCCTTCCTGCTGGAATATTTGGATGATACCTTGAAGACAGAAGCGGATATTGAGCAATATCTCGGTCTGCCAACATTAGCAATGATTACGAGAGTTGGGCAAGATGAATTCAATAAGGGAGCAGGGGTAGAGACTCAGGCTCTGCAATCCACCAGAAGAGCGGGGGAACTAGAGAATGTCACAGCAACTAAGTAAACAACGCCAACTGATTACACTGACAAACCCGCGTTCTCCGGTATCAGAAGCCTTTCGCGCACTGCGTACCAACATTGATTTCTCATCTGTAGATGAGAGAATTCAAGTGATCATGGTGACTTCGTCCGGACCTGAGGAAGGGAAATCGACGATTTCAGGGAATTTGGCCGCCTCTTATGCACTGAGTGATAAGAAAGTCTTATTGATAGATGCCGACTTGCGTAAACCAACAGCACATAAGACATTCACGCTCAGCAACCGTTATGGATTATCTTCTTTACTGTCTCAGCAAATTGGCATTGAAGATGCAGTTCAGGTTACTACTATACCGAATCTTTCCATAATGACATCAGGCCCTATACCTCCTAATCCGGCTGAAATGATGGCTTCGAATCGAATGACCTCCGTAATTCAGGAGCTCCGCCAAAGGTATGATGTGATTATTATCGATACCCCACCGCTATTGGCGGTTACAGATGCTCAGATTGTGGCTTCCAAGAGTGACGGTGTCATTATGGTAGTCAGCTACGGCAAGGTTAAGCGGGATATCGCTGTTAAGGCTAAAGCCAACCTGGATCGTGTGGGTGCAAGAATGCTTGGTGTGGTTATGAATAACGTTAAGCGAAAAGCCAGTGAAGGGTACTACTATTATTATTATGGCAATTGAGTTGAATGTTTTTACGGAAAATTGTTATTTTTGGAGGCACCAAAATGACAGCGAAATCTAGAGTGATCTTTTTATTCATCGTTGATCTTTTGATCATATGGTTTAGTTTTGTTAGCTCCTATCTGTTCCGATTCATAAATCATATACCTCCAGATTATTTCACTCAAATGATTCAGATGGGTGTCATTTCAACCCTAACCTTCGGGGGAAGTCTTATTTATTTTGGACTTTATCGGCGGGTGTGGCAGTATGCGAGTATTGGGGAAATAATATCAGTAGTTAAGGCTATTGCGGTGGGAGCAGTCCTCTCTTACAGCATAGCCTACCTTTGTCTTCCGGAACGTGTGCCCTTTGGCGTAGAAGTGCGGGCGATGGAGACCATCCTGCTGTTGGTGGGGGGTGTTCGTTTCTTGTGGAGAGTATTCCGCACTGAGCGTATCAATTATGAGGACACCAGAACGCACACGCTTATTGTAGGAGCAGGGGATTGCGGAACGCTTATTGCCAAGGAAATGATGGGGCCTTCTTTTGCACACACGAGGCTGATTGGATTTATTGACGACAGCCCTAACAAGTACCACATGTCAATTCTAGGGATTCCCGTCCTGGGAAACCGTTATGCGATCCCGAGTGTGGTTAAGGATAGAGATATTCATGAGATCATTATTGCGATACCTTCCGTCTCCAGAACTGAAATATCCGAAATCATTAAGCTCTCCAAGACGACAGGGGCCAAGCTTAAGATTATCCCGGCACTGAACGATCTTATAGCAGGCAAAATATCCGTCAAGAAGCTGAGAGATGTAAGTGTAGAGGATTTACTGGGACGTGAGCCTGTTGTAGCGGACCTCAACAGTATTCTTGATTATGTCCATCATAAGACAGTACTGGTTACAGGGGCAGGTGGATCTATAGGCTCAGAGCTGTGTCGCCAGATTGCCCCCTTCATGCCGGACAAGCTGCTGCTGTTAGGGCATGGTGAGAATAGTATTTACACGATTGAAATGGAGTTGCGTAAGAGCTGCCCGGATATAAATATAGTTACAGTTATAGCGGATGTACAAGATCGTACACGTATGATGGACGTATTCCGCAGCTACAAGCCGAATGTGGTCTTTCATGCGGCAGCACACAAACACGTTCCCTTGATGGAGCGAAATCCTGCTGAAGCTATCAAAAATAATGTATTCGGTACTCGCAATGTGGCCGACTGTGCGGATAAATTCGGGTCAGAAAGATTTGTAATGATCTCTTCAGATAAGGCGGTTAACCCAACCAGTGTGATGGGGGCAACCAAGCGGATTGCGGAGATGTATGTACAATCTCTCAACGATTTAAGTCAAACCAAGTTCTCAGCAGTTCGCTTCGGCAACGTACTTGGTAGTCGAGGCAGTGTAATCCCGGCGTTCAAGCAACAGATTGCTGCCGGTGGTCCTGTTACCGTTACCCATCCAGAGATGATCCGGTATTTCATGACTATACCTGAGGCGGTACAGCTTGTTATTCAGTCCGGTTCATTCGCGAAAGGCGGCGAAGTCTTCGTGCTGGATATGGGTGAACCGGTAAAGATTCTAACTTTGGCTGAGGATTTAATTACTTTATCCGGCTATGAGCCTTATAAGGACATTGATATTAAGTTCTCCGGCATTCGCGAGGGCGAGAAGCTGTACGAAGAGCTGCTGACCGATGAGGAAAACTTAGGCTCTACACATCATGGCAGGATTTTTATCGGAAGACCGAATGTGATCAGCCAGAACCAACTGGAGCTTGAATTCAAACGTTTGGAACGTGTGCTTACCGAGGATGGGGAAGCGATACGCGAAGTCATTAATCAGATTGTCCCCATGCAGCCCGTCGCTCAAGCAGCAAGTAGCTAACTAATTTATAACGGGGGATACATTATGTTCAATAAAAGATGGAAAAGGGTATTGCTGTGGGTTCTATCAGTTATTGTTGTGTTAGGAGTTGGAGGCTTATTCGCCGCTAACTATGCTGTAGATAAATTGATGAATTCCATGGTTGGAGGCTTCGATGTAGAGTCAGAGAATATTGTGGATAGCCAAGTAGAAGGAACGACACCTGTGGTTACTAATACAACTACTGCTCCAACCGCTTCTATAGAAGACGGAAACAATGTTCAAGCTGAAGCTGGTCAGGACAAGCCGGAAACTACCGCGACCGTAACCCCAGCACCTTCAGTAACTGGTGAATCCTCCAATAGCGGATATACCGCACAGATCTCAACAGATAAAGCTAAGAAGATTCAAGAAAATGTAACTGTAAAAGAGAAGGCAGATGTGGTCTCTATCGTGTTAGGCCAGTTAAGCGTCTCAGATATCAATTACCTCAAAGAACTAGCCAGTGGAGGTTTATCCATAGACGAGAAGCGCGAAGCACGCTCTATTATTCTCAGTAAAGTATCAGAGCAGCAGTATAACGAGCTAGCACAAATTGCTAAGAAGTACGGAGTTAGCCAAGGGAAAACACGCGATCAGGTATTAGGAGAAGAAAGCGGGAGTGAATAATTGTGAGAAAAGTGAGATATCCAGCAGCGCTATTAAGTCTATTCTTGTTGATCAGTATGGCACCATTAACAGTATCGGCTCCGGCCAATGTGTCAGCAGCTACTATAAATAAGAGCACCAATACAATCAAAGTTCAAAATATGAATGTGAAGCTGACGTTTGACGGAGTAGTTATGCAGCCGCCTGCGGGGCAGTATGTGTTCATTTACAACAATACAACCTACGTTCCATTGCGCTTCGTTTCCTATGCCTTGCAGAAAAGTGTTAGCTGGGATGCCAAGAACGTAAAGGTTACCGTAGCTGAGCCAAGCAGTGCAGAGCTTGTCGTTATTAAGGAATATTTAATGAATGCAACGAACGATAATAGCGCTTCTACGACTTCGAAGAACATTATCCTAAATCGTGTTAAAGCAAGTTATGGATTTAATGGTACGTCCAAGAGTGTACCCACGGGTCAATCCAGTTATCTCTTGAACGGTTCGTTATACGTACCTCTTCGCTTCCTATCGGAGTCCGTGGGAAATGAAATCATGTGGGATCAGAAATCGATGACGATTACCGCAGCTTCAGCTTCTTATAAAGCGCAGACTGCTGCCGGCGGCAAAGATACCACCACAAACAACAGCGGTAAGGACACTAATGGAGCAGCGGCAACACCTGCCCCGACCACTGGAGCAACTGGTGGAGGTTCTGCAGGAGCGGGTGGAGGAACAGCAAAAGCTTCATATGAATCCATTACCAGTGACACTGAAGCCAAGCTGAACGCACTTCAATCAGAGAGCCGATCCACCTTGATAGCTATTGCGATTGAGTATGTGTCTGCTAAAGATGCTGCTAGCAAAGCAAGTATCAAAGCCAGAGGCGTGCAGCAGTTGTCCTCATTTACTTCCAGCTTCAACAGCATATTGTCCGACGCCGAATCTAAACTCCAAGCGGGTGGATACGACACGGGAATTATTAGCCAATATAGAGCCGAGTTCGAAGCTCAGCTTCAAGAAGGTCAGACCATAGCAGATAAAATGGCGGATAGATAACAATCTAAAGTGAGGTTATCCTAATGAGATTAAGAGAATTATTAACTGTGGTAGAAGCTAACATTACGCTTGAAATATCAGGATTAAATGAAGAGTACGTTACGAAAAAGGACATTCCTGAATTTCGTATGAACTCGGAAGTCAACGGACTTAATGCCATTGAGAATGGATTGATGATCAAGCTGGCTGAGCCCAAGAAAGTACCAACCTTAGAGGAATTAGGGTATTCCTTTGAGGTTGGGGTTTAAAGAATCTAGTGGCCTTTTCAGATCGGGGGATAATTATGATTTACCTTAAAGTAAAGAGAATATTAAGTTTATTGTTATCGTTAACCGGTCTGATTATAGTCTCACCGGTATTATGTATTCTGATTATTGCTATAAAAATTGATTCGAGAGGTCCAGTATTCTTTAAGCAAAAACGTGTCGGTATTCATAAAACGCATTTCAATATTCTGAAATTTCGAACAATGCGAATAGATACACCCAAAGATACCCCAACACATCTTCTAAACAACCCGGAACAATATATAACTAGAATGGGGAAGTTTTTAAGAAAAACAAGTCTGGACGAGCTTCCACAAATATTCAATATCATAGGTGGTTCTATGGCTGTTGTAGGTCCACGTCCAGCTCTCTGGAATCAATACGATTTGATTGAAGAGAGAGACAAGTATGGGGCGAATGATGTATTGCCAGGATTGACAGGTTGGGCTCAGATTAATGGCAGAGATGAGCTGTCCATAGGAGTTAAGGCGAAATTGGATGGGGAGTATGTCCAGCAAATGGGCTTAACCATGGATTTAAAGTGCTTCTTCGGAACGATTTCCAGTGTGTTGAAAAGTGAGGGAATCGTTGAAGGCGGAGCCGGGAATATAAATACTAAGGATGAGATGGCAAGTAATAAGGGGACAATGTCAGCATGAAAAAAATACTTATTACAGGATCTAAGAGTTATATAGGTACAAGTCTAGAGAAATGGCTGGAGAAGTATCCTGATAAATATTCTGTAGACACCGTTAACATGAGAGGTAATTTGTGGAAAGAGTATGATTTCTCGAAGTATGATGTTGTTTTTCATGTAGCAGGGATTGCTCATATAAAGGAAACTAAAGAAAATGCAGAAATTTATTATATGGTTAACCGTGACTTAGCATATGAATCTGCTCAAAAGGCTAAGGATAGTGGTGTTAAACAATTTATTTTTTTAAGCTCCATGAGTGTTTATGGAATTGAAAATGGTATTATTGACAAAAATACTTCTACCATTCCTAAAAGTAATTATGGGAAGGCGAAGCTTCAAGCGGAAGAACTAATAGTCCCCTTGAAAACGACTAGCTTTAATATAGCAATCATCCGTCCACCTATGATATATGGCAAAGGGTGCAGGGGCAATTACCCAAAACTGGCTAAGCTAGTATTAAAATCACCTATCTTCCCTGATATAGATAATAAACGCAGTGTAATTCATATAGATAATTTTTGTGAATTTGTAAGACTGTTGATAGATGATTGTAGTAGTGGATTGTTTTTTCCTCAGAATAAAGAGTATATGTGTACTTCAGAAATGGTTAGACAAATAGCTGATATTCACCGGAAGAAGATATGGGTGACAAAATTATTCAATCCATTATTAAAATTATTGAAGACGAGTTCAGTGAATAAGGTATGTGGTGACTTAGTATATGAAAAAAAAATGTCGTTATTAAAAGAAAGTTATTGTCTCAATGATTTTAATACTTCTATTTCCTTGACTGAAATGAGGCACTGACCATGAGTGGTGTAATTGAAAAAAATTCTTTAATCAGTATTATAATGCCAGCTTATAATTCTGGGAAATACATAGAAGAAGCAATAATTTCAGTTATCTCTCAGTCTTATCAATGTTGGGAACTTATAGTAATAGACGATTCCTCAATGGACAATACAGTTAAAATAGTTGAAGATTTGGCTAGTAAAGATAGCCGTATTCATTTACATGAAAATAAAAGTAATCAAGGGGTATCAGCTTCTAGAAATAGAGGGATTTCACTTGCCAGTAGTGAATGGATCGCCTTTTTAGATAGTGATGATATGTGGGATAGATTCAAATTAGAGAAACAAATAGGTTTAGTTGAAGAATCAAATGCTGAATTTGTGTTTACTGGATCCTCGTTTATAAATGAAAAGGGTGACAACTATCTAGGAATATTTGAAGTTCCAAAAAAGGTAAGTTATAAGGAGTTAAGAACACATAATGTAATATCCTGTTCATCAGTTCTTATAAAGAAAAGGTTTTTCAATGAAATTAAAATGGAGAAAGATGATATGCATGAAGACTACGCCGTTTGGTTAAGAGTGTTAAAAACAGGTGTATGTGCTTTCGGTATCAATGAATCTCTTCTTGTTTATAGAATATCTCGTAATTCTAAATCAGGTAACAAGATTAAAACTATAAAAATGACCTATATGGTATTTCGATTTATTGGCATTAATCCTATTGGTTCTGCTTATTTTATGATGAGACATATATTTGGATCAATTAAAAAATACAGGAACATTAAATTAAATGTGTAACAAATATAGTTAAGCGAGGTTTATTATGTATAACATTAAAGTGATAACGAAAACTCGAGGATTTTGGATTAATTTATTTGAGTATAAGTTCGAAACTATCAAGTTTCATTATAAATCTAGTGGACTATTTGAAGTACCAAGTAAAACAAGGTTCTTATTGCACAAAATTATAAATTTTAAAGTGTTTGACACTTTAGGTCTATTTTTTAGAAGTAATGCTCTTGAGAGTGATGAGGATGCTAATTTTAGTTACAATAGATTTTTAAAGTCCGATAAACCTTACTTTATTGGGTTAGAAAATCCAACTGCATTGGTTCACTATAGTGATACAAGAATGAGAACTTACATTAGTAAAATTCGATTAAGTAGATACTTTAACGATTCAAATTTGAAGGGGATTGTTTGTTTATCAATAGCTTGTTATTCAACGATGAAGAATTATTATGATCTTCCAACTAGCCTTAACTTGTATCAGGTATATCCGTTGGTCGAAGAAAATATTAATGTTAATAAAGAATATATTTCGAGAAAAAGCAATGAGTGTATTCTGGAGTGTTTATACATTTCTTCAAATTTCGAACTTAAAGGTGGAGATGATATTCTCGAAGCCTTTAACAAACTTAAAAAAAATGGATATAATAAAATTCATTTAAATATAATAACGAAAATAGATAGTTTAACACTTGAACAAAGAGCTATTATTAATAATAACAGTAGCATTGATATTTATGATTTTAAATTCTCAAAAAAAGAGTTATATGAATTTTATCAAAAGGCAAATATACTATTAAACCCTACTAGAATGGATAGTTTTTCGCTTGTTACTCTAGAAGCGATGAAGAATGGATGTACCATTGTTGGTACTGATATATACGCAATTAAAGAAATGGTCACTGATGGTTCAAATGGTTTCTTAACACAACCAAAATATAAATATTGGAATAATGAAAATATGATAGATCATTACATTAAAACTCACCCTAACAAAACGTTTAACTCAAAATATATAGATATGAATATTATTGATTTTTTATATGAGAAAATCACCTATTTATATAGCAGCAGAAAAACTCTTGAAGTGATGTCAATGAACTCATTTGAAAGATCAACAACAGGTGAATTTTCAAATCAAAGTATTGCTGATAAATGGAAACATATAATTGAAGATGTAGGAGTTTAGATATGATAGGTATAGTTATTTTGAATTTTAATAGCTGGGACGAAACTCATAAGTGTTTATTAAGTATTTTTAATAGTCAATCTGAATTAAAGTGGCATATATATTTGGTTGACAATGCCTCGAATATCCCAATGCCAGATAAAATAAGCAAAATGTTAAACCCTATTCAAATTACATATTTGCCCTCTCCAATCAATAAGGGATATTCTGGGGGGAATAATATTGGCGTTACCAACGCTTTGAATGACCAATGCGAGGAAATACTAATTGTGAATAATGATGTGGTATTTATGAAAGATAGTATCTCAAACCTAAAACAATATCTGAACCAGAATATAAATGTAGGTATTGTTGGTCCCAAAGTTTATTTACCTAATGGGTCAATTCAATTAATCAATTGTGGAATAAAGATGGGTATGAACGAAAAATATATGTACTTATTAAATAAAACACCACTTAGATTTTTAGTCAGTAATTTTATTAGAGATTTTAACGCCTTAGATAAAGATTTATCAAAACCTTTTAAGGTTTATGCTGTGTCTGGTTGCTGTTTTATGATGAGTAAAGAATGTGCGACAGAAATAACACCATTTGATGATAGTACATTTTTATATGAAGAAGAGAATATCATTGGATATAATATGGAGATGGCAGGTTATGAAACCGTCTACTGTACTAACAGTGAGGTTATTCATGCACATGGTCAAAGTACTAAGAACATGAAGGCATTTTCGTATTCCTGTTTTGTAGAGAGTGAATTATACTATTCGAAAAAATATCTAAAAAGCACTACAGTGAAAGTTCTTCCTTTATATGCAATTAGAACTTTTAAATATCTATTCTTTTGTTTTACTGAAAAAGATTACCGAAGAAATATTTCGCTGTATTTTTCGAAAACTCTAAGAATGCTAAAGAAAAAGCATATAAATTAAGGAGCAATTATATGGATGTTAAAAGTAAGAGTGTTAAGGGTTTGTATATTGCATTTGAATTTGAACCAAATAATACTATACCTATCAGTGAAGAGACTAATGGAATCGTGAAAAAGATTAGAAAGCAAATAGAATCCTTCGAAAATAAGAAGTTTAGTATAGATTTTTGGAATCCATATAGTGGAAGGAAACATTCCCTGAGAAGAATAATGAGAAGACTTCCATTTTACTTTTTGAATTCATGGAAATTTGATTATTCTAAAGCCTCTGAGTATAGCTTTATTTATATTAGGAAGGCTTGGTTTATGGATGGGGATTTAATCAGGTTCTTAAAGAAGTTTAAGAACTACTCAAGTCACACAAAAATCCTATTAGAAATACCTACATATCCATATGATAATGAAGGAAAACATTTAAATATATTGCCACTTATTATTAAGGATAAAATTTGGCGTAGAAAATTGCATCACTATGTTGATCGAATAATAACATATTCGAATGATGAGGTAATTTTTGATGTTGAAACTATTCAAGCTTCGAACGCAATAGACTTAAGTGAAATAAGCCCTAGAAACTTCACTGAAATTAAAAATAAAAATGTAATTAATTTAATAGCTTGTTCAAGTTTATACTATTGGCATGGATATGATAGAGTTATAAAAGGATTAAATACATATTATACAAACAAAAAAAACCATGACCCTATTGTTCGATTTCATATTGTAGGTGAAGGTGAAGAAGCAGAAAAATATAGAGAGATGATTAGCACTTTTAATCTTTCAGACTATGTGTATATGTATGGAAAGTTGTCGGGACGAGCTTTAGATGAAGTGTATGACATAAGCGATATTGGACTTGATAGTATGGGACGCCATAGATCAGGAGTTTATTATAACAGTTCATTAAAGGGGAAAGAATATTGTGCAAAAGGTCTTCCTATAGTATCGGGCGTAAGCACGGATTTGGATGGAGATACTGAATATTCATATTATTTACGTGTTCCAGCAGAGGATAAGGAAGTAGATATTTATGATATAATAAATTTTTACAATGCTATTTACAAAGAAAAAGACCCGAAAGTTATAAGTGTTAATATTAGAGATTATGCAAAACAGCGCTTTGATTTTCCAGTAGCCATGCGAGAAATAATAGAATTCATTACTACTTGAGGAGTTTATATGATATTAATTATTTTTGCATTAGTATTATGTGCAATGTTATATGGCTATTTTAAGGAACATAATATATATAATCCATTATTTTTATTCTGTGGTTTTATTGGGTTTATTTCATTATTGGCTTCCTTTCAGTTTTATGGAATGAATAAAACAAGTGATAAAGCATATTTTGTTATTATTCTTGGAATTTTGGGATACATTTGTGGCATTGGCTTCTACAAGATAGTATTTGGTAGATTGAAAACATCTATAAGCGATGTTGTAATAGAGCACAATAGAATAAATACAAAATTATTGTTTGTAGCAGTTCTTAGTATGACAATATTTAGTGCTTACCGGTTTGCCAACATATTACCATTATTACTCCAAGGTTATGCACTTGATTATATAAGATTAGTTTACTTTGGAGTTGAATTCGATGGAATAGGTATTAGTCATATAACAGCTGTCATTGAAATGTTTTTGAATTTGCCACTACTTTATGCAATTATTGCTATAATCGTTATTGATTTGATTTCTGGGAAGGAAAGGGAAATAGGTAATTTCACTTTAACTTTAGTGATTATTTGGATTTCTCTTGCGACAATTGTTAGTGGGGGACGTGCCACCATTTATATAGTGGCAGTTGAATTATTTTTTGCTGCTTTAATTCTAAAGCGGAACCTTAAACTCAGTAAAGGGACGAAAACTAGTATTATTCTCATCATAATATGTGCGATAGTATTTATGTTTTTAATGACAAGCAATAGGGCTACTAATGGAGAATATGATATTTTATATTCGTTATACACTTATTTTAGTGGAAGTATGCCACACATGAGCTATCGATTAGATACCATTGATTTTTCAAACCAGTATACATATGGTATGACCTTTTTTTCTGGACTTCTTCGCCCGTTAATGCTTATTTATAAGTGGATTTCTGGTAGTTTTCCAGATGTATATCAGATGACCCTTGACATAGGTGTTCAGCTGCAGACTGCTGTTGACATTGGAACTGGGAAGTCTTTTAATGCCTTTGTACCTTCATTTTTTTATTTCTATTTTGAATATGGATATATTGGAGTTGTTTTTGATTCAATTATTTATGGAGTTGTTTGTCAGTACTTTTATATAAAAATGAAGTTGAAAATGTCCAAAAGGAATATTGCACTTTATCTTTTGATTATTCAAGGTATGTTAACATCTATGATTAGGTACCCATTTATATTGGTTTATTATACTTTTGCATTTTTTATAATAATAATGTTTTATAAAAAACAAGATAAAATTTAAGACTAAGAAGGATTAACAAAAAATGAGTAATGTTAAGAAAAATTATTTATATAGTGTATGTTATCAAATGTTAAATATTATTTTACCAATAATTACTGCACCTTACTTATCAAGAATAATTGGTGTTGAAAATTTAGGGATATATTCATATACTCAATCAATTGCAAATTATTTTGTTTTGCTAGCTATGCTTGGTTTAAATAATTATGGTAATAGATCTATTGCAGCTATACGTGAGGATAGAGACAAAACCAGCAAGACCTTTTGGAGCATATATTGTATTCAGTTTACGAGCTCAATAATAATAATAATTGTTTATATGGTATATCTAGGATTTTTTGCAGCTAATGTTACATTAGCTTTAATATGGTCTCTATTTATTCTGGCAGCATTATTTGATATTAACTGGTTATATTTTGGCCTAGAACAATTTAAACTAACAGTTACCAGGAATATTGTTATTAAGTTAATATCAGTTGTTCTGATATTCGTTATGATTAAAACAAAAGAGGACCTTTGGATTTATACACTTATAATTTCATTGAGTATGTTAGTAAATCAATTAGTATTATGGCTCTTTATAAAAAAGTATATTGATATTTCAAAAGTTACCTTTCATGATATAAAAAAGCATATTAAGCCTTTACTAGTGCTATTTATACCAGTTATTGCTGTAAGTATATATACAATTTTAGATAAAATCATGATTGGTGCGTTAAGTACAATGGAAGAGAATGGATTCTTTGAAAACGCACAGAAAATAATGATTGTCCCAACAGGCTTGATAACAGCACTTGGTGTAGTTATGTTACCGAAAATCTCAAATTTGGTTACGAAGGGAGATTTCACTAAAATCAAAGGCTACATTTCTATGTCTATGCTATTTACTAGTATGTCATCATTACCAATAGCCTTTGGTATTGCTGGGATTGCCCCGATTTTTGCTCCAGTATTTTTTGGTACTGATTTTATCCCCTCTGGTGTATTAATGACACTTTTATCTATTACCGTTGTTTTCATAGCATGGGCAAATGTAATAAGGACACAATACTTAATACCAAATTATAAAGATAAAGTTTATGTAGTTTCAGTTATTATAGGTGCAATAATTAATATAATTATTAATGCATTGTTGATTCCTGATTACGGGGCTAGAGGTGCTGCAATAGGTACGGTTATTGCTGAATTTTCGGTAGCCTTATATCAAACTTGGGCTGTACGCAATCAATTAGATATTGCCGATTATATCAAGAATAGCGTACCGTATTTAATAATTAGTGTATTTATGTTTATTACAGTTAGATTTATCGGGAAGTTAATGGAACCAACCATATATACATTAATACTACAATTACTCATTGGAATTGCTATATATCTATTACTAAGCTTCCTCTACATTAAGAAATCAAAGAATCCTTCAGCGAAACTGATCCTAAACAGAGTATTAAAATTAAATTAACATCTTTTTGGTTTTTATTTCGGAAGTGAGGTTTCAATTACATGGAAGAAAGCACCTTGATTAACAAACCGAGGCTAGACCATATTGATATATTTCGTGGTATAGGAATTATATATATGATAATAGGTCATGTGCGATTTGGTTGGACTGTAGATAAGTATATTCATGGTTTCCACATGCCAATGTTCCTTTTTATATCAGGATACTTCTTCAACATAAAAAGGTATAACTCTATTAAGCAATTAATACGAAGAAAAGCAAAAAACCTCTTGGTACCCTATTTATATTTTGGATTAATTCACTATCTAATATGGCTATTTTATATAGGAATAAATGAGAAGCTTGATTTACTAAAATATTTATCGAACCTATTTTGGATAAATACGTCTGGAGAAATGCCTATTGCAGGTGCTCTTTGGTTTTTAACATGTTTGTTTTTGGTTGAGATTTTATTCTTCTTTCTGACTAAGGTGTTAGTTAAAAGAGCATGGATCGCTATTGGTATTTCTATAGTTTCTTTAGCAGGCAGCTTAATTCCCAGATATTTAGATATACGGTTTCCTTTTGCTGGGGATGTTGCAATGGCAGGTATTGGTATTTTTTATGTGGGTAATTTAGTTAGAAAATATTCAGAAGATCATATGTATATAAAAAAATTGAATATAACAATTTTCAAAACTTTAGTTTTATTTTTAATAAGTGGGCTTTTAATTTTTGTTAATGGATATGTGAATATGCGAACAGCTGAATATTCGATTATTCCTCTTTTTTATATTAATGCAATAATAAGTATCCTTGCTTACTGGAACATCAGTAAGCTATCTACAATAACTAATTTTATATTAGTGAAAATTAGTGTAAATATATTGAAATACATTGGTAAAAATTCAATTATCTATTTGTGTTTAAACCAACTTGTAATTCTTTTACTTCAGCAATTTTCTAGTTTCGTTTTAATTGATTCAGTTTTAATACTCTTGTTCATTAGAACTCTAATATTTATATCATCTATTTTGCTACTTTATATGTTAACTGAGTTTATAACTAAAACTAAAATTAAATTCCTAATTGGAAAGTAATTGATTCTGATATTGTGATCATTTAACCTAATAAAATAGAAAATAAAACAAGATACATTCATAACATTTATGCATCACATTTAGTCATAAATATATTAAGGAGAAAGAATATGAAAAAAGATTTGAATATTGAATTATTAAGGATTATTCTAATGCTCTTTATTATTATGCATCATTTGCTGTTAAATGGTTTTGGTTTAAGGGGTATAACTATGAATAATTATGACCAACTAAATATTTTATGGGGGGGGATTAATGCTTTCCTAGTTGTGGCAGTCAATATATTTTTTATTATATCAGGTTATTATTCAATTAGAATTAGTATGAAGAAAATTGTCAATATCGCACTAATGGTCTATTTCTACTTTATACTTATTAGTTTATGTTTTGTTTTATTAGGTAAAGAACAAATAAATATAGACTTAATAAAAAGCGTGATTTTCCCTATAAGTTCATATTGGTTTATTTTAGTCTATATTATTTTAAGTGTTTTCTCACCCCTGATCAATAAAATGCTCGAGAATTGCAATAAAGTTATGCTCACACATTTTTTGATAAGTGCGGGATTAATTTTTTGTGTTTATGGTTTTATAATTGAGAACCCGACGATTGGGGTGAATAATGGATACTCTTTAATATTTGCTTTTTTCCTTTATATCATTGGTTACTATTTGAGGCATCATTTTAACAGGAATAAAAATAAGTATGTATTTTTACTAGTATATTTCGTTATAAGTGGATTTAATGGCTTGTTGGCAATGCTTTTTATATTTTTAGATAAAGGGACAGTTGCATGGACCCTATATAATTATAACAATCCCTTAGTTGTAATAGGTTCAGTCTCATTATTTTTATATTTTAAAGATTTGAATATTGAAAATAATAAATTAAGTAGAACTATATATTATGCTAGTAATAGCGTTTTGGCGGTATATATAATCCATTCATCATCAAGCGTTGCGACATATTTCAATCAATTTCTAAGGAATTACTCAATTAAATTAAATTTCTTATTAAATACTGTGTTTTTACTATTATATTCTATAGCAATTTTTTGTGTATGCGCCTTTATTGAAGAAATGGTAAGGAAAAAGTTGTTTTTAAATATATTTAACAAGTTTTCAAATAATATATCAAATAAACTAACTAAATTGATAAATAACTTAATTCAAGATATCTAAATAAATAAGCTTCCTCGCTGTAGTGAATGCCCGATGTCTGTTTACTAGAGGAGTTGTCGATACTGCCTAGTAAATAACTTTAATAGGTGGTAATGACGATGTG
>NZ_JAUSTK010000035.1 GCF_030812855.1 Paenibacillus wynnii
CATCACAACAACTGGCAGTATACGATCCAAACTGAGACACGCCCTATTCATCCCCCACCTATAGAGGACGGGGAATTACGGGCAATTTGTTAAAAAAGTAAACGGGCAAGCCATTATTGACCTGTGGCTGGAGAAAATTCCTGCTGAGTATATGATAGCTGAGTTTGACCGGGGCTGGGTGTATGTGGGCGGCGCAGATCCGGTTGATTATGTGTCCCGATATGCAGGCCGTGTGCCGCTTGTCCATATCAAGGATTTTAGAGCCGATCACAAAGAAACCGACCTAGGCATGGGACAGGTGGACTTTAATCGAATCTTCGACATTGCCGATCAAGCGGGGATTCTCTACTATATCGTAGAGGAGGAAACGTACGCATCCTCCTCACTAGAGAGTGCTAAGCTGTCTCTGGACTATTTCCGCAAGCTTAATCTGGTGTAGGTGAAATAGAAGATAGAAGGAGATTGTACATGATGCGCTGTATAACCATACGGCAGCCGTGGGCGACACTGGTTGCTCTTGGAGAGAAGGAATTTGAGACCCGTTCTTGGAGAACGAACCATCGGGGAGAGCTGGCTATTCATGCCGGCAAAAAAATCGATAAGGCGATATGCAGGCAGGAACCGTTCAAATCCGTATTGTCTAAACATGGCTATACAGAGAGTAATCTGCCGGTGGGAGTCATTATTGCAATAGGTTCACTGGAAGAGTGTTACGAGATAACACATGAAGGAAATGGTGGAGGTTGGGTCAGCGGGAACGAATACGATTTTGGGGATTATACCGAAGGTCGTTTTGCTTGGAAGCTTGCGGATATGACACCTTTGAGCCATCCTATCCCTGTGAACGGGAAGCTGAGTCTATGGGAATATTCATTAGTGTTTTGTGATATATGATTCGGGTCTTGCCTACTCCCAAAGGCGAGGCCTATTTTTTTGGAAAAAGACACGAAAAATCGCACTATCCCTTCCGGACTCCGGCGCTGTTCCTCTGCGCTTTATTTCCTTTACTCTCTTTTCCATTTTTTAAAAACTCCATTATCAATCCTAAATATTTACAACAAATATCCTATATATTTGTTGTAATGATAAAAATTAACATAGAAGGAAGGTATTTTATGATTGTAAGACTAGACTACACAGCTTCACCCTATTTAGAAATAAACAGAATATCTGTTATTGGTTCTTTTAATGATTATAAGGAAGATTGCGGATTGATGAGAAAATCCGGAAATGTCTGGTCTACAGAGGTGTCGCTTCCACCCGGTGAACACAATTATAAGTTTTTAATCAATCACGAAATCAAGCTCAACGACCCTATGGCCAATCTGTATCTGCCTAATGAATCAGATGAGTTGTGGTCAACCATTATCATCAATGATCTGGATCAAAGACTCTATAACAACGAGCAGTACACGGTTCATATTGATAGCTATGCAGTCTCGGGTATGATTACACCGGCTCCCATAAGTGCCAATAAAAAAGGCTTTCATTTATCCAGCGATAAAATGGTGGTGGTTCGCCTGGGGTTCACAAACCTTAGCGGATTACATGCCGTAACCGCCCTTTGGTTCGATGCCCGCGGAGTGTTGCATGATATTGCGGAGAATATGCTGTGCGCTGATGAGGAATCACCGGACAAGCCTGTTTTTATCTGGTTCTGGCTGCCCTTGAATGACACGCAAAGGGAGTATCCAGAAGGAGTGTGGACCATCAAGCTGTTTCTGGATGGCAGCTATGTCTTGGAGGATCAGGTCACGATCATGAATGCTATTACTTATTCTTCCACAGGGCAGGTGTATAACGCATAGGCACTTCAGACGTAGACACGCAAGTGTTTATAGTATAATTAGGGAAGGAAGATTATAATGGCACAGATTATTGGAGCAGGCAGTAACAGCTATTCATCCCGTTCAGTCACGAGTTCATCACCCAAAACCAGCAGTAGTACATACTCAGGCGCAAGTGCGCCTACGGCGGCAAAAAGCACCAACACAACCATCGCCGCAAAGGCACCGAGCGTACCAAGCTCCAAACCAGCATCCAACAGCAGTTCCGCAAACAACAATACCAAACACAGCTTTTGGGACTCCGTTTCTTCGAGTGTATCCAAAGCGGCGGAATCTGTAAAAAAGGCAACCGTCTCTACCGTCAATGCAGCAAAAACGACGGCAGTCACTGTCAGTAACAAGGTGCAGAACAGTGCGGCTATGGTTTCAAAAGCTGTATCAAATACTGCGGCGGATGTGAAAAAGAACGTTTCAGCTGCGGCAACCTCGACAGTGGACAAAGTGATGACAGGCGGCATTATCCACCGTCAATGCGGCAAAAACGACGGCGGTGATCGTGAGTAAGAATGTGCAAAATACCGTTGCGAAGGTGGCATCCGGTGCTTCTAAGGCAGCAACGCAAGTGTCAGCAGCCGTCAACAAGGTAGCAAGTCAAGTTCCAGCGGCAGTGAACAAAACCTTAAGTTCGGTAAAGACAGTCGTTGCCTCTGCAGCCACAGATGTAAGACAAGCGGCGGCTTCAACGGTAAATAACGTAAAATTAACCGCCGTGACTGTGAGTAAGAATGTACAGAACGCCGTAACGAATGTGGCATCCGGTGCTTCCAAGATGGCAACACAAGTATCAGCAGTCATCAGCAAAACGGTGACTCAGGTGGCAAAACAAGTTGCGCCGACAGTGAACAAGACCTTAAGTTCGGTGAAGCAAGTCGTTGCCTCTGCAGCCACGGAGGTGAGGCAAGCGGCAGCTTCAACGGTGAACACCGTAAAAATAACCGCTGTGACTGTGAGTAAGAATGTGCAGAACACTGTAACGAATATGGCATCGGGTGTATCCAAGGCAGCAACTAATGCTTCAGCAACCGTCAGCAAGACCGTGAATTCCGCGGTGAACGCTGTAAGTGAAAAGGCGAAGAAGATAAACGTAGCGGATACCGTAAATGGATTCCAAACAGGGCTGGATGTGGCCGGGTTGATACCGGGGGCAGGGGAGCTGGCAGATGGGGCCAATGCTCTGATCTATATGGCTAAAGGGGAAAAGGCCAATGCTGCGCTTTCAGCCGCAGCGATGATTCCGGGAATTGGATCGATCGGAACGGTAGGCAAACTGGTTGGCAAAGGCAAAGGATTGTTGGATGAAGGCGTATCGATGGCGGCTCATCTGGGCGATGATGTTCGTGCGGTTAATAAGGGTAAGGGTAAAATTGATTGTCCTGAATGCACCATTTCTAGGGGTAAGTATCCTGAATCGGCTCAGCACATTGAAGATGCTATCAAGAACGGTCAACCGGATACATTGACAATCAACCGTGGTGGGGCAAAATCCAATAGACGAGATTCATTAAAAGGACTTGAAAAGGTACAAGGTAAAGACCTAGATGAATATCCTCCTGCAATGTTTGGAGAAGGTGGAAAGGGTGCAAGTGTTAGACCTATATCACCGTCTGACAATAGAGGAGCAGGCTCATCAATGGGACATAAACTTAGACAATATCCTGATGGAACTAAAATTAGAATTAAAATTAGAATTAGAATTAAAATCGATGATTAAGCATGGTAAAATTAATGAAACGAGGTGAAAAGAATTAATGAAATCATTGGATGAACTGATTGATGAATCAGAATCGGCATGGTTATTAGTACATGATTGGATTTCTAAGGCTACCAATAACGTAGAGATATTAGCTGTTAATCAACTTGAAGCGAAAGATGTCTTGTATAAGCTACAAGTTTCAACTAAATCCTTATTAGGCGCGGTTGCATATTATACAGGTGGAATCTTATTTGAGAATGGTTGGCTACGTTTATTGGGTTCAGGTAGTAGTCTATTGCCGAGAAATTTGACTTCGTGGAATGGAATGGACTCGGATGGAAAAAGTTCGAGATTACCTTCATCATTGTTAATTGCTGATGATGCAGTTGGTGGCTTCTTTGCACTAAATGGTGGGGCTTTCGATGGCAATGTTGGGGATGTATTTTATTTTGCACCCGATACATTGGAATGGGAAAGTTTAGACATGCAATATTCGGATTTTCTAAACTGGGCTTGTGTAGGTGATGTAAAAAAATTCTACGAAACTTTTCGTTGGAATGGTTGGAAAGAAGAGATTCAGAAGATGGATGGAGACAAGGGTATATTGATTTATCCATACTTGTGGGCGGAAGGTGACCCTGTTTCAAATCGTGCAAGGTCAATAGTTCCAATTGAAGAATTATGGAATCTAAATAAGATAAACAAAGAAAAATTGGGCATTAAGTAGACTGCCAAAACCTTGACTGGCTTCATGCCATTCAAGGTTTCTTTTTTTTGGTGGGGGCTACCCAGTGACGAATAAACCTATCATTCAACCAATAACACATATAACCCATGTAATAGGAATAAAGAATTTCCTTTTTATTTGAACGCACATAAATACGACGAACAGTCTCACCAATATGGATGCGGCAGAGAAAATCGTCTACCTAGGGTAATAGAGTACAATGAACGTTTTGGCGAAATGGTGATTCGCGGCTTCGGTGATTTAGAGGTAAAGAAGAAACTAAACGAGATGTTTGAAGCGAGATACCCGGTGCAGGAAGGGCAGGGAGAAACAGCTTAATCCCCTTGTGCCATACCTACAAGCAACACCTGAGAAACTACTTTCTACTCTCTTACACAAACTTCTTGACCCTACCGAAAACTCGGAGGTAGTCCGTGAAATAAATGTATTTTATACACTTATTTCTAGCTTTTGGCGCTGAGATGTATGGATAGATGTACTTTGTGCAACTAAAAACACGAATATGCTGGTTAAACCCCGGAATACCAAAAAATAAGTGTATAAAGTGCAATTAAACACCCTAAAGTGTGCTAAGGGAGAAATATAAGTGTACGTTGTGCAACTATGAATTAGACTATATATTGAAACCCATGTAGGTAGACGATTTGCCGTATTTGTCGAGGATACCTGGGGAGATACTTCTACTCTCATGCACAAACTTCTTGACGCTACCCATTTGGTGGGATTTAATACCACTAAATAACCCGATAGGTGCTTTATCCTTAAATTAGAAGGAAAAATTCCTTCTAAATAGTTGAACAATTCGGATTAACGTTGCTATGTTTATGAGACGTATCATGCGAATCCGTTGGAAGTCATTGATCGGCTTTGAATCAGCTGTAAATCAGCTGTAAATCAAAAGTTCAGTCTATTAAAGTAGCAGGAAAAGAAGTAGATGTGTCAAGAAGAGTGTACCCAATCGAGATAGATAAAGACTATGTGCCGAAAGGAAAATCTTCGTATGTTTTAAAAGATGGGGGAAATAGCTTCAGAAATGACCCGTTGTATGAAAACGTGCAAATGAAGAGTAGTAAAGAGGGAAACCATGAATGAGCAAATAATAAAAATGCTCGTAGAGTATGGTCAGGAAAAGGATTTTTTTGGAGGAGTGTCAGAAAAAAATTCATAATGTAGAAGAAGTGCTCAGGTGGAATAGTCGAGTTGAAATCTTAGACATTCAAGGAGATCTTGGGGCTACTACTATCCCTCTCCTGATCCAGGCTTAATCCAATACTGTTCTTCATAGCTCTTAAAAGCTGATATATCCAACCCAAGGTATCTCCGCATGTGTATAGCGGCTTGCGCGGCAATCATATCATAAAGAAGCAGCATCCGGTCGTGATAGCCCCGGCATATGAATTTGGCTTCAATTCCGGTCTTAAGTCGTTGCTGGTCATACACCTTAACTCCTAACTTCCTCATTTCATTACGTATATCTCTTAAATCTCCAGTGGCTGCAGACGCAGCTGCATTAAGCATATCCAAATAGGGGGCAGGAGTCCGGAGATGGGCGGAAATAAGGCCTGCATCACGCTCGAAAGCGGATAAAATGAGTGGGAGAAGTACATAAGATTTGACCAGTATATTTTCTGCACTTCCAGCCCTCTGCATAGATATCCATCCTTTCTAAAATGGGAACGTATATTCCTATTCTACCCCGGTAATCTAAAAATAATCAATGGTATTTCTAAACATAAGGATAATTGTGACATATTTCACACAAGAAAAGGGAAGGGTAGTATATATTAAAATTGAAATAAACAAATTGTTAATATCTCTTAGGGGAAGAAGGACGTAAAAATGAAATATGAAGGAAATTTCCGTCGCGGGTTGGTATTTGGCGTATTCCTAAGTATTCCTTTATGGGTATCCATGATTGGGTGGATCCAGCTTTTATAAATTTATTCAGTTCTAACCTTTTTAATAATTCTCTCCTTGAACCAAGTACTGTTCTTTATGGACAGCACTTGGTTTTTTTTCGCAGGTTATTAGTGATTGCTGGCTGCGTGTTATACTATTTTCTAATCAGAACTACTGTTTTGGACTTTTAAATAGAAGGGTGACAATCACATTGCTGTGGAGTTTAATCGGATGGTTAAGTGTTATTGTTATAGCCGGGGCAGTGGCATATAGCGGATTCTTTTTTTACAGGATTGCTATTAAGCGAGCGCCGAAGGTGTTTTTAAGTACTAATCGTGATTTGAAGGCTAATCCTCCGGTTGCCGGTGCTTCTTGGGGGGAGGGGCAGAATTGGATATCCAGTCAGAAGATTCAGAACGTAGAGATCCTATCCGCTGACGGTTTGAAGCTTCGCGCCTATATGATCCCTTCCAGCCGGGCCGAGGGTCATACAGTGATTATCGCGCATGGTTATTCAGGAAAAGGCAAGGATATGGGGGCGTACGCCAAAATATATGCTGAGCTCTTGGGCTATAATGTTCTAATTCCTGACGCACGAGGGCATGGGGAGAGCGAGGGCAATTATATCGGCTTTGGTTGGCATGAACGCCGCGACTATCTGCAGTGGATAAGGTATCTCATTGATAGAAAAGGCCCCGAGTCGAAAATTGTCCTCCACGGAGTCTCTATGGGAGGAGCAACGGTGCTGATGACCTCCGGAGAAGACCTGCCGCCGCAGGTAAAGGTAATCGTGTCGGATTGCGCCTACACTTCCGTTAAAGCTCAATTGTCTTATCAACTGCGGCGTATGTATCGTTTGCCAGGCTTTCCTTTTGTAAATAGCGCCAGTCTGGTGACCCGGTTGAAGGCAGGCTACTCCTTTGGTGAGGCCTCTGCATTAAAACAGGTACAAAAAGCAAAGGTGCCCATTCTATTCATTCATGGAGATGCAGATACCTTTGTACCCTTCAGCATGATGAATGAGTTGTATGAGGCTTGTCGCAGTCCCAAGGAGCAATTCATCGTGCAAGGCGCCGGACACGGGACCTCCTATGATAGAGATAAGACTGGTTATGTAAGTCGAGTTACAAACTTTGTAACAAAGTATATGTAAATAGCCCCTGAACGTAGACAGCGCCCGATATCCGCAAGTAGCGGTTATCGAGCGCTTATATGTTTCCACACACTTACCGTCCTTGAACAAAGGTCGGTTGTGTTCGTGTATATTTAATCTCCCGCCGTTCGTGAGTACGGGTCGTATAATTCCCTGTTATTTCCACCAGCACTGTGGTGAGATAATCCTTCCAATACGACAAAAGCCCTACCTCTCTTTTGTCCTTGCGGTTCCGTAGACCGCGCCAGTGTGAATCGGATGCTATGTGTGAATTTAGTCTCATAAAAAGGAGATTCCTGCAAAGAAAACGTAAGATTATGTGTCAGAATTGCCGATAACTATATTACAGTAACCCATCGGTTATCATTTTCTTAAGTAGGAACAGATATAGGGGAAATCAAATATTATATGAATATACCATATATTAGAGACAAATGCAAATAGTTAAAGCTGGTAGGGCTGGAAACGGGGGGACGAATGAATCTATATGCATCATTTCTTAAGAAGCAGATCCGTAATTACTTATTCGGCTCTGCTGTTGCGGTACTAGCTGTCGGAAGCTTACTTCTATTCTGTTCACTGGAAATCACGCCTGTAGAGTACCTAAGGTTGATCCTTGCAATTTGTGCTGCATTTGTAATTATGACTTTAGTGGATATCTCGGTATTTATGAGTCATATGATGGATTGACCGGATTATCGATCCCGTTGTATGGCCGAATTATCGCGGTTGCGGATGCTTATGATGCCATGACTTCAGATCGTCCCTACCGAAAAGGGATGGATCACGATCGGGCGCTGGTTATTTTGGAGCAGGGTAAAGGAAGTCAGTGGGATCCTGAATTTGCCGGGTTATTCCTTTCCTACTTAGGTAAAGGTAAGGACTACAAAGTGAACAAAGAGGACATAAAGAACAAACCTAAAGAGAATGTTTCTGCCTAAATTTTATCCTTATATTTCTTGAAAATCCTTATTTGGGCTGGACGCTTTCTTCTTAGGTGCCTATTTTGTGAACTGGCCCTTAAAAGTGACAATAAACGACTACATTTATTGAAGGATTGACAGCAGACCGTTATAATTAATAAGTCTGGTTTTTAATTAAAAAATAAGGGAGAATTTTATGAAACGTGGGGATGTGCTGCTGATTTCCATCGTTTTGGTTGCTGCTCTTGCTTTTTTGGCGCCGAGATGGTTTTCCAGCAATGATAAGGGTGGACCGGGGAAAAACCTTGTGGCGAATATAACGATAGACGGCAAGCAATATCGAACAATCAAGCTTACCAAAGAAAATCAAACGATTGATATTCGTACAGACCGTGGTTACAACATTCTAAAGGTACATGATTATGGCGTTGAAATGTACGATGCCGACTGTCCCGATAAGGTATGCCTCGGTTTCGGATTTATTACTCTGCCTAAGCAGACTATTGTCTGTCTACCGCATCGGGTTTTAGTAGAAATCGCAAGTGCATCGGGGGAGGACGAAATTGATGCCTATGTCCAGTAGTGAGTCGGCTACAGCGCTGAAAAGGACTGTAATTATAGCTATTTTTTCTGCAGTAGCTGTAGTGCTGGGTATTTTGGAGGCCCAGATTCCTTTGGTCGGAATGGGGCTGATGCCCGGTGCCAAGCTTGGCTTTGCCAATATCATGATTTTGACCTGTATTTACTTTTTACGCGGCCGGGATGCACTCCTGCTGGTTATTCTGAAGACTTTGCTCACTGCATTTCTACTCGGTACTTTCTCAAGTTTGCTCTTCAGTCTGTGCGGCTCCTTGCTCAGTTTTCTTATAATGTTCCTGATGGTACGGTTTGGCCGAAAGAGATTCAGTCTAATTGGTATCAGTATTGCCGGCGGTCTGGCTCATAATATTGGACAGCTCTTGGCAGCGTCTGTCGTTTTTTCCTCTTCAAGTATTCTATACTACTTGCCGCTGCTGCTCATCACTGGAGTGGTAACAGGAATTGCCGTAGGATTTGCAGTTCGGTATCTGGTGGACTCTCTGTCCAAAATATCGCTGTTTGAAGAATTCCTGGATAGAACGGCCTAAAGCGCGGGAGGAAGACTAACATGATTGAAACGAATAGATTACAGAATTTGGAAGCAAGTGAACAGCCTGCAGTTATTACCTTAAGCGGGGTATCGTTTGGGTATGATCCGAAACAGCCCATTTTCCAAGATATCTCTCTCACCATAGCTCAGGGGCAATGGGTTAGCTTGGTCGGTGCAAACGGATGCGGCAAGTCAACACTAGTCAAGCTGTTGAATGCACTGCTTCCTAAGAGTGATGGAGAAATCGTAGTTTGCGGACTGCAACTAAATGAAGAAAATATCGGGTCAATCCGACAAAATATAGGTATGGTATTTCAGAATCCGGACAACCAGTTTATTGGCGCAACTGTAGAGGAAGATATTTTATTCGGTCTTGAAGGTCTGTGTCTGGAGCCTATCGAAATGGGACACCGTTTACAAGTATATACCGACAAGCTAGGAATCGCTCACCTGCTGGACAAGCATCCGGGTGAATTATCCGGAGGACAGAAGCAGCGTGTAGCTATAGCTTCCATACTTGCTATGGAGCCAGGCATCGTCATCTTCGACGAGGCCTCTTCTATGTTGGATGAAGGAAGCCGAAATGAGCTGCTGGATATTCTGCAGCGTATGCGTGCAGAGGGCAAATATACGATCCTTATGATTACCCATGATGCGGATGAGATTTTGGCCTCAGACCGTGTTTTGGCGCTGTATGGAGGCGGACTTGCTGCGGATATGACACCTGCCGAGCTGTTTAGCAATGATGACCTGCTGGATAAATGTAACTTGCGTATGCCGTTTTCCTGGCAGCTGGCACGTGAATTACAAAAGGTTGGCATAAATACAGACGTGCCCGCCAGTGAAAAGGAGCTTATAGAGAAGCTATGGCCATAGAACTACAGCAAGTGAGTTATATATATTCCGACCGAAGTCTATGGAAGCAGACCGCGTTACATAACATTGACCTTTCGATTCCGCAGGGCTCTATAGTCGGCATTGCCGGTGCGACCGGTTCCGGTAAGTCTACGCTGCTTCAACTGTTCAATGGGATTCTGAAGCCCACGGAGGGAACAGTGAAAGTGCTGGATGTAACTCTTCAGGCGGGAGAGAAATCGCCCAAGCTGCTTGCGCTGCGGCGTCGTGTGGGCCTCGTCTTCCAATTTCCAGAACAGCAAATGTTCGAAGAAACGGTAGAGAAGGATCTATGCTTCGGGCCGCTTAATTTCGGGATGAGTCTGGAAGAAGCCAAGGAGCGCGCGCGTAAGGCGATGGTGGATATGGGACTCGATCTGTCGCTGCTCGAGCGCAATCCGTTCCGCTTGAGCGGAGGGCAAATGCGCAAGGCGGCCATTGCTTCTGTATTGGCTATGGACCCGGAAATTGTTGTGCTCGATGAGCCTACTGCCACACTGGATCCTGTTAGTCGTGCAGAGCTTATTTCTTTACTGGAACGTCTCTGCCGGGAACAGGGCCGTACCATTATTATTGTGACACACCGTATGGATGAACTGCTGCCTATTGCGGACAGATGGATTGTGCTTAAGGAAGGACAAGCAGCTTTTCAGGGAAGCACTCAGGAGCTAGCCTCCGATCCTTCCATTCTGGAGCGCTGCGGAATAGCAATACCCCAATCTCTCCGTTACTGGCGGGCCGTTGCCGATCGTTTCCGACTGGAGGGTGAGGTTCCCCGATTGACACCGAAGGCGTTGGCAGAATTTATCGCTTCCTTGTCATCTGACATATCCCACCCGGAGATTGAAAAGAGGGATAACCATGAGTAGCGAGAAACTGCTGCTGGGGCGCACTATTGAGACGGGGTCATGGGTGCACAAGCTGGATGCACGCGGAAAAATTATCGGAATGCTATTATATGTTGCTGTTATTTTGCTCTCCCATTCCTGGCCGGCGATGGCACTGCTCGCAGTGTTCTCCATTTCGGTGATGGCTTCAACGAGAATCCCGCTTAAGTATTTTGTGAAAGCTGCGAAACCTCTGCGTTACCTGATGTTATTTATCTTTATCGTTCAGGTGCTGTCCATAAAAGAGGGCGAGGTATGGTTAACCCTCGGATCGTTGTCGCTACATCAGGATGGACTGCGTTTGGGTGCATTTTCAGTGATCCGAATGCTCTTTCTCGTCTCTTTTACAGCGCTGCTGACCTTTACGACGACTCCGGGTAAGCTGAACCAGGGGCTTGAGGGCATTCTTTCACCGCTCAAAAAAATCGGGATGTCTCCGGACAGGCTTACCTTGATGATTGGTATTGCCTTGCGCTTCATTCCTACCATTCTGGATGAATCGCAGATTATTATGAAGGCACAAGCCTCGCGCGGTGCGGATCTGGCAGAACTGCCCTTGAAGGAAAAAGCGCGGATGCTCGTCTCGCTGCTTGTGCCTGTCATTTCAAGTGCTTTTCGACGCGCGCAGGATTTAGTGTATTCCATGGAAGCCCGGGGCTTCCGAATGGATGCGCCGCGTACCCGGTATCATCGCTTAAGGTGGGGGTTAGCAGATACTGTTTTTATATGTATGTTTGTCGTGATGGGGTTGGCTGTAGCAATACTGTAAATAAGAGGACCGTTATTTAGGAGGAAAAAGTATGGCACGTTATTTTAATGGCAAAGAGATCGAACTGCTTGTACCGGTAGGGACATTTGATATTTTTAAAGAGGTTATTCAATCGGCGTGTGATGCGGTCTACTTCGGTGGGCCTGTACTAAATATGAGAATGATGCGCAAAGGCTATAATCTGTCGCATGAAGAGATCGTGGAGGCGCTCGCTATCGCTCACGGTCTTGGCAAAAAGGTGTACGTTACCGTAAATAATTTGTTCAGTGAAGAGGATGTGGAGGAAGCCAGAGAATATCTGCGTTTTCTAGATCAAGCCGGGCCTGATGCGTTAATTGTTCAAGATATGGCAGTGCTGGAATTGATACGCGAGATGGACCTTACTGTACCCATCCATGCATCAGTCATGATGAATGTGCACAACTTAGAAATGATCTATGCCCTGCGGGACTTGGGTGTAAGCCGAGTGGTTACCTCCCGTGAAATGGACTTGCAGACCGCCAAACTGCTCGGACAGCAGAGTGGAATGGAATTGGAATACTTCATTCATGGAGATATGTGCTCCGTGCACGGCGCGAACTGTTACTTCAGCTCGCAGGTATTCGGCATGAGCAGTAATCGCGGTAAATGTATGAAGCCTTGCCGCTGGGATTACCGAATCAAGAAGGACGGATTCGTATTTCCGACGGAATATCCGCTTGCTGTTAAAGATATGTTCATGTACGAGCATCTTCCGGAGCTGATCCAGTCCGGTATTACCTCCTTCAAAATTGAGGGACGGATGCGTGATAAGGATTTCGTTGTGATGCTTGCGAACAGCTATGGCGAAGCCATTGATCGATATATCGAGGATCCAATAGGGTTTGACCGTACAGTAGATTCCAAGATGCTGCACAAAAACCGTAAACGCGATTTTTCAACAGCCTATGCTTTCGGGAAGCCTGGACTGACTAACATTAACCGCCGGTATGAAGGTACAGGCAAGTTTTATAGCACGGGTAAGGTATTCAGTACACCGACTGCTGAACGGGAGTTATCGGAAGAACGTGTAATGGAGCTGCGGGAACGATTATCTGCTGAAAAACGGCCGGAGACGGCTAAGCCGGAGCTTGCGGTACGTGTTAACAACATGAATCAGGCACGGGTGGCCCTGGAGCAGGGTGTAGAGCATCTTTATCTATCAGGCGATGTATTCGAGCCGGACCGGCCGTTTACGAAGCGTGATGTGACAGAGCTTGGCTTGATCAAAGGACAGACTAAGCTATATTTGGGTCTGCCGCGGATGATGTTGGAGCTTGATTTTGACCAATATGACCAACTGCTTGGCGGGGAACGATTGCCGATTGACGGACTGCTGGTAACGAACCTGGGGGCTATCCGCCGCTATAGCTCTTCCGGATATCCTTTGGTTGGCGATGCTAATCTTAATATTTATAATGGTTTGTCTGCTTCTCTGTACGCTGGACTTGGACTTGAGAGACTTACAGTATCACCGGAAATGACGTTGGAGCACTTTGCCTCCTTCACCTCCGGCAGCAAGCTTCCGCTGGAAGTTATTGTTCACGGTACACCGGCACTTATGTATATGGATCATGATTTGTTTGAGAATACCGAAGTTATGGAGCCTATTGGTCAAGAAGACAATCGTTACGTCAGCAATGATGTGCTTGTTCTTATGACGGATAAAGGTGAAAACCCGGTGTATCGTGATCAGCATGGTCGCTGTCACCTTTTGTTTGCTAAAGAACTATGTTATTTACCGATGCTGGATGAGATGACGGGAATGGGGGTTTCCTGCTACCGTATTGAAGGACCTACCTATAGTGAAGAACAGCTGCGGGAAGTTATAAGAGCCTACCAACATAAAATTAAGGGCACGGATGATAAAGAGGACATGCTGGGCGGAATGAAGCCGGTTTATGCAGGTTATACGTTAGGGTCCTTGCAATTTAATTAGATTTTGAGGCTTTATCTTAAGATGAAATTTAAGATAGCAATTAAGCTTGAGCCAAACAGCAGCAGCTAAGGTGAATCTATTTTAAGGAAGATCGGGTTAAGAACACTATGCGGACTACAGAGCCCTTATTGTCTATAAAATGCTCTATAAGTAAGTTATGCGGACACAGATGCCGTTATATATGAAGATTGGGCTATTTAAAGTCGAATTCTTGTAAATAAGGCCTTCTGAGTCCGCATAGATAAGGAATTCGGGTAAATGAGGTAAATAGCGTCCGCTGGGTCCGTATATCTTATGCATTCATCTTGAGTAGATATCCACGGGTGTTCATTCATCAGCCTGAAAGCAGTGCGACTAATCCTTTATTCTAAAAATCTTAAGTTCAATCTAGATAGTACGTTAGCAACAGAAAGAGAGGGAATCTTTCATGGAACGAGTAAAAGCCATCGGCAGAGAAGCCGTAGCGGCCAAGCGCAAGCAATATTTCTATCCTTGCACACAGCACTTTTATCGGAATCCGCCTCAATTAGTACGCGGATCTATGCAGTTCGTTTACGATGAGAATGATAAGGTCTACACGGACTTTTTTGCCGGAGTATCTGTGGTAGCCTGCGGTCACTGCAATTCCAGCATTACTGCGCGGACGATCGAACAGCTGCAGCAGCTGCAACATACTACAACGGTTTACTTGACGCAGCCTAACGTAGATTTAGCCGAGCGGCTTGAGGAAGTATTACCAGGTAACCTACGGCGGAGCTTCTTCGTGAATAGCGGCTCTGAGGCGAATGAAGGTGCATTGCTGCTCGCTAGAATGCATACGGGACGTAAAGGTTTTATTGCATTGGAAAGCGGATTACATGGACGTACCAATCTTACAATGAGTGTAACCGGACTCCCTATGTGGCGTACCGATGCTTTTTTGGATGAAGATGTGTATTTCATTAGCCGCCCTTACCACCCGGAGCTAACGATGGAAGAGGCTGCAACACGTTCTCTCAAGGATCTGGAGCAGGTTCTAAAAGAGAAGGGCGACACCATTGCCGCAATGATTGCAGAACCGATTCAAGGTAACGGCGGCATGATTATGCCAGTGTCGTGGTACTTCCGTGAGGTTAAGGCTCTGCTGGATCAATATGGAGTGTTGCTGATTGCAGATGAGATTCAGACCGGGTTTGGCCGTACGGGTGTAATGTTTGCTATGGAGCATTTTGATGTGGTTCCCGATATCGTGAGTATGGCAAAAGCGCTCGGCAACGGGGTTCCGGTTGCAGCATTTGCAACTACAGATGAAATTGCATTATCGCTCAATCGTCCATCAGCTTCCACTTTCGGGGGGAATCCGGTATCGGCAGTTACAGCACTGGCTGTGCTCGACTATATTCGGGCGGAACAGCTTCCGCAGCGTGCAGAACGGCTTGGGGGTAAGCTTAAAGAAGGGCTGAAGTCACTTCAGGAACAGTACCCTGGGTGGATTTCGGACGTACGTGGTACAGGACTAATGCTGGGAGCGGAATTAGTAGGTGCAGATGCCGCCGGTAAGGCAGCAATAACGGATAATGTACTAGAGTTAATGAAGGACCGCGGATACTTAATCGGTAAAAATGGTGTGGATCGCAATGTGTTGGCTTTCCAGCCTCCTCTCATCATTACAGAGGACGATATTAATGGAATGCTGGCCGCACTGAATGAAGTGCTGATGGAAGCATTCAGCAATTAAGAAAGAGGATAAAGTTATGGCTATTGTAAATGTCTTTAAAAATGCAGCCCTGAAGCTAAAATTGTTCAGTGATCTTGTTATGTTCTCCCACACCCTTTTTTCACTGCCGTTTGCCATCATTTCCATGGTATGGGCAGCAGGGGGCTGGCCTTCCGGTCATCTCATGCTATGGGGTCTTATTGCCTTAATCGGTGCCCGGAACGGTGCCAATGCGTTTAACCGGCTTGTGGACCGTACCTTTGACGGACAAAATCCACGTACGGCACATCGTCATCTGCCGCAGCAAATGGTTGCTGAAAAAGAAGTCATCCTGTTTATCATCGTGAATTACGCACTCTTTATAGTTGCATCAGGGATGTTGAACCTGCTCTGCCTGCTCTTGTCGCCGGTAGCCATAGTTTTAATATCTTCATATTCTTACACAAAGCGGTTTACCTTTCTTAGCCATCTATACTTGGGTTTTGTTATCGCCTCAGCACCCATTGGAGCATGGTTTGCCGTAACAGGGAATATTGCGTTTACACCGTTTGTTATCGGGACGGTAGTTATGCTCTGGATTGCAGGATTTGATATTATCTACGGCACACAGGATATTGAGTTTGATCGGCGGCACGGGCTGTGGTCCATACCGAGCTTTTTTGGATTAGAGAATGCTCTTCGTATCTCCAAAGGTCTGCATTTCATTATGGTTATGCTATTGCTTTTCTTATATGTGTGGCGTGATCTTGGGTGGATGTATCTTGTGGGGATTGGTGTGGCTACTCTGCTCTTGATGACGGAACATAAGATTATTAAGCCCTCGAACCGTCGTATGATGAAGGTGGCTTCGTATAATTTGAATCAGGTGATCAGTATAGTTATATTGTTGTGTACGCTGGTTGATTATTTTTATGTCAGCTAGGGGGCGGGTGGTTGGGGAACGTCACTGCGCGGAATGTTTGGACTTCCGATCGCTGTTATCCTTGGATTTCTTGATTGGAACCGCGTATGCGGTTGAAATCCAAGGATAGCATATGCTTCCGGAGAGAGCTTTCCTACGGAAAGCTTTCGGGCGAACGCTAACGCTTCTCCAGTTCCAAAATTCCTCTGCGTTCCGCCCCAACCTTCCCTCAGCTAACAACAAAAGACAACCCTGCCTACCCAACGGGGGTGGGTAGGAGGAAGAAAAGCGTGATGTTGCTTTTCTTCCTTCCTTCCTTGCTTTTAAGAGTCTGAAAACTAACCCCTAACCCCTAACCCCCAACCCCCAACCCCCAACCCCCAACCCCCAACCCCCAACCCCCAACCCTCCAGCTAAACACTCTCACGGGTGCTTTAATGTATTAGACTGAAAAATAAAGTATTATACAAAGAAATAATCTAATAGACTGGCAGCGGCGTTAAGCTAACAGATGAATCATTTCCTAATGGTGCAAAGTAAATGGTGCGTTTATTATTATTTTCAAAAAATAGACATTAAATCCCATTATATTCCTTCTTTGATGTGTTATTGTGGAATTGTATTTAAAAGCTATCGATGGAGGTTGAATCTATGAAGGGCTTAAGAGTTGGGTCCAGTATTGTTACTTTATCTGCATGCTTTTTATTAGGTACTGGACTTGTTCATGCTGATTTTGGTACAGCACACATTAAACAAGGTTCTATTAATGGAGGGAGTGCAACTGCATTGAAATATTGGTATGATAGCTCGGTGTCCACTTTCGGTTATGCAGGTGCATTTGACAATGCTATGTCTCAATGGGACGCCGCATCTAGTTTCAAGCACAACATCTTCAGGTTCAGCTGATATTAAGATTTATGTTGGTAGTAATAATTTACCTGAGGGAACCATCGCATCTACTGATTATTGGTCATATAACTGGCTAGGACAAGTATCTAATGTATCGTCAGATGAAGTTACGAATGGAACAAATTTTGATGAAGCTCGGATTAGATACGACGATACTCAATCGGATATTAGAAATTATACTCCAAGGAAAGTTGCTGGCCATGAAGTTGGACATGCATTGGGGTTAAATCATTTCGAAAATGCCCCGGCCCACTCTGGAGAATATTGGATGAAATCAGGTAACTTTACACTTACTGCTCCTACGTCAACCGACAAAGAACATCTCACTAGTAAATGGGGGTCTTAATAATGCTGATGACGAAACGAAAAATTGGGATAATAGTAAGCTTGGCGGCAATTTTAACCTTATCCATAACGTATATTATTGCAGATCAAACAATTAAAAAAGAGATTTCTACTGAGGCAGAACATATTATCTTTGCAAATGCTGATGAGGCAATAAGAGCATCCGACATTGCAATTGAAGCAACAGTTCTAGATGGTGTAAAAAATGTTGTTGAATATCAAGATGGGTATCCTAGTGGCTTTACTCTAAGAGATATTAAAGTAAATAAAGTTTTAGATGGTAACAAGGAAGTTAAAAAAGAGCAGTTGGCGATAGCTGAGCCGTATTATGAAGTAGGGAATGGAGTTGCTCCTGGTACTACTGTCATTTCATATGAAGAATATACACCACTTCAACCAGGGAGTAAGTATGTTCTTTTCTTGAAATGGAGCGACAAAATACAAGCCTATTGGGTGAATTCTCTTGAACAAGGAAAAGTTAATATTGATAAAAAGGATATCAAAGAGTTATCTAATACCAAGAATGATAACCAAATGCAGAAGCTTTCCGAGAGCGTACTTGAAAAATATGGTTACAAATAACCTGCTTCTGCAAGTTAACGTGCTTGCGCAGTGCGCTAAGTAATCTTCCCTTAACCTGCTGCTACGCAGTGCAAGATGAACGTTAGGTCAATAAAAGCAGCAGCAGTCTAAGACTTATTTTTTGAAGACTGGCAATTTTCAAACTCATAAACCCCATTAAATCAGGTTCCCCAGTCTAGCACTTTATTTTCACTGCACAGCTTTGCTTCGTTCGCTATTTAGCAAAAACATATATATATAGATTGAACTAAACAATAACCTCAGGATGATCGTAACGAAGGGGAATTTTGGAACTGGAAGAGCGTAAGCGACCGCCTTTGTCTCCGGATTTCATCCGCAGACAGCGGTACAAATCAAGAAATATGGAGACAACAGCGGCTGGAAGTCCAACATTCACCGTAGTTACTACCAAATCCCAACAAGTAAAACTTTAGTACAATCTATATAGATCTAATCCTACAAAAAAACGGATACCCACCCATTTGAAAAGGGGGTATCCGTTTTTGATTATATGAGACTGCAGAGAAGCAGATCTATCGGTCACGCGCTGCAAAATATTGCAGCAGCGTAGCTAAGTCAACATGCGCCGGATAGGCGGAAAGCTGTTGTACGATGGATGCGGCTTGATCGAGGTAGTCTTGGCTGATCTCTTCAGCCCGTGATAAGGCTTCGCTGTGCTTAATGAGCTCTAGCACATTAGCTACCTCAGAATCGGTCGAGTCTGGGCCGATCATACGGATAACAGCTTCTAACTCTGGGTCCTGCAACGCATAGAGCACCGGCAAGGTAACCTGACCGTGCCGGAGGTCGCTGCCTGCAGGCTTGCCGAGAATGGCCTCAGACTGCGTGAAGTCCAGAAGATCATCCTGGATTTGAAAAGACATTCCTAAGGCTTCTCCAAAGGCATACAACAGTTTAGCAACTTCTTCTGTGCTGTCAGAGGACAAAGCACCGACTCGTAGGCAGGTAGCCATTAGCAGGGCTGTTTTGTTACGAGATTTCTCGAGGTATTGCTCCATCGAAATGTCGTAATTGTAGGCAAGCTCCATTTGTTGATATTCCCCGAGACATAGCTGAGCGGTAGCGACAGATGATAAATCATGTACATAGCGGTCTTTGTCTGAAGTGTATTTACTTAAGAGTTCAATCACCCGTGCAGACATATAATTTCCGATATGAACAGCTGAAGTGATGCCGGTCTTGGTATGCAGCGCAGGTTGGCCACGCCGCAGCTCGGCGGAATCTATAATATCGTCATGGACTAATGAAGCCACATGTATAAATTCAGCGGCAGCAGCTAACTGTAAGGTTCGACGGCCGGAGGCCTTTCTGCCAAATCGACTGCCAACTATAACCATGAGTGGTCGAAGGCGTTTGCCGCCAGAACCAATGAGCTCAAGGATACTGCTGGATAGCTGGGAGTGCTTAGGTACATCCTTATCCCGAGTCACTAATTGTTCGATTTCACGGTTAATTTCTCCAAGGTCTATATTCAAGGTTTCGTGCAATTTCATCTATCTATCCCACCCGTCAAATGGCTTTGCTTGTGCGGCTTTGCTGCCTGCGCTCTTGTATTAGGAATTGTTCTATTCCAGAAGCCAGATTCTCTTCCGCTAAGTTCCCATTTGACCGTCTAATTTGCATTTTTTTAATAGAAGGAGCTAAATAAGCGACCAGGTCCAGCTCCCGGTATTTCACCGCAAACTGAAGATAAAAGCTATATAAATAATCTCCATCCAATATATTTCGGGTCAGGTTGGGATGATACGGAGTGCATTCCATATGGCGCTGTGCAGCCAATGTCAAAATGATGTATATGCTCAGTAATGGAGCTCTGCGGCATGCATCTACATTATAGCGTTCCAGTACCGGAAGCAGACGCTCACATTCCGCCGGAGAGAGCTGAAGCTGAATCCCGGCGATCGGTGACATATCCGCCTGAAGCAACTGGAAGCTATCTTCCATGAGTTGTCTGTTCACAAGATTCTCTCCTTCTTGTCGGTTTTGCTGGAGCAACCATCCCCTGATCATCCCTACAAAACCACTCTTTAAATAAGGAGAGTAATGTGCCCCGGAGGACACATTACTCTAGAAAAAATTATATTAATTTTTAATGAAAAGCACATACTATCTACATATCTTGTTTATATAATATTGCAAAGAGGGTATAAAAGATTATTACCGTCAGTCGGTGTAGAGATACCAACGTCTGACCAGAGGAATCTTCTTCCACTGTTTCTTAAGCCAAGGAAGTACATAGTAATCTAGGCCGAACACACTTCCGGATCCGCCGATGCAGGCAATAGCAGCAGCTACGTACCATAACATCTCTGTGGATGCCATTTTTGTAGACCAGATCATTACAGCCATACCAATCGTGGCAATAGAGGCGATAGCTGAGAACAGACCAACGATAAGCATAATACCGAAGACGATCTCTGCACATACCATACCAAGTTGGAACCATTTAGCCAGGAATGTGTAAGTTCCATCTGGATTATAGAACATCAGGTCCATGAACCAGTTAGTAGTATCGTATATAAAGCCTGGAACTGGAAGTGCTTCAACTGCTTCTTTGGCGGTTGTAACTGCTGAAGCTGCTGATTGAGCATCTACCGTTTCTTTTACAGCATCCACTGCTTGGCTTGCTGCCGAAGCTGCGTCTGTTGCATAAGGAGCGGCTGGAATCAGGAAAATCTTATCGGGATCTTCCCAGATTTTCTTGAGCTTGTCGACACCTTCATAGACCCACATCCCACCGAGCAGCATACGAAGCGGAACGAGCCAGAAGTTAGGTGAACGCTTGGAGAAGTAGCCGCCCACAAAACTCTTGCGGTTCTCAACATGGAAGAACTCATGCATCATGTAAGTCCATACTTTGTTAAAGCCAACAACTTGGGACAGGTAGAACATATTAATAAAATGCTTGGATAACATAGCCATGAATCCGGTAAGCATAAAGAATTTACCTGGCAGACCAACGTTTGCTACACCGTAGCGGCTACCGATGGAGACCATGGTACCGTGGAATCCTGGTTTATAAGCCTTTTTCGGTGTACCGTTGATGTCTGCAATAATGTTGGTAGCAATGACCGGAGCCGCTTGCTCTGCATTTTCAACCATTTGTGGTACAGGACGTGTTTCGCCTTCAGGAATGAAGAAAATGTTATCCCCTACAACGTATACGTTCTTGTGATCGACACTTTCAAGATGCTCGTTGGTAACGATCCGTTTGCGACCTTGTTGTTGAACATCAAGAGTGCCTACGATTTCGGAACCTTCAACACCTGCAGTCCAAACTACTGTATGCGTATCTACAACGTTTTTCTCACCGAGAGCAACACTGCCTTTACCAACTTCAGTAATCTTAGCGTTGGTAACGATTTCCACGTTCATCTTGCGCAGGTATGATTCTGCTTTCTGAATCAGCTTGTCTGGAAGAATTGGCAGAACCTTAGGTGCCATATCGGCAACGATCAAACGAACTTCGGATGGATCAATGTAGAACTCTTTGCAAAGATCCTCACGATATTCAGCCATCTCACCGATCAGCTCAACACCTGTAAATCCGGCGCCGACAACTACAAAGGTAAGCATGGAGCGGCGAACTGCTGCATTCTTTTCCTTCGCTGCCCGAGTGAACATGTCACGGGTTTGACGTTTCAAGGCAACAGCATCATCGTAAGACCAGAAGGACAATGTGTTCTCCTCTGCTCCAGGAATACCGAAGAATGTTGGTTTGCTGCCCGTACCGATTACTAGATAATCATATGCATATGTTGCCTTTTCGGATTGCAGTTTTTTGCCTTTGAAATCAATATTGCTGATTTCATCAAGCACTACATCCACTTTAAGACCTGCAAAGATCTTCTTCAAATCAATCTTGATCGAATCCTCTGGAGCACGGTTCGCGGCAACCTCATGCAGCTCAGTCAAAAGGGTGTGATACGGATTTCGGTCAATCAGCTTGATTTCTACTTCTTTGTTGTTCTTAAATTTCTTTGCTAGTTTTTTGGCCGTTAGTACGCCGCCGTAGCCGCCGCCCAAAATGACTATTTTCTTCAAAAGAAACTCACCTCATTCATCTGATTAGCTGCAAGAGGATCGCAAATTACTTCGCGCCTTCGAGTGCTTTTTCTGCCAGGGTAAAGTATTCACCTACACTGATGGAAACGCCGGAAATAGCGTCTGTTTTACCTTCATCGTTAAGAGCAGGAGCAGTACCTTTGTTTTCAACATAGTAAGCTTGAGCTTTAGCGATTTCCTCATGCCATTCTGCTTGAGCGCCTGCAGCTTTCATACCGTACTTACCATCGGCTGAGTATTGTTGTTTGTCAATGCCGTCTTTGTTCACGCCGCTGAATTTAGCAGCAACAACATTACCGTTAACAACAGTTAGATCAACAGTGGATTTGAAACCGTTATTTGGATCAAATTCAGCACCTTCAGCATGGTATCCACCATCTTTAAGAGCACCGGCTTGTGCAGGGCCAGCAGCCAGAGCTGCTTGAGCTGCTGCTACGAAATCGTTAACACCCATGGAAACACCGGAGATTGCATCAGTTTTACCTTCAGCATTTACTGTGATTGCTGCAGGATCTTGTTTCTCGATTAGGAAAGCTTCAGCTGTAGCTGCTTGTTCGTGCCAGTCTGCTTGTGCTCCGCCTTTTTCTTTCATTCCGTATTTACCGTCTTCGGAAACTTTTTTCTTCAGGTCGCCGGCAGTGTTAACGTTGAATGCATTCCAATCAGCTTTGGTGATTTTGCCGCCTTCTACAGTCAAGATTGCGAATGATTGCCAGCCAGTCTTTGCATCAGCTTCTGCAGTACCATAGTATGTTCCATCTTGGTATTTAGCAGTCTCAGTACCGGCGTTAGTTGCGTTAGCAGCAGGAGCCGTTGTTTCAGCAGGGGCATTAGTAGCAGCAGGAGCGTTATTTGTGTTGTTCCCGCAGCCAGCTAGCAAACCAAGAGCTAGTGCGCTCGTCAAAATTACAGATGCTTTTTTCATTAAATAGGACCTCCAAGAAAGTAGTTTAAAATATATATATTAAAATGTAAAACATTTTAATAGTAATTGGAAGTGATAAAAATCACTTTATAAATGACATTTGTCACTTTTAATCTGGGTCAATATACCTTAATGTAGACGGTGTATGACTTTTTTGGGTATTAGGTATCAAAAATTTTAAATATCAGCTTTCAGATCACATGGCATTTTAGCATACATACTAACGACTTCATGTGAAAACTATCACTTATTCAACTATTAATTTATTAACATATGAATCATATCAAATTTTAAAATATATAGATACCTATTTTCTAGACTAATATGTGACAAAATCCGACCTTCTTTCAAGTTATGAAGTAGGATTCATGTCTTATATCTACGGGTAAATATTACTATAAGAAGATACAATTCTAAACGGGCTTAACTGGCAGTGAAATAACCTCAGGGACCTATATCCGCGCCTAAATTCAGGAGTATATGCGGGCAGGCTAAATCACATTGTAAGGAGAGGCGATGTCGATGTATAAGTCCCATGTGGTAACCGGTAGAGTTATTGAGATTCAGGGAGACAGGATACTTACACAGCAAGGAGACGTTATCTGCACGTATCATTCCCGGTATTACATGCTTCCACCCTTAGAAACAGGGATAGAGGTTGAACGCGATCAGATAGATGTCCCACTGTTTGCTGGAAATGATAAGAATGGAAGGAGGTTCCCAGAAGAAGTTGGAATCCGATGAGGCCTTGGTTTCCATTGCACAAAAAGAGCGCAAATCGCATCTGATTTGCGCTCTTTTTCTATAAAATCTCAACATTAATAAATCCCCATCATCCAAAAAGTGGAACTTAAGAGCCATGACCTTCCTGTATCCATATGGTAGTATGTAGGGTACAAGTAGATAAGAGTTCAGTATTTGTAGCAGGAGTGAACCTATGGATTATTTAAAAATATTTTTTGTGAACACCGCATTGCTCATAACATTGGCTTATTTAGCGAACTTACTATATAAACATACTATTTCGTACGCTTCAGAACGGGTTAAGCTGGTGTGCTGGGTGATACTTGCGATATTTGCAGGTTGGATCAGCTCTTTTTTCGGTTTCATGCTAGGTGAAGATGTTATCTTTGATCTTAGGTTTGTTCCCCTAATCATTTCGACTATGGCCTTCCCGCAGCCCTTTATTCTAATTCTTATTGGTGCAGGTACAGGACTTATGCGGCTTACCCTTGGTGTGAACTCGGCCGCATTTGCAGGTGTGCTTAACTTATTCATATTGGGTTTTGTCTGTGCCGGTTTAAGTTTCTGGGTTCGGCGCTCTTCCTATTCTATGATAAGTAAAGGCTTGACCATCATTCTCGTGGTGAATTTGTTCAACTCTATTAATATTACGTTGTTTGGAGTCATATCCGTTCAGAAGTACATAACTGAAATAATGCCAGTGACTTTTCCGTCGGGATTAATTCTTAGTATGTTGTTCGCGTTGATTATCAGGGATTTTCATCTGGAGCAGCAGCGTACTTTACAAATCCAACGGGCTAATAATCTTCTTTCTACTCAGACGGAAGAATTGCATAAGAACAAGATTGTCATGGAGGAAAGGGCAAAACAGCTCATGCTGGCATCCCAATTTAAATCAGAGTTTCTAGCCAATATGTCACATGAGCTCAGAACACCCCTGAATAGCATTATCAATCTGTCGCAGTTAATAGAAGAAGAAGATGCTTCTCTTGGCAGAGATGAAATGATCCTTTATGGAAGTATAATTCATCGTTCAGGCGATGATCTCATGAAGCTCATTAATGATATTTTGGATTTGTCCAAAGTAGAAGCGGGGCGGTTGGAAATTAGCAGTGAAGAAGTGAATGTGAGTGAAATTCCTGAACTTCTCGCTTTGCAATTCAGTGTGGTTGCTCGCCAGAAGGGTCTGGAGTTCTCGGTGACAATGAGTGATGAATTACCGGAATCATTTAATTCTGATCCCCAGCGGGTACAACAGATTCTACGAAATCTATTATCTAATGCTTTCAAATTTACCGAAACAGGTAGGGTATCACTAAACATACGGGATGAAATCAGGAATGAAGGCAAGCATCCCAAGCGCTGGATCGTATTTGACGTTCAGGATAGCGGGATTGGCATTGCCAAGGATAAGCATTTGACCATCTTTGAAGCATTTCAACAAGCGGACGGGACGATAAGCAGACAGTATGGAGGCACTGGACTGGGTCTATCCATTAGCCGCGATCTGGCCAGGCTTCTAGGCGGCTTTATCATTTTGAACAGCAGTGAAGGAAAAGGGAGCCTATTCTCGTTATATTTACCCCTAAGTGAGAATGTCCAATAAACTCCAAGCGAATTTATAATTATGTCATATTGACATAAGCATGATGCGGAGTAGAATGAAGCCAAAGCCGCATCAAAGGAGTGTAATCACCTTAATGAACATCATGAGAAGCGGGCCGCTGATCAGACGTCCGAAATCGTTACGTAAATTCTCGAAGCAACGCAAAAATTTGTATATAGCTACGTGGGAGGGTGTTCCTGCAACGATCTTTCAGGTGCTGCTGCAAGGGCAGTTTCTGACAGGATTTCTTCTATATTTAGGCGCATCATCAAGCCAAATTGGTTTTGTGCTGGCTTTAACTACTTTGGTTAATATAGCTCAGATTGGTGTTGCTTTTCTAATTCAAAAATTACCGAGCCGCAAATGGGCTATGGTTACCTGTGTAGCTATACACAGGATACTTTGGACCTCAACAGGATTGATACCCTTTATACTTCCAAAAGATCTTTGGGTGGTTACGTTTATTGGGTTATATACAATCGCCTTCATAGCAAATACAGCCGGAGCTGTGCTTTGGAGTTCTGTTATCAGTGATCTGGTTCCCGCCCGTGTCCGGGGGCGTTATTTCGGGATTCGAAATACGGTTCTAAATGCGCTAGGTAGTGCCGTCTTGTATGCCGGCGGTATTGTTCTGGACCGATATCCCGGAGGCCAAGGTTTTTTTATTTTGTATGTAGTTGTGTGGATTTTTGCCGCAACCAATATTGTAGTGCTGTTCTTTTATCCAGATACTCATTTCGAGAAGTCGGACGAAAATAAGTTCCTGCCGATGTTTAAGAAACCGCTCCACGATACGTTATTTATGAAGTCCACTCTGTTTCTAGCTGCATGGCTTTTGCTGCAGAATTTGACAGTACCTCTCTATTCGTATGTCATGCTGCAATTGCTGCATATTAACTATCAGACATTATCGTTGCTTAATGTATCCCAGACGATATTTATGATGGGAAGCTTCTATGTATGGGGTAATCTGAATGCGAGGTATAGCAACAAGCGTTTGCTGCTCTGGACCCTGCCGATTATTGCCGCTTCATCTCTGATTTGGGGACTGCTATCCGTCCTTCCAATGTTATTAGTATTGTTTACTGCGCATATTGTGTTTGGCGTAGGTGTTGGCGGTTTTAACCAGCTGGCCTTCAACTTTATTATCGGTGATACTCCTAAGAAGGAACGGCCGATGTATATGGCGATGTTTGCGGCGCTCACAGGTCTATCATCGTTCTTCGGGCCTCTTATCGGAGGTCAGATCTATGGCTGGATAGAGAATTGGCCGCATTGGACCCAAGTGTACGGAATGCAGATCGTCGTCGGCGTACTGATGCTAGTGCTGGCTTTATTGCTGGGAAGACGCATCCTGAAGGATGAATAGAACCTAGACTGAAGGAGAGACCGTTCTAATGACAAGAATTGCAATGGTACTGGGGGCAACCGGACTCGTGGGTACCCAGGTTACGGAGAGCTTATTACGAAGCGGGATCTGGGACGAGGTCAGGGTATTGGTTCGTCATCCACTGGATCAGAAACATCCCGGCCTGAAGCAATTCGTTATTAATTGGGATGAGCTGGAGCAGCATGGGAATCTGTTTAACGGGGTGTCGGCTATCTTTTGTTGTCTTGGAACAACGATCAAGAAAGCAGGATCTCAGAGTAATTTCGAGCGTGTAGATCTTCATTATCCACTGCAGGCCGCGGCTCTTGCCAAGAAACATCAGGTCAAGCAATTCTTGGTTGTCTCTTCTATGGGAGCAAGCTCGAAATCCCGTAATTTTTACAGCCGAACCAAAGGGAGTATGGAGGAAGGGTTGAGCGCTTTGGAGTTTCAAGGTCTTCATATATTCCGTCCGTCGCTTTTGCTGGGCCAGCGGCAAGAGTTCAGGCTGGGGGAACAAGTAGCTGCAAAGCTCATGAGAGCATTTGGTTTTTTACTAGTCGGCAAGGCTGCTCAATACCGGGCAATCCAAGCGAAAACGGTAGCTCAGGCAATGATCAACATTGCAAATGTCGGTACACGGGGCGTGCATGTTTACAATAACGAGGTTATTCAAGTACTTGGTATAGAACGATAGGTTTGCATTAACTAAAGACCAGGACTTACAATAAGAAAATAAAATGACGCTGGGAGGAGTAACATAAATGAGTAAAAAACAGATTTCTACAACAAATGCACCGGGTGCGATCGGCCCTTACAGCCAAGCTATTACAGCAGGAAATTGGGTATACACCTCCGGGCAACTAGGCATGAATCCAGAAACAGGAGATTTGGCAGAGGGTGTGCAGGAGCAGGCGCGTCAGGCACTTAACAATCTCAAGGCTATTCTGGAGGAAGCTGGGGCTTCTCTCGATCATGTGGTGAAGACTACGGTCTTCCTAAAGGACATGAATGATTTCGTGGCGGTTAATGAAGTTTACAGCACTTTTTTTACAGAACCCTATCCCGCCCGCAGTGCCGTTGAAGTTGCCCGCTTACCTAAGGACGGATTAGTAGAGATCGAAGCGGTTGCCCGCAAAAAATAACGATTGAAATGAACAAAAGGCCCTCTATTGCAACTGCGTCAGTCGCAGATTTTGCAGTAAAGGGCCTTTTTTCTTTCGGATTTAGAAATCACTCAGATGTAAAATTATCTCATTAATAACATATATACGGCTGTCGGTATGCGCTTACCTTACAAATGTCCCCGTAAAGTGTAGGGAAATATACGGAAACGTTTTTAAATCCGAGCCTTTTCGTATAAGATGAAGGTAAAACCTTTTTTTGTTGTGTTGGGGCTGGTCGTTTTTCATATATAGGGGAGCGCTCGTTATATGCACTGTTCCTTTAAATAGTTCGAAATATATTTCTCGTAGAGAGGATGCTGTCGTTCAGATATGGACGGAGGTACCCTTTCTGCTTGCTTACAAGACAGGAGATCACGATGACTAAGCATCTGTATGCAATATGGTTAGGGGATGTTTTATTTTGCTTCTCCGGCGAAACTTCGGAACCGAAGGTAGATGCCTGGACCCGAGTGGTCAAACGGCTGGAGCTGCAGGGTGGTTTGCGTCCTTTTGCGGGTGCCGCGCTGCGTCTGGCTGAAGTGAAATATCCTACCGCTCCGGTTGAAGGGAAGACTGTGCGTCGGCAAATGCCCGGTCGTACTCTTGAGGGCCTTGCGCTTACACCTAAAGAGGCCTTTGATTTGCTCTTAGCCTGGGACGAATCACTATGTCTGAATCAAGGCGTCGAGCCTGGGGGAGAAATGAGATACTGGGCTGCTGCCGCGCGCTTCGGCCTAGAACTTTTGGGTACAGGTGGATTTACGCCTGGAGCCCTGCCGCCGCGACCCGTAGGCTCCCGCCGCCGTGGAGGGGAACAGGCAGCTTTGGCTTGCTGGGTCCCTGCATTTCGGAACGAGGAGTACACAAAGATATTTCTACAGCTCTCCGCATCAATGCCTGTGCTTGGACTGGGCAGTCCTTCGGCTGAAGCCGGTGACTTATCGACTCGCGAGGAGGCGGGGGCGCATGTGCTCTATTCTTTCTTACAAGCTGTGATGAGTACTGAGGTCAAGGGGGTCATCTCTCGTATAGAGAGTGAACTATCCCCATACAAAGCCAATTATCGCCGGGGTTATTCTCCTCTCACGGAACTATGGTGGAACAGCCTGCTCACGGGCAGCCGGGATATACCTGTGCAGGGTACTCCTGCTGAGGTGACCGAGCTCCTCGCCGTTGTGTCTGAGACCGGCGGAACGGAAGTGCCTCATACAGAGAAAGAAGAGGCGCGTCGCGGACAGCTGGGACTTGGACTGCGCCTGGAGCCGCCCGCCGATGAAGAGGGAGTGTGGCGACTTTCCTTTTGGGCGGAAAGCCGCGAAGAAAGTGAGTTTTGGTTGCCTGCAAGCTCGATCTGGGCCAGCGCTGAGCGGGAGTTCACCTTGTGGGGGAAACGTTACCGAAATATTCAGGAGCAACTTCTTACACTCTTGGGACGGGCAGCGAAGATATCACCGGATATTGAACGGGGACTAAGCTCGCCTGCTCCTACAGGAGTCGATCTGGAGCCTCAACGTCTTTACTTTTTTTTGAAAGAGACTGTGCCTCAACTGACCACACGCGGGATAACCGTCCAAATGCCTTCGCGATGGAGTCGAGAGGGACGTCGCCGTATTGGAATGAAGATGAAAATGCAGCAGCTCTCCAATGAGGCCGTTGGACCAGCACCTGTTGCCCTGGGTATGGAGGAGTTGATCTCCTTTCGGATCGAGGCATCGCTTGGAGAAGCATCCATCAGCGCGGAGGAACTCACGGAGTTAATGGAGGCTGGCGTGCCTTTTGTTCGTTTTCGCGGGGAATGGATAGAGATAGATCCTAAAGAGATACGTCAGGTTCTAAAATATATGAAACGGCACGAACATGGGGAAATGTCTGCGGCTGATTGGATGAGGCTCGAAGCTGAGGATGAAGAAGACAGACTCTGGAAAGGCATGTCGGTCACAGGCATGGAGACCACAGGGTTGTTGTCCTCTCTTATGCGCGGTGATATGCTTCGCAATTTACCGGAGCGGCAAATTCCCGAAGGTCTTCATGGAACTCTCCGTCCTTATCAGGAGCGGGGATTTCAATGGCTGTCTGCTTTAAGTGGACTGGGCTTTGGTGTATGTCTAGCCGATGATATGGGTCTCGGAAAGACTATCCAGGTCATTACATGCCTCTTGGATCGTGCCTTAAATCACCCGGCCGATCAGCAACGGGGTCCGATACTGATCTTATGTCCGACATCGCTTCTAGGGAACTGGCAGCGGGAACTTCAGCGTTTCGCCCCCTCGCTAACCGTTCATATTCATCATGGAGGGCGGAGGGTTCGTGGTGAGAGCTTCCTGTCTCTGGTTGCCAGTCATGATATTGTGCTGACAACTTACCATTTAGCCGGTCGTGACAGTGAGGATTTAGCAGGAGTTAAATGGTCTACTGTAGTGCTGGACGAAGCTCAATATATCAAGAATCACCGTACTAAGCAGGCTCAAAGCGTAATGAAGCTTTCCGCACCGCACCGTATTGCCATGACGGGAACTCCGGTAGAGAACCGCTTAGGGGAACTGTGGTCCATTTTTCATTTTTTGAATCCGGGATATCTGGGAACCTACCACTCCTTCCGACAGCGTTACGGATCAGGCGAAGGCGGCGATCGGCTTCGGGAGCTTCATCGTTTGGTCTCTCCCTTCTTACTGCGTAGACTTAAAAGTGACCCTGACATTTCCAAGGATCTTCCTGAAAAGCTGGAACTCAAATCCTATTGTCCGCTCTCGGAAACTCAGGCGGCACTATACCAGGGGGTTGTGGATGAAATGCTGGGTGTGATAGGGGAAAGGTCGGGAATGGCCAGAAGAGGGTTGGTGTTGTCCTCCCTAACAAAGCTGAAGCAGATTTGTAATCATCCCGGACTTTTCCGTAAAGAGGAGGGGCGTAGCTTAAGGCACGAGCATTCCGGTAAAATGGATGTTATGTACGAGGTGCTGGACAGCATAGCAGAGATTGGGGAATCTGCACTGATCTTTACTCAGTATGTCGCTATGGGTGAAATGTTGGTAAATCGGTTGACCAAGCGTTATGGCAAACACCCGTTATTCCTGCATGGTGGCGTTCCGAAACGGGAGCGTGATGAGATGGTTCGAGCTTTTCAGGAGGGGGAGGGAACGGCTTTCTTCGTCCTCTCACTCAAGGCTGGCGGTGTGGGGCTGAATCTTACACGGGCTAATCATGTGCTTCATTATGACCGTTGGTGGAACCCGGCTGTAGAGAATCAGGCTACAGACCGAGCCTTCCGAATCGGTCAGCATAAGAATGTTCAGGTGCATAAACTGATCTGCCAAGGAACTTTGGAAGAACGTATAGATGAGCTTATCGAACGTAAAAAGAGTCTGTCTGAGCAGGTTGTAGGCTCTGGTGAAACATGGTTGACGGAGATGTCCAACCATGAGTTGAAGGAGCTCATTGAGCTGCAGGGACAGGATTGGATGTAGAGAACTGCGAGATAATTATACGGTGGAGGGGATCGGATGAATGGGAGTTTAGAATTACAGCTTGAGGCTGTTCCTGGAGTATTGAAGGCAGCTCAGATCGTGCTGCCTGGGAGTCCATCGGAGTTGTCCATCAAGGTTCCCCTGTGGTCACCTTCCACGCGGAAAGAACTGGTTAGGCGCTTGGCATTGTGCCCCAATGAGATGTACGCTCTGTTACAAGGCCGTGCGCCCCATTGGTTCAATGGACTGGAGATTCTTCCGGCTAACCTGGAGCAGACTTCTGATGCGGACGTAGAAGACGTGGGAATGAAGAACGATGATATGCTGAAGCAAATCGAAAAGAGCCTTTCAGATCAACCCCTCTTGGCATTAAAGCTAAGAGGATTTCCTAAAGAGGAGTTGCTGGAGGCAGTATTTGCGTTCTGGGCTGAAACTGCGGCTGATGCCGAGAGGACGAACAACGGGATCAACCCAACGGCGGTACTTACAGCAGAGCTGGCCCGGCTGGAGCGCAAGGGGCCTGCAATCTCCTCAGGGGAGTGGCTGGCTGAGGCGGCTGCTGAAGGCTCGCTCCACCAGCCGGGAACCTTATTTCACGAAGTGGGTGACCGTCCCTTCCCGAAGAACCCGGTCGTAGCAACGGTTACTGAGGATTGGCAAAATTTGTTGCCTCAAACCCCTAGGGTGCAAGACGGGCTGGCTCTTGTTATGCGCCGTGTTTCGGAAGCAGCTGCCGGGCGGGCGAGGGGTAATAATAAATTATAATTCCAAGCGCTGTAATGGACAGAATAAAGGGCGATCCCACAACAGAGTTCTCTGTTCCGGGATCGCCCTTTATTGGTTTAGCTTTGCGGTTCCTCATTACTGCCAGCACCGTCTGAAAGCTCCAAAATTTCCGTTCGGAGGCGCAGCATCTTCTGGTCGAGCTCATCGGCGGCACGGGCCGCTTCTTTAAGTTCCTCTGCCACATGTGCAGGAAGCTGCTTATCGAATTTATAGTATAGAATATGCTCCATGCTGGCCCAGAAATCCATGGCAAGGGTACGCAGTTGAATTTCTGCCTTAACCCAGCGTGTACCTTCCAACAGAATTAGGGGGATAGAAACAATTAGATGCAGGCTTTGATATCCATTAGGCTTGGGATGGGCAATATAATCCTTGATCTCAAGAACGCGAATATCCTCACGGATGCATAAATGGTCCACAAGGCGATAAATGTCTTTAACAAAAGCGCATACGATCCGCATACCTGCGATATCATGGATGTACTGCTCCATATTCTCGGAGCTGAGTTCGTAGCCTTTGCGCTCCATTTTTTGCAGAATACTCTTAGGTTCCTTAATGCGGGATTTAATATGCTCAATAGGGCTGAAGCCGTCACGAATTTGCCATTCGGTCTTAATGACATCGATTTTATTCTGAAGTTCATTGAGGGCTAGACGATAAAGTGCTGGTAGCTGCATTAACTCATCAATCTGTCTGGGAAAACCGTTCTCCTTCTCCCACTGCCTAAGATCTTGGACATGTAACTGTAACTTATTTAATGTAAGATGTCTGCTTTCGTGTTCTTTCACGGTTACTCTCCCGATTTACGTATTTGTGACTCCTTCTATTTTAACCGATGGACAGTCTCGGAAGCAAAACTTTAAGTAGGCAAGAGTCATTTTGAAGAGATTCAAACAGCCCGAGCCCCGGTGATTATCCGGATCTAAGGCTTAATATTTGTTGGGAATCTTCATATAAACTCACGGTCTTCTCGTAAAACTTGTCACCTGTGGTTCGCCAAAATCATTTTAACTATTATACACAGTACGACAAATAATGAATCTGTTCGATACATTTGGTATGATAGAGTCACGTTTCCGGCATTGTCCGGACCGTAAAAGGTTAATTCGTGTTAACGCATGAATATATTTTGCCTATTCTCACTGTGGAGAAGGAGGAACTACAATGAATTTATTACAGCGCATAAAAGACGGTGCCAGCCGGGTTACCGAGAAAGCGCAAAGTTCTGTTGAAATCGGCAAGCTGAACAGCCGAATTTCGGATATTGAACATGAGATGGAAATTGAATTTATGAAAATGGGAAAAATCTTTTATGAGGGATATCGTTCGAGGGATATGTCGCTTGCTGAAGGTAAAATGCTGGAGCTATCACGGAACTGCTCGAAACTTCAGGAAGAGATTGAGAATGTACGCTCACATATTGCCGAATTGAAAAATGAACGGTTATGTAAATGTGGACATATAGTTGCGCTTGACGCCAATTTCTGTCCGAGCTGCGGTCGGAAGTTAGAAGCAGCGGCGAAGGTAAATGCAGCGTCGGCATCAACACAATATACACCCCGGAGAGTGGATCCGGAAGAAACTCAGGTCTATTCGGTACAGGTAGATTCCGTTAAAGAGTCTGAACCCGAGCTTGAGCATGAACATCCATTTAATTATGAAGAGGTTCTGGATCATGAGGAAGAGCTTCCTTTGGCACTGGAGGATTACGTTGTTAATGCCCAGGATTCAAAGCGCGAACTCCAACATGCAGATGAACTGGAGCGTGAACGGGAAAGACAGCTTGAACTTGATCAGCGGATTCGGGATTGGAAAGCTAGTGAATTCGTAGAATCAGATGCTGAGAATACTAGTGTAAAAGATATGGTCAAATGCCAGATTTGCCGCGTAGATTTACCAAAAGGCTCGATGTGGTGTCCGCGCTGCGGATCGGAACAAATCTAGGTAACAGTCAGTCATCTTAGGGGGACAACGAGTATGGAACAGTTGCTACTGCATCTGCGCAATCTGGGATTCACGGAAATGGAATCCAAAATTATGGTGGAGCTTGCCGCCAAAGGCCAGGCTTCAGGTTATGAGGTTGCCAAGCAACTCGGAGTATCAAGATCCAATGTATATGCGGCGCTTCAACGGTTGACACAACAAGGATATGTCCGTTGTGGGGAAGGGGAACCTGCCCGTTACAGTGTGCTGAATCCGGATGAATTGGCGTTGATGATCTCCGGCCGTGTGCAAGCCTCGCTTCACTTTGTGGAGAGTGAAATGCCGCGCGGCGGACCGGTTAGCCCTTCCTTTTATAATTTGGAAGGAGATCGGAATGTGCTGGGTACTCTAGTACGACAGTTAAATGCCGCCAAACTGGAAATTGTTGTGGATGTGTGGAGAGAGGAAGCTTCCCTCTTGCGCAATGAGCTGGAGCAGGCCGAACTGCGCGGCGTGAAGCTGCTATGGGCATTCGACGGCGGCAACGCCGGTCCTATTCCTTATCCGGCTTGGCCGCCGCTTAACGGTAGAGCAGCGCGAAAGGACGGGCGCAAATTCTCGTTCGTCATCGACCGAAGCTGGTGCATGCTTGGCATGCGTTATGAGGACGGGTCCGTTCAGGCGGTCGTAACGGAGCATCCGGTGCTTGTAGAACTGCTGCTGAATCATTTCACGCAAGAAATGGTGCTGTTTGAATTGGAGCAGGATATGGGTCCTGAACTGGAGCGAAGATATGGGGAACGTTATGGCAACATTTATCGTAAATATGTAATGCATGATCAGGATGAGAATCCTGAGGAGAATGCAGAATAAGAGAATTAGCTTATCGACTAAATCAGGAGGTGAATAAGAGGATGGAATGTATTGTTCATTTTGAAGTGCAACATTCGGAAGGTCCCAAACAGCTGCGCGGTCTACTGTTTCTGGATAAGGGATCAAAGCCCAGTGAAAGTCAGTTGATTGAGATGTTCAAAGATATGAAGTTTGATGTGAACATGGATAATCAGGAGAAGCTGATCTTTAAACCCGTAAACCCTCGGGAAGATTACTCTGAGATTAGAGTGACCAAATTTGACATGGGGGACGAAGAGTTTAAAGAGGATAGAGAGTTGAAGTCTATCATCGGTAACTTGCTTCCGCAGAAGCCGACAGGTATTTAATTCATTGGGTCCATTTTGGGGAGAGGAGGAGTACATATGCTGTTACTGAAACAAAAGGTAATCAACGAAGGTATTGTACTTGGTCAGGGAGTACTCAAGGTGGATTCATTCTTGAATCATCAGATGGACCCTGTTCTAATGCGTGAGGTCGGCCGTGAGTTTTCACGCCGATTTGCGGGAGAAGGAATTACGAAGGTGCTAACCATTGAATCGTCTGGTATTGCTCCGGGAATCATGACCGCACTGGAGCTCAATGTTCCGCTGATCTTTGCCCGCAAGCAGAAGTCTCTCACGTTGACAGAGGATATCTATGTAGAGAAGGTGTATTCCTTCACCAAAAAAGAGAGCAATGAGATTACCGTCTCCAAAAAGTTCATTGCACCCGGAGAACGTGTTCTCATTGTCGATGATTTTCTGGCTAACGGTGAGGCTGCGTTTGGCCTGGCGCGTATCGTGGAGCAAGCGGGTGCGAGTGTCGTAGGGATAGGAATTGTGATCGAAAAGTCATTCCAGCCCGGAAACCGCCTGTTGCAGGAGGCGGGTTACCGTCTAGAATCGCTCGTGCGCATCGCCTCTCTGGAGGACGGCGTAATTTCTTTTGTGGAAGCGGACGGTGAAGTATTGCCTGAATAAGGAATGAGCTGCAATGCTGACATTCCTACTCCTAATTAAACAAGCCGGTAACGAAGGGCATAACGCTCCCGTTGCCGGCTTGTTTAGGTATGGAGTATTCCGATTTAGACTTAGCCCGGCTAACCTAGCTGGAGAGTGCGGAGCCTGCTTCCGGGAGCGCAGCGCTTGAAGCCAGCGGTGACAGCACCCGCAGCGCTCCAGGCTCACAGCGCACGGCCAGCGCCTCTACACCGAGGCTCTCGCCATCGCCGATGGCATGCCGAGGTTCAGCGAAGTGGACGGCTACACTCCGTCCACGCAGCATAGACACGAAGGGCAGAGAGATATGCTTGCCCTTCAGCACCGTCGGGAACAGCCGCAGCAATTGTCCGCGGCTGCACCCGTGAACCACGCAGACGTCGAGCAGGCCGTCATCGGCCTTCGCCTGCGGGCAGATCAGCAGCCCGCCGCCATAGCTCGGCAGGTTGCAGACCGAGACGAGCCAGGCCTTGTCATAGACATGCTCCGTACCGTCGCAAGCTACTTTCACCTGGCACGGCTTAAAAGTGATCAGCGTATGTAATATGCCGATGATATAAGCCAGCTGACCCGCGCCAATCGCGTTGCACAGACGCTTGTAGCGGCTGGCATTCACATTCTCCGCCACCTGGGCGTCGAATCCGCTGGCAACCGCGGTCAGTGTTAATCCGTCCGCGGAGGATAACAGATCAGCTTCAAGAAAGCGGCTGCTCAGGGCAACTTCAAGCGCAGACTCCGTCTCCAGCGGAATGCCGAAACCCCGAGCGGTATCGTTTCCTGAACCGGCGGGAATCACAGCCAGAGGAATGCCTCTGTGTCCAAGGGCTCCTAGAATACTGTGAAGGGTTCCGTCACCCCCAATAACGACAGCGGCGCTCCACTCTTCATGCTTCTGCAGCGCTTGCAAGACACTTTGCTCCGCTTCATCTGCGCTATGTGTAAACAAGGTCTCGTACTGGACTTGGCGATCCCGTAGCAACCCCTCTACAATATGCCATGTCCGTCTCCCGGCGCCTCCGCCGGAGCGTGAATTTATAATGAATAAATACATGCTCTTTCCAGCTCCTAAAAATCCAGTGTTGTCTTAATTCCATTGTAAGGAGTGGATGGACAAAAGGGAATCATTTTCCGTGCGTCTGCATACAGGGAATTACAAATGCCGGAGCTGCTGTTCGGCGATCTGACCTACCCAAGGGAGCTTATACCACTTTCCACGCAGAGCATGGTATATCATCAACAGCCATACGGCAAAGCTGCACAGAAAAATCAGGGCTGACAACAAGGGGCCAAGTAAAGGGAATAATGAGCCCAGGACATGTGTGATCATCAGAATCCCAAAAACAATCAGCGACTGAAGAGCGTGGAACAGCACGAAGCGGCTCCGTTTCTCCAATGCGAGAAAGACGATGCCTCCGATAAAAGGGAAGAAGTAACACAGTGCACCTGCAATATTGTCTGGTAATCCGGTGGAAGATCTAAAAGGGGACATAGGCTCACTCTCCTTATGGCTTGGACAAGAAGGGACACCGGAGTATACGGAGCGGTTGAATCGGAGTGCCCATCTCCTCAATAAAGCCTATGTTTCATAGGGACAAAGTATGTGATTATCGGCTTCAGGAATATATAAATGCTTACTGGGCAAATAAAAAAAATATTTTCCAAGATCATAATTTACAAGGAAAGGTGGAAGTTGGGTTGGAATATGATACAATATAACGATAAGGCCCCAAAGGAGTGATTCAATTTTTGGCTCTTAGGGTAACTATAGTGTCAAGGTGACCTTTTAAGGACATCTTAAACTTTCAGCCCAAATCACGACGAACCTGCTTCACCGACTTATGGCGTTCCCCAAGTCCTCAGCTTAGGGTCTTGTCTTAGACGGATAGTGCAAGATACGTATGTGTTAGTGGTACTTACTTGCATTTCGAAGTTACGGCGCACTTTTCATCATGCATTCTCTACAACGGAGCATTCATTTTCAATGTTTTGGGAGGGAACTGATCATGGCAAGTAAAGGTCATAACGAAGTCAAGGAAAGTCTACGGGAAATGACACGCATTTTCCGCCCCAAAGATCCCAAGAAATTCGTAAAAGAATACGTCCGTAAATATCGGATAACGGGAGGCTATGAAGAAGAGCTGACCATGGTCGTTGAGCATGAACTGGTAAGGATGAATTCATCCGTCTCCTGATGTTAAGGAGTGCCTATTGCCTGCGCCTTCTTTTGACGAGATCATTTTAGGTATATCATCCATGAGGATTCTCATAAACCGTACCCGGGTGGCTAGCTGCCCAGGGATCGGTTTTTTTTGTATGTAAATCTATCGGCTTTGATTCAATTATCACAAATTTGTCAAATGAATTAGTAGTTAAATTTGGGGCTAGAGGGGTTTTGGAAAAGGAAAAAAAGTTGTTTGCGTTTTCTGAAAGCGATTGCAAAATGAGGCGTGACAAGCCTTTTTTTCAATTTAGAACACTTTGTGAACTAGTTGTGAACGATTGACAAAACACCCCCTTAATCTTATATTAATAGTGATTGTTATAATTGACAGAACAAACGAAATAATCTTAGAAATCGGGACGAAGCGGGGTAGATCAATGATGAAAACGTGGCAGGCTGTAAAGCGACTCCTTCCCATGATGTCAGTATTCGCACTCATTCTTGCAGGTTGCGGCCGCGAAGACTTATCGGTTCTTAGACCGCAAGGGCCTGTAGCGGAAAGCTCTTTAGGATTGATAAAGCTGTCGATCACGATCATGATCGTTGTGCTGTTAATTGTATTTGCTATTGCAGCTTTTGTAATGATCAGGTTCCGTAGGAAACCGAATCAAACGGAGATCCCCGAGCAGGTTGAAGGCAGCTTCAAGCTGGAAATCCTCTGGACAGTTATTCCTCTGATCCTTGTGGTAGTTCTGGCTATTCCGACTGTGAAGCAGGTCTTCGCGGCAGGAAATGATCATTCAAATGACAAAAATGCGGTGAAAGTAAAAGTCACGGGTCATCAATACTGGTGGGAATTTGAGTATGGGGACTATGGTGTAATTACAGCTCAAGATTTAGTCATTCCTACCGGGAAGGATATAGCCTTTGAGCTGATAACCAAAGATGTTCTACATTCTTTCTGGGTACCTTCGCTCTCCGGTAAAATAGATACTAACCCTGCAGGAACCATTAACCGCTTCAGCTTCAGTGCACCGAAGGAGGGTGTTTACCGGGGGAAATGTGCGGAATTATGCGGACCTTCACACGGATTTATGGAATTCAAGGTAAAGGCTGTCAGTAATGAAGAATTTGAAAAGTGGATTGAGTCTAGGAAAGCGCCTGCAGTGCTCCCAGAAGACCCTGCCCTGGCCAAGACTTTTAAAGATCAATGCCTTCAATGCCACGCAGTAGGAGATCAGGGTATTGCAAATGCTCCGGATCTTACGGGTATCGGCTCCCGGGAGGCGATAGCCGGCATTCTGATTAATGATGATACCCGGGAAGACGGCGCTCCAGTTGAAGAGAATCTCAAAACTTGGCTGCATGATCCACAAAGCGTGAAGCCGGGCAACCTTATGCCTAACCCCAAAGACCTTGGCCTGAGCGATGCAGAGATCGACGGCATTGCAGAGTACCTGGCCAACTATAAATTGGACTAATGACATAGCCCATAACGAGCAGCATATATGAAGAGGGGGGAAATACCTTGGCTCACGCACATACCTTGAACTCATCGAAGCCTTTAGGACATGGTTCCAGCGTTAAGCGCCATACCGGGCTGATGGACTGGATCACAACGGTCGATCATAAGAAGATAGCTATTTTATACCTGTGGGCAGGAGGGTTGTTTTTTGGCATCGGGGGGCTTGAAGCCATTCTGATCCGTATCCAACTGATCAAGCCTATGAATGATTTCCTGGATGCGCAAACTTTCAATGAGTTAATTACGATGCATGGCACAACAATGATCTTTTTAGGCGTCATGCCCGTAATCTTTGCCCTTATGAATGCGGTTATTCCGCTGCAGATAGGCGCTCGAGACGTAGCATTCCCTTTCTTGAATGCGCTGGGCTTCTGGACCTTTCTGTTCGGTGGGATCTTACTTAATCTGAGCTGGATTATGGGTGGAGCTCCCGATGCAGGGTGGACCTCCTATGCACCACTTTCGACCTCAACCTACAGTACTACGCACGGGGTGGACTTTTACACTATTGGCCTGCAGATTGCCGGGCTGGGTACCTTAATCGGCGGTATTAACTTTTTGGCAACGATTATCACCATGCGTGCACCGGGGATGTCCTTTATGCGGATGCCGATGTTCGCTTGGACGACATTTATTACCTCTGCTATTATTTTGTTCGCTTTTCCTGCAATTACAGTAGGTCTCGTACTCCTGACATTCGATCGGATCCTGGGTGCGAACTTCTTCGAAGTAGGGGGCGGCGGCAGCCCGGTACTCTGGCAGCATATCTTCTGGATATTCGGGCACCCCGAAGTATATATCCTCATTCTTCCGGCTTTCGGTATCATCTCGGAGGTTATTCCGACCTTCTCACGCAAGCGGCTGTTCGGGTACAGTTCAATGGTATTCGCTACAATCCTAATCGCCTTTCTCGGGTTCATGGTTTGGGCGCATCATATGTTCACGACAGGTCTTGGGCCAGTAGCGAACGCATTGTTCTCCGTGTCTACGATGCTGATTGCCGTTCCAACCGGTATTAAAATCTTTAACTGGCTGTTCACGATGTGGGGCGGGCAAGTGCGCTTTACTACACCAAATCTATTCGCAGCTGGATTCATTCCTACCTTTACTATGGGCGGCGTAACGGGTGTAATGCTAGCGTCGGCACCTGCAGATTTTCAGTTCCATGATACGTATTTCGTCGTGGCCCATTTTCACTATGTAATTGTCGGGGGTCTAGTACTGGGGCTGTTCGCGGGTCTTCATTACTGGTGGCCGAAAATGTTTGGCCGTATGCTCAGTGAGTCTCTGGGCAAGTGGACATTCTGGACCTTTATACTCGGATTTCATATGACCTTCTTTGTTCAGCATTTCCTGGGTCTGATGGGTATGCAGCGCCGCGTATTTACTTACTTGCCGAATCAGCAGTTTGATTTGCTGAATCTGGTAAGTACGATTGGTGCGTTTTTAATGGGCGTAGGGATGATTATCTTCCTTATAAATATTTATCTGACTTCTAGAAGACCAGCGGATGCGTCAAATGATCCTTGGGAAGACGGCCGTACGCTGGAATGGACGATTCCATCTCCGCCGCCGGAATACAATTTCAAGCAAACACCGCTTGTACGCGGCATTGATGCTTTCTGGAAAGAAAAAACGGCGGGTCATACCGCTATGACACCTGCTGAACCTGTTGGATCAATCCATATGCCTTCAGCAACAGCCATTCCTTTTGTAATGTCAGTAGGTATTTTCATCGCCGGACTTGGATTTATGTTCAGTCGAGATGAATTCGGGAATGCCTTTATGAGCTTCCTCTTTAATAATTACATTGTTACCGCACTTGGACTTCTCATTACGTTCGGAGCTATGCTGATCAGGTCGTTGTATGACGATCATGGCTGGCATATCGAACCTGAAGAGCTGGAAGGAAGGTGAGAAGTCATGACAACAGCACATGCAGAAGCTGCTAACGGTACTCTTCCGCACGAACCGGAGAGAGCCACAGCTGAGGGACGTAATAAGGTTCTAGCCTTTTGGTTATTTCTAGGCGGTGAGGCGGTGCTCTTCGGCACCCTCTTTGCTACCTTTCTGGCACTGCGTAATCAGACCAACGATGGTCCATCTGCCAATGAGTTATTTCATCTGCCGCTTGTTGCAGCAGCGACGTTCATTCTCTTAGTCAGCAGTTTAACCAGTGTATTCGCCATCCAAGCTATGCACCGAAACAACATAGCACAGCTCCGGAACTGGCTGATCCTTACCGTATTACTCGGTTTAGGCTTTTTGGGATTAGAAATTTACGAATTCTCAGAGTATGTACGACATGAAGAATTCGGTATGACTACAAGCGCCTTCAGCTCGGCTTTCTATACGCTGGTCGGATTCCACGGTGCTCACGTAGCTTTTGGTATTGCTTGGATATCGCTATTAATCGGTCAGTTATCATACAAGGGTCTGACGGTTGTAACTGCGCCTAAGATTTATGTCTCAGCCATGTACTGGCACTTTATTGATGTGGTGTGGGTGTTCATCTTCACCGTTGTGTACCTGCTTGGAAAGGTGGGCTAAGGCCATGACGACCGATCAGCAATCAAAAGTTAACGGGGTTAAGCACCGTCATCGGACGGAAGGCCCGCAAAGACATATTGTTGTCTTCGTCTTCTCCATAGTTCTTACACTTATTGCCTTTGCTGCAGTAGCAGCCGGGGGGGTTAACCCCACCTTTACAGTTGTTCTTTTGTTGATAATGGCTGTACTTCAGGTTTTCCTGCAAATGGGCTTCTGGATGCACTTGAAAGACAAGGGACATCTGCTGCCAATCATCTTCATGCTCGGTGGATTCTTTATTGCCGGAACCTGTATTATAATGGCGTTATATTGGGTATGGTGGGATTAGCGAATAAGAGAGAGGCGGGCGGATAAGCCCCCTCTTTTTTAGAGTATAAAAAGGGCTGATGTTTCACCGGGTTTGGGACATCTACGCCCTACAGGTAGCTGAATCCGGGTTGCGGACCAATCCTTCGGTGTATTAGAGGGGAAAATGCCCGCTAATACCGACCAAAACGCCATGAAATTGAGATTAGAAGGAAAATATACCCATAATCTTACCCATACTGCCCCAAGGAGGTATATCCTCTAAATTAGCGGGCGAAATCCCCTCTAATTGCCCAAACGGGGTGTCAGGTGCAGAAATAGAGGGAGAAAACCCCTCTATAGGGCTTAACAGACTTCTATCCTTCTCGTACGGATACCTAAAAGCGATAAGGAGTATCGCTGCTTCGGAAACATAAGTTAACTCCATTGGTTCACCGTTATAAAGGTGTTGGTGCCCTGCGTTAGGAGGTGTGTTCATGCTGGGATTAGAATATTTTAGCTTTGCTGATTTGTGGAGTCCGCTCTTTCTGGCGGTAATGCTGCTGCTTACGGCGGGATATTTCGTGCTCATTGGACCGCTATCCGACCGTTTTCCCGGTTCTGTTCCGGTGCTTTTTCGCCATAGAGCTTTGTTTGTTTCCGGGATGTTTTTCCTATATCTCGCTCAAGGCGGGCCGATCAGTCTGCTTGGACATCTAATGTTCTCATTCCATATGGTTAGTATGGCCTTATCCTACCTGGTAGCAGTACCCCTGATCATGATGGGGATTCCCGAGTGGGTGTGGCGGTCGGCGCTAAAGGTTAATCCTTTTCGGCGCTTGTCCTTTTTAGCTCAACCTGTGGTTGCGGCTTTGCTGTTTAACGGATTGTTCTCCCTGTATCATATACCGGTGATCCATGACTATGTGATGCTGCATTTCAGCATTCACCGCATTTATTATGCCGTATTATTTCTTACCTCCTCACTGATGTGGTGGACATTGATCAATCCGCTGCCGGAACGCCGGATGGCTTCGGGATTAGGTAAGATCGGCTTTATTTTCTTGAACATGGTACTGCTGACTCCTGCGTGCGGGTTGATTATATTTGCGACCCAGCCGTTGTATGCAACATACAGTGATCCGGATACCTGGGCGCTCGCGATGGGGTATTGTGTGCCGGGTGATCCTGCCGCACTTCTGCAGGCCTTTGGGGGTCCTACGTTCTTCGGATGGATGTCTCCTAAGGTGGATCAGCAGGTAGGGGGCATAGCGATGAAGTTCATTCAGGAGTTTATTTTTGCCTCCATGCTTGCTTATGTGTTCTATCATTGGTATAAAAAAGAGAACGGGCAAGATGACAGCGAAGAATTGCCTCCATCCTCAGGGTTGGAAAGTGGCAGCTTGACCCGTGCGTAGCTGGCACTATCAAGGGGGATAATCATGGATATTTTCACACTGTTTCCAACGATCAGTACAGCATTCATCGTGATTAGCGCGGTATTGGTTGCGATTGGCTGGAGACTCATTATTAAGGGGAAACGCGAGGCGCACAAGAAGGCGATGATAGCTGCTGCTGTGGCTGCTCTATTATTCTTCATCGTGTATACCTCCAGAACGTTATTCGTGGGGAACACCTCATGGGGCGGTCCCGAAGAATTAACTATGATCTATCATGTCTTTCTGATCTTCCACATTGTATTGGCAACGGTCGCCGCAGTATTCGGACTAACCACACTTACCCTTGGCTTCAAGGCGAAATATGCCAAACATCGTAAGTGGGGTAGAATCACATCTATGATCTGGTTCGCAACGGCCATTACAGGTGTTATGGTGTATGTGCTGCTCTACATGTTGTATCCGGGCGGACATACGAAGCCGGTGTGGGAAGTTATTTTAGGTGCTTAACAAAATGGCGTAGCATTACAGTGAAACCCGTCAGCCTTAAAGGCTGACGGGTTTTTATGTGCCGAAAAAGGGGCTCTTTCTCGAAATCAGTGGTTGATTTTCCGTTTACGTCACTGTGCGTGGAACGATTTCGATCTAACCTCTCCTGATGTTTCACCGGGTTTGGGGTAACTACGTCTTACAGGTAGCCGAATCCGGGTTGCGGACGGTAGCGTCAAGAAGTTTGTGTATGAGAGTAGAAGTATCTCCTCGGGGTATCCGCGACAACTACGGAAAATCGTCTACCTATAGGGGGATCAATTTATATAGTTGCACAACGTACACTTATATTTCTCCCTTAGCACACTTTAGGGTGTTTAATTGCACTTTATACACTTATTTTTTGGTATTCCGGGGTTTAACCGGCATATTCGTGTTTTTAGTTGCACAAAGTACATCTATCCATACATCCGAGCGCCAAAAGCTAGAAATAAGTGTATAAAATACATCTATTTTACTGACGCTTCCGGGTGCAGAAATAGAGGGAGAAAACCCTATACAGGACATAACGGATTTCTGTCTTTCTCGTCACCTGTCAAGAACTGATTTTAGTGTTGAGCCGAAAAAGGTGGCCTAAACTCTTTTGTGAAAAAGTTAAAAAGTGCTTGACGATGGAAAATTAAGGACATATACTGTGTATATAGATATATACAGTAAGCACAGGTAAACACATCCTGAAGATTACGAGTGAATTCTAAACAATAAAGTGAGGTTAGTGTTCATGAGGACATTAAGAGATTCCTGGTTTATGTTGCGTGGTGAGTTGCGCGGGGACAAATTATCAATACTGTTCACCTTATTGTTCTCGGTTTTTATGATCGGTTACTTGGTGTTTTTCACAGGAATGCTGATTAATAGCTCCATAGGTGATAAGCAACAGACAGCGATTGTAGACTTCATGCTGATTACGATGGTTCCCATCCTTGGTTTTACCTACACTCGGCGTACGTTCACGTATTTGAGCGAAGATTCATATACCAAAATGTTAGCCTACTTGCACAGTCTGCCTATACCGGCTGCAGTTATTCTATGCAAGAGAAAAATTCAGGCAATTCTAACCTTAGGCCTGAACGGTATTTTGTTCTTCGGATTGATGTATGGAATCGGCAGGGAGATCAGGCTGGAGATGTCACCGGTTCCGTATACCGTGTTTGCCCTAACCTGGATTGGTTATGGTCTTGCTGTGACAGGTCTTTATATCTTCATCGAGTTTCTGTTCAGCGGCAAGATGTACTGCTTGTTTACCTTTATCATCATGATAATATGTGCCGGGGTTTCTGCACTGGTGAAGTTAACGGGAGGAAATTTGCTTTTCTACAGCATCTCCTGTTCTAAAGAGTATGAATTCTTATCCCCATTAATGTGGGGAAGCCTGCTTACCGGAGTTGTCTTTATGCAGTTATTCTCTAAATGGACGATACACCGATTGAAGAAGCGGGATCTTGTATGATTAATAAAAGAGGTAAGGAAGCATTCCGATATAACGGAGTGGAAGGCGGTGTGTAACGATGTGGATACCTATACAAATCAATGAAAATAGTGCCGAACCCCTGTATCACCAGATAGAAACCCAATTGCGTGCGCTGATTATAAGTGGAGTGATTACGGAAGGAACGCTGCTTCCTTCTATACGTGAATTTGCCGGGGACCTGAATTGCAGTGTCATTACTGTCCGCCGGGTATATCAGGATTTGGAGGGGGAAGGCATGCTGCGTACGAGACAAGGAACAGGTACTTTTGTTTCTCATGTAGGAGATGGTGCGCGTGAGGGATACAAGCGGGATGCAGTTACAAAGGCACTGGAGAGTGCGGTGAATATTGCCCAATCGGTTCATAGCAGCGAAGAAGAGCTAAGGGAGATTTTTCAGGAGATTGTAGAACGGAAATATAAAGAACAACAGTGAAAGGGGGTATGACTGGATGGTACAGATGGCAATTGAACTGCGGAATGTACGCAAACAGCGGCGCACCAAAACAATAGGCCCGCTTAATCTAAAGCTGCCGGAAGGACATATCACCGCTCTGGTGGGGCAGAACGGTTCGGGTAAGAGTACTTTGCTACAAATGCTGCTACAGCTGAATCACCCGGAACAAGGGCAGATCTACTGGTTCGAAAGTATGTATGCAGATAGACTCCCCGTCGAACTTCGGCAGAGAATAACCTATGTGCCGGAGACATCGCTCTCAGAGGAGAAACACTGGAGTGCAGAAGATGCTGCAAGATTCCGAAGTTATTGGTATCCGCAGTGGGATAACTCTTATTTCCAAGAGCTTATTGACACCTTTGAGGTCCCCCTAAATATAAAGCTTGGCAAAATGTCAAAAGGGGAGCGGCGCAAGTTCGAAATTGCGGCTGCCTTGGCTGCACGCCCCCGTCTGCTGCTGCTGGATGAGCCTTCGTCGGGTTTGGACCCTTTTGCCTGGAAGAAGATGATTGAGGTCTTGCGCCGGTATATGAATGAGAATAATGCCACAATCGTGATTTCAACTCATATAGTAGAAGAAGTTCGCCGATTGGCTGATTATATCGTGTTTATGCATCAGGGACAGGTGCTTGGAATGGCTGAGAAAGACAGCTTATATGGGCTCTGGAACGAAGTATGGGTAAACGTCAGCGATCAAGAAGAGCTTAAGGAGCTTTCTGCAGAGCTTCCCGGAACGCTTCACTGGACGATGGACACACCGGGAGTGGCTTCATTCGTTACAGAACATTTTTATAAAATAGAGAAACGCATCCAGAATTTAGGCGTACATGTTATTAAAAGCCGTAGTCTGGAGCTCGATGAAATACTCAGCTTATGGACTCAAGGGCATTATCCTGAATTAGTTGATCTAGAGAGAGGGGATTGAAGAATGGAAGCTTTGAAGCTGGATGGTGTAGTGAAGCAATTCGGAGAGAAAACAGCTGTAAACAGAATTAGCCTGAGTGTGGAGCCCGGTGAAATTTACGGCTTGCTCGGGGCTAACGGAGCGGGTAAAACAACTACTATGCGTATGGTGTTGGGTCTAATTTATCCGGATGATGGGAAGATCCTGTATAGCGGTAAGGCATTCAACAGCGAACTGCAGCAGATCATGGGTTATCTTCCGGAAGAACGGGGACTGTACCCGAAGGTGAAGGTTAGCGATCAGATCATCTATTTGGCCCGTCTGCGGGGGATGTCATCTAGTGATGCGGATAAGAGCCTGCGTTACTGGCTGGATCGTTTCGATGTGCCGGATTATTACAATAAGAAGGTCGAAGAGCTGTCCAAGGGCAATCAGCAAAAAATGGGCTTTATTGCAGCGGTTGTACATAAGCCGCGTCTCTTAATCCTTGACGAAGCGTTCAGCGGTCTGGACCCGGTTAATGTGGAGCTGCTAAAAGATACGGTTAGAGAATTGCGCGATCAAGGTACGAGCATCCTGTTCTCGACGCATCGGATGGAGCATGTTGAAGAGCTATGCCGCCATATTACCATTATGGATCGTTCTAATACAGTCGTTCAAGGAGATATCCGTGAAATCAAGAAGGGTTATCCGCGAGAGGAAGTGTTGCTTCGTACATCTTCAGAGGTATCCGGCTTGGAGACCTTGCCAGGCGTTACGGGTGTTCAGCGGCAGGAACGCGGTTATCTGCTGACGATAAGTGAGATAGCCGCTGCACAGCGTATCTTACAGCAAGCGGTAGGGCAAAGCGAAGTGGAGCATTTTGAAATCAAGGAACCAACATTAAACCAAATCTTTATCAAAGTGGTAGGTGGTGAATCTAATGAATAAGATGGGAACAATAATCGGATTTACCTTTAAAAATAAAGTAAAAACGAAGTCCTTTATGATCACTACGCTGGTATTAGTACTGCTGTTAAGTATTGGTATGAATATTCCATACCTGATTAAAGTATTTCAAGGCGACGATGAAGCGAGTGCAGGAATTCACGTTGCTGTTGTGGCGGCGGAAGGCAGCCGGGCTTCAGAGTTGTTAAAGAATTATGCTTCAGGAGTTACTACTGAGGGCGGAGCTACAGTGGATCAGTATACATCTGCTGAAGATTCTGCACTGAAGACATCCCTAGATGAAGGAACGTTGGATGGCTACATCCAATTAGGGGCAGAAAGCGAGACTGGGCTTCCGCCAGTAACCTTCTATAGTCCAGACGGAGATATGGATGCTGAGGTTCAAACCTTCCTCCAATTGGGTCTTCAGCAGGCAAACGCACAGCTCATTGCTGGTGACAAGTTAACCCCGGAACAGATTGGGGCCATGAACGCACCCGTTCAATTGGATACGAAGCAGATCAGTACGGATGGAACTGCCGTGACAGACGAGGAGAAGGATGAGGCTCCGATCATTAATTATGTGATTGTATATGCCCTCCTAATGATGTTCTTCATGTCCATTATGATGACAGGAAATATGATCGCGGCTGAAGTTACCTCCGAAAAAAGCTCGCGCATTATGGAAATTCTTATTACGAGCGCATCGCCTCTGGCCCAAATGTTCGGCAAGGTAATCGGTATCTTCTTAATCGGAATGTTGCAAATTGCTATTATAGCGGCTGCTGTTGCCGCAAATCTTATGCTTCCGCATAACGCATCGATTCTAACGGATTTTGACCTTGACCTGGGCCAGCTTAACGTCAATCTGCTGATTTACGGATTGGTTCTCTATGTTCTGGGGTACTTCCTATATGCCTTAATCTACGCGGCTATCGGTTCCATCGTCAGCCGTACCGAGGATTTGGGTCAGGCGGTTATGCCGATCACTATGCTGGGCCTTGTGACCTTCTACATCCCGTTATTCAGTATTTCGAATGCCGATACATTGGTTGTTAAGGTAGCAAGCTATATTCCATTCACTTCCCCGCTCAGTATGCTGCTGCGCATCGGGGTTGGCGATGTAGCTTTTTGGGAGATCCTAGTATCACTTCTGATCCTACTGGTTTCTATCTTTGTCTTCGGCTGGCTCGCCGCCAAGATCTACCGCACAGGCGTGTTGATGTACGGCAAGCGCCCTACCATCAAGGAAATCAGAAAAGCGATGAAGGCTTATAAGATTTAAGGGAGTTAACCCAAACCAATAGTAGGAGTTGCAATCATGGATAAAAAACAACAACAAAATTTAGGAATGCTATTCGTAGCCTCTTTTTCCTCACTTACAGTGAGCCAAATCATTGAGTCTAACGGGAGCAATCTGGTAGATTTCACGCAAGGGGTTCTAACGGGTATAGGCATTGTTGGCATGCTGCTAACGATCGTAACCTTTGGTAGATATTATAAGCGCAGCCGATAACAGGCTCATCCGCGGTTGAAGCTAAGACCGGGGAAAACTATATATGTTAAGTAATAGACCCTTGGCGCATCGGAGTTATTGATGCGGCAAGGGTTTTGAATATTTTATATGGAGGAATGCTCAATGAAATTTATTAAGAGGGTTAGCTTTTGGCTACCTCTGTTTTCTTTAATAATATGTATTTACAACTTATCAGGGCACGATGACAAAAACATACTACTATTTTTCTCAAATCCATTATTATTATGGCTTAATCCTTGGTTGACTCGGACCACCTTTGAGAATGAATTTATTGAGAAGGCTGTTCCCTACGCTCTACATTTTTTCTCTTGGTTTTTAGCAAGTATTTTAATAGATTGGATTATTTCATTGTTTAAAACAAAGAAGGATGGTGAAATATGAAGAAACTTGGGGCACTAATATTTTTGATCGTGATATTGTTAAATGTATCTTCTTATGTAAGCGCGGAGTCTATAAACGATAAGAAAGTAGTACTTAGCATAAATGGTTCTTTCTTAATTTATAGCAGTGGTACATTACCATATATCGATTACAACAACCGTATATTGGTACCTGCTCGCATCATTGCCGACGCTTTGGGCGGTGTGGTTCGATGGGACAACGTAAAGAAATCCTTGGACCTTAGTTCAGACAAACTTCATATTGTGTCAGCATTGAATCAGAAAATGTCCATAATTAATGGTACCGAAGTTCAGACAGATAGCGCCGTTACTAACAAAAACGGAACAATCATGATTCCTTTGAAATGGGTTGCAAATGGGTTGTCTGCCTCAGTAAGTTTCCATCAAGCATCGAGAGTGGCGTCTATTGAAAGCGGGGAATTTTTTAAAAAGGGCCGTTTGGAATTAATGAACAATGAAAGCAACAAGGCCAGTTTTGATCCTGAAATCGTACCCGTCAAAATCTCCTACGAGAAAAGCACTGACTATGCATTTAATACTATGCACGTCACCTTCAAAAACTTCTCCAATAATACTTATGCAAAGGGAGAAATTCAAGATCATCTCATCGCTCTAGTGAACAACGACAACATTTTTGACCTAGGGAGCAAAGGCGAGGTCATAAACGACACATCGACGATTGTTTCTTTGGGCCCCATCAAGCCAAACATGTCATATATTTATGAAATTCATATCAAACCATTGGATCATTTGGATCCTGGTCCGGCGCAATATGCCTTTTTAAGGTATTTCAAAAGGGTAGCATTTTAATAATTCCCATGTCTGCGGCGTTTCCAACTGGCATTCAATCAGCCACACGATTGAATGTCAGTTTTTTTATTTCAGAAATATTCCGTTAGGAACATTCTGATATGAGAACCACCAACTGCTATTACCGTTGATGAATGATTTATTCACGGTTTATTGGGTGATCCAATTCTACATGGCCCATTAGACTTTCAGATGATTCTCCGTCTACAAGCAGATCGATGCTGTGAACTTCCTCGAACTGAAAAAATGTTTCTCTAAGCACATCTAGGGCTAGAAGCTCTCCTCCTGCACCCAATCTTGCTTCATCCGGAATATGCACATCTAATGTCAACTTTCCTTGATCGAATTTTGTGGACAGTAAATCAATCTTGTTCCATAAGGAGACTAACTCGGTTTGATCCTTACTCTGAAGAGCTGCAAACGTCTTACTGTATTTGTCGGAGTTATCTTCAAAAGTAATTTCCTTCGTACTCTTCTCTAGTTGGGTTAGTTGGGCATCAACGTAATAAACCTGAATTTCTACAGTACTTGCAGAATTAGAACCTTGCACCGGGCCTGAAGAAGTGTCCTTGTTTCCACAACCTACGGTTAATAAACTAATTGCACATACTAAGATAGCAAGATGAATTCCTTTTTTCATAGAAGCACACCCTCTTGAGTTTTTTGCTGACTTACAGCTTCAGATACTCTTTTATCCCATCTACGATGGCTTGAGCCGCTTTGGTTTGAACGCTCTCTGACATCATAGCCTCTTCTTCAGGCAGATTACTTAAAAAACCCACTTCGAGAAGAACTGCGGGCATCGTTGTTTCTCGAATGACTTGTAAGCTGCCGTTTTTTACACCACGATCTTTTAGTCCCATTGCTTCGACCAAATGCTTATGAACGATGTTAGCAAGTTCCTCACTACTTGCACGCTGGTAATAGAACGTCTCGGTTCCCGTTGTCTGTGGGGAAGAGAGTACGCTGTTTCCATGGATGGATACAAACACATCTGCATTCAGATCGTTAGCTAATTTAACCCGTTCTGAACGTGTAGGATAAACATCTGTTTCGCGAGTCATGACCACTTCTATTTCGGGTTCTTGTAACAAGATCGCCTGAACTTTAAGGGCTAAAGCAAGGTTGAAATCCTTCTCATGTTTGTTTGTAATACTTGTTGTACCTGGATCGCTTCCTCCATGGCCTGGATCAATAACTACGACTTTTTTGCCTGAATCACTAATCGGGGTTGCTGGTGTCGGATCGTTTACCATAATCAAATCAAGAATAAATTTGCCGTCGATGTATTGTTGATTATAACTAACCGAACTCACATTGTTTAATTCAATAACTATTCGAACTTGGGCTGGATCATTTTTGAAAAGAGAATAGCGCACTTCAGTAAGATTCGGAATATCACCAGTACTTAATTTCCCCATAGATCCAGTTGGTGCTGGTTGACTCAGATTACCGAAATTCGTAGATGGGAAATCCACTACAATACGGTCGGGATTTTTCAATGTAGTAATCACTGGAGTAACCTCACGATCTAACGAGACGACGAGTTGATTGTTTGCATAATTTATTTCGTGAACAAGGTTGGTTGTCGCGTCATTTTGACTACTGTTGGCTGAAGACGATGGTGGAGAAGTAGTAGGGGTGCTTGCTAGAGTAACTATCTTTTCTTGGTTATTCCAGCCTACCTTCAAGCCCATTTCTTCACTAACAAATCGAATTGGAACGACAACGGTATTTTTGATTATTTGTGGGGCAATATTAAGCGAAACGGTACTGTTATCGACGGACGCCTCTTGCTTTCCAACAGTTAATGTAATTGTTTTAGAGCCTTGTTGAATATTTACATTCTGTGTTTTTTGATCCCAAATCACGTTAAACTCTAAGTTCTCGGCTACCACTCGAATGGGAATCATAATATTGTTGCGAACATTTACGACTTCAACTTCATTAGGTAGATTTAGCTCCTGGCCATCTAAAATAATTTTTGTTTGAGTTGTTGCTGCATGAGACTGAACTGGCATGAAGAAGAATAGTATTAGTGCGCTAAATAAAAACAATAGTACTGATTTTTTCATTTTACACCTCGGTTTAAAATTAACGTCTTACCATCAAGTATGCGGGGGATTATCATTCACCTCCTGCGACCCGCAAGGTAGCTTAAGAACACTATTTGCTTTAATATTACATAATTCTACATTTATACATATTTATCCTGTAAATATGAGAAATTTTGTGAAAATACATATAATTGTTACAAATGGATGGATTATATTATACAATTAATAGTAAATATTTCATGGAGGGGCTTTTATTTAAAAATATAAGCGATTAAATCTGAAGTAATGTTGCTACTGTTGCTTTGTCGCGAGCATCACGGGGGTTAAATAAACTCTATTATATGTAAGGAGAAATCTTATGAAAAAAATGATTCAAATTTTGATCTGTTGCAGTCTAAGTATAAGCTTTATTTCTGCATTTAATATTCATTCCGCCAAAGCGGCATCCTCTTATACGGTTGTGATAAATGATATAAATCCGATCGATAACCCTGTTTTTTTAGAAGGATTGAACTACATTCCGTTAAAGTCTAGCCTTGCAATATTAGGTTATCACGTTGAGTGGATCCAATCTGATCGTAGTTTAAAGATATACTCCCCTGATCAGACTGTTGTAATAAATATGAATTCTAAAAAAATAAATATTAATGGAAAGTTATCTGCTGAATATAAAAATGAAATTATTAATATGGATGGTCATTCCTTAATTACTGCAAGATATCTAGCTAAAATAATGAAATGTTCCCTTATAGTTGAGGGGGGGATTATCAATATAAAAAGTAAAAATCAATTTATATTAGGAGAATCACCACACATAACCTATTGGTTAAGTAACAATGGTTCTCTTTTTAGTTTAAATAAAGATATGGATGAGGCTCCTAAACTTACTGGGAAAATAAATTTAACATTAAGCGATGAAGGTTATTCCAAAATGACAATTAATAGTATCAGCAATCCCAATTCCTTTGTTGTAACAGCTACTAAATTTAGTGGAGAGCCCTTGATTTTTACTAGATCGGTTAAAATTTTTGTTAAAGATAATAAAATAGTAGAGTCGGTTGTGTTTGGGAATGAGGAAACGATTGAAACATCAAAACTCGGAGATTTATGGGTTTTTAATGATGGACAGGTAATAAAATATTTAAATGACCACGGTGAGATTATAAAAACTATCAAAATAAATGAAATAATTGCGAAGGATTCTTATTCAATTGATGGTTTTGACGGAGATCATATCGTCATTCTCAGATCAGAAACTAAAAAAAACCTGTGGGTTATTGATACAAGTACTAATCGAAGTTTTCTTCTCTACAAAAAACTGCTAAGCAAAGAGGAGCAAGCTTCAATTGAAAGAAATGCCGATATTACTGATATGCATTATGGCGATAATCTACATTTAAAATCGAAGAACGGAAATGTTCTATCGTTTAATTATTTCAGCTATCTACAAGGGGCTAAAGATATTACCCTTATGGTAGATATAAAAGATATTGAAAAATATTTTTTGGATTAAAAAACACATATAATACCGGAAGAAGAAAATATATATGTTGTGTAATAAACCCTTGGTGCATCGGTTGTTGATGCGGCAAGGGTTTTGAATATTTTATAGTGGACCAACAAGTAAATAAGTGTACTTTGTGCAATTATATCAGGAGGGTATAGTCATCTTTAGTGTTTTAGTGTACTTTATGCACTAGACATGCATAGAACCTTACACGAAATCGAAAAACTAAAAAAGTAATAATTTTACAGTTGTGTTTTTTGGATAAAGTGAAAAAAATCAA
>NZ_JAUSTK010000036.1 GCF_030812855.1 Paenibacillus wynnii
GGACCTGGAGGGCCTGCGATCCCACCGGGTCCGACAACTCCCGCGGGACCTGCAGGACTTGCGGGTCCTATGGCGCCAGCAGGTCCGTTAAGTCCCGCCGGACCTACAGGACCTGGAGGGCCTGCGATCCCACCGGGTCCGACAACTCCCGCGGGACCTGCAGGACTTGCGGGTCCTATGGCGCCAGCAGGTCCGTTAAGTCCGGCTAATCCCGCTAATCCAGCGGGTCCGGTGGCACCTAATGCTCCCGCCGCTCCTATGACTCCGGCTGCTCCCAGAGCTCCGGTGGCACCTAATGCTCCCGCCGCACCTATGGCTCCTACTGCACCTGCTGCTATAGCTTCTGGAGAGATATTAACACGTACGATTTGCCTTTTGACGATAATCTCATTACAACAACCTTTATCTCGTGCGGAGCATTTTTTCTTGGATGGCTTTCTTTTCTTCAACGGCAAATCGCATTTTTTAATACTCTTCTTACACTCAGTAAGTCCCATATTTGACACCTCCTATAGACCTTTTGTATACTACTCCATTTACCTACGGGCGGCATGGACTTATGTCTTGTAGACCATTATCTATTTATGTACAGTTCGAGAGGGGACGAGTAGTTACGAATTCTCATTAGAGAGTTGCAGGTGTGTAAGACATTCGGCGTACATAAGGTGTACAAAAAAGGCTGCTCACCAAAAGGAAATATCTTCCATGGTGAGCAGCCTTGACAACCTTTTTAATTATCTTAGTCTAAAGTGGGGATGTGTACCTACTGTATTCAATTCCCATTTCCTCAAAGCTATCTCCCATCTGCTCCAATAAAAATGAATTCACACCCTCCGCCCCCCACCAGTGGAGTCCAAGCACCATACCCTCTGAAGCCTCGGCAGCGAAGAGGATCGAGAACATGTCGGGGCTTATTTTACCGCCGTCATCTACACGCCATACCGAATACTCATCCTCAGCGATGGCCGGATAATTCATGAAGGTAAGCTTATCATCCTCTTTCAGCACGAAACTGAATAGCATATTCTTACCCTGCTTAACAAATTGAACAAGAAATAACTGACCTTTATCAGGTATATCAGCAAACTTCCAGATCTGCTCAATATCCCGTTGTTGAGCAGCGGATATTTCCTTCTTAACACTTGCTTCTACTTCTGTTGAACCTTCATCCGCCTTCATAGAATGGATGGTCTGAAGTGATTTTGTATTAAAATCTGCTTGATCCGCCAGATAATAGGTCTGATCCGGGGCGGCCTTTCCTTCTACAATGGTGAACAGATATCCGGCAAGATTTTCGAAATTCTGAGCAGTATCCCTACCGTTGTTCAGCTCATTTCCAGTCTGCCATTCCACAAACTTTACAGAAAGGACGTTGCCATTCTCCCCTATAGCACTGTTAAGCTGAGCCATGAGTTTCTCCTCACCCTCATTCTGCCCCGTAACCAATAACTGCTTGCTTTCCCCGTCAGTAAATCCAAATACCGCTTTTAACTTTCCTTTATCCAGATAAACATCTGGTTGCTCCGATGCAGTTGGTTCAGGAGATGCAGATAGTACTGGAGAAGCAGACGCAATCCCTGCGTTGGGGGAGGGTGATGGACTTTGCTCATTGGTATTTGAATTTTTGCTGGAATCAGAACAGCCGAGCAACAGCAGCAGAAACAACGCGAAGCCGGTGAATTTATACATTCTCATACCTCCCCGTGTATTTAAAATATATCCATGCTGAGATAACGTTCCCCTGTATCAGGAGCGATGCAAAGTATCTTTTTACCGGGCCCTATACGCCGTGCCTCCTGCAGAGCAGTCCATACAGCGGCACCACCCGATGGACCTATCAGGATTCCTTCATGTGCAGCCATTGCTCGAACCGTATCCAGTGCATCTTGGTCAGATACTTGGATAATTTCGTCATATACGCTGGTATTCAGAATCGCTGGAACAAATCCCGGACTCGTTCCCACAAGCTTATGCGGCCCAGGCTCTCCACCTGATAGTACCGGTGATCCCTGCGGCTCCACAACTAGAATACGGATCTGCGGCAAATTCTGCCGAAGGACTTCACCTGTACCGGTAATGGTGCCACCCGTTCCTGAAGTAGCAACGAATACATCCAGCTTCCCCGCCATCTGCTCTAATATCTCGACAGCAGTTGTTGTCCGGTGAATATCAGGGTTGGCTTTATTCTCGAACTGCTGTGGAATAAAGCTGTTCTCGACCTCCTGTCCAAGCTCAAGCGCCTTGGCAATTGCCCCGGGCATACGTTCTGCTGCAGGAGTGAGCACGACTTCAGCACCGTATGCTTTTAGAATATTAATCCGTTCCTTTGTCATGTTGTCAGGCATCACTAGAATGGCCCGGTACCCCTTAGCCGCCGCATTCATAGCCAGCCCTATTCCGGTATTTCCACTTGTCGGTTCAATAATAGTACCGCCCGGCTTCAATTGACCCTCCATTTCAGCCCTATGAATCAGATTGTAAGCAGCACGATCCTTAACACTGCCACTGGGATTGAAATACTCCAGCTTAACATATAGTTCGGCATCACCGGGTCCTGTTAAACGGTTCAAGCGTACGACAGGTGTATCCCCAATCAGCTCCGTAATATCATTGACTACTTTATGCACTATGATGAGCCTCCTTCATTCCAGTTCACTTCAGAATCATTGTACCTTGGCGTAAGACTCCTGTCGATTCGGCCATGGACAGTAGAAGAAGCCGTCTCCCCCATAACAGCGGGACACGGCTTCCTAGTTCTTTGAAGCTTTGAAGTTTAAGGATTAACGTTAATTGTAAAGGTCGAAGTGGTGTTCTTAATAGCCGTGACCGTGTTTGTAATCTTCAAATTATTAAAGGTTACTGAACCGACTGCCGGGCCTTGACCGGCTTCAGCAGCCTCATTCGCCCAGATACCGACACCTGATTTAGCGTCAAAAGCATCCCCGCTCTTCTGTGCACCGGAAATCGTGATGTTCGTAAAGATCGTATCTGTTACCGGATTCTGCGGAGTAGAGCCGGAGTAATTGGTTTGGAACATGATCCCGTGATAGGTTGGATCGATGATATCCACATCACTGACCCGAATACCTTGGAATACCTTGGAGGCCGAGAATACCCAGATAGCCGGGAACGTCTGCTGGCCCCAGAAATGTCCGCCTGCACGAACAATCGTAATGTTCTGAAAGTTCGTAGTTGGAGAAGCCCCAAATCCATTCATCGGATAACCAAAGTCCAGTGAACTGATCGTAATACCCGAGTAGCAAAGCGTATCTGCAATGTAAATGTTGCGGAAAGTATTAGCATAACCGCCATAAACGGCTACACCCGCCGCGCGCCAAGTTAGGATTGAAGTCAGATTCTCATACACATTATCCTTCATATCTGCTCCACCGGAATCAATCGCAGAGAATAATGCAAAGCTGTCATCACCGGTAGCTCGAGCTTCCACATTAGATACCAAATTGTTTGTACTGCCGTTAGTCATATTAATACCATCGGCAAAGGTGTTGCGAATACGCGAGTTTGTAATTTTCATGTTGTCTGTGTTAGCTCCCCAGTACATACATACCTGATGCTCTGTCCAGATGTTGTCTATGGTAATGTTAGCCACATTCGAGAAGTCGAATACTTTTCCGGGACCGTCTATACGTGAGGTGTAATTGCCGAAGTAAGCAAAATTCGCAAAGGTTGATCCGTTTGCCGTATCGCTTGCTCTGAATCCGATATCGGTGTTGGCCTGACTAGTCGGAGCTACAAACCGAGTGTACCAAGGTCCGGCGCCAATGACTTTTACCGCTTTGCCATAGACTTGGAATTTGCTTGAAGTCTCGTACGTTCCAGTTGGCAAGTATACACCTACGAGATTACCGGTTGTGTCCATACGAACTTTATCCAGTGCATTTTGCACATCCTGATGTGTGAAACCGGCAGGTACTGTATATTTCGCCGGATCAGGATTGGCAATCGGTGATACCTGTTCCAAACTGATGAAGTCTATCGCATATTGTGAAGTGTTCGCGGAATCTTTTTGTAATTTAATTGTACTTCCGGCTGGGATTGTAGAATCGAACATGATATTCGCTTCATCATAGATATGGCGCGGAGCACCGGAGCTTGGCGAATTGCCAGGGCTTGTCTCCGATCCGTATAACCACGCATATTTGGAGGTAAGGCTAATCGCCTTACTGAAGACTCCGTTCACATAAATGTTGAGCGTAGCATTGGTTCCATCCCCGCTGGCTCCATCGGGAATGGAGAAGCGAGTTACAAGGGTGTTGCTGCTGGCTTTAGTCGTGAATTCTACATAACTTCCTGTAGTATTCAGTGTTACCGCTCTTCTACCGGATGCCTCTCCGGCGAGATCGCCGATATTACGATTGGCAATAAGCTTAACCGCTCCGCCGCCGACAATACCATCCTCTGCTTCATACATATCGTAAGGCATATTAGCCCCGCGGCCTATAAAGAGAGATTGTGTCGCGATGTTATTGGCCCGCTTTACAGGAAGTTCATTTGTATCCACAGCAATTTCACTTTTTACGTTATATTTGCCGTTCCCGGCAGTCCAGCTTCCCATACTGACAGGGGCAGTTGTTGCACCGGCAGCAATAACACCGTTATAAGAACCAGTTAAGGTCTTAACCACTGCATTAGTCGTAGCGTCAGTAATGGTGAGCGTGATGGCATGAGCACCCGTTGCAGAAGCGGCAGTACCTTGGTTCTTGATTGCTACCGAGAAGCTTACCGCATTTCCTCCCGCAGGATTACCTGGCGTCCAGCTTACAGAGGAGGCGACCAGATCGGAACTTGAAACTGGTGTAACAATAAGTGATGTTGGGTTAGTAAAACTGTTGTTAGCTTCATTTATTTCAATGACGGTATTACTTTCATCGACCTTTGCGCTTAAAGCGTAGGTCGCCGCGTCTTTTGCACCAATGCTAAGAGTTACATTGCTAGAAGCACCTGCTGCTAGGGAACCGACAGGAGCCGAACCCACAAGTGTAGTCCCTAAATAGAAACTGACATTTGTTGCTCCAGAGGCAGCTGTACCGATATTTTTGACAGTTGACGTTAATGTAATAGCATCTGTCTCTACCGGGGCAAACGGAGTCCATGACATCGCTGTTACCGTCAAATCCGGATTGGCAGCCGGTGTCCCTATAATTTGAAATTCGGCAACCTGACCCGCACTAGAGCCAGAATTTGTTGTGATTTTCAATTGAACTTCACTGGCAGTAGCAGTGACCGGAATGGTTACGGAGTTGCCACTTGAAGGATTGAAAGTATAGACCGTTGCAGGTACAAGACTGGAAAAGGCCGATGTAGTCTGGTCGTGTCCTAGTAATTGAATCGTTTGGGTACGAGTAGCCCAAGCAGAAGCTGGATTCAGCTTCAGGACCACAGAGGAGATGTTGGCATTGCTACCCAGATTTATACTAAGTGTATTCGGATAGCTTCCCCCTGCACCTTCCCAATACGTGTTAACATCCCCATCATTGGCGTTGCCGGGTACAAAAGTAAACACTGATGACGAGGCGCTAACCGTTTTATTCAGAGACAGATTGGTTCCTGGACCCGTTGTCGGTGTTGCTGTAGGTGTCACGGTTGCTGTAGGTGTGACTGTTGGTGTAGGCGTTGGTGTTGCTGTCGGTGTTGCTGTTGGAGTGACAGTCGGCGTTGGAGTTGCTGTCGGCGTTGTAGACGGACTGACATTCAAGTTGTCCAAGTTAACATTACCGGTGTCCGTAGAGTCGTATTTATAAGCAATCGTATTCACACCTGCCGTTAAAGCTAATGTCTCGGTCTTGGTTGACCAAGTATCCCAGTTCGCTAAATTCACAAGAGAAGTTTGTTTGATTTTAGCACCATTCACATAAAGGCTAACCGTCTTTGTACTGCCGGATGCATTAGCGTATCTCAACGTTGCATCATAATTCCCTACGGAAGCAGCATTGACGGTGAATGTTGTAGTGGCACCTGATGCCAAATACCCGTCTACAAAACCCGTTCCCGTATACCCGGTATGGTCCGTATTTATATTGGCACCGCCGGATAATGCTGCCGCTTCCGCTTCATAAGCTCCTGACGGTATAGAAGTCGTTCCATACACTTCCAGTTCAGATAACTGTGCTGCCGGCCAAGCTGTATTCGCTGTGAAATTTACTTTGACATATCTCACGCTTGCTGCTGAAAAGTTAATGGTAACCGTATTCGATGAACTTGCTGGACTAAACGTATAGTTTGCAGAAGACACTAGATTAGTATAAGTGGAGTCATTACTACTTCCTTGTACAGACAGGGTTTGCATTCTTGTCTCCCATGTCGGCGGAAGCTTGAGTACAACCTGGTTTACGGAACTGGTCCCACCCAAATCTACTCTGATCCATTGCGGAAAAGCATTACTGGCACTCTCCCAGTAGGTTCCCTGATTAGAATCGTTCGCGTTCGACGCTACATACACATCACCTACCGAGCTTGAAGTGATACTTTTGCCTTGAGCCAAATTCCCGGCAGCTGAACTAACTGACGGAAAAAGCGCCAATTGCCCTGCGATTAATGCAATAGTTAATAGATACATTAGGACTGATTTCCTTGCAGAAGATTTGCGTTTTATCACTTTAACAACCTCCTCCAAAATTTTGTGGAGCTGCGTCACAGCCAGAATCACTTTTGTCAATCCATTATTGTATACGCTTTCAAAAATGATCCCCTTATAAAGAACCGCCTCCTAATTATCAATATTCAAGCACCCTACGGAGTCCTAGTATCTAACTGACAGCCTGTTTTATCAAAACCTCCGAATGACTCCCTAGACTCACATAAAAAAAGAACGGTCTTCCTTTGCTTCATCTGCATAGCTGCAATTTCGCAAAAGGAGTGACCGAACCTCGGAGGATGCTTGTACCCTAATTAATGCCCTAACTCTTATTGGTAATAATATAAGAGATAGCATTCTTTAAGGCGATGGCAAATTCTATGATTTGTGTGTGTTATATTACGTTCTTATCCTTATTTTCCATTAATTAGTGCACTCTACTCCACTATCTACACATTAAATCTGGCTACCAACCCTTGAAGCCCCTTAGCCATTGTACTTAATGCGCTCGCGGAAGAAGCAATTTGTTCCACAGAGGCCATTTGCTCTTGTGAAGCTGCCGAGATATTTTGGGTATTTCCAGCGGTAGTTTCTGAGATTTGTGTAACCGAACGAATGGATTCAACAATGTCTTCTGTAGCTGCAGAAATTTCCTCTACCGCACCCGACACTTCCTGAACCTGTCCTGTCAATCCATCTATGGACAAGCGAATCTCACCGAAGGAGCGTCCGGCAGCAGCCATAATTCCTGTTCCTTCCTGAACCTCAACCATACTGCCCTTCATTTTGGCCATAGCAAGATCAGCATCCGATTGTATAGCCTGAGCCATGTCCGCGATGCGGTTAGCGGATTCTGCCGATTGCTCAGCCAATTTCCGCACCTGATCCGCAACCACAGCAAAACCTCTGCCCTGCTCCCCTGCGCGGGCGGCCTCTATTGTCGCATTCAGCGCCAGCATATTAGTCTCTGAGGCAATTCCTTTTATACTATCCACAATGGTTCCAATCTCCTGGGAGTGCCTCACGAATCCATTCACCTGTTCGGAGAGGGTCTTAATGGACAAATTGATCGATCCCATCTGATTAATGGCGGCTTGTATGGATCTATCCCCCGTAACCGCGAATTCAGAAGAACGCAGTGAAGCTTCGGAAATATCCTGAACGCTTGCAGCAATTTGCCCAATACCCATTGAAATCTCAGAGAGTGTTGTCATATTCGTCTGCAAATCACTCATCTGCTGGCCTGCTCCTGATGCTACTTCCCCCATAATGTCAGCGATTCTTTCAGTAGCTCGTGCGGTTTGACCGCTATCTGAAGTTAGCTTGGCAGAGGATATTGCCAGACCAGCCGCCGATTGGGTAACCTGTCCAATCATGGCCCCAAGATTTTCTGTCATTTTATTAAAGTTGTTAGCCAGTTCACCGATCTCGTCCTTCGTACGAACATTCAGCTTGCGCGTTAGATCCGCGTCCCCGGAGGCAATCTCACTTAGCTGTTTGTTCACATCATGCAGCGGTTTTACAATACGTCCAGAGATTAACAAGGCAAGGATCGCTGCCAAAACAACCGATAAACCCGTCACACTAAGACTGATGATCATAGCGAGTTGACGTTGGGAATCCGCTAGACTTTGATCGGTTTCTATTTCCTTTGTAAGCATCTCCTGAAAGACCACCTGAGATTCAATCATGGAATCCAAGGATAAACCGGTGAATTTGTTATGCGCACTGGGGAAGTTGCCCTCTTTTGCCAGCGCGAAGGATTCCTTCAGTACATTTAAATATTTATTCCACCTGTCTTCCAAGTCTGTTATTCCTATCCCTTCACCTTCACTCAGTCCATTATTCTTCAATTCTGTGATCGCCGCTGTTATCGTAGGAAGAAGTGCGTCATACTTAGACTTATATGTGTTTCTGTTCTCATCCGTATTGCTCATAATATAACGTGAGCCCAGTTCGTCAGCTGTCCGAATTTTATCCGTCAGATCCTGAACCATAGATAGCTTATTCCAATTGTGGTTAACCTTATCTGTCAGCATAGAAGCCTTCACCTGAAAAAACGTATTGCCTACAATAGCCACAAGAAACAATACAATTACAGCAGTGAAGCCCAGTAATATTTTGAACCGTATACTTTTTCTTTTCAACATGATCCATTCCTCCGTATCGTTATGCAACTCTATGTATTTTTTTATACTAAAGGCGAAAGCTTAAATGAATCTGAAACTCAACTGAATGTTAGTTTAAAGTATATTTTTGAACACAAAAAAACCGCTTTACTCGAGCTGCTGCTCCATAGTAAGCGGTCTTAAAAAATCACTCATATAAATTCCCACTCGCAAGTTCGGCCAGCTTGCCCTCATGGAGCACGATCAAACGACCGCGTTTTCTTTCGATAATGCCTTCTTCTATAAACCGCTTCACAATTCGGTTGAGATGACGGTAGCTTGTACCCAGCAATTCCGCGGTCTCCATTAAGGTTGAAGTACGAATTTCCTCTACATATTTCACTGTCCCTTGATCTGAGAATAGAGAGAGTAGATAGCTGGCAAATCGATTTTCTACAGGATATAGAAGATTTAAGGCGGAAGTCTGACCCAGTGTATACAGCTTATGGCTTAGCTCACCTACGAGAAATCGCAGCAGTGTAGTATTATTCTCAAGCTCTTTGAACATCAGTTTTTTACCGGCAACAAACAGCAGGCTGTCACCCACAGATTCGACCTGATTTTTAACCGGATACTGCCGAAGCAGCTCGACATCCCCAATAATCGAGGTTGGCTTCGCGAATCTAACCAGCATGGACTTGCCATTTGGAAGCAGCGTATGGATTTTCAGCTTTCCTTGGACTAGTATGAACAGCCCTTCCAGGACATCACCCACAGAGCATATTGCCTCTCCATCCCCATATCGTCGTAGCTCCATTTCCTGAATAACCTCTGCACTAAAAATTTGATCCAGTCCGTTCTTCTCTGTTAATCCACGGACAGCTTCTAGATCATATATGGTCTGCATATACTGCACCTTCTCCCGCTTGTTAAGCTATAGATTTCTTGACTGTATATATCCGTTCTTAAGATAGAACTCGGGGGCTTGAAAGCTGAAGGTATGCCCCTCCTCTTCGATTCGATTAAATGGCTATAAAACTGATACCATCCAATGAATCCAATAAGCAGCTGGTAAAAGTAATACTTGTGCAAGGATAGTTCCCAATAATCGCGACAGCATTAATAATCCAAAAACCTTACTTAGAGCAGCGACCTCTTTTTCTCCTCTTAGTACTTTATCAGTAATTAGACCTATTTGCGGATCAATGAGTAGGGTAAGTAAAATTGTAGCCATTGCGGTAACTACAACATTTAGGACCACGAGCCTTTTGGGGATGCCTCCAATTCTCAACCGAGACAACATCGACAATTTAGGGAAGCGTAAATGAACTCGTGCATGTTTTATCTTTTGTAGAGAAACGGAAGAAAGAATCATTTGAGGGATGGACCCTGCAACTTCTAAATGGGATATTATCCTAGAGGACAGCAAGACAGCGGATGGAAAAAGTAATAGCGCTGTAAACGTCCCTAATGTTGCTGCACCGATAATCATCTGAAACGAATCCATTATATTATAACCTGCATTATGTTTTGCGAAATCTAAAATATTGCCGGTAAGTGGGCCCTGTAGCATATTAGCTGTTCTCGATATGAGCAATATAATTCCAGACAAGGACAAGGCCACTGCCAATTTTCCTAAACGCACACCTGCTAGACGAAGAGAATAAGTAAGGGTCTCGGACAGGTGAATAATAAAAGTGAACAAAGATACTAGTAGTACTTGCTCCAGCAATTGAACACCTCCTAACGATCATGATAATCTCACTCCAGATACACATGCTTCACTTCATATCACTAAGGGTATATTCATATAAAACATGTTTTTTAATCTTGTCCCCCACTCCAGTGAAAGGTGTGAAAGAATGACCATTGAACAGAAAGTGTATTATGGGAAAAGTATCCATGTAATGTTTAATTCCGATAAATGTATTCATTCCGGAATTTGCGTTAAAGGCTTTCCTGCCGTTTTTAATTTAAACAATCGCCCTTGGGTGGATCCTGATGCCGCCACTGCGGAGGAAATTGCCCGGCATATTGACAAATGTCCAAGCGGAGCTCTGAAATATCAACTTTTAGACGATGACAATAATCCCACACAGAAAGAGGCGTAAAGATGCATATTGTGAATCATGAACCAGCCAATAAAAGATTTCTTATTCGAGATCAAGGCTCAATTGCTGCCGAAATGACTTATGTAACCTCAACCCCAAAACTTTATATCATCGATCACACATTAGTCGACAAAGCTTACCGGGGACAAGGGCTTGGTGACAACCTTTTGAATGCAATCGTTAGTTATGCTCGGGAGAACAGTATTAAGATTGTGCCTTTATGCCCTTTTGCTAAAGGAAGATTTGAACTCCACCCTGAATACGAGGATGTTCTCAATAAATAATTACTTATCAAAATATTTATCCAACTCACGTTGTGACCGGTACTGCGACAAATTGAAGGACTGCCATTTCTGGTTGGATGCAGCAGTGCTCTTCCATTCCTCCTTTAAATAAGTATCCAGCATTCCATCTTCTTCACGGCTGAATTCAATCAGAGTAGGTATCGCTTCAGGAGCTAGAGTGAACAAGTATTCCGTATCCAGTTTGCCGCTGATTTCATACCGCTCCATATTATTGTTCGCAATGATAACATCCATTCCTATATAGTTCATCAGAACATAGGACAACACACCGAGCAGAATATAACATTTTACCAACGGAAGCCGCTTATAATGAATACGCAGACCTGCAATAATCATCAGTACACCCAGAAACAGCATAAAAGCATGCACTAGAAATCGAATATAAGTATATCCGTAAGCTTCCTCATAAAGATCCAAGCGAGTATAAGCGGAGTACAACATCACCGTGGAGCAAGCAACCAACACATACAGAAGAACATTGATGATTTTGTTCTGCAATTCCGTACCTTTTTCGCCCAGCAGCAGTGTACTCATTAAGATCATAAAGTTAATGGATGTCACCATAATCAGTTCAAAAAATCCGTTCCGTGCATAATCTGCGTAAGAACTCCCCTCCGGCAGAATCCCTTCCCAAGCCCCGAATAAATACGAGAATTGCACCACAACAAACAGTACATATACGGTATTCACGGCAAACAAAACAGTTGTTGCGATAATTGGATCAAGCTTAATGGAAGGGAAGAGTTCTAGGTAGTCCCTGCCATTCTTAGTCGGCTTTTCTTCGGGTACATGAGGCTTCACAAACCCCCACAAATATCCGAAAAAACCCAGGCCGAGGGCAACTACCCAAAACGTACGGATAAATCCTTCACCGAAAGAAATATGGTTCCACCCTTGAGATATTTCTGAAAGCACTTGATTAAAAACCCCGTCTGCCGAGGAAAGTAACGATACAACTACCAACAGCAGTGGACAGGAAATCAATAATCCAATGAGAACTTTACGGTACACATCCGTTTGACCTTCCTTTACTTTGATTCCTGCTGTTTTTTTCATAATCCCTACTAGGTTGGCCCATTGCCTAAAGGTTTGTGGAAAAAGATGCTTCAGAGCCTTCTTGATCAGAGAAGCAGAGGCCCAGGATAATTGGCCCGGATGCAGCATGAAAGTCATATGTAGAATAATAATCGCCGGAATGGCTAGCAGATTAAGACCGAAGAAGAACGGGTTATGGAACAGCACATAAGTTAGTGAGAGCAATAGAATAGAACCCAGCCATGCATAACTGAACCAGGTTAACTTCCGAACCCTATCTTTACTGTAATAAAGCATATACATATAGTAAAAGACAATAAATATGGGATAAGAAACCCCGATAGCATTTCCATAAAAGAGATACTGATGTACGACTGCCAACAGGAACCCAACCATCAATGCTGTAAAAGCAGGCTCTTTTTTCGGCGTAATTTCATTTAACATGTTAGATACCCCCATTTATTTACTTTCTGACCTTTATTTTAGATGATAAAATAAGAAGATAAAGAGAAAGAAAATTTTATTTATTTCCTATTTTGAAGGGATGCCTGTGCTATGAAGCTGCATGACCAATATTTGAAGCTGCATTCCCAACATGGAAGCACTAACAAAATCGAAGTTACATTGGACGAGCTGGCGCTAACCTTAGGCTGCACCCACCGAAATGCCCTTCATGTTGTGAATAAAATGGTATCTCAGGAATGGATATCCTGGACACCAAGTCGTGGGCGCGGACGCCGTTCTTTGCTGAAGTTTCTAATTCCCCCAGAAGATATAGCCGTACAATCCATGATGCAGGCCATTAGTCGAAAAGATATAGGAAGTGCTATCGCCGGGATTAAAACACATGCTAAATCTTCCACGCTGCAGGATACGCTGCAAGGCTGGCTGCTTGAATATTTTGGGCATCATGCTGAGATGAACCATAACCGACAAATTGATACGCTAAGATTGCCTATTACCCAGCAACTGCATACCTTTGATCCTCTCTATATGAATTTGCTTGCCGAATCCTTTATTTCCAGCCATGTGTTCGATGGCCTCGTTAGACGGGGGAGTAACCGGGATGAGATTGTTCCGAACCTCGCTCATGCCTGGGAGACCGATGAAAGCCGGACGTTGTGGACATTTTTCCTGCGAAAAGAAGTCCCTTTTCACCACGGGAAGGTTCTCAGTTCCAAAGACGTTGTATATTCCTTTCAGAGGCTCATTCAAAGTCCGCAACGAACTCTTTACAACAGTATCTTCAAAGAAATTCAAGAAGTAACAGCTGTGAATCCATCCACCGTAAGAATCCGGTTAAAAAGACCCAATGAGCTGTTTCTTCCCTTTCTTTGTACAAGCCGTGCAGCCATTGTCCCGCATGAGCTGGTGCAGTGGGGAGAGAGCGGCTTTGGCAGGAAACCCGTTGGAACAGGACCTTTTAAAGTCAGTGAAATGAATGATAATCTATGTATCTTGGAGGTATTTCCCTATTACTTCCGTGGAAGAGCGCACTTGGATCGAGTGGAAATCCTGAATATTCCTTGGAGAGTTGAAGCAGCCCTATCCGAGTCCGGTTCTCCTTTTCACGTCATCCAGAATCCCGCTCTTGAGGGCGAAGGCACTTGGAGCCGTATCCATTCGGAGTCTTATATCCGTAAATTCGTCACTTGTAATACGCAAAAAAAAGGGCCGCTAAGCGACCCCGTCATTCGTGCTAACCTTATATCTTGCCTTAAAAAGGACGTAATATTACCTGTTGATAAGCATCTGGTATCTATACCATCTATCCCCCTGCAAATCGCAACGATCTCTCAATATCAGGGAGATGCCGAATCTATTGCCGCCAGATTGGCTGGACACGGTTATCCCTGCAAGGTTGTAACCTCTTCTCCCGAAGATTTCAAGGGTCCCATTCGTATGGAATCCGATCTGATCGTGTTCTCCTTATTCCGGGATCAGGACGAGCAGCTCCGGCTATTCGACTTATACCGTACTTTATCACAGCATATTGAACAGCATATAAGAGCAGATGTTGAAGGATGGCTGAACACCATTGCCCTAGAATCGAACTCTGTGGTGAGAGCACAATCTTTTCAACGCATTGAAGACTTGTTGATTGGACAGAATCACCTGCATATATTGCATGAAAAACCTATGGAAACCGCCTACCTGCCTTCTGTTCGCGGAGTGACCTTCAACAGTCAGGGTTGGGTAGATCTGCGGCATGTGTGGTTTCCGCCACTGTTATAGGCCGCCGCCCGGTAATGTATTCATCAACCCTTTGCCAATGACATTGGCGGAGATGGGCGGCTTGCCAACCTCACGAGCCCACACCGAGAGCTGCCCAACATGATGAATTTCATGCGCGATGACATGGCGCATTACTTCTCCCCATGCATCTGTAACTGTGCTTCCGTCCGCGAGTGTATCCTCAAAAATCCGCCGCTCCAAATCTACATTCCAATCTAATACAAACTGTTCCACTTCCGGGCGGAATGCGGCATCCAACTCACGCACCTTTTGCAGAGTGTTGTATTCCTCGAAATTTTCTTGAAAATCCGGTTTGCCTTGGATAGTTCTAATCCAGCTCCACTCTACATCGGCAATATGGAAAAGCGTCTTCAAAATGCTTCCCACACCTCCAGTTCGAGGCTTGAGGAGTTCTTCAACGGAGACATCCTCACACCATTGATACCATTCTTCTCGTACCTTCCAGTTGTACCGAAACAATGTCTGCATGTAATTCCTCCTGATTATTGGATTGGTAGAGCTTTCAAATAGTTTACCATCATTTGGACGGTTGCGGTCACGTTGGGCGAATCAAGAGCACTTTTACCTTTGATTCGAAATAGATCTAAAAAGGGGTGTCCCATACTTGGTACATTCCTTGCTTTTTGAGTAGGATCACCGTGGTCACTTGTGAGGACGCTCCGCGAACGGACCGTTGTTACAATCGCTGTGGTCTCCAGATTTTTTTTATTCCCCTTAGCGGTGAAAATCCGGATACAGCTTATGCTTTCGAGGCTAGTTTTCCTTTGGAAAACTTTCAGGCGACCGCTGCCGCTTTTCCACAATCGTTCCGTCCTCTCCGCTGTTTTCAGCGGAAAACAATACTCAAAAATCAACTCGTTCGTGTGGGTCAATGCCGCTGTTAATCGGCTAGACGAAGTCATTCTTAACGCCGCTTACCCTGGCCCCGCCAGTGGCCGCGACAGATTTCAACCTTAAAGGCTCACCAAAGTCATCCTCTACACCTACACGCAGTGGGCCAAAAACACAAAGCAGCGATACTCCAATAACGGGAGAATCGCTGCTTTGTTGAAATTTTAAAGTTCTGAGAATATAGAGGGTCTGTCCTACACTCTCGAAATCACAAATTCATATTCGATAACTCCGTCAGACGGGATACGATATTCATCAAGGACAGGAGCACCCCAGCTATCATCACCGCCGACACCCATTTGCTTCCCAGCAACGGTAACTACCGTGTAATGTACTGGAGGCAGCTCATATTGATGATAAGCATTTTCCAGCTCAAATGCTGTATAAGGCGAAATCCGACACTCTACAGGGTTAGCTGCAGGAGCCGAAATCTTAATTCCGGTACCTTCATCATTCGTAACGGATACGCTGCGGACCCCCGTACGATTTCCTGATTCCTGTGGCACAACATAACCGGAAAGACTATCTGCGGACTCGTTACGAAAACGGCCAAGTCTTGCCCCCTGATTACGGTCGCTATAATTCTCATCCGGACCCAGTGCCAGCCAATCCAGATGGCTGTATTCCATAGGGATTTTGAAACTGATTGCATAAATCGGAAGATCTGGAAGACCCGCGGTTCCTTCATAACGGGATTTTACAATAATGCTTCCGTCCGAACGCACGGTATAGGCAACGGTAACTTTTACATCCACGCTGATATTCAAACGATAGCTGAACGTTACCGTCACTTCGCCATCACCCTCGACCAGAGCAACATCGGTACATCTTGGCATCAAGCTCGCTGCATACCAGGCCCCGGCATGGAATCCAATAGCTGTTCCTTTATCGTTGTCCGTAGCAGCCCGCCAAAATAACGGAGTCGGAGGATACGCAATAAGCTCTTTGCCGGAGTAGTTCACCGATGTCAAACTGCCGATCCCTCTTGAGAACATAATACTGAAGTTTTTACCTTTTACTCCAATATTCACATCACCATGGACCACTTTAATATCATTTTGATTCTCGATCAGACCTTTATGCTGAACGGCTTCAACATTACTTGTAACTTCATCAGTGAACACGGTCTGGCCAAAAGCAATTTCAAACCCCGCATCTCCCCATAGCTTAGCTTCCTTCAGCTTCAGCGATGTATTAATCCAGTACTCACCACCGTCTGGAACTGAACTCTCATCCCAATCAAACGATACAAAAGCTTCACTCTGCGGCTCAACCTGTACCCCGAGCTTCCCGTTAGCTACTTCCCCGTTCTCATTATGGATACTATAGTGCAGTTCGCAATGGTCGGTCCCTTGGAACAAGCCTTCGTTCCGAATGGTTACTCCCGCTGAAGTGGGAACCAGCTTAATATCCTGATAGAGGAACTTAACCTCCTGCATCTTTGGAGACAGCTTCCGATCCGCATAGACGATTCCATCCGTACAGAAATTGTAGTCCGTAGCCCGGTCACCGTAATCACCGCCGAAAGCTAAAAACTCCTTGCCGTAGCGGTCTTTTTTCATCATAGCCTGGTCGATATAATCCCAGATAAAGCCGCCTTGATACAACGGATATTTCTGCTCCAGTTCACTGTATTTGCTCATTCCACCCAATGAATTCCCCATGGCATGCATATATTCGCAGCTGATAAAAGGCTTCTGCGGATCGTCAAGCAGATATTCCTCAATACTGTCCACCTTCGCGTACATCCGGCTTTCCATATCACTGGTAGCATCAAACCGGCGGTCATGGAAGACTCCCTCGTAATGAACCAATCGGCCCGGGTCAACTTGCTTGAAATATTGCGATACCTTATAGATTACTTCACCACCAAATGATTCATTGCCGCAAGACCAGATCAGTATGGACGGATGATTCTTGTCCCGCTCGACCATGGACACCGCTCTATCCATGACAATATCGAGCCATTCCGGGCGGTCGCCTGGAATCACCCATGAAGGCTCAACAGCGCCTAGCTTTTGCCAAGATCCGTGGGTTTCTAGATTCATTTCATCGATAACATAGATCCCGTATTCATCGCACAAAGCGTACCATTCACTCTGATTTGGATAGTGTGATGTGCGAACCGCATTTATGTTGTTCTGCTTCAAGGTTTTAATATCCCACAGCATATCTTCCATCGTAACCGCACGGCCTCTTCTACAATTGAACTCATGACGGTTGACGCCTTTGAAAAGAATCCGCTTGCCGTTAATACTCATAACCTTGTTCAGCATTTCAAACTTACGGAAGCCTACCTTTTGCGGAATCACTTCAAGTAATGTCCCCTGATCGTCATACACACTTATATATAGACTATACAAGTTAGGAACTTCCGCGCTCCATAACTCAGCCTTCTGCACTTGAATACTAACGGCAAGCTGCTCGCCTGTTATTGACGCATCAACTGAACCTGCCGGTTGGTCCGATGGGTCCAGCAAGCTGAGCTTCACACTACCGGAAAGTTTCCCCACAAAATCCAGACTTACAGATAGAACCCCATCCTGATAAGCCGCACCCAGATCCGTGCGCACGAATAAATCTCTCACATGAATCTGCGGTACGGTATACAAATACACCTCTCTAAAAATACCAGAGAAACGCCAAAAATCCTGATCTTCCAGCCAGCCGCCCGTACTCCGTTGATATACTTCTACAGCGAGTTTATTGTCACCATCCAGTCGTACATAGGGAGACAAATCAAATTCCGATGGAGTAAAGCTGTCCTCACTATAGCCAACAAACTCACCGTTAAGCCACACATAGAAAGCCGATTCTACCCCTTGAAAAGATACAAACACCGGCTTGTCCTTCATTTGCTCGGGTATTGTAAATGTCTTTACATAACTTCCCACCGGATTGTGGGTTTTGGATACTTGCGGCGGTCGGAGATATTCATGACCATCCCACGGATACATGGTATTCACATACTGAGGATTTCCAAACCCCTGCAGCTGAATATGTCCCGGAACCGCAATATCCGCCCATCCCTCAGTTGAGAATTGTTCTTTATAAAAATCCACAACCCTGCTGGACGGATTCACAGCATAGCTGAACTTCCAGCTTCCGTTCAGGCTATGGCGCAAGGCCATAGCCTCACCCTTCTCTGCCTCTTTCATACTCTCGTAATATTTATGATCCGAATGCGCTTTCATCCTGTTTACTGCAAATATACTTACATCCTCCAGCCAGTCTATGCTGGGTGCAATCTCTTTCACTTCATTCACTTCCTTCACTCCCCCTGCCTAAATATTTGTGAAATCAAGTAACGTCTTTAGAGTGCGGCTCTTAACGCAGCGAAACTAGGAGATAAATATTGTACTTTTAGTAAAATCATTTCGAGTCAATTAAGGAACGAAGTGGAAATTTGGAACTGGAGAAGCGTAGCGTTCGCCTTTATCTTCGGATTTCAACCGCTGAGCGGTTTAATCAAGAAATCCGAAGATAACAGCGATCGTAAGTCCAAAGTTTCCCGTAGTGACGGTTGTTGACCTATGCTTTAGATGTATCTTTTGTTTTACACTAAGTTAAATTCAAACTCTAACAACGTTCATTATTTCACTGATCCCGTCATCCCAGCCACAAACTGCTTCTGCATCAAGAAGAACACAATAGCGGTTGGAAGCGTTCCGATAACAATGGCGATTAAGATCATGCCATAATCCGGCGCATAACCTGAACCAAGGATAGAGATAAGCAACGGCATGGTTTTGGTTTCAGGAGATTGCAGAACAATCAATGGCCAGAGATAGTTATTCCAGCTCGACATGAACGTAATAATTGCCGCAGCTGCATAGGTTGTTTTCATAGTAGGGATAAAGATCCGTAAAAAGATACTCAGTTCACTTAATCCATCTATACGCCCAGCCTCAAGCAGTTCCTTAGGAAACATCTTCGTACTCTGGCGGAAGAAGAAAATAAGGAACGCCGTTGTCACCGTGGGAAGAATGACTGAAGTCATTGTGTCTACTCCCATCCAGGGAAGGGTATCGGAAACATTGGCAAACATCCGGTATAGCGGCACCATCATAGCTGCAAAAGGAATCATCATGGATAACAATAAAATGTTGAAGACAATATCCTTGGAACGGCTTCTGAATACCTCGAAACCGTATCCGGCCAGAGAAGCGATAAGTAAAGCCAATACGGTAGTTGTAATAGAGATTTTAGCCGAGTTAACAAGTGATAATTGAAGATCTGTCGTCTCTAATAGCTTACGGAAATTCTCCATCATATGAGTTCCCGGCAGCAATCTACCCCCTGTTACATCGACCGACTTATTCGTTGAGCTTATGACCATCCACAGAAACGGGAAGATGGATACGAAAGATATAATACTCAGGAAGAGGTATGTGAAAAATCGTTTGCTCTTAAGCATTTTTATCACCTGCCACTTTGAACTGGAGGAACGAAAGCAATATGATCATAATTACGATGGAATAGGATACTGTAGCCGCATATCCGAAGTCTGCGGAATACTTAAAGGACAAATTATAAATATATTGAGAGATGGTGAGCGTTGAATTTCCGGGTCCGCCTTTAGTAATATTCATAACCTCATCGAACAATTGCAGGGTACCAATCGTCGAGGTAATAGAGGTAAACAAGATGATCGGCTTCAACAGAGGAATCGTGATTCCAAAAAACTGTCGTGCTGCGGAAGCCCCATCAATTTTGGCTGCCTCATAAATGGAATTGTCGATATTTTGCAGAGCAGACAGATAAAAAATCATGTTATATCCGGTCCAACGCCAGGTTATGGCGATTACAATCGTAATTTTTGCCCAGAAAGGATCAGTAATCCATCCGATTGGCGTATCAATCAAATGCAGATTCAATAAGAACGTATTCACCAGGCCATTGCCTGCGAACAAATATTTGAAAACGATAGCATAGGCAACCAATGAGGTTACACAAGGTAGAAAAATGGCTGTCCGGAAAAAGCCTTTGAATTTCAGCTTCTTATCATTCAGCAGCACAGATATAAACAGCGCTAGTACGATCATGATAGGCACTTGCACCAACAAATAAATAAAGGTGTTCTTTACTGCTGTGAAAAACATTGCATCTGAGAATAACCGCTTGTAATTATCCAAACCAGTGAATTCAAGATTGCTTCCTGTCCCGGTCTGAAAGGACATGATTAACGCCTGTATCATCGGATAGAAATAAAAAATGAATATTAGGACTACTGATAACAGGACGAAGGACCATCCGGTTAGTACACTCCTACGACGGATGCTCATATTTGAGTTCGTATTTTTCACAACGGCCCAACCCCTTCGAATTTAGATCTTATAAAAACAACAACCTTGGACGCTCTCTCACACTCCTGACTGCTGGAGTAGCAGATTACGACCAAGGTTACCTGGTGAGGACTCTTACTTATTTAATCTGTGATTCTGCCTGAGCCTGTGCATCACTTAATACCTTGTCGATCTCTTTGCCGTTCAGAAAGTTTTGCATTTCAACGATCAGAATATCTTCAATCGCATAGGTATGGATACCGTAGTTTACACTAGGAATTTGCTCCGTCCAAGCTGCGAAATCAGTAACTACTTTTTGGCCTCCGAAGAAATCATTGGCTTGGCTGTAAGCTTCGCCGCTTGCCGCTGCTTTGAATGTTCCGATAACTCCGATATCTGTAAGCAGCTTTTGGTACAGTTCTACATCAGAACCAAAAGTTTTAGCCATAAAGTCTGCTGCCGTATCTGCGCCATCTACGTTCATTACGTACCATGAGCTACCCCCGAGGTTGGAAGCATGTACGGATTTATCATTGCCTGGAAGTGTAGGAAGCGGTGCGATTCCCCATTTACCGGATTGAGTTGCCTCAGCCTTAATGGAAGCAGTAATCCAGTTGCCGGTAGGAACCGATGCAACATCCCCATTGTTCAGTGCGGCTACGAACTGGCTCCAGTCGGCATGAACATTAGCCACATTGGAATCCATCAGCTCTTTGTAGACTTCAAAAGCTTGTTTCAACGCTTCATTGTTAGCGAGATTAGGTGTTTTGCCATCCTCTGTTAAATACCAAGAACCTGCGGATTGAATCATCATGCGGATAATACCAAGGTCATTTGGATCCAAAGTGATTAGCGCTTTACCTGTTTTTTCTTTTACTTTTTTACCAATTTCAATGTATTGCTTCCAATCAATATTCTGCAAATCAGAAAGTTTGTAGCCAGCTTGCTCCAAATAGTCTGTTCTCACATATAACCCGGTTACACCAGAGTCAAATGGAATACCATATTGTTTGCCATCTAGACTGGTTGGTCCACTCTTGTAATCTGCAAAGTCAGTGCCTTTAATGGAGTTACTCAGATCAGTGAACGAATCCTTGTAGGATTGAAGAAAACCTTGTGCACGATAATCCTCGATCAGGACAATGTTCGGCAAGCCTTTCGTTGTACCGGAGTTAAGTCCAGTGTTTAGCTTTTGGATAATATCACTTTGGGCATACTCGATAATGTTAACTTTCACATCAGGATTAATAGCGGCGTAAGTCTTTTTAGCTTCTTCTAATGCGGCAATATTAAAGGCTGGGTCCCAGGCCCAAATTGTAATTTCTTTGGCCTCATTGCTTTTCGAACCTGTGTTTCCTGTATCTGCTGTGTTCTTCGAGCCCGAATTGGATCCGCAGGCTGTGAGTATCATCATACAAATTAACAGTAACGCAAAGCTTTTCTTCAAAGTCTTCATCCCCTTTTTGTATGTTTCTTTCTTTAGCACTTCGCTGTAAGCGCTTCCTGATTACATACTTATCTTATCATCGCGGCTAAATGGATCGTTAGAAATTACTTTATGATGATTTGTCATTATTTCGCCTTATTGAAAGCGCTATCCACGCCTCATTTGTTCTTTCTTTTGAAATTAGCATTATTTTTATGTGTTTATTAGCGGCAGGCGAATTTTGATCGTTGTTCCTTCATTTACTTTGCTGATAATCGTAACTCCATACTCATCGCCATATAACAAAATAATCCGGTCATGAACATTTTTGATACCAATTCCCGTAAACAACTGGCGCTTGCTCTCGTTAGAAAGAGACAATTCTGCCCCCCCGCTTTCCATCCCATCCCCATTATCGACAACCTCACACAAGAGAGAACCAGACTCCTGAGAGATGAGCACATGAATATATCCCTCGCTTTTCTTATTAAAGCCATGAAAAAAGGCATTCTCGATAAAAGGCTGAATAATTAGCTTCGGTACATGATAATCTATAGTGTCAGGTGCGATAAAAAAGTTAACTCTTATCCGCTCCCCATAACGAACATGGTTGATAAAGACATAGGATTTCAAATTTTCCAGTTCTTGCGTTACCGTAATCGTTTCACTGACATTACTAAGAGCATTCTGTAGTAAAGAGATCAAGGCATGAATCGTATGGACGGCCTTCTCCTTACTGCCCTGCTGCACTAGAAATTTCACAGAGGAGAGTGTGTTATACAAAAAATGAGGGTTAATCTGCTGTTGAAGAGCGGCCAGCTCGGCGTTGCGCTGTTCCTTCTGTGTCTGTACTAGCCTTTCCACATAGTCATTTAATTCATCCAGCATATAGTTATAGGCATGTCCAAGCTCCTGAAATTCGAAGCTGCCTGTTACCGTGATGTAATTATGGAAATTACGTTCTGTAATTTTGGACATTTGCCGGGTTAGCAAGGTTAAGGAACGGGTAAGCTTTCTAGAAATCAAAAAAACAACAATCAGGGCAACGATAACAATGGCTGAGCAGATCAACGCCACCATTTTGGTATCCACCATTTGTCCCAAAGCCGTCTTCTTATCGATCAAATTCACAATATAGAAATCGTATGAGGATAGATAATCCGCTAAAACAATAACATCCTTGTCCCGGAAAGTTACGTTTTTATAATCCAGTCCCTTTTCTTGAATATCCTTTGCATCTTGCAATAAATCATCCGCTTTTTGCCCCAAAAGTTCACTTTGGTTGCTTGAAACAATTAAACCATCCTTATTCAGTATCGCAACATCATTTCCGCCGCTGACCATACTTGAGTAAAAGGATTGAAAAGCCTTTTCATGAATCGTAAAATACAGGGATCCATAAGTATCACCTGTGGTTCGTTCCATTAGCGATTTACTGGCGACGATCACTGCCTCTTGAGACGATGTAGGTGTACTCTTTTCCTGGTAGAACTGATACATCAGTCTTTTGGGATCGGCCATCGTATTTATAGTTATCTTATGATTTCTCAGTTCTTCATCGGTCATAAGCAAATTATTCGTATTGGTAGAATAGCTGCGGCCGTTCTGACCCATAATCTTAATCCCAACCTGATAAGCATCAACATTAGATTGAATCCTTTTCATCTGGGTGGTCATGTTGTAAAAGCTTCTAAATACCCTGGTAGAATCGGAGTCCTCCTCCGTTAAAAAGCTCTTGATGGTACCGCTTAGCTGCGTATTATTAGTAGCTGTTACGATTGAATAGTGAAAAGATTCAAAATTCGCTTTGATTTGATTAATCACTTTGGAATTCGTAATACTGAAGGTCTCCATGAACAATTTCTCCGACATGCGGACGGTCGTCCACGATGCAGAGATGGCTACAGCAATAATGCTGACCACCATGACAATGAATATTTTGATAAAGAGACTGTAGAATTTGAACCTTTCCATAATAGCCCTCATAACCATCCTACTCCTGACTGTAATATTGCCTTCTGTAGTGACTAGGCGATAATCCCGTATATTTTTTAAACACTTTGCAGAAATAGCTATGATCCCCGTACCCGACCATACTGCTGATTTCCGAAATGGGGGCACCGTCCCCCCGAAGCAGCTCTGCCGCTTTATCCGTTCTAACTTTATTCAAATGCTCCTTAAAACCTTCTTTGTTATGTGAGGTAAATAGACTCGATAAATAGGACGGGTTGAAATGAAAATGCTTAGACAGTTCAGTCAGACTCAAAGGTTCAGCATAATGATCTTCGATATACTCAAGCAGCCGATTCATGTTCGCATTACTGGCCTGCGGGCCACCGGAATTAGTTGTGTACTGGAGAACTTTACTCAGAAAAGATTCCAACACAAAGATGGTCTCGTCCACATCCGGTGCTTCATCAATAGCACGAAACATTGCGTATTTAGCTTCCTCCAGCGTTTTGATATGTGTTAATTGGTTAGTGACATTAAAAATGATATTTCCTAAAAACGATTTGAATTCAAAGACATCGCTTTCATAGTGCATGGACAATGAGGTTACGTGCTGTCTTAAATCTGTAAAAGCCTCTTCCAGTTGAAGCCTTTTAATTTGCTCTGTAAAATGGGACAAATTAAACTTGTCAGGCTCAGTCTTAGATGTAGGCAGCTCCTCATGGATTAGAAGTACCTTATCCGGAAGAAAGAAGCGATATTGGAGCAGCTTCAAATAACTATTGTTATATACATCTGAGGCTTTACTCCACTCGTGAAACCCATCACTAAGTACCCATCGGCGCTCAGGCTCCGACTCAGCTAACCCTTCTGACATGAGCCTCACAGCCTGGACAGTTTGACTCCATTGATTCTCTTTCAGATTAAACAGAAATAAGATCGTGTTCTGCTCCCCTGGAACAGGATAATGGATAATATTTGGAACTTGTTTCTCTAATCTGGCTATTATCATTCCCTTAAGCTTGTCTAGTGTTTGTCTATCAGAAATTGTAGTGAGTCCTAGATCACAGCCCAGATAGAAGAACAGCTCATGAGGAAATTTATGGGACAATATATCGGAATCAGGTTCTACCTCGTAACCGGAAATAATCCTGCTAAGAAGAGCATCTACAGAAAGAGCTTCCTTATCCGTGGAGTCTGGAGAAACTAAGCCAGGAATCTTGTCCTTCGTTTTATTTAACACTTGGAGCAATCCCTCTGCCTCCAGTTTTGGCTTCAAAATATAATCAGCTACACCACTTTGGAAAGTGGAACGTACATAATGGAATTCACTGAAGCTGCTTAATACAATAACCTCAATCTCCGGATAATCCCGTTTCACAATACGAGTTAGCTCCTGACCATCCATAACGGGCATCACAATATCTGTAATCACAATATGGGGTTTAAGCGATTGGACCAACTCCAGTGCTTCCTGCCCGTTGGACGCTTCTCCAACCAGTTGAAACCCTTCCCGTTCCCAGTCCAACACATATTTAATACCCTGTCGAACCAATATTTCATCATCCACAATGAGCACCTTACATAGCTGGTTCACAGTAAATCCCCGCCTTCATTTGTTATCCTAATACCTAACAACCCATGTTGGTGATTATAGATGGCTATTGCCAAGAAGGTCAAATGTAGTTTCTGGTCACCCCTTTACTTTTACATTTCATATCGTCATTTCCGGCCTCGGGGGCGGATTCAATTGTATTTTTACATTTCATTTCGCCATTTCCGGCCACGAGGGTCGATTCAATTGCACTTTTACATTTCATTTCGTCATTTCCGGCCTCGGGGGCGGATTCAATTGCACTTTTACATTTCATTTCGTCATTTCCGGCCTCGAGGGCGGATTCAATGGTACTTTTACATCTCATTTCGTCCTTTTCAGCCTCCGGGCCTGATCCAATTGTACTTTTACATCTCATTTCGTCCTTTTCAGCCTCCGGGCCTGATCCAATTGTACTTTTACATCTCATTTCGTCCTTTTCAGCCTCTGGGCCTGATCCAATTGTACTTTTACATTTCATTTACCGGTGCCCGTCTTCGTCGATACCCGTGGCGAAATAAACAACTTTACCCACTGACCGTGCTGCACTTGAGTTTCACGTACAACTCATCTAGGTATATAACAGGCCATCGAGTAGGGTTCCACCTTGGTGGTTTCGCAATCCTGCCGCTTATGTTGAAAGCAACCCGTCCATAATTTCGAGGCGGCATCCACTTTCCAAGAGAACTGTAACCTTATAGCCTTGAACTTTAATATAATCTCACAAAATATCCCGTATAATTTACCATCATCGTCTACAGATTCCCAAAGAAACTAATCCCGTAAGTATCCAAGAAAGGATGATCATCATTGATTATGTTCTTATTGTATACGTTAACCGTTCTCGTAATTCTTGTTGCCGTAATTGCAGGGGTTGTAGCGATTGCAAAACTGATGTTCAACAACAGTGTTAGGAAGCAAGTAAATCACATGTTTCATAATATCTCCAACTTAAAAACTGAAATCATTCGCAAAGAAGATTTGGCAGGCCTACCGATTCCCGTTCAGAAATGGCTCATAGGCACCCATATTATCGGAAAAGAAAAGATCATAAATGTTCGTCTTGAACAAAAAGGGCAAATGCGTACAAAACAAGGCGGACCATGGATGCCAGTTCAGGCGGTGCAGTATTTTAGAGTGGATGAACCGGGGTTCGTATGGAAGGCCCATGTTAAAATAGCTCCTTTACTCCATATGAGCGGTGTGGATAATTATCATAAAGGTAAAGGTATAATGAACATTATGCTTCTTTCTTTATTCTCAGTGGTCAAAGCGAAGGGGCCTGAAATGGACTTTAGCACAATGGTTCGATATTTGGCCGAGATGCCATGGTTTCCGACTGCCGCCTTACATCCATATATCCAATGGGAAGCGATTGATGAACACTCTTCACGAGCAACAATGAGCTATCAAGGAGTAAGCGCATCAGGCGTTTTCTCTTTTAATGAAAAGAGCGATCTAATTAGCTTTTTCACCAAAAGATACAAAGAAATAAACGGGAAATATGTGTTAAGCGATTGGGGAGGCATTAATACAGAATTTAAAGAGTTTAACGGAATACGAATCCCTTCAAAGTCTGAGGTTATTTGGAAAGAGAAAAGCGGAGATTTCAACTGGTTTCAGTTAGAGATTACGGGCATTGAATACAATCAACGATTCTAGGATATAAGCATACTTCACCGCACTACAAATTCTTAAGCTGTTTGGCAAAAACGCGGTGAAGTATGGACCCGACCCTTTACTCTAAAAAATTAATGTGAAATCAAATGTTTCCGGTACCCTTCGACTTTCTCTTCTCTATAGCCTAACGCTTCATAAAAAATATGCGCTTCCTTCCTTTGCTCACCGGAGACTAGGATGATGTACCAGCAATCTTTTTCCCGTGCGATTACTTCTAAGGCGGCCATCAGCTTTTGACCCACTCCCTGACGGCGGGCGCGGGAGGAAACCACCACATTTTCAATGACCATAAAAGGTTTACACTCACCAACAAGATCCTGGCAAATAATACCCATAACGGAACCCATAAGCTCGCCATTGATAAACGCGCCTAATAATATGTAGCGGCTGTCCTCATTGATAACCTTATACACAGCCTCAAGCTTGTTAAAATCAGTAGATTTGTTAATCAGCTCGGAATATAATTCGCTCAATGCTGGAAGTGACTCTGACTCAATTTCTCTTATAGTTACCATAACTTCATCCTGCTTTCATTTTGAATGATATGTCCTGTCCTCTATTTAAAGAGTTCTCAAATCGGCCTCTACTTATGAACCCGAAGATCAAATTGTTCCCAGGTCCGATTGTTTCAATTGCTGCCTCACTCCATCCTGTGTATTATATCACGCTTTTTTACAATTAATTGTATATTTTACCCAAAACAATATAAACGCTGCTTTGTCAAAACCGTGGGGATATTCAGTTTCCTCTAATGATGGCATCGCCCACGCCGCCGATAAGCAGGATATAGGAAATAATGGACATTATATCATAGACATCAAAAAGTTAACGAGTCAGAATAAATATATAGACGACTTAATATTATTACTCACACACAAAAGGAGACTTAACGCTTATGTCCGAATCATTTCAAGCATTAGTTATAGAGAAATCCGAAACCTCATTTTCGGTCACAGTAAAGCCGGTTACCTTGGAAGAATTGCCCGCTGGAGAGGTTGTCATCAAAGTTTCCTATTCCAGTGTGAACTATAAAGATGGATTGGCCAGCATTCCCAATGGCAATATTTTAAGATCCTATCCATTCATCCCGGGAATTGATTTGTCCGGATATGTTGTCTCTTCTACAGATGACAGGTTCCAGGAAGGACAGCCTGTGTTTGCCAGCGGTTACGGTATCGGTGTTTCCCACTATGGTGGTTATAGTGAATATGCACGGATTCCTGCGGATTGGGTGATGCCTTTGCCGGAGGGAATAACATTGAGGGAAGCTATGATTTATGGAACAGCCGGCTTCACCGCCGCATTGTCAATTCAGGCCTTGGAAGAGCACGGCATAGAGCCTGATAAAGGTAAAATATTGGTGACAGGGGCTACGGGCGGTGTCGGTGGCGCTGCGGTTGCTATGCTTGCCAAAAAGGGTTATCACGTAGTTGCAAGCACAGGCAAGATTGACGAAAAAGAATATTTGATAACTCTTGGTGCCGAGGAAGTCATCTCCCGCGAAGAAGTTATTGGCACCTCCGTAAAACCACTTGATAAACAATTATGGCAGGCAGCTGTAGATTCAGTTGGGGGAAACTCACTTGCAGCAATATTAAGCAAAATCTCCTATAACGGCTCTGTTGCCGCCAGCGGTCTAACTGGTGGAACCGCCGTCCCGACAACCGTATTGCCATTTATCCTTCGCGGGGTTAACTTACTTGGTATTGACTCCGTAGCCTGCAGTGCAAAGAAACGGCTCAAGGTATGGCAGCGGATGGCAACTGACCTGAAGCCTGCACAGCTTGATACTCTCGTCTATCGGGAAGTCACTCTGGATGAATTGCCATTGGCACTGGAAGATATATTAAAAGGGAACATCCGCGGCAGAGTGCTTGTCCGTTTATCCTAAAATAATGAAACCTCTCGGGATCTTCAGATCCTGAGAGGTTTTTTTCACTCCCTAGTACCCGGGTACTGAGAATAAAGGGTCTGCTGCACATAAGGCTGTTGCATATATTGTTGAGTGTATCCCTGATTCTGATAGCCTTGAGAAGTGTACTGCTGAGGAACGTAGGACTGAGTTCCGTAACCCTGCTGAGATGGTTGGGTGTATGGGTAGGTATTGGGTGTCTTACCCTGAAGAGATCCTTGTTCACAGCATCCCGGTGGAGGACCAAGAACAGTAGTCTGTTTTATTGGAGATAAGGTATCCTTAACTTTCGCCTCATCGAGGCAGTAGGTGTAGGCAAGCACATTGGGAGGTGTTAGCCGCAAAAGATCTGATCCATAGATCGTATCTGGAACGGGAGCATCAAAAATTGCCAGAAGATGAGTGTTATCTATAGTAGCCACTTCATAATGCCACCAGCCCTGCGGCACGTTCACTACTTGACCCGGGCATATCGGGAAATTCAGAAGCTCCTTGGTAAAAGGATTAATAATAGAGACAACCATGGCGCCACAGATACAATAGATGAGTTCTGCAGCATTTTGATGATAATGAGGTTCAATCACGTTAGCTTTACTGAGATAAATATCCAGGATAGATAAATTTTCAAGTGAATTCAATTGATTAATGGACAGTTCATTGATAAAGTTGATAGCATCTTTTTTAAAAACCGTGTTCTGACTTAAATCATAAGTAAACTGTAATTCGGGTGATGAATTCTCCATATAAGAGCTCACTATCTATCCCTACCCTTCTGTTGGTACCCAATTTTCAACCCTTCCTGAGGATAAGATATGTGTTTGCCTAAGCCCAGGTGCGGATCTTTTGATAGAAATCGCAAAAAAAAGCGACCCGATAAGAAGGATCGCTTGTATATATCCATCAATTGCTGTACCAGAATTCTAGCGCAGTTCTGCTATAACGGTTCTGTTCCTGCCTGATTCCTTCGCCTCGTAGAGAGCTTGATCTGCCAAATGGAATAAGTGATCTGAAGACCTGGCCTGAGACGGGAAATGGGCGATGCCTTGCGATACGGTAATGGGGTGTCCGTGGTTAACCTCTCCAATGGCTACTGCTTTTCGTACTCTTTCAGCTACAATGTAAGCATCCTTTATAGTAGTATTAGCTAACAGAATAACGAATTCCTCGCCTCCATATCTACAGCATATATCCTCCGGTCTAACGGAAGCAGTGATCACTTGGGCAACCTGTCTAAGTACATCGTCTCCCGCTTGATGACCATATGTATCATTCACAAATTTGAATTTATCTACATCCATTACGATCAATGAGAAAGACTTATCTTCTCTAATCCATTGATCCATTGTATTCTCAAAATTTCTGCGATTCGTTAGACCGGTTAAGGAATCCGTCAGTGCTTCCTGGGTCAGTTGATCCGTTTGTTTTTGAAAATCTGCCAATGCAAGGAGAACTGTTTTCGTTAACAAATCCGCTTCCCGGTTCCAATGTGGCTTCCTCTCAGGTAGTTCTACTTTTTCTTTCCCTATTTTGTTAACTAAATTAGCTAGAAATACGAAAGGTCTTGCCAGTTCGTGTGCGATTACAATAACGGCGATCAACAATAATACAAACGGCATTAAAATGTACCAAAGAATATTTTTAATATGGCCGCTCACTTGTTCATGCAGCATAGTATTTGAGGATACCACTACCACTCCCCACCCATTGGCCGGAACGTAAGAATAGCCCGTTAGCATTTCTTCTCCATTCATGTTGATAACTCGTTCTTGCCCGCTATTACCCTCAAGGAGTTTCTCTACAATCTTAGTTGCCGTAGCATCTTGCCCAATGCGACTTCTATCAGGATGGAACAGCACCTTACCGTCTGACCCGACAATGTAATAATAGGACCCTTCATTATCAACGTTATTACTCCCGAAAATCATAGTCAACACGTTATGATCCTGAAGATATAGGGTACCTGCTATGACTCCTCGATAGTGACCTTTTTCATCAAAATAGGGCTGAGTCATAATTACAATAAGCCGCCCAGTGGTTGATGTTCGATACGGCTCAGAAAGAAATGGAGTTTGTGAAATACTGATATCCGTCCCGGCTATGGTATTCACTTCTTTACCGGCTGTACCCAATCTCTGAGGGGATACATTTTGGATGATGCCTTTTTCATCGATAATAGCCATCGAATTGAAGTAATTGCTGCTGTTCCTTAACAAATCTAAATATTCATCTCGGTCAGAAACACTCATCTTGTTAGTGCCTGATAAGGCTTTGGCTGAGTATTGCAAGCTGGTACGCATGGACCTGAATAAAGAATCTATCGTTTGGCTCATTTTGTTCGCATTGGTATAATTTAATTGAAGTGTTGTGTCTATCAACGACTGCCTTTTAGACTGATAAGAAGCAAGCAAAAGAATCGTTGAGGTTAGAAGGACAGACAGGGATACTAACCCAATAAGCAGTGTAGTCAGACTTAATTTGTTTCTTTGACCCCGGCTTCCCCGCTTAGGCATTAGCATAACCCCCTTTCTCTAACTAATCGCTATATTTATCTCTATTTCGACAAAAGTCGTCAAACTATAATTGTATTATAAACTAAAGAAGATCGTTAGGACACAAGAAGAAACGGCGATGCCGTCCTTAATGGGACGGAACCCGTTTCTCGTAGAAATAAAAGAAAAGTACACTTAATACTTTTACTTTCTTTATATTTTGAAAAAACCGCCTTCCATGCTTACGCATCAAAGACGGTTATGGTTCTTTCTGTTCACTTGGTGACGTTACTGGTTAAATCGTGCTGCAACGAACAGCGCCGGTGAATTCCAATAAATGGTTACTTCATTTGTAGAGTAACTCAGCTCATGATCTGCAAAACATTGGGCAGCCGGCTTCCCTTGCAAATGCTCGACCACATATTCATCATGCAGCCCGCGGTCCGGTCCACCGGAGACTAACCCCGGCACAGGAGCATCTACGTCATCCCCCACCGATGGCCGGTGATGCGGATGCATTACTGATTTATCACCGAATCCGGTAACGTAGCTAATATCAAGCACATTCCGGCCCATTAGATAATGCAGATGATCCAAAGCACAGACTGCAAAGCTGGAATCCCCGCTTAGATGTTCTGCGAAGAGTAGGAGCATGGCATTGTTCATCACAAGCATATTACTCCCCCAAATATAGTCCTCTTCTTTCAATGATATCAGGTAACCATCTTGACGGCTCTGGTCCGACAAACGCTGGGCTTCAGTCAGTAGCCCTTCTTTTAACGAAAGATAGAGCGTACTCTCCTTATCGACTTTATCATTTAACAAGTAAGCTATGGAACCGTAACCGCCCATATCGCCCCAGCCTAACATATACTTGGGAAAGGACTCTTCTGCAAGTTTTTTGAAAGCCTCGTGATACTCTTCTTTTCCCGTTGCCCGAAACATTTCCGCAGCTGCCCAGAAACGCTCATCCAAATCTTGCTCATCACCGTATTCTCCGGTTGTAATCTTCTCGGGATTTTTAAACCCCGGAACCACAGGATGGCTCTCTAACCATCCCCACGCTGCTATTGCCGCATCCAGACACTTTTGCGCATATGAATGATTAAATGGCTTATATATTCTGGAGGCTAATGCCATCACACCCGCGAAATCTCCCGTTGCTGCTGCCGATACGGGGGAAAAGTATAATTCTGCTGTATCATCTTCCGGCATTACATCAAGACCCGGAAAGTTCAACGTGGTTAATTTATGATATACACCGCCGGTTTCCGCTTCCTGCATCTTAAACAGCCAATCCAGTTCTACCTTGCATTCCAACAGAACATCCGGTGTATGACCATCACTTTCAGGGAGTGGAATAGGGCTCAGCAATGCGGAAGGATACATTTCATAGGCAAGCAGAAGATCAGCAACGGCCTTGGCACCCGGTCCACTATATTTTCCGTAATCGCCGGCATCATGCCATCCGCCTGAACTATCCAGCTTAAGCTCAGGGTTCCCGTACACAATACCCTCAGCTGTATGGCAGGCCTTATGTTTCCAAGGTCCGGCATACTCCTCTGTAAGCTCTACTCCGCAACGGTAATAATAAAATGCTTTCAGCAATCCTTGTTGTAAATCATGATAAGGTCTATCTGCAATCATAAATGCGGCGGATCGATGCTCACCCTGCTCTATACGGTATTGTCCCGGTTGTTGCACCGCTGAGAAGTCTCCCTTGCGAACGGTAACCCCGCTGGCTCCATCCTCTACCAAATCTCCAAGCTGCCCTTCAAAAACCACAGCACCGGAACTTTCTTCAATGACTTTGAATTCGCTTTCAGAAGATGTAAACAAGGCAATTTTTTGACCATCCACAGGATAGCCAATTTGATTCAATGTTATTATGCGTGTTCCACACTCGCTCATTCCTAATTCTCCTTTTGTAGTAACTAAGATAAATGAAGCACTTGAGAGCCCTGCACACATCATTAATTCTCTATAGTCCAAAGAAAACCTTCCTCCTCAAACCAGGTTTTAAGGTTCTACTAAATATACTTAACCAAAAAAAAGACACACCCTAAGGGTGCATCTTTATCTTATTACTATTGGCTTACATAAATACTTCGTCTATGGATAGATTACGTTCCCTCGACAAATCCCTGAATTGGTCCTCCACCCGAATTAACGGCTTGAAGATATCCGTGGGATTATTCATGATGATCGTACCTGTTTCTCCATTGCTTAATCGAACATTTTTGCCGATAAAGTTAGGAAGCATATTCCAGATCAATACCTGCACCGTTTTCGCATGGAGCTTACCGAACCCCAACTCGTTTACTTTCCGAAGCACGGTAATAAGACTTTGCTTCAACTGAAAGTTTCTGGAGGTAATCATGCTGATATAGATATTAGCAACGGCAACGATTCGGGTATAGGGATGAATTTCGCTCTGAAGAATTCCTTTTGGATAGCCTGAACCATCTTCAAACTCATGATGCTGAAGGGCAACCAAAGGTGCAGACGCATCCGCCATAGAATTGCTAATAACTTCATAACCGTAGGTAGTATGCCGCTTCAATTCTTCCAGCTCTGCATTTGTAAGAACCTTTTTATTCAAAATCGCCTGTGGGACCTGACTTTTACCGATATCGTGCAGGTATCCGGCCCGGCTGATTACATAGATTTCTGACTTGGTATGACCCAACCATTTCGCTAAGTAATAAGATAATAAACCTACTTGCAAAGAATGGTTGTAAGTGTTTGCATGGTCCTGCTCCAGCATAAGCAGAAGGGATACGACATCCCCTTGATTATCCAGATTTTTTAGAAGCGGCCTCAGTGAATCATCGATCATGGACTGTGTAAACTTCCCGCTTGTCAAGGATTCCAGAAAGACCGACTCATAAGTTTCGATAGCCTCATCAATGCTTCCCTTTAACAAACTCTGACGGAAAGCTGTGCTTTCCCGTAGTGCCGACACATTTCGATGCTCAATATCAACGTAATCAATACTATGCCGAATAAGAACTGCGATTTCCTCACTTTTAATAGTAGTACCCTGAGGAAGGACATGCAGACCCACATTATTGAAAGTATCTGTTTTTAGACGATCACCGGGTTTAAGATCCATAACATGAACTTTCATGACACAGCACCTTCTTTATGTATAGGAGTTATTTAGTAAAGAACCATTCTGCTTTAAAAGTTTTGCCGATTATGATTTGATCATAACCAAATACCTCCATTGTTACAATAAGATTATAGTCGCACTAATCCAAGAGTACTGGTTCAAAAGTTACATCTTTAGCATGCATATTCCAAAAAAATATGTTTTCCCCGGGTTTTTTCCGATATATGCTATTTTATATACACTCAATTCTTTAAGGAGCCTTTGTGGTTTAAGCTGATCATTTCCATCTCGTTATTGGCTTCCATTGTATTTAGCAGCTCATTAGTTTCGGAAACAATTCAGTTATTTTTTCGCTGCCGCGGGGATCTGTCTTTATCTGTCCTGGAACCATTTAAGATGAAATAATCCAGCGAAAAGCAATCCCGATCCCGGCAAAATACCTGATCAAGTCAATCCATAGGAAGCCCTTTCCGAGAATCAATCCTCCCATTACTGTAGAACGGACACTGTTAATCCAAGCGCCTTGATACAGCTGACTACATTCAATGGCATAGCTAAAGTACAAGCCAAGACCCCAAGAGAGAAGTAACTTATGCTTAGTCAGCAGCACCCGAAACCCTAAATAAACCATACTGCCCCATAGCGCATCCCCGGCATGACTGGATATAAATAAGGGTAACTTGTCCGCAAAAACTCTCGAGCTAATACCAAGCGCAATTACAAGGAGAACAACGCCAATATATCCCAATTTCAGCTTCATATTCTTCATCACTCAAACATGGAGATGGTCATACTTGCATTTTGTGTGAAAATTTCCTTAGGATAAGGAACTGAAAGCTCAGGCAGTTCATTTATTTTAAAATATTCAAACTCCTCCACCTCTCCATCCACACTTCGAAGTGTACCTTTTACGATGGTGCATTCAAATACGATAGCCAGGTACTCCACCTGATGTCCGTTACTGTAAACGTATCTAAACTTCTCACCGCCAAACACACCTAAAATCTTTGCTGGATTAACCATTAATCCCGTCTCTTCAAACACCTCTCTGCGCAATGCTCTCGCAGGTGTCTCTCCCGGCTCTATCGCTCCTGCGGGCAGGCCCCACAATGTGTCATCATGCTTGCGGATAAATAGGATTTCATCCTTATCGTTTCTTATGACAGCGGCTACAGAGGGTATCATTAACAGCTCTGAGCCCAGCTTCAGTCTTAAACTTTGGTAATATTCAGACATTGGCATAGAGTCGCCTCCTTAACGGATCTATTGATGGGATATACGATGGAATCTTAATCTAGATGTAAGTTACTACTATATTTCATATATATTAAACATAGAAGCAGTTGAATCCTTCTTCCTCCGTGAGGAATACAACCCAAACGATTTACGAAGAAGTAAATATGATTTAGTTGTATGGAGTGCACCTATTCCTCCGAATATAAGCCCGTTTCCTTGGTTAGTTGTATTAAATACATCTAAATTCCCTCAATTTCACCATTTATGCCTGATTTACGTTTAATAGCTGCACAAGGTACAACTAAACGATTATAGAGGACTTAAATGTTATAAATAGTTGTATGGAGTGCAGCTATTCTGCCAACAGAGCAGCACGCCCATGTAACAAGCTAGTCTGTTTATCATTGTAATACAAAAAAGATGCCTTAAGCCCCTTCGGCTTCAAGACATCCCTATCCCTGTTATTTAAACATACTCCAACTCCTATTAACTCTCACCCAGCTCCAGCTTCTTCTCTCCTCGGCGCCGTGTCCAACTTGTCCACAATAAATCAGCCGTAAAGAAAAATGCGACTGCCGGTAAAAGCAACTCCCATAACAGTTCAACCCGCTGGTATAAAAATTCCATTAGCGGCTGAATTCCATAAATACAAGCTACACTTAAAATCCACCAGTATAGCGAAAATCGCAGACATATATGTCCCTGCAGCTGATAACGCAGACCGGAGTAATCCCACCATTGCTTATGGAATAATGTCTTCAGCATCCATCCGCTTATAAATTCAACAGCTGACGGAATGATTAGCGCGAGCAGCAGAAATACAGGGAGCGACAGTGCCAGATCTCTTGCCATCAACAGGAAAAGGGGGGCGAATCCATACATCGGCTTAAAAGGCCCCTTCATAAACCCTTCCTTGCGAAAGCTCCCATTACTATATAGATTATAGGTTCCCTCCAGTACCCATCCCAGAAAAGAATACATAATAAAATAGAAGAAATATTGCTCAGCACCAGTAACATGTGTATATCCATCCAATGAAAAAATCGGCAATATAGTCATTTGTCCCGCCCCCAGTTGTCATTATTTACATCAGGCCTCTAACGGGACATATTATGCCTTGGTTAGCCGGTAGCTATGCGCAAGCTTCAAATTTAATGAATCAGCATCGAGTAGGAAGGGGCGGCGAGCCCCTGTCCTCTCACACCACCGTACATGCGGGTCCGCATACGGCGGTTCCAAAAGGTTAACAAAGTTCCAGATAACGAGAAAGTAAACTTTTCAGCCCTTTCGCTTCCCAGTAGGAAGTGGGAAGGGCGTTATTCGTGTTCCGGGACATTTCCCATGCGCCTCGCCTCGAGTTGGCCATTGCAAAACAAGCCCACTCTGGGACCCCAAGTGCCCGGAGTTCTCGAATTCGTGTTCGCACTCGTTTCCATTGCTTCCATAGGCACATTCGGAGCCTTCTCCGAATCCACTGGTCCAACTTTTGGAAGTGCGTCTTGGCCGAAGCTAGACGGAAATACCCGAGCCACCCCATCAGATAGCGATTTAATCGGCTAATTCTCTCCTCCATGGATATGGACCCTGTTCGATTCGTCAGTTCGCGAACCCTTTCTTTAAATGCAGAGAGGGTCTTCGGTGCTAAGCGAATCGTTGCCTGCTTCTGACTTAGAAAACTGAACCCTAAGAACTTCCGGTTCCAAGGTCTGGCCACCGCGCTTTTCTCCCGATTCACTTTCAGTTTTAGCTTTCCTTCTACAAATCTGCTTACCGATTCCATAACGCGTTCACCGGCACGCTTACTCGCCACAAAGATGTTGCAATCGTCCGCATAGCGTACGAATCGCAACCCTCGTCCCGTCAATTCCTTATCCAGATCATCCAGTAGAATGTTCGCCAAAAGCGGGCTGAGTGGACCGCCCTGCGGCGTTCCTTCTCGGCTGCGCTCCAGCTTTCCATCTACCATCACTCCAGCGTTCAGGTAGGCACGAACCAGTGTCAGCACTCTTTTGTCCTCCACTTTCCGCGCCACTCTTGCCATCAGCATGTCATGATTCACCTGGTCAAAGAATCTCTCCAGATCAAGGTCCACGACCCATCTCAGGCCACCTTGGATATATCTTTGGGCTTGTTTGACTGCGTCATGCGCACTCTTTCCCGGGCGAAAACCGTAGCTATACCAGGAGAAATGCGCGTCAAAGATCGGGTTCATGACTTGTAGAAGTGCTTGCTGGAGGAAACGGTCCATCACGGTCGGGATGCCTAGCTGCCGTACACCGCCTCCGGGTTTGGGGATTTCCACCCGTTTGACTGGCGCAGGTCTGTAAGTTCCCGTCAGAAGTTCAGTTTTCACCGATGCCCAGTGTGTATTCAGGTAAACTTGTAGATTCGCTACCGTTACACCGTCCACACCGGGCGCTCCTCCGTTTTGCACCACTCGTTTGTAAGCGAGTCGAAGGTTATCTCCTTCGAGCATTCGCTCCAGCAAGTTGTTCTGGTCTTCGCGAGAGGAATGGACGACTTGTGCCGACGAAGAACTCGGCGCTCCGGCATACCCTGACGGCTTCACCGCTTCTCTTTGCCGCAAGCTCTCTTGCGAGATATTCTGCTGTCGTTGCTCTTCATGCGAACGCATCGCTTTCCTCTCTCCTTTCGGTTCAGCCCTTCCGTAAGCTGTTGCAACAGCTTCCGTACTATGGCTTCTGCTGACTCCTGCCAATTCAGCGCAGCCTCTCGGCTACGGTTACAAGTTTTTTTTCCTTGCTTATCTGGCAGGCCTCCCCAGATAAGAACGCCATCTTTCCACCCGCGACCACTGGAGTATACCGCGCCAGCCCTTGGCGGCTTTGGATTTCGTCATGTTTAGGTGACTCATCCGACTGACACAGCCTCAAATCCAGTTCGTGTACCTTGGCCCGTGCTTTTGCCTCCGGCTTCCTTCAGATTCCACCTCACGGTGGACACCCTTGCCCTTGGCTAACGGTAGGCGCTCGCCAGCCCCCGTTCGGGACTTTCACCCTAAAGATGACGCCCATGCTGGGCGTACTAAAAAAAGACATAACCCCCGAGGGTTATGTCTTTATAGCAAGTGCCCGGAACTTATCTCCCGGCATTAGGTTTGTTTAGACTGCTCTTTCAAAATCGGTGTCAGTGGTTGATCATCATTCTGTTTCCTTAGCATCTCCAGCTTGAGTTCACTGCGAACACCAAAATCAGATCCGTACCTCTTCTCGAGGTTCCCTATCAGGGAGTCACCGCGTTTCTGCCGATATCGGCCGTTCTCGTTCCGACTACGCATTTCATTTCCTCCCCGCAATTCAAATTGCTTGAGTACTGAAAAATCTGCGATGATCTTGAGAAGCTAGACGTGATGAGGTTGTACCTCTCTTAGTATACCGTATCTACAAAAAACTTCTCAATACCTGTACCGCCAGCTCGTGATCTTCTTTTTGCGGAAGACCTGACACGGTAACCGTTCCAACGATTCCAACATTGCGGATAATAATCGGAAAAGCACCGCCATGTGCTGCATAATCAGCACCCGACACCTCAAATACCTGTTCAAAGGTTGATCTGCTTGCTTGGAGCATATTACTAATATAATAAGAACTGTGTCCGAATCGGTTGACTACGTTGTTTTTTCGGCGAATCCATTGTTCATTATCTGCTGCCGTACCCTCCATGGCCAGATGGAACAATCTTTGACCATTACGAGTGATATCAATGGTTATTGCCTTGCCCAGCTCTCGGGCTGTTTCGTACAGCTTGAGGCCTATCTCTACCGCCATTTCGTTGGTGAAACGGGAAAATACGATTTCTTCTTCCAACTTCAAAAGCTCCTGCAGCACATTTTCGCTCGACATGGTCCACTCTCCTATGTAGAAGTACGTTTTCTCTTAACTCTACATGAAGCGCTTACCTGTGACAATTAAAAAAACAGACCGCCTAATAAAGGGGCGGCCGCAGTCATCCATTTCATTTAAATATCCTTATTATTCGGAATTGGGTCTGGATGTGCAGTAGGTGCGGGTTTGGCTGTCCATTCATCGGCTTCCGGCTCAATGTCCACACCGTTTTTCATTTTCTTCATTTCTGCCAATGAGTCTCCATCTTTATTTGCTTTGTTCCGGATATCAGCTTCATTTTGAGTTTGATCTGACATGTTAAATCCTCCTTCATACGGGCTGCATTTTGTTGTTCCTTAGTTATAGTTACCCGTTGAAGTGATTTACAAACATGGACTCAAGGATACATCCTATTTAAAGCTCTGTTCTAATTCATCGACATGGTGTTGCATTAATTCATCAAAGGCCCTCAGTGAAGAGTCTCTGTCCGTTGCCGGTAAGCTAAGAATGATATCATCAATAGTTGTTGAACCTTGATTTAGGGCCTTGTATAAGGTGCTCACGGTTTTACCTGAATCATTCGACTGTTGCACCTTGAGACTCCATACACTGAAATCTTTGTTAGCTAACACCATGGCCAGATGGTCTCGCGGAGGTCTCTCATTCTCTGCTTCTGTACATTGCATAATAGCGAACTTAGGTTCCAGACTACAGTTTGTATATTCCTGCCTGTTCACTGTGATCCTTCCAAGATAGCTCTCCGACTTCTCATCAAATACACCTGATAAAGAGATTGATACTTTCTTAGAAAAGCTGGTATCCTCCAGTTTATAAGCAGTAGCTTCAAATTGTTGATCCACATGAATGGTCTTGGGTGCGCTGGTAAAACCATAAATTATAAACCCTATTACAGACAAAATAGCAACACTGCTATAAATTATCTTTTTCAAAAGCACCACTTCCCTCGCTAAAATCACACCCACTGTGTAACTTGGTCCGTCGATTGCCGTGTTTTCTTACCGGGTTCATTCTGACGATATCCAAAGGCCACCATGCAGGAGATTCCGAAATGCTCAGGGTCCATTATTCCTTCTTCGATTAGAACCTTTTCAATGTTGTCCCTCTCAAAGCCTTCCATTGGGCAGGAGTCAATGCCTATTAGAGCAGCGGCTGTCATCATGTTCCCAAGTGCCAAATACGTCTGCCGACAGCTCCATTCAAACATCACCCGCTCATTCTCTTGCAATCTAAAGCCGGTTCTCAAGAACTTATCATAGGTTGTACCTTTAGCCAGCACGACTTCCGGAGGCAGCTCCTGAACATTTTCCATCATGTTCTTGATATAATCAGAGTCCGCGACCATATCTTTTGGAAGCCTTGATAAAATAAGTACAAAGTGACTCGCTGTTGCCAGCTGCTTTTGGGCTCCAGACGCGTAAGGACGCAGCTTCTCCCGAATCTCTTGGTTTTGCACAACAACAAACCTCCACGGCTCAAAGCCAAAGGAGCTCGGAGATAGACGTCCGGTTTCCAGAATAAACTGAAAGTCGGAATCTGTAATTTTCTTGCTGATGTCAAATTCTTTAGTGGCATGTCTGAATTTCATGGCAGACAGGATATCTTTCTGAGTCGTTGTCCATTTATCCACGCTTTGTGACTCCCTTTCGTAACACTGATTAAGTTAGATGGTTCGCTGAACATATGATTAATAATAGATTAAATGTGTCTATTTTTAAAGCAATCCTATCTTTTAGACAAAACTTCCTCCTCATATTACTTCACATGGGCTAGCCAGTTTTCCCGAACGGGAACACCGCTCTTATAAATCATATAAAAAAAATCACAAAAATCTAGAATTTGAGGTTAACATAAAGGATATTAGCCGTCTTTATGTTATAAAATTACGAAATGTGATCCGGGAGGTAATTACATGACACCAAAGAAAGTAACTTGGTTGGAGCTTTTCTATGATTTACTTTTTGTAGCTGCTGTTTCTAAAGCAAGTCATGTCCTCGTGCATGTAGAGCATGGTGTAATTCCTTTTGAATACTTGGCGAAGTTTGTATTAATCTTCATTCCCATCTGGTGGGCTTGGGCAGGCCAGACCCTTTTTATGAACCGTTTTGGACAGGATATCATAAAGCATCGTATCTATTTAATTCTTCAATTATTTTTCGCACTCATTATGACGGCTAGCTTATCGGTAGAATTTGATCAATACTATATATCGTTTCTTGTGGGTTATGCAGGTCTAAGAAGCATGACCGCTCTTCAATATCTTTCTGTTCACCAAAAAGAACATGGCCACAATCAAGCCACAGCGCGTTATCTGGGAACTTATTTTTGGGTGGGCATAGCCATCTCCTGCACTTCTCTATTTTTTGATTCATGGCTTCGTTACACCGTTTTGTACGCCGGAATTATTGCCGATATCATGGTGCCCATAGTCGGAAGACGGATTTTAAAGAAAACCCCCGTAAATACCCATCATTTGTTAGAACGCTTCGCTTTGTTTACATTGATTCTTCTTGGAGAGTCCGTGATAAGTATCCTAGCCGTGTTACAGTCGAGCGTCTGGACCTGGCACTCTGTTGTATTTGCAGCCATAACCTTTGTTTTAATCCTAGCGATATGGTGGCAGTATTTTGACAATGTGGAAAAGAAGGTAGACAAGACAAAACAAACAGCCGGGCAAGCCATTATCTATGGTCATTTATTCATATTTCTGGCGATGAGTATGCTTGCGGCTTCTATTCAATTATTATTCTTGGAGCAGCTAAACAATCTATTTATACTGACGTTTATGTATGGGTCTGTAGTGCTGTACTTTTTTTCTACGACCTTCGTTTTCCATAAATTCAGAGATAAAGAGCAGCAGCTGGAGCTCTATCATTTAGTGTTCTTGGTAGGGCTGCTTGGAGTTTTGTTTGCGGTTAACTTGTTGTTCGATGTCCCCAATTATTTAATAGTAGGCGGGTTGGCGTTGTTTTTTATCATTTATGCAAAAGTGACGACTTAACAATTGCTAGGGCATCTTTTTTCGATAAAGGTCCTATATATATTAGCAAACACCAACGTTTTGCCGAGATGTATCGTGATCTGCAGAACAAAAGCCTGAATCTCTGAGTAGAGAATTTCAGGCTTTTCTTTATATTTACTAGAGGTTTACAACTTGTATTTACGTATAAAATAGGTCGGTGTACAGCTCCAGGCATGACAATTGCGATGTCTGATTTATTCAGGTTCTATTGTATGGATAGAAAATAAATAATTTCCTGAACCTGCGACTAGTGTAACCCCATCCAAGCTTTCTTCTGCTGATAAAATTCCCTCAGACGTTGCTGCGGGACCGCTTTCTTCCGCTAACTCAGTCAGCCTTACCCCCGGAAGCACAATTTGAGCCGTGCTATTCACTGGGATTCGAATCCGCTTATATGCAGCTTCCGTATCATCCAGATCCAAACCCGCAACATATCGGTACAGCCATTCCCCGATTGCGCCATAGGCGTAATGATTATAGGAGTTCATATCCTCACTCCAGAATGAACCGTCCGGCTTAATCCCATCCCAATACTCCCAAATCGTTGTCGCTCCCTTAGTAATAGAATAGAGCCAGGAGGGATAGCTTTCCTGCAGCAGCAAGCGAAAAAGGACGTAGCAACCATGTCCAAAGGAGTCGCACCGACATAACTGTTTTCCTTGGCATCCAACCCAAGCCAATCACCGAAGTGGAATCCTGTATTCCACAAGTGCTGCTCGGCACCCTGCCCTTTAATATAATCCACCCATGCCTTCATACTGTCATACTGCTCAGCCAGCAGTCGGTCATCTCCATAACAGAGATACTGAATCCACGGACAGATCACAGCCGCATCGCCCCATGCCGCTGATGTTTGCGTTTGATCTTCGTTCACATTGGACGAGTTGCCATCAAGAAAGTCAGCGATATCACCTCAGCCGTGGGTTATCAGGATATTTCACATTTTTATGCGATTTTCAAAAAAGAAAACCGGAGTGGCTCCCCGGTCTTATCGTCGTCCTATTTAAAAAACATCTCGGCTTTATCCAGGTGTTCGTCCTTGACTTGGCTTGAAATGGCTCTGAACCCTGCCATAATTACAGCGGCATCATCTGTGAGGCCCATGGCAATGAAGGCATCGGGAATCGCATCAATGGGTGTTATAAAATACGCCAAAGCACCAAAAGCTATACCTTTAGCCCATAAAGGTGTTTTTGAATCCAGCGCACAATAATACATGGCAACGGCATCCCTCGTAAACGGAACCTTTCCTGCGAATTTCTTTGTTTTTGCCCAGAATCCGCTTTTTACAAGCTCCTCATTTTCCTTGCTGTACTGAATACTTTCCACATTGGGTTCAGTAGCTTTTTGTATTTCATTATTTTTCATGGATTTCCCCTCCAAAGATGTAATCCTTACCTAAATAGATTAAACTGATTATAAGAATATAGAAGCACCCGAGGTGAGGTAATGAATATGAACGGCGATGGGGATAGCAAGGTGTCTGTGAATACAGAGCTCAAATACATAGTCAGCGGAGATTCGATCTCCAAAGGTGTAATTTACGATGAAGACCGAAGCAGGTATGTCATCTTGGAAGAGAATTACGTTTCTCTCTTGCAGAATAAGCTAAATGGAGCACTACGCAATACCGCTAAATTCGGCAACACCCTAATGAAAGGATTAGGGAATCTAAAAAGAGACGTCCTTAAAGAAAAGCCTGATGTGGTTCTAATCGAGTTCGGCGGGAATGATTGTGATTTCCATTGGGGAGAGATTGCCGATAATCCTGAAGCTGAGCATAACCCCAAGACCGACTTCCCTGCTTTTGAAAAGATGCTGCTCGACATGATTGATTTTCTCAAAAATCAGCAGATCATGCCTATTCTTATGAGCCTCCCTCCACTGAACGCCGACAGCTATTTCAAATGGGTCAGCCAGAACAATCCGGTCTCGGAAGTGAATATTTTGAAGTGGCTGGGAAGTGTCACTAAGATTTATTGGTGGCAGGAACGATACAACTCCACAATCATTAAGGTAGCGGAAAGCACTAAGACTAAGATTATAGACGTCAGAGGTGCCTTTCTTCAGCAGCCGGATTTCACGAAGTTCATTTGTATGGACGGCATACATCCCAATAAAGAGGGCCACCGTATTATTTTTGACAAGGTCATGGATTTCATCCGGAACAGTGAGCCTCATCTACTGCTAGACAGCACAAGATAAACTTTACCCAGACGCTAAATTGACCTCAGGCCTGCGGACACATTCTTCATGTGCAGCGGGCCTTTTTATTTTAATGGAAACTGGGAATCACCCTCTCCTACGGTATACGCCGGGTGCTACTCCATATCGATCTCTGAATACCCTATGGAAATAAGTATAGCTTCCAAAGCCGGTTTCCTCTGCAATCCGTTCCAACGTATAGTTGCTTTTGTCCATAAGCTGCAAAGCCAAGGCGAGACGAATCTGCCCAGCATACTGCATAATAGAGTACCCAAACTGGGCTTTGAATAAGTGTACGGCTCTTGTAACACTAATCCCGGCGTGGCCGGCAACATCCTCCAGCCTGAAGACAGACGTAGCATGCTCCTCAACAAAGCTTTTCATCTTAAAAGCCAGCAGTAAGGGAGCAGAGGAAGTTGAAGGAGCCTCTTCAATAGCCCGGTCCAACAGCAAGCACAACGCCTTAAATAAGGCCTCCACAATATCCGTATTCCCGCCGTCCAGCCTTCGTTTCTCCAAAATTAGCTGCTGCCATATGCTTTGAAGCCGCCCGTCATCGGTAATCCTTACTTTCTTTGGTCTTTCCCTCCGATTCCACCAGCTGTCCATCCATTCTCCTGTGCACATAACATAATAGTCCGCACTTAACCCTAAGGGACTTACTTTCTCACCGATTCTTAAATCGTACACTTCCCCGGGTCGGAATAACAACAGGTCACCGGGTTGAACGTTAACCATCTGCCCATCTATCAGTGCTTCACACTCTCCTTCCGCTTGTAACCGGATAATATAGGTATCTAAACCTTCCCGGAATAAATGCCGAAACGGTTGATTATGCCGCATAAAGGCGGTGAGATGTATATGAATAGGGTTTATTTCCATTGCTGATCCTCTTTTCTTAATACCTTAATGACCAGATTGTTGAGGTTCTTAGCCATATTGTTTCTTCAAAGAGAGACCGATTTCCTTCTATAATAAAATAGAAATATATTGTAGGAGGTTATTAACCGCTATGAATGAAGGCATTGTTCGCGTCATCCAAACCGCAAAAGATACGGAGGACCGCTTAACCGAAAAAACGTCTATAACGTTCAGTCCAGATTCCGCTGAAAAGGAAATGGAACTGATTAATATTTATGAGGACCTGGAATATCAGGAAATCGAAGGCTTTGGCGGAGCTCTCACCGAGGCGTCAGCTGTAACCATCGCAAAGCTTAGTGAAGCTAAACAAAAAGAAATCATCGATGCATACTTCCACCCGGAGCACGGAATTGGCTATACTCTATGCCGCTCACACATCCAGAGCTGTGATTTCTCGTTAGGCAACTATGCCTATGTTGAGGAAGAAGACGCAGAGTTGCATAATTTCAATATCTCAAGAGATCATGAGGCTATCATCCCGTTGATTCAACGGGCAGCAGCGTTAAGCGGTGAAGACTTCCGCCTCTTCTCGTCCCCATGGAGCCCGCCATCATGGATGAAAACAAACGGTCAAATGAATAACGGCGGGAAGCTGAAACCCGAATTTAGACAAGCTTGGGCCGACATGTTCGTGAAATACATTCAGGCTTATGCTGCCGAGGGTATTGATATCTGGGCAGTTAGCGTACAGAACGAAGCCAAAGCCGTTCAAATTTGGGATTCCTGTGTGTATACAGCGGAAGAAGAGAAGGATTTTGTCAGAGACTATCTCGGGCCTGCCTTGGAGCAAGCTAACTTGTCTCATGTGAAGGTATTAATCTGGGATCATAACAAGGAACGGGTATATGACCGGGCAAAAGCTGCTTTTGAAGACGAAGCTGCCTCCAAGTATATCTGGGGCATTTGTTTCCACTGGTACTCTGGAGATCACTTTGAAGCACTGTCTGCTGTACATGACCGCTTCCCTGACAAGAAACTGTTCTTCAGCGAAGGTTGTCAGGAAGGCGGCGTTCATCTCGGCTCCTGGAATACGGGAGAACGTTATGGCCATGACATTATGGGCAACCTGAATAACTGGATGTCTTGCTGGACGGATTGGAATATTGTTTTGGACGAACAAGGTGGTCCTAACCATGTGGGCAACTACTGTGATGCTCCTATCATTGGAGATACCCAGAAGGATGAGGTTATTTTTGAAAGCTCGTTCTATTACATCGGACACTTCAGCAAATTCATTCGTCCGGGAGCCAAGCGAATTGGCAGCTCCAAATATACCGATAAGCTTGAAACCACTGCATTCCGCAATACTGACGGTACAATCGCAGTTATTGTAATGAACCGTACGGACAACCAACTGCCGTTCACTCTTCGCTGCCGTGGACAACTGGCTGAGCATTCGATTCCAGCTCATGCTATTCAGACATTGCTTTTCCAGTAATATTGCGAAATAAGAGTAATTGCTAATCAAAAAGGGTGCCTCTGAAGCCAATCGGCCAAGAGACGCCCTTTTAGGTTGTGATACTTAGTGAGGATACAACAGCCAGACTACCAGAGGGGCTGCACAAGAACCTGCTATAGCACAGACAGTCATCGCTACTGAACTCATAGAGACTGATTCTTCTCCATATTCCAGCGCTTTGGCTGTACCCAGCGCATGCGAAGCCGTCCCTAGCCCGATCCCGATTCCAACAGCATCTTTGATTCTAAACAGCTTTAAAATATAAGGACCGGCAATAGCTCCTGTAAACCCGGCGATCATCACAAATACGGAAGTTAGGGAGGATTCCCCGCCCAGATTGGACGATATTTGAATCGCTACCGGGGTGGTAATAGATTTTGGCAGCAAGGATAGAATGTATAATTTGGGAAAGCCCAAAACTACAGCCAGCAATATTCCGCTGAACATTCCTACAAGTAAGCCAGTAAGGGTTCCGCCTAGAATAGCAGGAAGATTACGTCGCAGCACATGACGCTGTCTGTATAAAGGATACGCTAAAGATACTACCGCAGGACCCAGTAACTGATTGATCCATTTTCCGCCGATCATATAGGTATTATAGGGAATCCGAAAATACAAGAGAATTACTACCACAGTAAACGTCGCAGTCAATGCCGGCATTAATACGGGTAAGCGAACACGTCTGTAGATCAAGGACATTAAGAGATAAATGCCTACTGTAACTATAACAATCATCGCTGCTGTCAAAATCATCAGATTTCTTCCCCCTTCTCCCTTAAATTCCTGATTCCTCTTAGATTAGCGGTATCCCTTTTTCTTCTTGTACTTCTAGCACCCCAACCTGCCAGCCATTGACTGGAATGTGCTGCTGCTCCAATCGTTAATGCTGTACTAAGGATAAGGATCGCAATTAACAACAAACCTCTTCCGCTGAAAATCCCTAAGTGGTCTACTATCCCAGCCGTTGCAGGTATAAAAAACAAAGGAAGATACGACAGCACTGAGACAGCGCCATTTTCAATCCAACTCACAGGCATAACCTTGCATAAAAGCAAAATAAAAAGCAGCAGCAGCCCAACAATACTACCCGGGACCGGTAGGTGGAACAGCTTTTGCACATAGTCACCAGCTAAGTAAAACAAATATAAAAGCCCAACCTGAGCAATGATGCGAATGATCTTCATTTAGATTAAACTCCTTCATCTATTTAAACGTCTCTGTATGTAAAAACTTCAACTCTATCAGAGTAACAGAGTTTTCAGGATTTTTTCACTATATTTATGAAACTCGTATGAATTTTCATCATTGTCACGTATTCAATAGACCTGAATCTTGATACCCGTAGCCTATTCCGCGATATTATCCGCACTCTCTGGTGGGATTGCACTCTATGTAGCAGCCACAAGCCTGAATCTTTTTTTCACCCCACACGATGTGAAGACCGTTGCACTGGTAGTTCTATTGATTCCTTCGGTTAAGATGATTAGTATAAAATACTGAATACATTTTAATTATGCTTCCTCGCTGTAGTGAATGCCCGATGTCTGTTTACTAGAGGAGTTGTCGATACTGCCTAGTAAATAACTTTAATAGGTGGTAATGACGATGTG
>NZ_JAUSTK010000037.1 GCF_030812855.1 Paenibacillus wynnii
AACACGACCGTTAAGACCTCCAGCGCCGATGGTACTTGGACCGAAGGGTCCTGGGAGAGTAGGACGTTGCCAAGCACATGAGACCACTGTTGATTTCAACAGTGGTTTTTTGTTATGCAAAAATTCAATAATGAATGAATTTGAATATCTGATTACTATCTACATGAAACTAGCAATTAAGCTTGAGCCAAATTGCAGCTAAAGTAAATATACAGTAAGGTAGATCGGGTGAAGAACGCTATGCGGACTTCAGATCCCTTATTGTCTATAAATTACTCTATAAGTAAGTTATGCGGACACAGATGCCGTTATTTCTGAATATTGGGCTATTTATAGCCGAATTCTTGTAAATAAGGCCTTCTGAGTCCGCATAGATTAGGAATCCAGGTATTTGGAGTAAATAGCGTCCGCTGGGTCCGTTAAGCTTACCCATTCATCCTGAGCAGATCTCCACACCTGTTTGTTCATCCAGAGGGGAGTGGCATTCATACTGATCCCGATATCCTCGTATGTTCTTTCATCTAGTAGGGAGAGGCACTCATAATGAGTAGATCTCCACGCATGTTTTAATTGGAAAAAAATAAACCTCTCATGAGTTATTCAGGCTAATATTAAAAAACGGATTACTAGGAATATAAAAAAACTATTCTAATGATTGTGGTCCACGTGGCCGCATGAATGAAGATTTGCTTTTCAGCATTTGGCGATGCTGATACCTGAATTAACGCTTTGATATTCATTTACACTTCGGTGATGAATTGAATTTCAAAACGCCGTTTGGTGGCGATAGCGGAGGGGTTCCACGCGTACCCATCCCGAACACGACCGTTAAGACCTCCAGCGCCGATGGTACTTGGACCGAAGGGTCCTGGGAGAGTAGGACGTTGCCAAGCACATGAGACCACTGTTGATTCATTCAACAGTGGTTTTTTGTTTATTTTAAATTGCTGAAAGTGTCCGTCATAGGTGGACTCTTGTCCAAGAATTCGCTTTCGCAAGAAAGGTTCGAGGAATACCTTACTACTACGTGTAATATTCTTGACAGTGCAAAAAGCCTTTGCTAAGATGGCAATAATATATTTTTGGACAAGCATCTCAAACCTTTAATGAAGATACAATTAGGTACAACTTCCACGTCTCTTATAATTGTCTGTCGTGAATGGACTGGACTCGGAGTTTCTTCTTTTATAAAGTTTGTGGGCCTACGGAAATAGATATTAGAGGAGGAATGACCCAGGTGTGGGAAGATAAGTTTGGTAAAGAGGGACTAACGTTTGATGATGTACTGCTGGTGCCGCGTAAATCTGAGGTTTTGCCGAAGGAAGTGGACCTGTCAACCGTTCTTAGTAAGACTGTGAAGCTTAATATTCCACTTATGAGTGCAGGTATGGATACGGTGACAGAAGCAGCTATGGCGATTGCTATCGCGCGTGAGGGTGGCATTGGCATCATCCACAAGAATATGTCCGTGGAGCAGCAAGCGGAAGAGGTGGACCGCGTGAAGCGCTCCGAGAGTGGAGTCATTACAAATCCGTTCTCTCTTACTGCAAACCACTGGGTATCTGATGCTGAAGTACTGATGGGTAAGTACCGCATTTCAGGCGTACCTATCGTTGACGAGGATAATAAATTAGTCGGGATTTTGACGAACAGAGATTTGCGATTCATTCATGACTATAACATTCGTATCAGCGAAGTTATGACCCATGAGAACTTGGTTACTGCTGCTGTGGGTACAACTCTTCAAGAAGCCGAGGGTATTTTGCAGCGTCATAAGATTGAGAAACTTCCGCTCGTTGACGAGAACAATATTCTTAAGGGACTTATTACGATTAAGGATATTGAGAAGGCTATCCAGTTCCCTAACGGAGCTAAGGATTCTCAAGGTCGATTGCTTGTAGGGGCGGCTATCGGTATCTCTAAGGATACGTTCGAACGGGCTGAGGCTTTAGTACAAGCTGGTGTGGACCTTATTACCGTTGACTCTGCGCATGGTCACCATATCAACATTATAGAGGCTGTACGGCAGCTGCGTCAGCTCTATCCAGACCTGACGATCGTTGCTGGTAATGTGGCTACTGGTGATGCGACTCGTGAGTTGATTGAAGCCGGTGCTTCCGTAGTCAAAGTAGGTATCGGTCCAGGTTCGATCTGTACTACGCGTGTAATCGCAGGTATCGGCGTTCCGCAAGTTACAGCTATTTATGATTGTGCAACGGTTGCTCGTGAATACGGTATTCCAATCATCGCTGATGGTGGAATTAAGTACTCAGGAGAGATCACCAAAGCTATTGCTGCAGGTGCTCACGCCGTGATGATGGGAAGTTTGTTTGCAGGTACAGAGGAAAGCCCGGGTGAATCTGAGATTTATCAAGGCCGGAAATTTAAAGTCTACCGCGGCATGGGCAGCATGAGTGCCATGAAGCAAGGTAGCAAGGATCGTTACTTCCAGGATGATGATAAGAAACTCGTTCCTGAAGGGATCGAAGGGCGCGTTGCTTTTAAAGGACCACTCTCTGATACGGTTCATCAGTTAATTGGTGGTCTCCGCTCAGGTATGGGGTATTGCGGTACAAAATCACTTTCGGAATTGCAAAACGATACCTCATTTATTCGCATTACCGGGGCAGGGTTGCGTGAAAGTCACCCGCATGATGTACAAATTACGAAGGAAGCACCCAATTATTCCTTGTAATCGACCTTTAGTACTAAATTACGGACGGACAGGACGAATTTCGCCTTGTCTGTCTTTTTTTGCAGGTACCCCTGTGTTAGAATAGAACAAGCACGGGATATGAAGTTTAAAAGGAGAGTATAAATCATTGAAGTACAAGCAGCAATTTAACAGTAAACAATTCGTGATTAAGACAGCTACAGTAGGTCTTCTTATAAATATGCTAATGTTTTCTGCTATTCCGGCTATGGCCGAAGGGGAAAAAACACCTGCTACTACGGAGACAGGTACGGTAGCTCCAGCTACAGCAAAAGGAACAGCCGTAAAGATTCCTTCTGTGGATACTCTTGGTCTGGAATTGAAATCAGCGGTATTGATTGAGCCTACAACAGGGCAAGTGCTATTATCCTTAAATGCAGATGAGCCTTTACCTCCCGCAAGTATGACGAAAATGATGACAGAATATATTGTAGCGGATGCCGTGAAGAACGGTAAGATTACCTGGGATCAAAAGGTCATCGTTCAGAAAAATGCTTCTCTGCAGATCGGTTCGCGTATTTTTCTTGCTGAAGGGGACGAACATACGGTTGAGGAACTGTACATAGCGATGGCTGTTGGATCTGCAAATGATGCCACAGTAGCTCTTGCAGAACTGGTTGGAGGATCCGAAGAGGCCTTTGTGGCCATGATGAATGATACCGCGCAGAAGATGGGGATGAAAACAGCCTATTTTGTCAATTCTACAGGATTAAGCCGCGAGGATATGCCTGCTGAATTCCGCCCGGATATAGATAAGGAAACGGTAATGTCTGCAATGGACGCTGCTATTCTTGCTAAATATATTGTTACAGATCACCCTGATTTCACAAAATTCACGACCATTCAATCGTACAAATTCCGTCCACGGGATAAAGCTCCGATGATTAACTATAACTGGATGTTGGAAGCCAACAAAAATAACGTCAACTTTAAGGCATATGCTTATCCGGGTCTGGATGGTCTAAAGACCGGGCATACCGCCAGCGCAGGCAATTGCTTTACAGGTACAGCAGTTCGTGATGGCGTGCGGTTGATTAGTGTCGTTATGGGAGCTGATTCAGAAGCCCATCGCTTTACAGAAACGAAAAAGGTGCTTGATTATGGTTTCACTAATTTTGAAATCAAGCAGGTAATTGCCCCTAAGTCCGTTGTAGAAAGCAATCAAACGGTGCCGGTATTGAAAGGAAAGAATAAAGAGGTTTCCGTAGTTACCGATGCAGGTGTTACTTTTATTGTACCCAAAGGAACTACATCTCCTCAAATCACTGCCACGGCCCAAATTAATGATCCAGCAACTCTGGTTGCTCCTATTGCTAAAGGCTCAAAAGTAGGCAAGGTCACTTATTCCTACAAGGCTGAAGGGATGTCTCAAGCTCAGCAAAAGACTGTGAATCTGGTTACTTCGGATGAAGCGGAAAAGGCGGGCTGGTTTAAGCTGCTCTTTAGAGCAATAGGAGAATTTTTAGGCGATCTATTTAACGGAATCAAAAACTTGTTCTAATCGGCCTTCTTGTCGAAAACAGTAGAAATTCCGAGTAAGTGGGTTGTATATTTAGCCGCCTTGCGGTAAAATTACAAGTTAGATTAAGATAGATCAATCGGGAGGCTTGGACATGGAAACAGGAACAACGCGAGTTAAAAGAGGTATGGCAGAAATGCAAAAGGGTGGCGTCATTATGGACGTCATGAATGCAGAGCAAGCAAAAATTGCAGAGGCTGCGGGTGCAGTAGCCGTTATGGCTCTAGAACGCGTACCTTCTGATATCCGGGCAGCTGGCGGAGTAGCACGGATGGCCGATCCTACTATTGTAGAAGAGGTTATCAAAGTGGTTAGCATTCCTGTTATGGCTAAGGCTCGTATTGGGCATTACGTAGAAGCGAGAGTACTGGAGTCACTAGGTGTTGATTATCTGGATGAGAGTGAAGTCCTTACACCGGCTGACGAAGTGTTTCATATCAATAAAAGAGAATTCACCGTTCCTTTTGTGTGCGGAGCCAAGGATCTTGGAGAAGCACTGCGTCGTATTGGCGAAGGAGCATCTATGATCCGTACAAAAGGTGAGCCTGGAACCGGTAATATTGTGGAGGCAGTCCGTCATATGCGTGTCATTAACGGCCAAATCCGCAGAGTAACCAATATGTCTTTGGACGAACTTTATAATGAAGCAAAAAACCTGGGTGTTGCTTATGATCTTCTGCTTGAAGTACACCAGCTTGGCAAACTGCCGGTAGTTAACTTCGCTGCAGGCGGTGTAGCTACTCCTGCGGATGCAGCTTTAATGATGCATTTAGGAGCTGATGGCGTATTCGTTGGTTCTGGTATTTTTAAATCGGACAACCCTGAGAAATTTGCCCGTGCGATTGTAGAAGCTACAACTCACTTCACGGACTACAAATTGATTGCGGAAGTATCCAAGAATCTGGGTACACCAATGAAGGGTATTGATATTGCGACTTTGACTCCGGCTGAACGCATGTCGGAGCGTGGCCGTTAATAGAGAGAAGGTTACCGGATGAGAATAGGAGTGCTGGCGCTGCAAGGCGCTGTAACAGAGCATATTGTCAGTATAGAGAAGACCGGAGCTGAAGGCCTGCCCATCAAGCGCGTGGAGCAGTTGGAAGAGGTTGAAGGACTGATTATCCCAGGTGGAGAAAGCACAACGATCGGTAAGCTTATGAGCAAGTATGGCTTCATCGAGGCAATTCGTGATTTCTCCAATCAGGGAAAGCCGATATTCGGAACCTGTGCAGGTCTGATCTTGTTAGCTAAGCAAATTGCTAGCGGCGAACCGGGACATTTGGAACTGATGGATATTACCGTAGCCCGGAATGCATTTGGCCGTCAACGGGAAAGCTTTGAATGCGATCTGGATGTAAAAGGGATTGAGGAGCCGATTCGGGCAGTCTTTATCCGCGCCCCGCTGATTAATGAAGTGGGACCGGAGGTCGAGGTGCTCTCCGTTTACAAAGACGAGATTGTAACCGCACGGCAAGGCAATCTACTGGTTTCATCATTTCATCCGGAACTGACTGATGATTTCCGGCTGCATCAATATTTTACCGACATGGTAGAAGCCAGCGGCACAACCGCTTAATAAAACTGTATATATAGACACCCTTACTCTTTCAAAGCTGTTACCGGCAACTTGAAAGAGTTAAGGCTGTTTTCAGGAGGGAACCCTTTGTGTTAGATGTTAAAGTATTGCGTAGTGATTATGCCCGGGTTGAGCAAGCATTAGCAAACCGAGGCAAATCGCTTGATTTAATCGCGGAATTCCCACAACTGGATCTGCGCCGCCGTGAGCTGTTGCAGGAAACGGAAGGCTTGAAGAATCGTCGTAATATCGTATCTGGAGAAGTGGCAAAGCGCAAAAAGAATGGTGAGCCCGCAGACGAACTAATCATTGAGATGCGAAGTGTGTCTGATCGTATCAAAGAACTTGATGATGAGGTACGTGAGCTGGAGGCTCAGATTTCTGAACTGACGCTTAATATTCCGAATATTCCTCATGCTTCTGTACCTGTAGGCAAATCAGAAGAAGAGAATGTGGAAGTGCGCCGCTGGTCAAACCCGCGTGAATTTGGTTTCACACCTAAATCCCATTGGGAGCTTGCTCAGAATTTGGATATCATAGATTTTGAAGCCGCTGCCAAAGTAACGGGATCCCGGTTTGCTTTTTATAAAGGATTGGGTGCCAGACTTGAACGGGCTCTTATTAACTTTATGATGGATCTACACAGTGGAGAACATAACTATGAAGAGATGCTGCCTCCTTACATCGTAAACAAGGACAGCCTGTATGGTACAGGACAACTGCCTAAGTTCGAAGAGGATCTTTTCAAATTACGGGATACCGAATATTATTTGATTCCTACGGCAGAAGTGCCGGTAACGAATTATTATCGGGAAGAAATTCTGACTGCTGCTGATCTACCGAAATATCATGTGGCATACAGCTCCTGTTTTCGTTCTGAAGCCGGCTCAGCGGGTCGTGATACTCGCGGACTGATTCGCCAGCATCAATTCAACAAGGTAGAGCTGGTTAAGCTCACAACACCGGAATCCTCTTATGAGGAGTTGGAGAAAATGACGGCAGATGCAGAGCGTGTGCTGCAATTGTTGGAGTTGCCCTACCGTGTGCTGGGACTATGTACAGGTGATATGGGCTTTACCTCTGCTAAGACGTATGATTTAGAGGTTTGGCTGCCAGAAAGCGGCATGTACCGGGAGATCTCTTCTTGCTCTAATACAGAGGACTTTCAAGCACGCCGTGCTAATATTCGTTTCCGCTCAGAGCCTAAGGCTAAGCCGGAGTTCGTTCATACATTAAATGGATCAGCACTTGCAGTTGGACGTACTGTGGCCGCTATCCTTGAAAATTATCAGCAGGAAGATGGAAGTGTCTTAATTCCAGAAGTCTTGCAACCGTATATGCGCAATGTGAAATGTATTCAACTTAAATCTTTATAATTCACTTGCCAATACTTTTGTTGTATGGTACAATACTCTTGCATGTGAAATTTTGATGCATTGGAGAGGTACCGAAGCGGTCATAACGGGGCGGTCTTGAAAACCGTTAGAGTGCAAGCTCACGTGGGTTCGAATCCCACCCTCTCCGCCATATCCTAAATATACTTAAATTAGATATAAGTCGTTCCCTTCGGGGAGCGGCTTTTTTATTTTTTGTAACTTAATATGGTGCTACCGTATAGAGATCCTGAACCAGTAGAGAATAAAAAGCTTGTTTTCTCCGCAATGTAATGGGGAAGGAGGCTGATGATAATATGGAACGACAAATGCAACTGGACCAACATAGTCTTGTTAATGCTTGGAAAGAAAAGTTACCTGCCTTAATGAATGATGGGGACAGCTTTACAGTGCAAGCTGATGAAGCTGATGAGCAGACACTGCGTATTCATTTCAATGCAGCAGGCCGTCAGAAATACTCACTTGATTTTCGCTGTACTTATGTAGATAGCCGGGAGGTTGCCGTTGATCTGATCGATGTGGAGAAAAGTGGCCATCAAACGGATGAGCGCACGGATACCGTACAGGAGTTGGCGCAGCAATATACACGGCAGATTCATGAGTGTGCACAGGCCCTTCAAGGCCTAACAAATCCCTAGGAGGTGTGAAAAAGTGACCAAACCTAAAGCTATACCTGTACCAGAGGCTCAACCCTCTGGAGGAAACCAGAAGAGGGACCGTAAACCCGGGCCAGAGCCGCTTTCCGGTTCAAAAAAGGTGAAGCAGGCCAACCATGTAAGCCATCTTAATCCGGAAGGTTAGAAAAACAAAAATAAAAAATTCTTTCTAAATTGTTTCCCTATTTTTACAAATGGTTTATCATTAAGGAGGAGAGATATTTTTTTACATGGGAGAGGAGATCAATAATGTTTAAAAAATGGGGGATATCTGCAGCAGCCTTGTTGTTAACTGCAGCTGTAATACTACCGGCTTGTTCAAGCAAGCAAGAGCCTAAAGAGGCCTTGAAGGCAGCAGCCACCAAAGCAACAACGATGACATCGTATGAGATGAAGAGTAAATTTGTTATGAATAATTTGACCATAGAAGAGGGAGCTAGCGCGACGGACGGAATGACGACTCAGATTCTGAGCATGCTGAAGAATGCTGAGATTACTGTAGACGGTGTCTATCAAGCAAAACCGATGCAGACCGAGGCGACAATGGTACTGAACCTGAAGGGCGATATGGCCATGAGTTTTACCGTACCTATGGTTATTACACCGGAAAAGGTGTTTATCAAAATACCTTCAATTCCATTCGTCCCTCTTCCTGAGACCCTTGTGGGTAAATTTCTGGAGCTTGATCTGAAGGCGCTGGCTGAACAGGAAGGAACAGAGTTTAACCCGGCTACACTGGATACTCAGAAAGCCCAGAAGCTTTCCAATGAGGTGCTAGACACCTTGATGGCTGAATACGATGAGGCGAAGTACTTTAAGAATATAGACGTTAAGGATGCTAAACTTCCAGAGGGTGTCGACGCTAAACAGGTCATTCAGTTCCAAGTGACTAACGTCAATATTAAAGAAGCTATCACCATCCTTGTTAACGATGCCCTTCCAAAAATCATCGATATAGTAGGTAAGGAAGAATACAAGGATATGCTTCAGATTGACGCTGCTGATCTAGCTAAGGCCAAAACTGAATTGCAGTCCGGTGAAACCAGAGCTGAGATGGATAAAGGTCTTGCTGATCTTGGCAAATACTTGACGATTAATCAATTCCACTTCAATACAGCGATTAACAAAGATGATTTCCCGATTTATCAGGACTTAGTAATGGATATTAAAGTGAGTGATCCGGAACAGGGTACAAATGTAGGGATATCAATGACCGGCAGCAACCAGTACAGCAAGATCAATGAGAAACCAGTGTTTAAGATTGGTATTCCTCAAGGTGATGATGTAGTGACTATGGAAGAGCTGCAGGAACAATTCGGTGTTATGGGTTCATATTAATCTTTAAAATTGCAAAATCCCGTTTTGAGCGTAAACTTTACGCCCAAACGGGATTTTTTTGATCAGTATAAATTTATGTTATAGAACTTCGTCAGCCAAAATGGCATAGGTTTGGTGATCCTGCCATTCCCCATTGATCTTGATAAAGCCACGGGCCGTCCCTTCGGGTTGAAAATGATTTTTCTCCAGTACTCGGCGTGATGCAGAATTATGAACAAGAATCGCAGCCTGAACCCGATGCAGCGCTAGAGCACGGAAGGCGAATTGCAGTATTAAGCCTACAGCAGCTGTCATATACCCTTTAGACTGCACTTCCTGATCCATAAAGTATCCTATATCAGCGAACTGTCCTACGCCCCGCACAATATTGGATAAAGTAATTTGACCAATCAGACTTCCATCAAGGAGATAAATTCCAAACATATAAGCCTTGTCTTGCAGAGCCTCCAGTGTACGGCGGTTGAGAAGCTGCTGCTGTCCTTCTAGGGTATAAAAATCCTCATCGTGTATGGGTTCATACCGTTGGTGAGCCCTGCGGTTACTGAGGCGCAACGCCAGCAGCTGCTCCGCGTCTTCCATCTGTAGCTGTGAAATATATATGCCTACGGGCTTATTAAAAAAAGTTAAATGCATTAGTTTTCCTTACTCCTCTTCTGCCGTTTTGATTTTTGCATGCTTTTGACGTAAGCGTCTGAAGAATGTAGTTAGGAGCTCAGCGCATTCCTCTTGCAGGATTCCCTGTATGACTTCGGTACGGTGGTTAAAGCGCGGTTCTTCCAGAAGATTCATTAACGTCCCAGCACAGCCTGCTTTTGGATCGGGTGTACCGTAAACCGTCAACGGTATTCTTGATTGTACAATGGCTCCAGCGCACATCGGGCAGGGCTCAAGGGTTACATAGAGCCGACAACCGAGTAAACGCCACGAGTTCAGTGCTTTGCTCGCCTCCCGTATAGCAACCATCTCTGCGTGAGCTGTCGAATCCATTGTGGTTTCACGTAAATTGTATCCACGACCGATAATTTTCCCTTGGCAGACTACGATTGCTCCTATAGGAACCTCACCCAGCGCTTCTGCTTTGCGTGCTTCTACAATGGCTTCCCTCATCCAGAATTCATGCAAGGGATCTTCACTAACCGATTTATCTTCTATATTACTCAAAACAATCTTCTCCTCTATATTAACTATTGTCCAACGAACAAATATTCGCTCTTAACAAATTGTGTATAAGTCTGTGGATAACAGGCGACTTATACACAATTTTGTGCACATCGCGTTTGGATAATTTGTTTATATGTGCATAACGTGTGGATGATTCTTTATACATTGTAGAGAAAGACATTTTATTTTTCAATCTTTCTTGTAATAAGGCATCCTATAATTGTCTTTCCAAATGGGTGGGCAAAAGGTATGATACTTATTGAACGCTTCGCTAGGATTTACCAGCGGATAAGAGGGGAATAATTAGGTTGTCCATTCAAACAAAACTTTCAGGTATTATTTTTGGTTCAGTCGTGCTTATTTTAGCGCTGAATCAGACACTTAACCTATATGCTACCCGTGATAATTTGCGCCAATCGAGTGAAAGTAATATGAAGATGGTTGCTATGCAGATTGCCGTCTCTGTAGAACAGAGTAGATATAGCTCCAACTATGTCGAATCTCAGATAGCGCGGAACTTGCGAATGGCTGCCGGGCTTATCTCTGATGAATTGGATCGGGATATTAAGAATATAGAAAATGAGGAACTTAAGAATCTGGCTGCTAAGCTGGAGATTTCTAATATATCGCTTTTGGTTAAGACAAAAGATGACATTGTAGTGGCTAAATCATCAGATCCCAAAGAGCTCGGTTTATCTACTAAAGAGTGGGGATTTTGGTACACCGCCTTTTTAGATCTGTTCCAGGGACGTACAGTCTCCGTAGCTCAAGGGCAGAAGATGGACAATTTTTGGTCAGGGCCTTTCGAATACTCTTCCTCTAATCCTGAATTTATCGAGAAATGGGGATACTATTATGATGGGCGCAGTAATTACATCATTGATCCTTATATCCGCAGTACCTCAGTCACTGACTATGTAAAAGTAATGAGCCCCGATGAGATTGTGAAGCAGACCAAAGGCGTAAATCCTAGCATTCTCGAAGTCACGGGCTTTAATCCAGACACATTTGGTTCGGTAACAATGAAGGATGACGGAAGTGATGATGTTAATACAAAACTTCGGAATCGTCCGATTAAATACGGAACCTATATCTATGGTAATGTGGATCAGGACAAATTAGCAATAGCAGATGCTCTGAATCGAGGTAAACCGGTTACAATAGATACAGTTATTCATGGCAAAAGAGTACTTAAAAGCTTCATACCTGTTATACAGCCTGATATTGGTTCTTATGTGCTTAGTGTTGTGATGGATTATTCTGTTATTTCCTCGGTTATCAAAGAACAGCTTCTAAATAATATTTCTATTTCCTTATTGCTGCTAGTAGCTTTTTTACTGGGGAGCCATGTGTTGGCCGGGTTTATAATTCGTCCTATTCAGGAGATTCTAAATAAAGTTAACAATGTTGCCCGGGGGGAGTTTGAACCGCCCTTGGAGGTGCGCAGTCGGGATGAACTGGGATTGTTAGCCCTCCGAATCAACGCGATGACTCATAATCTTATGCAGCATACCAATCGTTTGAGACAGACTCTCGAAGAGAACCGGGCAGTGAAGGAGCATCTTGAATCTGTTATTAACGGTACATCCGACGCTATTCATACCATGGATATGGATGGACGGATTGTCAGCATTAATCGTGCCTTCGAAGAGCTTTACGGGTGGAGCGGTGCCGAAGTGATAGGGAAGGCTCCCTATCTGATACCCGCTCCGGCCCTGCAGCAGGAAGAGGACCGGCTGAATGAGTTGAAGCAGGGCAGGGCTGTTCCGCCGCTAGAGACGGTTAGACTTAAGCGAGGTGGGGCAGTTGTTGAGGTCAGCGTCAGCACCTCCGTGATTCGTGATGAGGAAGGAAATCCGCTATCATTCATTCACGTCTCCCGTGATATGACGGAGCGTAATCGAATGGAAGAGTTGCTGAGACGTTCCGAGAAGCTAACTACTGTAGGTCAGCTGGCAGCCGGTGTGGCACATGAAATTCGGAATCCACTGACAACCCTCCGGGGGTTTTTGCAGCTGCAGCAAGAGAAGAAGCTGTTAATACCGCTGCACATCGACTTGATGTTATCTGAGCTTGAACGGATTAACTTAATAGTCAGTGAATTTTTGATACTGGCTAAGCCGCAGGCGGTGCATTTTCAACAAAAGGATCTGCGGTATATTTTAAGTGATGTTATCTCTTTGTTAGATAGTCAGGCGCATCTATGCGGGGTTCAGTTTGAGAGTAAAATGTCAGAGCATCCGGCATCCGTTCACTGCGAGGAGAATCAACTGAAACAAGTATTTATTAATATCTTCAAGAATGCTATCGAAGCGATGCCGGCTGGGGGAACGATTTTAATTGAACAATATAATGATCCTGACTCTGTAGTTATTGTTATTACCGATGAAGGAGAGGGTATATCCGGGGAAGTGCTGCCTAAGCTTGGGGAGCCATTTTTTACGAATAAAGAGACCGGCACTGGGCTGGGACTCATGATTAGCCAGCGTATTATTCAGGCTCATAAAGGGAGTCTGGAGATTAAAAGTGAAGTGGGCCGCGGGACTGAGATTACAATTAAAATACCATTCAGCGGGGAAGCTGCTCCACAAGAGAGCATTTTATGAAGAACGGAGTGGAAATATAACGTGAGAATTAATAAATTCATCAGTGAGACGGGTTACTGCTCACGACGGGAAGCGGACAAGCTGGTGGAGGCTGGCAGGGTCACCATCAACGGAGAACGCGCTGTGCTGGGAAGTCAGGCTGTTCCAGGTGATGATGTCCGAATAGACGGCCAGACCTTAGAGACGGAGAGTCAGACCGTTTACATTGCTCTCAACAAGCCTACCGGTATTACCTCGACTACAGAAGAGCATATTAGAGGGAACATAGTTGATTTTATAGGACACCATGATCGTATATTCCCTATCGGGAGGCTAGACAAAGATTCCGAGGGATTGATACTATTAACCAATGATGGAGATATCGTCAATAAAATATTACGTGCGGAGGGGCAACATGAGAAGGAATATGTTGTTACCGTTGATAGGCCCATTACATCCTCTTTTCTTGCCGGTATGTCAACGGGAGTCAAGATCATGGGAGAGAAAACTCTGCCCTGCGAAGTAACACGTATTACAGATCGGGTATTCCGTATTATTTTAACAGAGGGCAAAAACAGGCAAATTCGCCGTATGTGCAGCGCCTTTGGTTATGAGGTTAGAAAGCTCCAGCGTATCCGGATTATGAACATCAGGCTGGGGGCGCTCCAAATGGGAGAGTGGCGTGACTTGACGCCGGAGGAGAAGGCGGATCTTGGGAATATGCTGAATTATGAGCTACAATAACATATAAGCAAAAGAGCTATCCATGAGGCCTATTGAGACCTTGGGGATAGCTCTTATTGTTTTAACTGTTCAATTATTTGGAGGAAGCTGAGACTGTATTTACCGCATTGGGATCCTGGTACTTCCGAAGGATAGAGACCTCAACACGTCGGTTTTTGGCCCGTCCTTCAGCGGTTGCATTATCGGCGATCGGATGATATTCCCCATAGCCTATAGGACTGAATTTTTTTGGATTGAGGTTGGTGTTCAATAATAAAATTTTCATAAAATGTAGTGCCCGGTCCACACTAAGATCCCAGTTGGAAGAATAGCTGCTGTTTGAAATAGGGATATTGTCGGTATGCCCCTGTACGAGTACTTCATAATCCGGGAATTGCTGCAGCATAGTCGATATAGATTTTGCTAATTGACGGGAATCGTCTTTGACAAGGGCTAATCCCGAGGAGAACAAAGCATTATCACTAATCGTAATCATAAGCTGAGATTGATTCAGCTTAGTGTTCAAAAGATCGGTTAATCCGTTATTCTTAATGTATTGATCGAACTGCTTCTTAAGTTTCTCGAGATCTTGCTGTTCCTGCTTGCGGAGCTTAGCAATCTCAGCCTCACCGGTATTTTCTTCGACGATATTGTCCATTTTCTTTCCTTTACCCTGATCAAGGCTGCTATCGGTGGGTGTCGCTGAGCTTTTGTCTAGAATACCTGTTCCGCCATTAAGTGCGGAGCTGAAAGCCTGACTCATCTCTTCGAATTTTTTGGCGTCAGTTGCACTCATGGCATACAGAACAAGGAACAGGGCGACAAGCAGCGTCATTAGATCGGAATAAGGGAGCAGCCAAGATTCGTCGGCATGCTCCTCGTGTTCCTCGTGTCTAGTCTTTTTGCTCACCCGAGCCAGCCTCCTTCTCGTTCATCTTGGCACGCTCTGAAGGAGTTAGGAATACGGAGAGCTTCTGATTAATCGCAATGGTTGAAACTCCGGATTGAATGGAAAGCAAGCCTTCAACCATCATCAGTCGGATTTCAATCTCCCGTTTAGACAAACGCTTTAGCTTTGTTGCAATGGGATGCCATAACACGTACCCGGTAAAGATACCAAGCACTGTGGCAATGAAGGCTCCCCCGATGGCATGAGCGAGCTTTTCCATCTCACCCATATCAGCCATGGCCGCAATCAGACCGATAACGGCTCCCAGAACCCCTAGGGTCGGAGCATACATACCTGCTTGGGAAAAAATAAGTGCTCCTGCTTTATGTCGATCTTCTGTAGCGTGGATATCCTCCATAAGAACATCGCGGACAAATTCCTGATCGTTACCATCAATAATCATCCGCATACCGTTTCTAAGGAAAGCATCCTCAATTTCATCAACCTTAGATTCCAAGGCAAGTAAGCCCTCGCGGCGTGTAATGGAGGCCCATTCCATAAACATAGTGATTAAATCAGTCTTTTTGATCAACTTTTGGCTGACAAAAACGATTTTGAATAGCTTGGGAATCTTCTTCATTTCACTCATTGGAAAGGCCATGAAGAGTGACGCTGCAGTACCCAGTATGATAATTACGTAAGCTGCCGGGGCCAACAAGCTGTAAAGAGGGGCTCCTTTGAGGACCATCCCCCATAGTACTGCAATCAAGCTGAGAACTATACCGATTATTGTTGAAATTTCCATTATGCACCTCGTCCATGAGTTTTAAGAAGTGATCCGACAATACCGCTTTTATCATCCTTGAACGGCGGCGGGACACTTGCGCGATACGACCAACGTATATTCTTATTTATCGACAGGATTCCCTTTTTTGTGAAGTCATTTTTTCGGCTATAATGGATAAGTAAGTAATTATCCATCTGTGAAGAAAACGGAGTGATTGTCGTGGGTGTAAAGCATGGTAGAGATTACGCTGATATTTTGGATGAATTATCGTTAGCAGTAGGACGTATATCGGACGGTTATTTATTTTTTGAGATGGAACCGGATGAATGGATGGAGCTCCCTGAGGAATCAAAGCTTGAGGTATGGGAGGCTTTGGCTGAGGACCTATTCTTTGCCCTCGGGGAAGAACCGGTGATTCAGGTAGGAGGCGGAGTTGTTATTTATGACAAGGAGACACACCGCATTAACATTTTGGTCGGGGAAGAAGATCTGGCCTCAGTGCCACTCGTTTAAGGATGCTGCAAACCGGGTGTAATTTGCCCGAGTCTCCCAGCCCATGGTAAAATTAATTTTAGTTAAGTTATATTTGTTGCAAGGGAAGAATACACTAACTGAAAATTGCCATGATTTTGGTACATCCCTTGGACTAAGAAACTAAGGGATGTTTTTACTTATAATAAAGTAAAGCCTTTAACAGGGGAGGAAACAAAAAGTGTTATTTACGGGACAGGAATTGCTTGAACAGGTAGGCAAGCTCGAAGGTTGGAAGCTGGATAATGAATCGATGGTACGTAAATACATGTTCAATGAATTCATGAAGGGAATTGCATTTGTGGATGAAGTTGCCACGATCTCAGAGGCATTTAACCACCATCCTCATATTACGATCGACTATAAAGCCGTAATCCTTCGGCTTACAAGCCATAATGAAGGCGGAATTACTTCAGTTGATATTCGTGAAGCCCATGAATTTAATGAAGCCTTTGAGAAGAATCGTTAGGTAACCGTATATCCAAGAATGAGAGCCCTGAACAAAAAATACGCCTGTGCATGTAGGAGAAGACTCCTCTGCACAGGCGTATTTGTATATGGATAATAAGACAAGTATGATTTCAGATCAGTGAATTATTTCTTCTCCGAGAGCCACATCGCGATGTTCGCAATTTCTTCCGGTGCGAGTTTTTCCTTGAAGGAAGGCATTTGCCCACTGCCTTTGGCCACAATGCTGAAAATCTCTTCGGCATCATGCTCGCTGCCTATGTTCTGCAGGCTAGGGCCAACTCCACCCTGAAGTTGATCTCCGTGACAAGTGATACATTGGGCCTTTTGTAACGTCGCCTCAGCCTTTGCCGCGTCCAGTTGGACTACGGGCATTGTCGGATTGTTCTCCTCGGCAACTTGTTCTTTGCCTGGCAGAGTGAACATCAGTATTACTGCAAAGGCGCAGGCGGCAAAGAATAAACCGCTCATAATCCATTTTTGCATCCGCAATCGTCCCTTCTATGTAAGCTACTCCCTATATTATAACGGAAGGTGAAGCGGTATCATAGCACTTGTGGCAAAAAAATGAACGGATTTAGGGATCGTTCCTTAAAAAACAAGTATCAAGGTATTATTTATCATAGACCATGCAATAAAATGGCTTATCTCCAGTGGGTGTCCGCCGCTCATATGTATCCGTAATCGTAAATCCGCATTTACGATAGGTTCGGATAGCACGTTGATTCCAAGTGAGCACTTCGAGATCAATTTCCCATTCAGGGTAACGTTTCAAAGCTAACTTAACTATAGAATCCACGAATAGCTTTCCTAATCCGTGTCCGCAGAAATCAGGGTTCATACCGATGCCTAGCCGAACAACACCTTCCATGGGGAAGAGTTGTGCAAAACCGCAAAATACATGCTGATCATTTACCACGGATACATATTGTTGACTGCGTATCTCCGGGTCTCCGAATTCTATGCCAAAAGCTTGCATTTGGTCCCAGGGCTGCCATCCGTAAATATTATAAGGGGGTTCATAATTCCAAAGGCAGATCTCTTCTGCATGTGTGGTTTCCATAGGAACAACATGAAAGGTTACAGGAGAACTAATCATAGGTCAAAGACCTCCTTTCAGGAAATTAATCTATATCTAATTATATACAAAAAGAGCCATAATCGACTCAAGAACTTTTTGAAGGGAAAAACTTGACAAAAACAAAAAGATATTTTATGAAAAAACGCATTAAGGGGTGATTTGCTGTTTTACGGTTGGTGGAAAGGGTAAAAATAAGTATGAATAAAATAAAGGCTCAACACCAAGATAGTGCTTGACAGGTGAAGAGAAGCTGAAGACCAATTACACGGCGCAGGAACTCGATCTGGCGCTGGCTGTTTTATAACACAGATTAAAGTACAATGAACGTTTGGGTGAACGGGTGATTCGCGCAGGAAGGAAGGAAGAAACAGCCAACTCCCTTGTACCACACCTACAAACAACACCCAAGAAACTACTTTCTACTCTCTTACACAAACTTCTTGACGCTACCAAAACTCGGAGATAGTCAGTGAAATAGATGTATTTTATACACTTATTTCTAGCCTATGGCGCTCGGATGTATGGATAGATGTACTTTGTGCAACTAAAAACATGAATATGCCGGTTAAACCCCGGAATACCCAAAAATAAGTGTATAAAGTGCAATTAAACACCCTAAAGCCCTAAAGTGTGCTAAGGGAGAAATATAAGTGTACATTGTGCAACTATATATATTGAAAACCATGTCGGGTATTTACCATTTAATCTCAAATTGATGGCGTTTCGTTCAGTATTAGCGGGTTTCGAGAAAGAGCCAAAATAAATTGACAAAAAAATAAGCCCCCCCCATGATTTCGGCAAAAATCGCGGAGTAGAGCTTATCGGTATTACTTATTGTACATCGTCATTTTCTTCTTGAGCATCAATTGCAACGGTCTTATAAGCGCTTGAGCTCATAATTCGTTTGGCGCCAACGTAGCGGTTGACGTAGTAACTGTCACTTAGCGTACTAATGGTTACACCACGTGAGGATGAAGCATGTGCAAATTTACCATCGCCGACATAAATGCCAACATGTGAAACGCCTTTTCCACTGGTATTGAAGAATAGAAGATCTCCAGCTCTTAATTCATTACGGGAAACTGCAGTACCCATTTGATATTGAGAACCAGATTGGTGTGGCAGATCAATACCGATCTTGTCGAAGACGTACATGGTAAAACCAGAGCAATCAAAGCCACTTGTCGATACTCCACCGGCTACGTATTTAGTTCCAATAGTTTTATCGATGACTTGGTCCATCTTGGAATCCGCGAAAGCGCTTCCTGCTCCAATTGCTGTAAAAATAATAGAAAAACTAAGTACTGCGGCTGCTAACTTTTTCTTCAAAAGTGTAAACCCCTTCCAAATGCCTACGAGGTTAGCTTAAGGGTTCGGTTGAAGGTCCCCTATGACCCCTCTTAGAATAGGAGGTCAATTCACCCAAAGTGGTTCCCCCGTTTTCCTTGTTTTATTAAGGAAACTCGGCACGTACTGATGTTGCGAATAATCTTACATGAAATACATGACAAAACGTTCGTAAAGGACGAGCTAATCATTACAAAAATGTTACTATAAACTCACTGCGATTATTGTAACAAACAGAGCTCAAGTTGGCAATCACTTATAACATATTAATATGAAAATATTGAGATATTTGAAAGCTAAATAGCCTGTTAAATCCTGATGTGGCGCTAAATAGACAAGTTTTTAAGGTTTTTTTTGCATTTTTTATCCAAAAATCGTTTCGGCAACGTTTTATACGTGTAAAAGGTAGAATAAGGAAAATAAAAACCCGGAAATGATTACGGCAATAATCATTTCCGGGTTGAATAGTCGATTGTATATTTAGTTATTTAGTTAGGGTAGATCAATCAAAAGCAATAGATTTGTATGCTGTAGTGCTCATAACTCTTTTAGCGCCAACGTAGCGGTTGGCCCAGTAGGACTGGCTCAGCGAACTAATATTTACACCGCGTGAAGATGAAGATTGTGCGAATTTACCATTACCGACATAAATACCAACATGGGACACGCCTTTTCCGAAGGTGTTGAAGAAAATTAAGTCACCGGAACGCAGCTGGTTGCGCGCAATGGAGGTACCTACTTTGAATTGAGCTTTTGAAGTACGAGGTAAGGTAAGACCTACTTTTGTAAATACGTACTTGGTGAACCCTGAACAGTCAAAGCCGGCTGTACTCGTGCCACCGAATTTATACGTCGTTCCTATGGTTTTAGCAATGACTGTATCCATTTTGGAGTCAGCGAAAGCACTGCTGCTTCCAAGAGTGAATGCCATCACAAGTCCCAATGCTGCTGCGGTGCATTTTTTCTTCAAGTTATGACTTTTCAAAGATGTATTCCTCCTAGTGCCGGCGAGGTTAGCTTAAGGGTTCGGTGGAAGGCCCCCTATGATCCCTCTGTAAGGAGATCAATTCACCCAAAATATGGTTCCCCCACTTCCTGGTGCTCAGGAATTTGGCGTTTTGTGCACCTAAATCGAAACCTAACAACAGCCACAGGTACTCCAATTTTGTACTGAAAAGTTACGAAATTTCTTAAAAGATTACAAAGTTGTTACTATCAGTACAGGCATCATTGTAACAAAGGATTTACCGTTTTGCAAATGATCTAACCTAAAAAGAGTCTCGGTTCCTAGTTCTAGGAACGAAGACTCTTTAAATATGCCCAGAGGCCATCTTAATTATTACTTGGAAGCTTGCTTTGCCATAGGTGATACTGGGCCGCCAAACCCCACATTTTGAAGAAGGTAGAGGGAAGGGGGGAGATCTGCCGAATAAGGAGTGCTGGTAATCCGGGGCATAAAATTCCTGTCAATCCACACAAGAGCAGAACCAGAAAGCTGCCTGCCCCTAGGATAGCCGCAGTGGTTACCGCAGGGATAATATGCCGCAAACAGAGTATAAGGGAGTAGAACATTCCAGTACCACCGGTGTAACCGAATTGCATATATAACAGGCACAAACGGATGATGAAAATATAAATTAGCCACACTAGGAGAAAAGGGATGATCTTTAACAGCAACGAATAGTCCAGAAATGAGGACAAGAGCAACTTGTATATTCTCGGGGCTAGCCAGTATAAAGGCAGAAGAGCCAGCAGCCACTCAACTAAGCTGAAGATCAGAACAGGCAAGCCATAGAGCTTCATGCCGGGGAAGAAGAAAAGACCACGCGTTCCTTTGGACTCCTGATGCAGTTCATGGATCAGTCCAGCCCGAATAAAGGGAGACAGCAGCATCTTCAGTATGGTTATTGCCAGCAGCATCCACAGCCAACGTTGCACGCCAGGATCGCTGCTCAGGCTGAATTGACCCTCGATGTAGTACAGCAGTCTGCTCATTCCACTGCCTCCAGCTTGCTGATTGGGATAACGCATCAGAATAGGTACAATAGCATCCCGTACGAATCCATACATAAAATAGCCCCAGAGTAACCGATATATGAACAACAATATTAGAATGTAAAACTGCTCTTTCATGCTGTGAAAACCGCGGGTTATCGATACTCTCAAGATCATTCACCTCACCAGGACAGAGTTCCAAGCACAGTTTCTATAAGTTTTGTTGCGCTGAGCGTCCAGCGGGAAACAGTATCCCGCTCAAGCTCCGCCATTCTGAAATTATTAAGATGTTTATTCTCAAGCAAGATGGAACGCTGGGGATCGATTTCAGCCGATAGAAGTGGAGCGCTATAAAGTAACTGAAAAGTAGCTTCAGTACCCTGTCCGTCCCATACCCGCTGCATGGTATGTCCGTCAGTAAAAGTGAACTTTAGATTTACATTTGGATAAGGAGTTCCTTTATTGCGTACCTTCACCTGCGATTCATAAAGGTAAGTGTCATTCTTGTTTTGGCGCTCCTTACGGATGCTTGATATCTGATCGAGCGAGAAGTCGGGGGTACCTCCGCTGTAGATATAGTGATCGAAGTAACTTTTCCAAGACTCTCCGGTCACCTGTTCAACCGTCTTTTGAAAATCATAGGTAGAGGGATGGCCGAAACGGTACTTTTTGGCGTACGCGGACAAAACGGCATCCATGGCCTTGGAGCCAATTCTGAGCTCGATATCCTTCAACACCAATTTACCCCGTATGTATACATTTTGGGTGTATACGCCCTTACCTTTATATCTCCAGGTTTCCTGGTTCAATGGCTCAGGCTTTTCTACGAGGCTTGCCTGTAGGGCCAGGTTAGGCGCGATACCGTATTCCTTTTCCATTAACTTATCTTCAGCGTAGGAGGTGAAGCTTTCATCCAGCCAGGCCTCCTCAAATTCGTTGTTGGCAACCATGCCGTAGAAGTATTGATGTCCGATTTCATGAATGACGGTCCGCTCAAGTGAGGTGTCAGGGGATGTGCCGTTGGCTCCGAAGGCTGTGATGAGAGTTGGATACTCCATTCCTCCGGCCCCGTTACCTTGTTCTGGCGGAACCACTATGGATAATGAAGAGTAGGGATAAGGTCCATACCATTTACTGAAATAAGTCAGAGCAGCTTTGGCAGCTTGAAAATAACGCTCTTGTAAGTCCTTGTGTAGCGGATCTAGGTAAAGCTTAATGCGTACCCCCGGAACTTCAGGCGAGGAGAAGGCCTGCTGGGCCACCACAAAATCGGGGGAAGCCGCCCAGGCAAAATCATGCACATCGTCGGCATAGAACTGATAGGTTTTATAGTTTTGAACAATCTTTGGATTTTTTGTAGGAAATCCAGTAGCGGCTACGGTGTAATTGGATGGAACGGAAATGGTTACATTGTAAATGCCAAAGTCACTGTAAAACTCTGAAGTGCCGTGATATTGATGCAAGTTCCAGCCTTCTTCTCTGACCCCTCGGAGATCTGCCGGCTCATAAACACTAAGCTTGGGGAACCACTGTCCAGCCATGACGAAATTGCCTGAGGTTCCCATACGCGCAAAGATTTTGGGCATCTTTACCTCATATTGTAATTTAAGCGTGATGCTCTCCCCGCCCTTTACGGGCTGAGGAAGATGTACTTTTACCAGGGTCTTGTCATTTACATTTCCATCGTCAGGCTGTACATACTGTGTTCTTTGAAGCAATGAGACCCCCTCAGTCGTACGCAGATCGGTCAGAGTCATGCTGCCGAACCCATTCGCCGGCATTGAATCACTGCGCAGCTTGCCTCCCGATTCTTTCATAAAGGTCGTATCCATGGAAGAAAAGGCATTGGGGTATAAATGGAAGTACAGATCATTGACTGGTTTTGAGCCGGGGTGAGTCCAGGTCACCGTCTCAGATGCTTTTAAAACACTTGTGTCCGGATCAAACCGTACATTAATGTGATATTCTACAACTCTATGGCTCATGGCTTGGGCTGTCTTAGGTGGTATGCGCTCCGGAGTGATTGGGCTTGCAGGAGTTCCTTCTTTAGCGGTAATGGGGGACTTGGCCTTTTCTGGAGCAAGGGTGGTTACATTTAAGGGGTTATGCCCGGAGAATGCCCACATTCCTCCTCCCAGCAGACAGAGGACTGCCAGAGTCCCTGTTATGATTTTGAACCGTAGTGACCATAGCTTCATACAGTGATTCCTCCCGTTGACAAGCATCTACGGGATGTATATGTTTGCAATCACTGTATTATTAGCTAAAATTAAATTATTCGCAGGAGAAGGGACGTGCAGCATGGATAACGTACAGCCGGAGGGCAAAAAGCAGATTGCTTTGAATATTGTGAACGCCAAGAGCAAGCATAAAGGGTTCGGAGCAGGCTCTATTGATCTGAACAATGTATCACCTGTTATTATTGATGGCGGAGAGGCAGTAATTGATATTGGTGCTATGCACGCCAAAAGTAAGGTAGAGAAGGGTATTAAATTCTCAACCAACCGAGAAGATGTTCCTGCAGGCAGACAAGTGTGGCTTGTATGGGTAGCTGTCGATCGCACAGTGGAAGGCCAGTTTTATGCCGGATTGACTGCTTGTGAAATGTGGATAGATACAGAGGCGCGGCGGGGCTGGAAGATTCTTGCCGATCATGTGAATAAGCTTGATGCTTCCCTAAAGAGGAAGGTAATCGTAGAGGGGTTGGGCACCGTAGAGAAAGCCGCGTTGCAATCTCTGCTTATTGCTCATAATGCAGAATGGTGGGCAGCTTCACCTCAAGAACTGAAAGCAGCACTTTCAGAGTAAAGAATAGTGAAGAATAGAACATAGAAAGGCTACGCTCTCCTGCTGAAGGAAGAACGTAGCCTTTTTTAACATATCAGTAGATCATTCTATAGTATTAAAGGGTAAACCTTCGCTTAAGCTGACTTACTCTTGCTTGGCTGATGCCGAGCCTATTGGCGAGCTCTTTTTGATTGGCGTGGGGATGATCTTTTATGGCCTGCTCCAGCCGAACCCTCATCTCTTCAGTTCTAGCTCTTTTCTTCTTGTTGGCCTCATAGGCAGGTTCTCCGGTGTTCTTAAGCGGTGCTGAATCCTCTAGATGATGCTCAGGAAGACTCAACTCACTCAGACAATGGCTGCAAATGAATTGATCCTTGTAATAAGAGACATTATCAAGACTTCTGCAAAACGTACATTCGGTCGATGTGTACTTTCTTAGTACAATAATACTCTCATCCAGAACAAAAAATTCTATAGGATCCCCAATATCAATATTGCGTGTCATGCGGATTTCAGCGGGAACCACAATTCGTCCAAGACTATCTAAACTCCGGATCATGCCTGTATCCTTCATTCCATGTCCCTCATTTAATCTTAAGATTTGATGGTCGTTACGATTATAAAGTATACAGTAAATGTAATTTAAAGCATAGGGGAAAGCGCATACATATATTAAATATTCTGATACTCTAACTAGCAAAAGAAAACCTCTCCGGCTTCATAAGTTCCAGCGAGAGAGGTTGATTAGGGTTCTATATTTTTATACCCAATTATTAAGCCATGAAACCACCAAGCGGATATTTAAGTCCATGTAAAAGCCTGTTCATTCTTTTCTTTTACAGAAATGTAGGGGTTGTCTTTGATATAGAAACGCCAAGGCTGAGAGACATATTCTTCAGCATAAGGAATGTTGATGCGGGGTGACTGCACAATATCAAGACTTACAGGATCGTCGCCCTGTTCAAGCCACAGCGCCCCTCCAGGAGCATCAAGACGTGTGCCGTTAAGACTCTTATCTATTCTAAGTGCCCGGCAGAGCTTACCCGGCCCACCGGACAAGTCAGAAGGTCGCTTAATCTTGATATTGCGATTTGCGGCCATATATTCTGCATCAACGGGAGTGAGTGGCTGCACCCCCCGAATGAGTACTGCCTGGGGATTATCCGGCTCAGCGGTCACCACATTAAGACAGTAATGCATCCCGTAAATTAGATAGATGTAGGCTGCGCCACCGGCTTTGAACATAATCTCCGTGCGGGCTGTGCGTCGGCCCCCGTAAGCATGGCTCCCCTTATCCTCGATCCCGCCGTAGCTTTCGGTTTCTACGATGCGGCAGACGATGTCGCCCGCCTCTGTACGGCGGATTAAATGCTGCCCTAACAGACGCGGAGCGGCCTCCAGGGCGGTATAGTCATAGAATGGGCGTGGGAGTGGCAGGTCGGGATAAGCAGATCTTTTACGGTGAGGATGGTTGTCAGCATTCATGGCAGGGTCCCCCTTCGGGCATGGGTATAAGATGACCCAGTCATGGGTTGGTCTCATGGTATCCCATGGCAGATGCGATTGGCAACAAAGGCTAGTTCAACCACCAGCGTTTAATATCATCCCAGAGGGAACCATCCTCCTTGGTGGGATTGATAGGTGTAGAGGAGCCTTCTCCCTCAGGGTTTGAGCTGTCACTTCCATGCTGATCACAATATTCAGTGGGTTCCGTGCCGCTGATAAAGGTATCCAGCTCCTTGGTAGGGCAACCTGATGTGGCCAATTTACCGGACTCAGGATTGATATATACATTGACAACGCCGTCAGGAATGGGAAAGATTTTAGGCGGTACATTCTCAAGTGCCTTTTCTGTGAACTGAGCAAAAATAGGGGCCGCACGTCGCCCATCAGCTGTAGTAATATTTCGACCTTTATCGTAGCCAACCCACACTGCAGTGGAGAGTTCAGGGGTGAAGCCCACCATCCATGCATCGGTGTCGGTAGTTCCCGTCTTACCGGCTACGGGGCGTTTGATAATGGAAGCTACACGATTCCCGGTGCCGCCTGTTTCGAACACACCTTCCATTAATCGAGTCAGTACATAGGCCGCTGCCGGCTCCACTACAGTCTTACCCAGAGGCCTAGGGGCTTCGTAGAGGGTATCCCCTCTGGCATCAGTAATCTTTAAGATTACAGTTATGGGCGTTTGGACCCCCCCGCCTCCGATCACTGCAAAGGCTGAGGCCATCTCCAGCGGGCTGACGGGTGAAGTGCCAAGTGCGAGAGAGGGTACGCTTTGGAGCGGGCTGTCGATGCCCATTTTAGCAGCCATTTCAGCTACCTTATCCGCACCTACCTTCATAATCGTATTTACAGCATAAATATTATCCGAGGCTGCTATAGCCTGGCGCATATTAATCTCTCCAAGATACTTGTCCCCAAAATTGCGGGGCTGATAGGTCTTTCGGTTGTTATCATAATGAAAAAGCGTCGGCTGACTGTTGAAGACCGATAGGCCTGTCATTGTCTTGGTAGATAAAGCAGTCAAATACATAATCGGTTTAAAAGACGAGCCGGGCTGACGTGTAGAAGAGAGAGCATGATTAAACTGATTCGTCCGGTAGTTTTTACCCCCGACCATAGCCTTCAGATAACCATTCCGAGGATCTACGGATACCAAGGCGGTTTCCAGCTCTCCATCCCCATCCATCTCTTTCTCCACTGCAGTTTCCGCTGCGCGCTGCATATCTTGATCTAGCGTTGTATATACGTTTAGTCCGCCCTGATCCAGCTCATCGCTGGTGATATGGAGAAGATTCGTTACAAGGGTGCGGACATAGTCGCGAAAATAAGGCGCAGTAACAAGGGTGTCCTTCTTCCCCTGAGGCTTCAAATTCAGTGTCTCCTGTGAGGCCTGTTCTGCTTCATTTTTTGTAATTTCCCCTAGCTCAGCCATGACTGATAAAATAATTCGTTGGCGCTTTTTAGCGTTGTCCAAATGGCTGTAAGGAGAATAGTAGGTGGGACCCTTCGGAATACCGGCCAGCATAGCACTTTCAGCCAGATTCAAATCAGCGGCTGATTTGCCAAAGTACATCTGGGATGCCGCCTCGATTCCGTAGGCACCGTGACCGTAATAGATTTCATTCAGATACATGCGTAGAATTTCATCCTTACTGTATTTCATCTCTAGCTGCAGTGTATAGACTGCTTCCTTAGCTTTTCGGGTCCACGTTTTCTCGTGGGAGAGATAGAGATTCCGTGCTAGCTGTTGGGTTAGCGTACTGGCTCCCTGTGTGCGGCTTCCATTTTCAAGATTAACCAGTACGGCACGCCCCATGCCCTTAAGATCGAATCCAGAGTGCTCATAAAATTTGCGGTCCTCTACAGCCAGTGTTGCCTGGATAACTAGCGGAGAGATATCCTTGAGAGCTACCGGCTCCCGACTCCTGCCATCCGGGGAAAAGGTAGCTAGAACGTTGCCTCTGGAGTCTAACAGCTTGGAGCGGATATCGTCCGAGGCAGGCGGGAGCTCTTTTTGATACAAGTACCCTAACAAGCCCCCCGCTGCCAGCAGGAATAGAACGATCAAGGTAGCCAGCAGCCGGAGTATTCGCGGGAAGCGGCGTTTCGGTATGGGTGAATTTGATTGACGCGTCATGGCACCATGCTCCTTTTCTCGCTTTTCAAAACTGACAACGAATGGTATGAACTTGCAGAGACCGGTCTGTCTTTTTTACTTTCATTATGGGGAAGGAAGAGTCGGGATATTCAATCAGACATCAAGTTCGCTTTCAAAAAGCAGGAAAATCAACAATAAGAATTGAATTGCTCTCTTGAACTGGATATAGTAGTACAATGGAAAGCGAATACGCCTTTGCTCAAAAATATACTTGTATCCGTATATTTTTCCGAGAACGGATGCCGTCTTGTATAGGATGGTGCAGCCGTTTCTTCTTGTGCAGAGGCTTGCAGAATTGAGGAGCATAGTATGCCTGAATTATCGTCTGACAAATATAGCGTCTCCGTTTCGCTCGTAAGCCTTCATGAAGGCGAACAGAGTGTTTTGAACGTTTCCGGGGAAGTTATAGCCAAGGGATCCCAGTTGTACATCCGGTATGTTGAACCGGGGCAGGGACCACAGGGAGAAGACGTTTCTATTCGAACAACCCTAAAGATAGCAGGTAACGAGCTGAAGATTATCCGACATGGTGGTGTAGAATCCGAGCAGAGCTTTCAAGAAGGGCGGCGTTTGCCGGGATTTTACCGTTCCCCCTATACCCAATTTAATCTTGCGACTGAAACCCGGGAGCTTGATATTGTACGTGATGGACGTTCCCTGAAGGTATCGCTGGATTATGATCTGTACGTTTACGAAGAGTTATCTGGAAAGTTCGCTATTAGTTTGCATATACAGGAGGAACCAAAATCATGACAACGATTCAAAATCCGTTAGAGCTAGTTAATGAACGGGTGAAAGAGGCTATTGCCGATGCAGTAATTGCTGCCGGTCTGGTCACACGCGAAGAGCTTCCAGCGATTACACTGGAAGTCCCTAAGGATAAAGCCCATGGAGATCTGGCAACAAATGCTGCCATGCAGCTAACCAAGATTGCCAAGCGTAATCCGCGCCAAATTGCCGAGGCCATTGTAGAACATTTGGATTCAAGCCATGCTGTGATTGAAAAAGCGGAGATTGCCGGACCGGGTTTCATTAACTTCACATTGTCCAAGCATTATCTATATCCTGTCATCAGCCTTGTGGCCGAACAGGGAGAAGATTATGGTCGTGTCAGCATAGGACAAGGACAAAAGGTAGAAGTTGAATTTGTAAGTGCTAACCCTACAGGCAGTCTGCATTTGGGACATGCTCGCGGTGCGGCGGTGGGTGATGCCCTGTGTAACGTACTGGATTTTGCCGGATATAAGGTTAGCCGTGAATATTACATTAATGATGCGGGTAACCAAGTGGCTAATCTGTGCAGATCCATAGAGACGCGTTATTTGCAGGAGCTTGGTCAACCGGCTGAAATGCCTGAAGACGGATACCATGGCGAGGATATTAAAGGCTTTGCGAGGGAACTCGTGCTTGAAAAGGGTGATTCCCTGCTAGCTATGACTCCGGGAGACCGTGCTGCTTTCTTCCGCACCTACGGACTGGAGAAGGAGCTCGATAAAATCAAACGTGATTTGGGTCGATTCCGCGTTTCCTTCGATATCTGGTTCAGCGAAACCTCGCTTTATGAGAATGGAGAAGTATTGAACTCGCTGGACGAACTGCGTCAACGCGGAGAAGTGTATGAAGAAGAAGGCGCGACTTGGCTGCAGACCACTAAATATGGCGACGACAAGGACCGCGTACTGATCAAGAATGACGGCACCTACACTTACCTTACGCCGGACATTGCTTATCACAGCGATAAATACGGCCGCGGCTACGATAAAATGATTAATATATGGGGTGCGGATCATCACGGCTATATCCCGCGGATGAAGGCTGCAATGTCTGCACTGGGTAACGACCCTGACAAGTTGGTTGTGCTGATTGCCCAAATGGTAAGTCTGTTTCAGGACGGCGAAAAAGTTAAAATGTCCAAACGTACTGGTAAAGCCGTAACGATGGAGGAATTAATGGAAGAGGTTGGCATTGACGCCATCCGTTACTTCTTTACAATGCGGAGCATGGACTCTCATCTGGATTTCGACATGGACTTGGCGATTTCGACGTCCAATGAGAACCCTGTCTTCTATGTACAATACGCGCATGCGCGTATTTGCAGCATATTCCGTCAGGCTGAGGAGCAAGGCATAACTCTGCCGGACTTATCACAGGTAGATTACACCAAGCTGACAGCAGTACATGAATATGATTTGCTTCGCAAAATCGGTGAGCTTCCATCCGAGATTGCCGTTGCGGCAGAGGGTTATGCTCCGCACCGCTTGGTCCGTTATGTTTATGATTTGGCTGCGCTCTTCCACAGCTATTACAAAGCAGAGCGTGTAATTACTGAGGATGGAGCCCAGACACTAGCGCGTCTGGCATTGCTTGGCGCAACGCGTACAACGATCGCCAATGTGCTGCGTCTGATTGCTGTAACTTCACCGGACAAAATGTAAGCGGCTGTTGAATCAGCAGCTAATCCAGCAACTAAGGCCTCCGCCTCCCGTTATCGGGGGGCGGAGTTTGCTTTGAGTGGCTGGTTTCGCGACCCTGCCCGCAGCAAGCGCAGCGCGTCCGCTGCTCCGCCTCCTAGCGTAGCGCGGCGCTGACCTTTGCGCAGCCGCACTGGGGAGGCGGTGCGCCGCAGGAGCAGCTTCAGCTCCCGTGGCGTGAGGCCCGGTCGCAGGGCGAGCAGCAGAGCAGCGGCTCCCGTAACATGGGAGGTCGCCATGGATGTGCCGCTCATTTCTTTATACCCTTCCCTCAGCCAGCAGGAGGGAACGCCCTCACCGGGCCCGTATACGTCAATATACGGGCCGCGATTACTGAAGCCGGCGACCTGACGTTTTTTGTCGACAGCGCCTACGGCTATGGCTTCAGAATAACGGGCGGGGTAATCACCGCCACGTTTCCCGTCATTGCCTGATGAGGCGATGATGGCAATGCCTGCATGATAGGCTTTAAGAACAACATTGTGCAGGGCTTTGCTTCTGGTTTTCATCCCGAAGCTCATATTGATAAGGTCAATCTTATTCTGAACACACCAATCGATACCAAGTACGATGTCGGAGACATATGCTGAGCCGGTATGGTCAAACGCTTTGACAGGATACAGAAGCGACCGTGGAGCCACGCCCATCATCCCTCGGGAGCCGCCAGCGGCCGCCAGCGTGCCGGCAATATGGGTACCGTGTCCGTTGTCATCAAGGGGCAGCATCCCTCGATGAAGCAGGTTTATACCTGATGCTAGCGAGTGTCGTAAATCTGGATGGCGGTAATCAGCACCGGTGTCAATAACGCCTATTTTGACATGGACACCTGTTGATTTCGACCAGGCCTGCGGAGCATGAATCGCTTTCACCCCCCAAGGCATGACCGTTCCAGTCTTCTCCCCAGGCAGGGTATGGATTTGCATTCTTAAATCATCTTCGATGCTTATGGTGTCTGAGAATTTTCGTATCAGCTTCTCAGCTCCTGCAGCAGGTACAAAGAAGGCCCGGATCATCGGGGATATTTGTACCTTTCGGAGCTCTGGTTGTTTTGTTTTTAAGGATTTCCACTTTGAGAGCGCTGCGGCATACTCACGGGCATCATAAAATGTAACGATGCGCCGCTCTCCACGTTTGGGGGCAACTGACAGCTCCTCCAGAAGACTTTGCCAGAATCCGTAATAATCCATGTTTTTCGCCGTCCCCTCCTTGGTGCCGTGTGCCATATTGTATGAATGAAGAGGAGGAGACGAATGGGAACTTGCCCTTTTTTAACGAAATAGGCACCCCATCGTGTCAAAAGACAGCGGAACACATAAAATAAACAGAAGAGATCAATTACTCTCTTTGCAATCCCGTAAGGAGCCGATCCTTGGCGTGGATACAGTCATGTGCGGAGGATTTTCCTCCGCCTTTTTCTTGTTGCGAGGTGTTGAATGCCGGATCAAGCCGTTCTGTTCTTTACAACATGATAACAGTGAGCCTTGTTCAGTTCTTTAGTTATTGCTTTTGACTTGCAATTTGCAGCCAAATAGGTTTTACTTAGGTTTGTTAAAGGATATATTGAATTAAAATGTAGTAATGTGAACATTGTGTGAGAGGAAGTGTCCTTAGTGAGTACGCCACTCAATTTAAAGCTTGATCCGGAGAAACTTAAAGAAATGCCGATGGTGGATCTGGCTTTTCTGGTGCTCAAGGCGGCAAATACGCCGTATTATTACCGTGATTTGATGGTCGAGGTGGCCAAGCTGCGCGGTATGACTGAAGAACAAACTAACAATACTATCGCCCAGCTATATACCGAGATTAACATTGACGGGCGTTTTGCCTGTGTCGGCACCAACCTATGGGGATTGAAACGCTGGTATCCTCTGGAACGCTCCGACGATCCAGTTGGTAACTCTAAACGTCCGCGTATTATCAATGACGAAGATGACGATTTAGAAGATGACGACTTTGCTGAAGAAGAAGAGAATTACGCTGCTGAAGAAGAGGATTTCGACGTGATCGATGACGATCGTGACGACCTCTATTCTGACGACGACAGCGAAGAGGAAGTTGACGAAGATGTCGTTATTGATGATGATGACATTGACGAAGATGGAGACGATGAGGAAGATTCGGACGAAGGCGTCGATGAGAATGCCGAAGACGAAGACGACCTATAATTAAGCAGATTTCCAATGGCATAATTCTGCCCTTGACAGAGGGAAAGCGTCAGAGTAAACTATTGCATGGGCTTATGATGAAGATTAATATTTTTTTCTAACAATAAAAAGTGCCCCGGGTCTACGGGTGTCACTTTTTTGTTTTTTTAAATGGCATGTAGCCGCGGTTTTCTCAAACGTCGCCTGAATTTCTGGAACTTTATTAGGAGGGTTTTACAGTGACAAAGTATATTTTTGTAACGGGTGGCGTTGTGTCTTCTCTTGGCAAAGGCATCACTGCCGCTTCTTTGGGCAGGTTGCTTAAGAACAGAGGTTTAAAGGTTACGATTCAAAAATTCGATCCGTATCTTAATGTTGACCCGGGAACGATGAGCCCTTATCAGCATGGAGAAGTATTCGTGACAGACGATGGAGCGGAGACCGACCTTGATCTTGGCCACTATGAGCGTTTCATTGACATTAATTTGTCAAAAAGTAATAACGTAACAACGGGTAAAATTTACTCATCAGTAATTAGCAAAGAAAGACGCGGTGAATATCTGGGTGGAACCGTTCAGGTCATCCCCCACATTACCAATGAGATTAAGGAGCGCGTATTCCGTGCTGGACGCGAAACCAGCTCTGATGTCGTGATTACTGAAATCGGCGGAACCGTAGGCGATATTGAGAGTCTTCCGTTCCTGGAAGCTATTCGCCAAATCAAGAGTGACATTGGTCGCGAGAATGTTATGTACATCCATGTAACCTTGATTCCATACATTAAGGCTGCTGGAGAAGTTAAAACCAAACCGACCCAGCACAGCGTTAAAGAGCTGCGCAGTATCGGTATTCAACCGAATGTCATTGTTTGTCGTACAGAGCATGAGCTATCTGCTGATATGAAGGCAAAGATAGCCCTTTTCTGCGATATTGACGCTAATGCGGTAGTGGAATGCCGTGACGCTGCGACCTTGTATGAGGTGCCGCTGAACCTGCGTGATGAGGGATTGGACGAGATTGTCGTCAATCATTTGAAGCTTACTACTCCAGCACCGGATATGCGGGAATGGGAAAGTATGCTTGAACGCATCCAAAAACTTGAAAAAACAGTTGAGATCGCAATTGTTGGTAAGTACGTAGCCCTGCATGATGCCTACCTGAGTGTAGTGGAATCACTATCTCATGCCGGTTTTGCCGCTAATGCTGAGGTCAAACTCCGCTGGGTGAACGCTGAGGAAATTACCGATGAGAATGTAGATGAGATGCTGCGCGGTATTGGCGGTATTCTGGTTCCCGGAGGCTTCGGTGATCGGGGAATTGAAGGTAAAATTTCAGCGATCCGTTATGCACGTGAGAAGTCTATACCATTCTTTGGGATTTGCCTGGGTATGCAAGTATCAGTTATTGAATATGCCCGTTCTATTGTAGGCCTTGAAGGTGCGAACAGCTCCGAGATTGATCCGACAACATCGTATCCTGTAATCGATCTGCTTCCAGAGCAGAAAGATATTGAAGATATGGGCGGAACGATGCGTCTAGGATTGTATCCTTGTAAACTTCTGCCTGATTCCTTAGCTATGGAATGTTATGCAGATGAGCTTGTATACGAACGTCACCGCCACCGTTATGAGTTCAATAATGCATACCGTGACGAAATTGAGAAAGCTGGCCTGGTTATTTCGGGGGCTTCCCCGGATGGACGTTTGGTGGAGATTGTTGAGCTACCGGGTCATCCGTGGTTCCTGTCCGTTCAATTCCATCCAGAATTTACATCCCGTCCAAACCGTCCACAGCCTTTGTTCCGTGAATTCGTCAAGGCTTCGCTGACACATTCCGAACAGTTGTAATTTTTTGAACAACTCCTAATACTGCACCTTGAAGAGCTTCCTTTTGGAGGCTCTTTTTATTTATGCAATTTTATCCAAATAGGAGGAATATGCATACAAATCACGAATTATAGTCTGATATGGATTTAATTGCCGAAGAGCCGTTTGCTGTGGGGAGCGCGGTGTAATCAATTTGCCGTAAATTTCTAGGGGGTTTAGCGTATGAAAAAGAAAGTGTTAATTGTTGATGACCAAAACGGAATTCGCATTCTACTTATGGAAGTGTTCAACAGTGAGGGATACACGACTTTCCAAGCAGCTAACGGTAAATTGGCATTAGAGATTATGCGTACTGAGTCACCTGACCTGGTTCTTCTTGATATGAAGATTCCCGGAATGGATGGGCTGGAGATCTTGAAGCATCTGAAGGAAATTGACCCTGCTATTAAGGTCATCATGATGACTGCCTACGGAGAGCTCGATATGATAAAGGAAGCAACAAACTTAGGGGCTCTTATGCATTTCACCAAACCCTTTGATATCGATGAAATGCGGGTAGCTGTTAATATGCATCTCCACGCTAAGCCGGCTGATCAGTGCAGCTAAGTCAGGATTCTGTTGTTCTCAGAGTCCTTTTGACTTTTTATAATTAGGAGTATGATCTTTGAGGTTTCTGCGACTTAATGAAATATATGTCCGATTAAATCCTCCTAATGGCTATCAAGTAGGAGGATTTGCGTTGATACAGGCTAGTTCCGGGAAGGGTTGGGTAAATAACGTCCCACCGGGACATTTTTTTGCTTACCCTATTTAGTATTTGAGACAGGATGTGCTATAATAATCCTGTATGTGATGTCGGCTTAAAAATAGAGTTAACCCAACATTCTTAGGAGGATTGAAACCATGCCATTAGTATCTATGACAGACATGTTAAACAAAGCACTTGCAGGAAAATATGCAGTAGGTCAGTACAACATCAACAACTTGGAGTGGACACAAGCGATTCTTGGTGCAGCAGAAGAAGAGAAGTCACCAGTAATTCTTGGAGTTTCTGAAGGAGCAGCTCGTCACATGGGCGGCTTTAACACTGTTGTAAAGATGGTAGAAGGCCTTATTGAAGATATGAAAATCACTGTACCAGTAGCCATTCACTTGGATCACGGTTCAAGCTTCGACAAATGTAAAGCTGCGATTGACGCTGGATTTACATCTGTAATGATCGATGGTTCCCACCACTCGATTGATGAGAACATCGAAATGACAAAGCAAGTGGTTGAATATGCACACGCTAAAGGCGTTTCCGTTGAAGCTGAAGTAGGTACTGTTGGCGGCCAGGAAGACGACGTTATCGGCGGCATCATGTATGCTGACCTGAACGAATGCGTACGCATCGTTAAAGAAACAGGTATCGACACTCTGGCTCCTGCACTTGGTTCCGTTCATGGACCATACCTGGGCGAGCCTAACCTTGGATTCAAGGAAATGGAAGAAGTTCGCGATGCTGTTAAGGTTCCACTCGTTCTGCACGGTGGTACAGGTATTCCTAAACATGATATCGACAAAGCAATCTCCCTGGGTACTTCCAAAATCAACGTAAACACTGAGAACCAAATCGTGTTTGCTAAAACCGTTCGTGAAGTTCTTGCTGCAAAACCAGATGCTTATGATCCACGCGTATTCATCGTACCAGGTCGTGAAGCGATCAAACAAACCGTTATTGGCAAAATTCGTGAGTTTGGTTCTAACAACAAAGCGTAATAGATTTTACCAATTGCACATTAATCCTAGTGAACATACTCACAGGATACATACACAGAACTGTCTGTATGCACAGGAAACGTCCTTTAACTCAGTCTAATTAAATAGTATCATTTGGAAAGCACACCGCCTAGACGGTGTCTTTCCATTTTCATCACCAAAAAAGCCACAGCACGTATTGTCGATCAGTTGCAATACACGTAGGGGGAACCAGATAATATATGGAAAAATTAATGATTGACGGTGGACGTCCACTGCAGGGTGTTGTAACCATCAGCGGAGCAAAGAATAGTGCGATCGCGCTTATTCCTGCGGCGATTTTAGCCGAATCTGAAGTTATTCTGGATAATTTGCCAATCCTTAGCGATGTTGCCGTCTATTCCGAGATCCTTGAAGAGTTAGGCGCAAGTGTATCCTGGTCAGGCAGCCAAATGAGAATTGATCCCTCACGTATTTTATCGATTCCTATGCCCAACGGGCCTGTCAAGAAACTTCGGGCTTCTTATTATATGATGGGAGCACTTCTTGGAAGATTCAAGGAAGCAACCATAGGTCTTCCCGGCGGCTGTAATTTTGAGCCCCGTCCGATCGACCAGCACATCAAGGGATTTGAAGCGCTGGGTGCCACAGTTACCAATGAACACGGCTCTATCCACCTTTATGCAAAAGAACTGCGCGGTGCGAAGATTTATTTGGACGTATCCAGCGTAGGTGCCACTATTAACATTATGCTGGCCGCTTCACGGGCCAAAGGCTCTACAATTATCGAAAACGCGGCTAAAGAGCCTGAGATTATAGATGTAGCTACCCTATTAAACTCTATGGGCGCTGTTATTAAAGGCGCCGGTACTGAAACTATCCGAATTGAGGGTGTCACGGAGATGCATGGTTGCCGTCACTCTATCATTCCTGACCGGATTCAAGCTGGAACATATATGATTGCCGCTGCAGCGACGCGCGGTGACGTGGTTATAGATAACGTAATTCCTAAGCATTTGGAAGCATTAACGGCAAAGCTGCTGGAGATGGGTGTGGGTATTGAAGAGCTAGACGAGAGCATTCGTGTGATCGGTAAGGCTCGATATGGTCATGTCGATGTAAAAGCGCTAATTTATCCAGGGTTTCCCACCGACTTGCAATCCCCTATGACAAGCTTGCTAACTCAGGCGGAAGGTGTTAGTGTACTAAGTGATTTTGTCTACAGTAGCCGCTTTAAGCATGTACCTGAATTAGTACGTATGGGCGCTAAGATCCGTGTTGAGGGCCGATCTGCGATCATCGAGGGCAATAAACTTAATGCCGCAAAGGTTAAAGCAACTGATTTGCGGGCTGGTGCTGCACTTGTTATTGCGGGATTGACGGTTGAGGATGGTATTACTGAGGTGACGGGTGTTGAATATATTGATCGTGGCTATGACAACCTGGTCATTAACCTTCGTCAGCTAGGCGCTGAAGTATGGCGTGAGAACGAATAAATTCGTATACCCCCAAGAAAGGAGGAGTTTATTTGCATACTTACTGCATATCTCCTTCTTTTTTGGGTAATCCTATCCTAATGAGGATTTTACTGGACTCTTAATATACCATATGTATTGATTGCTAGATGAACTCATATAAAAAATTGAATAGGTGGTTATTACATGGATCTTCAAATTTCCGATTTGGAAGTAATGAAGCTGACCGATCTGTACACACTGGCTAAAAAATACCAGATTCCCTACTACGGCCAGATGAAGAAGCGGGAACTGATCTTTGCAATCCTAAGGGCGCAAGCCGAGCAGAGTGGGCTCATGTTTATGGAAGGTGTGCTGGAAATTCTACCTGAAGGGTATGGTTTTCTAAGACCGATTAACTATTTGCCCAGTGCTGAAGATATCTATATATCAGCCTCTCAAATTCGTAAGTTTGATCTCAGAAGCGGGGATCTTGTCTCGGGGAAATGCCGGACACCCAAAGAAAATGAACGATATTTTGGACTATTACAGGTCAATGCCGTAAATGGCGAGAATCCTGCCACTGCAGCGGAACGTCTCCATTTCCCAGCACTAACACCTCTTTATCCGCAAGTTAAGCTGCCGCTTGAAACATCCCCTACCCATTTATCTACCCGAATAATGGATTTACTTGCTCCCGTAGGTCTGGGGCAGCGCGGTTTAATTGTAGCACCTCCCAAAGCGGGGAAAACGCTCCTGCTGAAAGAAATTGCCAACAGTATCTCCATTAATAATCCTGAGATTGAATTGTTTGTGCTACTTATAGATGAGCGACCTGAAGAAGTAACAGATATGCAGCGTTCTGTGAAGGGTGAAGTCGTGGCTTCGACCTTTGATGAGCTTCCTGAGAACCATATCAAAGTGGCCGAACTCGTCTTACAACGCGCACTTCGTCTAGTAGAGCATAAAAAGGATGTCGTAATCCTGCTTGATAGCATAACCCGTTTAGCCCGTGCTTATAATCTCGTGGTTCCGCCGTCTGGCCGGACACTAAGTGGCGGTATTGATCCGGCAGCTTTTCATAGGCCCAAGCGGTTTTTTGGATCGGCTCGGAATGTTGAGGAAGGCGGAAGTCTGACGATTTTGGCGACTGCACTGATCGATACGGGTTCCCGCATGGACGATATTATCTATGAAGAGTTTAAAGGCACAGGAAACATGGAACTTCACTTGGATCGCAAACTGGCCGAACGCCGGATTTTCCCTGCTATAGATATTCGTCGCTCAGGTACGCGTCGTGAAGAGGTATTGCTTACCAAGGAAGAGCTCGATACGATTTGGACTATTCGTAAAAATATGAATGAATCCTACGATTTTGTGGAAGGGTTTATCAAAAAGTTGCGTGACACTAAGACGAACGCTGAATTCTTGGCATCTTTTGATGTTGCCGGTTCCAAGGAATCTTCAAACGGTACGGCCAGCAATGGAGGAACCTCCAATAGCGGTGCTGCGGCACGGCGCACAACACGTCCAAAGACCCCATCCATACCTACAACTTAGAATGATAAGAGGTGATTAACCATGTATTTGGTATATGCTGATGAGCAAGGAAATGTCTATGATCATCCCGAACTGTACGGCTTGGCCCGCAGTGGAGATATGATCGTTGAAATATTAGAAGAAGAGTTGATTCCGCTGCCGGAAGGCGCTACGCTTGTAGGATTGCCGAATACACGGGCGGCGGGCATGAACCCTGAGACGGGTGAAATGCTGCCCTTGCCGGAAGGATCGCAGGCTGTGGGTGCGCTTTTGCCGCAAGGATTTACACGCCTGTGCCTTCCCGGTTACGTAAAGACAGATAAATCTTATAAGCTTCCACTGTTCGGATACTCTGCGGTTGTGTGGAAGGACGGGGGTTTTTACGTAGGTGCGGAACTTACGGATGACCCAGAGAAATGGAATCCGCTCAATTGTGATACTAAGGGTGTAAAAGCTGGTGTTAGCGAGCTTTTGGCCAAATACCCGGAGAACCGCCTCTACGAGCATCTCTCCAATTGTGCGCTTGAGTATGAATGTCTTACGTCTTCCAATAGCTTTTTAGGCCGCTGGGAGGGTGCTGTACCTGTCTCCCATTCCTGTAATGCGGGTTGTTTTGGTTGTATTTCCGATCAGCCGGAGGATAGCGGCTTTGTCTCTCCGCAGACACGGATGGACTTCCGTCCAAGAGTCGATGAGCTAGTACAAGTTATGCTGGAGCATCTGAAGACACCGGAATCCATTGTCAGCTTCGGGCAAGGTTGTGAAGGCGAACCCTCTACGCAAGCCAAGATCATTATTGAAGCTATGCGTGAAGTTCGTGCCACTACAAATATGGGATATATCAATATCAACACAAATGCCGGCTTAAATGACCATATCCGCGGAATTGTTGATGCAGGTCTTGATTTAATGCGTGTCAGCACTATAAGTGCATTGGATGACCATTACAACGCTTATTATAAGCCGCGTGGATACACACTGGCTAATGTCGAGAAGTCCCTGAAGTACGCAGTATCTCAAGGTGTCTATACTTCAATTAACTATCTGGTGTTTCCGGGAGTAACGGACCGGGAAGAAGAGGTTGAGGCTATGGTTGAATTTGTTAGACGTACAGGACTGAGGCTAATCCAGATGCGTAACCTGAACATTGACCCGGAGAGCTATCTGGGATTAATTCCTCCTGCCAAAGGTGAAATACTTGGCATGAAAACGATGCTTGATATTTTTCGTGAGGAACTGCCGGAAGTTGTTATCGGCTCATATACTCATATTCCGCCTGCAAATATGGCACGTATCAAATCAGGGAGCGTCCATATTTAACACTCGAAAAATGTAAAATTGAAACATATTGCCGATTCATTTATTTCGTGGTAGAATGTGAATATCTGTTCATTATAACTCTGTGCCCGCATGAGGCCCAGGGCAAAAGAGGTGAAATTCAAATGCAAGAAGCAATTCAACCAAAGTATAACTTGACTAAGGTAACCTGCGCATGTGGCAATACTTTTGAAGCCGGCTCTGTTAAACAAGAGCTTCGCGTCGAAATTTGCTCCAACTGCCACCCTTTCTTTACTGGTAAGCAGAAGTTCCTGGATGCTGGTGGTCGTGTCGATAAATTCAAGAAGAAATACGGTATCTAATTTAATTAGCCATTCTGCGGCTTAATAACACAAACCCCCGACTTTTATAGTTGGGGGTTTTTGGATTCCCCAATATGGTTGATTTTTATTTAGGTGTGAGCTATACTTGAGTTCGCCGTGCTAGACGGGGAGGTAGCGGTGCCCTGTAACTCGCAATCCGCTGTAGCGAGGTTGAATTCCTGTTAGAGGTGCTGTCGATGTGAGGCCTTGGTCCCTACGTGCTGTGTTGACGATTGGGTCCTCCGCAATGAGTGCTTATGAACCTGGTCAGGTCCGGAAGGAAGCAGCCATAAGTAAGTTACTCTTGTGCCGGAGGGTTGCCTAGTCCGAGCAGTCGCGTAGGGTTGCCGCTTGGATCGCAGCTATCAATAACAGGTGCACGGTTTATACTTATAATTAATGCATCTTTGCGATAAGCGAAGATGCTTTTTGTTTTTGGTCAAAGCCTAAGGATTATAGTATAATAAATAAGCGATTAACGCCGGGAATGCGGCAGTTGAAAGAGGGTAAAGCATAGTGGAACATATCGCGTTGTATCGTGCGTGGCGGCCACAGTCGTTTAAAGACATGGTAGGACAACGGCACATTATCCAAACGCTGCAGAATGCTATTCGTGAACAGCGGGTTTCGCATGCCTATCTGTTCAGCGGTCCGCGAGGAACGGGTAAGACTAGTGCTGCGAAGGTACTGGCCAAGGCGGTCAACTGTGAGCGCCAACAAGGTTCAGAGCCTTGTAATGAATGTCCCTCTTGTCTGCGGATTACTGCGGGGAATGTAATGGATGTTCAGGAGATAGATGCAGCCTCCAACCGGGGTGTAGAAGAAATTCGCGACTTACGGGACAAGGTCAAATATGCCCCTACCGAGGTACGCCGTAAAGTGTATATTATTGATGAAGTGCATATGCTGACTACAGAAGCGTTTAATGCTCTTCTGAAGACTCTTGAGGAACCGCCACCGCATGTAATGTTCATTCTGGCTACAACCGAACCCCACAAATTGCCGGCAACGATTATTTCGCGTTGTCAGCGCTTTGATTTTCGTAGAGTATCGCTTGAAGAGCAGACAGGTCTGCTTAGTGAGATTTGCGAAAAAGAGGGAATTGAAGCGGACCCTGACGCATTACAGTATATTGCCCGTCTGTCAGATGGCGGTATGCGTGATGCGCTCAGTATATTGGATCAGATATCCTCATTTACCGATGGGCATGTAACTTATCAGCAGGTGCTCGGTATGACAGGTGGGATACCTGCAGAGCAATTTGCCCGGTTGGCTTCGGCCATACTGGAAGGTAACATGGGGCTGCTTCTGGAGTTGGTGGAGCAGCTTATGCATGAAGGTAAAAGTGCCGACAAATGTCTAGAGAATTTGCTCCATTATTTCCGCGATCTGCTAATGATCAAAATGGTTCCGGGGGCAGATCAACTAACAGACCGAGTCTTAAATCCAGCAGAGTTCAAGGATATGGCGGCAGCTTTCTCCCGGGAGCGGCTCTTTGAGATCGTTGATACGCTGAACCGTTATCTTGGTGAGATGAAATATGCGACTCATCCGCAGACCTTGTTTGAGGTAGCCCTTATGAAGCTGTGCAGTATGCGGCAGGGTGATCTTCCTGTTACTATGGACTCATCTGCCTCTGTCGCTGTTTCGGCCGGCCTTCCGGCTGTTCATCAGAGTGAGTTGGTTATCCTGAAGAGACAGATCGTTGCGCTGGAGAAAAAGCTGGAACAAGCTATGCAATCCGGCAGTATTTCTAGCGGCGGGCGTGAAGCGGGGGCTCCTTCGAGATCCGGGGCAGCACAAACCCCTGCTCCTCGTATATCGGCACCAGGCAAAATGCCGCCTCATATGGATCTTTTCATTGCCGGCAAGGACAGCACTGATTTTGCAGCGGTCTATAAGCAGTGGAGTCTTGTGCTTCAAGCCGTGAAAGAGGAGAAAGTAACCGTTCATGCATGGTTTGTGGATGGGGAACCAGTGTCTGTTATAGAGGATGCAGTTCTTGTTGCCTTCAAAAATACGATTCACCGTGACACTACAGAGAAGCCTGTCAACAGACAGGTTATTGAAGGAGTGTTGGCGGCTCGTTTAGGCAAGCCATACAGACTTGTGACAATAATGCTTCGTGATTGGAATGAGGCTGCCCTTAAGTCTGTGAGTCAAGTAAGTAAGGAAGAACTGCGGCTGGAACATGAGCATGAAGCGGCAGGCGGAACATCAGAACCTTGGATTGATGAGGCGATCCAGCTGTTTGGGGAAGACCTTGTTATCATAAAAGAGTAGAGTGAAAAATATATTATCACGCGAATGCGTATTCCAGAGGAGAGATGATGTATGAATAATATGAACCAGATGATGAAGCAGGTCAAAAAAATGCAAGAGCAAATGCTTAAGGCCCAAGAAGAGCTTGGTGGCAAGGTAATCGAAGGCACTTCTGGCGGCGGAGTAGTAACCGTTCAAGTAAATGGTCATAAAAAACTGCTCTCTATTCAAATTAAGCCTGAGGCTGTTGATCCGGAAGATGTAGAAATGCTGCAGGATCTAGTAATTATCGCTGTAAACGATGCGCTTACCCAGGCGGAAGAGCTTGCTAATAATGACATGGGTAAATTCACCGGCGGCATGAAAATCCCCGGCTTATTCTAGTCCGTACTCAATAAAGCTATACCCAAAGGAGAACCACCACAGTGTATTATCCCGAACCGCTAGCTAAGCTGATCGATGCATTCACACGTTTGCCGGGAATCGGTCCAAAGACGGCTGCCCGGCTGGCGTTTCATGTGCTGAACATGAAAGAGGACGAGGTTATTGATTTTGCCAAGGCTCTCGTAAGTGTTAAGCGTAATCTCCACTATTGTTCGGTCTGCTGTAACATTACAGACACTGATCCCTGCCGCGTGTGTCAGGACAAAACTCGTGATCCTTCCGTTATTTGTGTGGTTCAGGATTCCAAAGATCTTGTAGCCATAGAACGAACTAAGGAATTTAACGGGTACTACCATGTTCTGCAAGGAGCCATCTCCCCTATGGAGGGTATCGGACCTGATGATATCCGTCTAAAGGAGCTACTGACCCGTCTAAGTGATGAAAGGGTGAAGGAACTTATTATGGCGACTAATCCTAACATTGAAGGCGAAGCTACCGCTATGTATATCTCCCGGCTTGTCAGACCTTTTGAAATTAGGATTACCAGAATAGCTCATGGATTGCCCGTTGGGGGCGATCTTGAATATGCAGATGAGGTTACATTGTCCAAGGCATTGGAAGGTCGCCGTGAGCTTTTTTAATAGGTGCTACCGGATAGCGTAATAGTATCTAGCTACTTAGAATTCATTGACAGATATATTTCTTACAATGCTTGCAGTATCAATTGTGAAGAGAAGCCCGGATTGGGGCTTCTTTTTTTGGTTCTAAGTTTGTCCCTTTCCCGATATGAATGAGATTAACGATGCAAGTATCGTTGAGTTCAATCTGAAGGGGGTATCGAAATGGGCTGGTGGAGTTATAAGCGTAGAAGTAGCAGGGAAGCCCAGAAGCATATGAGTGACGATAACTGGGGGGCATACTTAGAAGTGCGCAAAGCTCAAGGGGAGTGGGAAAGAGCCCGTCTAATGTTTGATGAAGCTTCAGGAGAGGATCAGATTGATTACGCCATCTTTATTCTTGAGGCGGCAGAACGAAAATATCAGATCCACTTAAAGCATGCCAAGTTGTTAGGGTTGAACCGCAGTCAAATGCAGTCGGAGGAAGGGTAGTTATTTAAGGGAGGGGACAACGTGAAGCTAGCGGCGATGGGTGTATTGATTATATCAGCGGCCTTACTAATATTTATAGTGATGAAAAAAAGGTTGGGGTGGGGCTGGATCAGCCTCTTTGGCACCCACTTGGTTCTGGCGGCATTAGCTCTTTATGTAGTGAACTTCTCAGGATTAATCAGTGGGGTGCATGTACCTTTGAACCCGGTAACCATCGGCACAGTAACTATACTTGGCTTACCAGGTGTCATTATGCTTATGGGACTTAAAATAACATTGTTTTAAGGGTTGACGGGAGTTTAAAGTATATGATATATTAGTTTTCGGCCCTTTGGACAAGATGTTCTCGAATATCTTGCCGAGATGGTAAAGCGAAAAGTTAAATTAAAAAAACGCTTGACTAGAATGAGAGTGCTGTGATATATTATAAAGGTCGCTGCTGAGACAAAATGAGCGACAAACGAGACATTGATCTTTGAAAACTGAACAACGAGTGAGTGGGATTTTACGAGAGTAAAATCCAAAATGGATGAGTTTCACAGCGTGTTTCACGCTTTTGAAATTTCATCAAGAGAATGAAAATTCTCGTCAGATGTTTCAAAATGAGCAATCGCTCTTTCTGA
>NZ_JAUSTK010000038.1 GCF_030812855.1 Paenibacillus wynnii
CGAAAGATGCGATATTACTTCACGAGTGACTGGGATTCTTTCATCCAGGTTCTGAATATGGAGCCCACACGACGATCGAAGGGAAGACAAAAAATCCCGAAGCCTGTGGAGGCCCCACCGCGAATGAGTGCCAAGCGAGAAACCGTAAAAATAATTGTGGGATAAACAGAATATAAAATTACTTTTTTTGGTAATTAACTCCTACACTTTAAGAGCCCTTTGATTTTTTTCACTTTATTCAAAAAACACAACTATAAAATTATTACTTTTTTAGTTTTTCGATTTCGTGTAAGGTTCTATGCATGTCTAGTGCACATTGTGCAACTATATGTTGAAACCCATGTAGGTAGACGATTTGCCGTAATTGTCGCGGATAACTGAGGAGATACTTCTACTCTCTTACACAAACTTCTTGACGCTACCTGAGAATATCGATTGTATAGAAAGTAAAGCAGAGTATGAAAATATATGTCGAATTAATAGGATTAATGTTGTATTATTGGGGAAGCTTGTATAATTAATTCTAGTCATTTGGAACTAATCGGTTGATACTAAAGTCAATCCGTAGAATAAGAAACGGCAAATCCGCACGAAAGTCGGAGACGCAAAGCCACGGGTCTAAGCAAGGGTACTCCTTGTATGACAGCCGGGTTACCTACAATTCTTCATGGATTGGCTTTTTTTGTTGCCGAAAAACACAGTAAAAGAGAGGGGTATAGTATGTCGGCAAGATTTTTTGGTAAAATCGCATTCATCGTTATGTTTTTGGCAGCTCAAATTATTCCTTTCCAAGGGGTTACGCACGCAGCGGAAAGCCAAACTTCTTTAAGTGACATTAGTAGTCATTGGGCGAAGGAGGAGATTAACGAATCAATCAGTAATGGATTGATTTCAGGTTATGCGGACCAAACCTTTCAACCCAATAAGGTCATTACTAGAGCAGAATACATATCGATAGTGAATAAAGCGTTTGGCTTTTCCCATAAAGCCGACCAAACCTTTACAGATGTCTCCCCTGAAAAATGGTTCTATAACGATGTAGCTAAAGCAAAGTCTAGTGGTTATATTTCAGGTTTCGAAGACAGCACTTTCCGGCCTGATCAACCGATTAGCAGGGAACAGGCTGCCAAAATTATTTATCAGCTTATGCAATTAGATGGTGGGACAGCAGAGAGAAATGCAGTATCTTTTCAAGATGAGCAGCAAATGTCTGCCTGGAGCAAACCTTACATGAAAGAAGTGGTTTCCAAGGGGTATCTGAAAGGCTATCCTGACGCTAGCTTCCGTCCTCAAAAATCCATCACAAGAGCTGAAGCTGTAGTGATGCTAGATAAAGCTGTAGGACAATTAATACACCAAGCAGGATCTTATGATCTGAAAGAAGTTAAAGGGAATGTGACAATCAACAGCGGCGGTGTCACTGTAAAGAATGCTGTGATTAAAGGTGACCTCATCTTGGCAGCAGGGATCGGAGAAGGAGAAGTCCTCCTTGATCATGTGACCGTTGAAGGAAGAACGATTGTGAACGGGGGCGGAGAAAACAGTATCGTAATTCAAGACTCGACGATGAATCAGTTGTTGGTTCAGAAAGACTTCGGCCGAGTCAGAGTTTTTACGAAGGGCGATACAAGCATAAGCAATACCGTCGTCAAATCGGAAGCCAAACTGGAACAAGAAAAAGGAACTACTGGCTTTCAATCCATCTCCGTTGAAAGTACGACGGTCAATGATGTCGTGAAACTTGAAGGAACATTTGTGAAAGTGGCTGTGAATTCGACGGTAACCCTCGAAGTTTCTGGACAATCCACCGTAACATTACTTCAGACTAATACAGGTTCTGAAGGCTCCGAGATCAAACTCTTGAGCAATGCAATATTGGAGCAAGTGATCCTTCAAGCTAATGCGAAAGTAACGGGAGACGGAACCATTGTAAAAGCTGTGATTAATGTGGAAGGTGTAAGTTTCGAACAGAATGTAAAAGAGTATATTTTATCAGTACTGGTAAAACTCGTCCTCATTGACGGGAAGGAAGTATCAGGAAGTTCGGTTCCAACGGTTCCTGTGGCAGGAGGTACAACAAATTCACCGACACCTGTACCAACCTCAGGCGCGGGAGGTCCTGTTTCTCCTGGACAGCCGACTCCTGGGCAGCCAACTCCTGGGCAACCGACTCCAACACCGACTCCGGATCAGAGTAACGGGCTGGATATTAGAGCTGCTTTTATCGTACAAGACAAAATATACAATGTGTATTCAACATTCGATGATTATTCGGCGGTACAATGGAACGTAACCAATTCAGTTACACAGGATACGTACCAAACCCAGTATATCGAATCATTTGATGACTTGGGAATCTACAGCACTACAGGAGGGGTACTCTCTCCAGCAAAGTATGACCTAACCAATCCCGACACTTCACAGAGTTATTCGGGGCTTATGCTGTCTAGCATTACGGTTAACGATAGTGTGTATGCCCAAGTTTATTATGGTGGTAACGAGGAAATTTTTTATCAAATCAATGATAGCTACGCAGTCCAAGATCTTAGCGACCAGTTGCCGGATCAAGCCGTTCCTCTTACTGCTGGGGATAGTATAGCGCTTGTTTATGGAGAACAGTTTCTGATTTTTGCTACATGGAACGGAAGCGCCTGGGAGCTTGATGCGATTAATGATCAACTTGAAGCGCCAACCAATTTAACGGCATTGACGAAATCGAATACGGAGATCGCTCTGCAATGGAATCCAGTTGCGGGTGCGGACCAGTACAATATCTATTACAACGATACGCCTACTGGTGATTTTGTTTCATTGCTGGATCCAAACGGTGAACCTGTTACCCTAACGGGAACGACCTATGTCGATAGCACGAATCTTACACATACGACAAGATATTATGTTGTTACCGCAGCGAAAGCGGGATTAGGCTTAGAATCATTGGCAGGCAACATTGCGTTCGCCACAACCTATTATAATGCTCACCTAGCCTTAGATGTATTGATAACGGATACAGTAAGACATCCATCGGAGCCGATCCTCTATATTACTGATAAAGCCAATAAGAAGCTCTATCGTGTCAATTACGTAACGGGTGAAAAAGACTCCATTTCGTTTACCCTACCTCCGGAGAGTCTCACATATGCAGATGGTAAAGTCTATGTATCTTTGCTAAAAGCGGAGCATTCTTCCTATACTTACACTTCACAAGGTGCAATTGCGGTAGTGGACGCGGCAACCTTTACACTTGCGGGTATACATGATATAGCTATTGATCCTTTTGATATCGCTGTCGACCGTTCAGGGTATCTCTATGTGGCTTCGGGTTCAGGGCAGTGGACTGATATCAAGTCGTATGATGTGAACACCTTTACAGAGATATCTGCAAGCGGAATTCGGCAAGCAAATTATATCCAAATGCACCCTGTGTTGAATAAGATTTATACGATTTCTACAGACACGACGCCGAGAGACCTTAGTACATATAATGTAACGAACGGTCAATATGTTGATCCACTTTATCCGGGCGGGTATGATTCACCATACCATGGCGATTACGTGATGACGCAGAACTTTACCATTTCTCCAGACGGAGCCTATATCTTTAACGGGTCCGGTAATGTATTTAAGGCTACAAGCAATAAGTATGACGATATGAAATATGTATACGGGCTTGGAAAGGCGTATGCTGATATTGCCTTTGATCTGTCAAACAACAGATTTTATACGGCGATGAACACCAATGTACAAGTATACGATTATAATAACTTCCAGCAAACGGCATCATATCATTTAGACGGTATCGCTAAATACATTTACAACGATACCGATAAGTTGTTTACAATATCTACTTTAGCAGGAAAGAATATAATCGAAGTTGTAGAAAAGAATACTAGCGAAGCGACCATACCGGTTACGGTGCCCGGTCTCAAACTGGATGGTAGAGTAGTCGACATTGCCTATGATTCTGCAAATCAGAAGGCTTATGCAATCGACGAAGCGTTCAACAATCTATATGTGATTAATCTTCAAACGCAGACGGTAGCACAGACTGTTAAGCTTCCATATCGTCCTGCCGGGCTGACACTATCGGAAGATGGGACTAGCATTTTTATCGTGAATGACGATCTGAATAAGCTAATAACGGAAGTGCGTTTATCTGATTTACAAGTTGTAAGACATTTGTCTTACACGTCGACAGTGGATTCCCGCGAAACCTCACACAGACATATTTATCATAATTCGGGCTTGCTGTATGTCGTCATGGGCGATTGGGAGCCAACGCTGCTTGCGTTCAATTCGACTACCTTTGCAGCTGTGAATTACGGAACTTCGATCAAAGGAGTAGGGGATCTAGCTTTCTCTAGCGATAAGAGTAAATTCTTTTCGTGGTATCAATACGGCTGGGATGCAGGAAATGCGGGCTCCAATGTATATGCCTATTCTGTCAGCGGAAATAGCGTAACGAAATTGGGACAATCCACTCTAACTTACCCAGACTTCACAAGAGATCCATTGGATACTCCAGTTCTATTGTTAAAAGATCAAGGGAAGTTGGTCGTAAAGAATAAAGTCCTTGATCTGAATAATATTTCGCTGGTTCTAGGTACATTAGCAGAACCGATCTATGCAGCGAATTCTACGGGTACGTTGTTGGTTGGTAAAAATGGAATATATGATGCGGCAACGTATCAGAAGGTACAACCATTGTCGTTAGGTGCAGCAACAGAAATCTTCTTTGATCCTAGCGGGAAGCTATATTATGTTCTAAATGGTGTGTTACTGTCTGTACAGATACAAGTACAACAGTAAACAAACAAAGTTCTCGGGTTACATTTGGCCAAGAACAACACTAAAAGGGATTGCTTCAGAGTCTTTACAGACTCGAGGCAATCCCTTTTGTGATCACGGCTGGTGGAGCAGGCTGAATTCTTGGGTGGTTTCCTTGGAGGAATGAGATTTAGCCGGTTTTCTTTTCCTGTGTTAATCCCAGCTTCATGGCAAGAGGTTTAATGGTTAAGCCTTGAGCTAGAAGGGAGAACAACACCACGCTGAAGGTTAGCACCAGAACATCCTGCCTACCCTCGAAAGACGGAGGCAAACTTAGTGCGAGAGCAATGGACAGACTTCCCTTCAGGCCACCCCAGTTCAAAATGGCTTTCCAAGCAGAGGGAAAGTTCTTGATATAGTGAAGACTTGCGTATAGAGCCAGTGTTCTTCCGATCAATACGATGACAATAGCACCTGCAATAAGGCCCCATTCATCCATAAAGTTGATATTTTTAATTTCGAGCCCGATCATTAAGAAAATCAGGGAGTTGGCGATTAGCGTGATGACATCCCAGAACGAGTTAATATTGGTTTTCGTAGTCTCCGACATCCCAATCTTCGCTCCGTAGCTTCCAAAAATCAAGCCACTGACCACAACAGCAATAACCCCGGATACATGAAAGTGCTCAGCAATAAAGTAGCTTCCAAAAAAGAGCAGCATCGAAAAGCCGATTTCCAGCGGATAGTCGTCATAGAAACGGATTAACTGGGAGAAAAGATAGCCCATAACCGCTCCGATGAGAATCCCGCCTAAGCTGAATTTCAAGAATAGCAGGAGCCCGCTGCCAATGCCGAGCCAGCCCATCTCCATGTAGGAGATTAGGTAAACTGAAGAAATTTGAAACAGGACGACAGCAATTCCATCGTTGAATAGAGATTCGCCCTCAATAATGGTAACAACGTTCTTAGGAACGCCTAAGGATTTGAAAATGGAAATTACGCTAATAGGGTCGGTGGCGCTCATGAGTGCAGCAAAGGTAAAGGCGACAACCAACGGCACGCCGAGAATCCAATATACAGCCAGCGCTATAATGAGGTAGGACAATAAGGTGCCGCCGAAAGCTAAGGCCAGAACGGGCTTGCTTTGCTCTCGCAGGTGTGAAAAAGGCAACTTTAAGGTAGCATCACCCAGCAAAATAGGCAGAAACAAAGAGATAATAATAGCTTGAAAAACATGCGATTGCGTGATGAACCTTTCGGCCTGCTCTAGAAAGGGCACATTCAGGGTCCCCAGTAAAAGTCCAACTACGACAAGAGCGATGGAAAAGGGCTGATTTATTTTTTTGGCGACGGCAATAACACCCATAGAAACGGCCAACAAAATTAATATTTCAATAAAGACTTCGTTAAACTGATGCATAAGACACCTCTTTGTCCAAGGATTTTGGATGATTATGTATTATAATATTGTAACTTAAACTGCTGTGTTTTAAAAATAACTATTTATTAAAATACTTTTATAAAGTATTATAAAAACTGAGGTGAGAGAGCGTGGAGAACATCGGTGGAAACGCCCTGGTTATTAAAGAGGTCAATATAAACTTGGTCCGAAGAGTATTAAAGGAAATGAAACAAGCAACAAAAAAGCAAATCGCAGAGACAACCGGCCTCAGTATCGTGACTGTAGGGACAATGCTGCAGCATTTAGTTCAACAGAATGAAGTGCTGGAGGCAGGTTTAACCTCTTCGAGTGGAGGGAGACCTGCACAACAATATATATATAATGTGGATTACGCGCTGGCGTTGATTTTGTTCCCTTTTGAAAAAAATGGGTTGATCCTGATCCACCATACCGTGGTCAATCTATCCGGCCATTGTGTGCATGAGGCAGAGATGAAGGTGGAGATGATCGATCTCGCAACCTTTGAAAAGATCATAGATCCATTGCTTATAGCCTATCCCTCCATTCAGGCCTTGGGCTTTGGCTTACCCGGTGCGGAATACGATGGGAAAATGATTGTTTCGGACTATGAAGCCTTACTGGGTATCTCTTTGACTGAGCACTTCAGGAATCGATATCAAAAACCGGTAGTGATGGAGAATGATGTGAACGCAGCAGTGATCGGGTTTTGCAACAGAACACAGGCAGCACCTGACTCGGCGATTGTGTATTTATATTTTCCGGAACGGTTTCCTCCGGGTGCTGGGCTATATATTAACGGGAAGTTGTACAAGGGAAAACGAAGCTTTGCCGGAGAAGTGGCGAATATGCCGCTCGGGATTCCATGGGGAGAGGAGTCTTTGCTTGCATCCTTCGATCTGCTGTGTAAAGCAATCGCCAAACTTACCGTTGCGGTCAGCAGTGTGCTGAATCCGGATTCCATTGTGTTATATGGAAGCTTTCTGCAAGCCGAGCATGTTCATGCCATCACGGAGTTATGCAGCACGCAGCTCCCGACAAGCGCTATGCCGAAGATCATCCTCACAGAGGACTTTGCAGCAGATTACCTTAAAGGAATGATTGCGCAAACCTTAAGTACGTTGGAACCTAACTTACAGTTAACCAAATAAAAGATATAGGTGGTAGACGATATGGCTACGCTTTTTTTAATCATCATCTACTTGGCGTTTATTAGCTTGGGATTGCCGGACTCTATGCTCGGAGCGGCTTGGCCTGTTATGCAGTTGGAATATGGGGCTCCGATTGAAATGGCAGGTGTGTTATCCATTGTAATTATCGTCGGGACGATCATCTCGAGTTTAGGCAGTGAGACCATTCTTAAACGGTTGGGTACCGGTAATGTTACCTTTATAAGTGTAGCAGTTACTGCAGTGGCGTTATTGGGATTTTCTTTTGCACCTTCTATGATCTGGCTCATTGTATTGGCTTTGCCTCTGGGTTTGGGAGCAGGCTCTATTGACGCAGGGTTGAACAACTATGTAGCTACCCACTATAAAGCTCACCACATGAGCTGGTTGCATTGTTTCTGGGGAGTCGGGGCCATGCTTGGACCTATCATTATGTCCCAATTTATTGCACAGGACAATTCATGGAGAAGTGGTTATTTTGTCGTAGCGATGATTCAATTTGCGCTGGTGGTACTGCTGTTCGTTACTCTTCCTCTGTGGAAGCGCTTGGGAAATCAAGGCGGGGTGGATATAAAAGAGGTTCAGGAGGATACAACTAATCCTTTAACTCAAGAGTCAGCGCAGTATGAAAAGCCCTTGAGAATAAAGGGTGTAAAACTGGCATTAATAACTTTTCTGTTTTATGTGGGGATGGAAGCAACAATGGGCCTCTGGGGCAGCAGCTTCTTGGTAAATGTTAAAGGAATGTCTGCTTCCGCAGCAGCACAGTGGGTCTCCATGTATTATGCAGGAATCACTGTAGGCCGGTTTGTCACCGGATTTGTTACGTTCAAATTCAGCAATCGTACACTTATACGTACAGGACAGATCCTAGCATTGGTTGGAGCGATTCTATTGGTACTTCCGTTACCGACAATCTTTTCCCTATTCGGCTTCATATTAGTTGGCTTGGGATCTGCACCTATTTTCCCCTGTATGCTGCATGAAACGCCTGTTCGCTTTGGAAAGAAGCATTCACAGAAGATCATGGGCTACCAAATGGCTGTTGCCTATACCGGTGGAGCCATCTTGCCGCCTCTCCTTGGATGGGTAGCCGCTCATAGTTCATTTGTAATTTTCCCAATAGTTAATGTGAGTTATATTATCCTTATGCTTATCGCATCGGAGAAGATCAATGGTTTGATGAAAAAGCGTATACCGCATAAACATATTTAAGTGATAACTTGCTTGTTGTTTGATTAAAGTAATTAAGCATTTTTTACAAAAAATACTATGGTAATAACTTGTAGTGCTGTGTATAATTTTGAGTGTTATCAGACTTTTTAACTATACATAGAGCACTATCAATGGGAAACCAGGTGCTTGAACAAAGGCAAACCCGTACGAAAGTCGGGGACGCAAAGCCACGGGCCTTCCGTCATGATTTTATCATGACCTGGCTGCCGGGTTACTCAAGGGGCTTGGTTTTTTTTGTTGCATTTTTTAAGGGGGAGAAATATGAATAGAGTAGTAAGAAAATGGTTAGTTGGAATATTGGTTGCTGGATTACTGATGGTAGGAATAGCCCTCCCAGGGCAACAGGTATCCGCGGCAACCACATACACCTTTAAGGATGAAGTGACGAAGTTTACGTTCAAGGGGGGTCTTGTAAATATATCGGGATCTCACGTGGTTTGGCGGTCTAGGGGTACAACGGGTGCCGGTCAAATCTATTATGGAAACACGTCGACCGGCAAAACTCTTGCAGTGACAAAACACGGTAAACTTACGGATACGCCAGTGGTGGGCATTAATGGACGCGGTGAACCGATTGTTGTGTGGGCTGATAAAAGAGACTATAGCACTGGAGAAAGTAATTTTAACTGGGATATCTACAGTTACAATGTCAAAACGCAGATCGAGACAAAGCTTAATACGGATACTGGTCAACATCGCATACCTTCTATAGAAGGCAATTATATTGTCTGGCAGACTAACCCTCAATACGACATGCATTTATATGACCAGGTAAATGGTACCCTGACAGATTTAGGTAGGGGGAGAGATCCAATAGTTAGGAACGGACGTATTGTCTACAAAGGAGAAATGGACGGAGATCTCTATGAATATGTGATATCATCCGGATCAACCCGCAAAATTCTTGATCTACCATACACCTCCTATGTTGAGCGCTTTGTGTTCAACGGCAACCAAGCCCTTTGGAAACAACGGAATCTCGATCAGTATGGGAAGAATGTTTATCTCAATCTGGATGCGGTTAATCCCCAGCCGACTGATTTAACCCTACCAGTCATGCAGGGTAAAAGTGAATACAGGCAGATGAGTATTTCGAAGAGATACGCTGTTTGGCTGGAGACTTCTGGCGACAAAGTAATGTTAATGGGTGTAGACCTTGAGTTAGGAAATGCATTTAACTTGGGTGCGATAAAGGTAGCGCAATTTGTTGGCTTCAATGGGGAAAAGCTTGCTTTGGTTATAGATGACAAACTGGTTTACCGGAATATCGTGCGTAGTAATTAGTAGGTAGACATAATGGAATAGAGAAGGCCCCGTTATCTAGCATTCAATTGGCTAGTTGATGGGGCTTTTAGTAGTTGATTGCTTAATAATTAATACTGACCATGGGAGCAATATATCTCTTTTGGTCTTTTTTTTATGGGAATAGGGTGTTAACCGATATGGCTCATTAATAAGGTTAAAATGATATAATCTAAAAAGGGCAAGTTTTACAAGGAAATCCCTGGATAAATATAATGCGTGTGCAAAAGATGGCATGAGACCGGTATTAAAGTGTAGGGGGCAATCATGAAAGTATGGTTACGACTTTTACTAATAGCAGTAATAATATTTATTGTTTCATCAGTTGTTTGGTTTCTTCTAGGTTCTACGGCTTATTTTCAACGAGGGATGGATATTATAGGAACTACTTATTTGTTGGGTGCAGGTATTCCAGTTCTGTTGTTCGCTATATTATTTACCATTTTACTTACAAAAAGATGGTCTCCAACGGACGGAGTAGATTATGTTGGAATTTGTGTTGCACTAGTCATATCAACACTGCTCGCAGCCGCCCTGATCCAAAGTGTAAGCACTAACGGTTGGTCGAACGAAAATATAGAAAGTGACTCAATACAGATTACGGCAGATGAAAAGTATGAATATCGAACCGATTTAATTAATTTATTTCAAAGAAATAGTTCAGCACGGCTCTACCTAAAAGAAGTCGGCTTGGGGGAGGAAGTGTTCATTCCTGTTGATATTCAGACAGGCAAGATTGTAGGACTTGGGGTTAGTGAGGTCAATCACTGGGTGATGCTTGAACCCACGGATGAACCATCTCGTTACATCCTGTATACCACAAAAGAACTTGGAATTCCTATAGAGAGATTTAAGATAGATACTGTAGCAGGAACTTCGGAAAGAGTGGAGTAAATTGCTTGAAAATTACCACATGCGAGTTACATGCTACTGTGGTTTTCTTATTTTCAGACAAATAATATTAGGAGTGTCTTATATGAAGCTTGACCAAGCCCTAATTCAGTGATTAGTACATTAGCAATTGATCAAATAGCTTTAGGTACTCCTTGGTTTAAGATTGTATTTATTTATGAATATGAGAATCGAGAAGCACTGGAAAAAGACAGAATGATATTATATAAAAAATTCAAGAAAGTTTATTTTGATGGGGAAGTCGTTGAGATTATAACTGGGAATATTTACATTGTTACTTCTAAAGATAAAGGGGAGAGGGAATCTAAGATCGAAAAGCAGCTAAGGGATATATGTATAAATAAGGGTGGGAACTGATGAAAGTTAAAAAAATCGAATATCCAACTGCACTCTCAAAAATAGTAGATATTCATGATAATAATATGGATGTATTTATTGAACTTGAGGATGGAACCCATATTACTGTTGTTGTTAGTACACCGTTAAATTTACCAAAGAGAATATTGAGCAAGCGATTGAAAATTATGCTGAGGGGGACGCATTCTGGTTAAAACTATTATTTGTTGCAGATGTTGATAGAGAATTTATTGACATGGACAGAATAGAACAATGTATTAAGAAAATAAAAAAAGATAATGAAGAGATAAAGCTAAGCTAAGATTTTATAAGAGGAGAATGGAAGGCATGAGAACCAAAGTATTACTAGTTCTATTATCTATTGTCTTATTGCTAATCTCTTGCAGTTCCACTACTAGATTGATGAATTATGAAATTGTGGATGCAGCATATTCAACAAATAAAGTGAAAATAAACTACCCCAATATAAACAATATGAAAAATAAAAACAAACAAACTAAATTGAATGAACTATTAGAGACTGAAGCCTTAAAAATTTTAGAGTTAGTAGATGTAACTAATGCGAGTATGGGTATTTCTTATCGAATAATGAACCAAAGTGATTATTTATTGAGCATCCAATATTTTGGGGATACATACTCTGAGGGAGCGGCATATCCAATAAATATTTTTTATACTACGCGAAGGAGTACTTGAAGGTATCATAAGCAACTTAAGTAAAGAAGATTTACTTAATCAAACGAATACATATAGCTATATAACACAAGATGCTTTAGGTATAAGTATGACTGTTCCACATGCTTTAGGCGACCATTTTGAGATGGAAATAAAGTTTAAGGATTTAGATGACAACATAAAGAAAGAAAATATATTTTAGGGAAATTAGTTTGGGGATAATCTATTATGAAAATTAAATTCAGAAATATCTTAAGAATATGCTTTTTTATAATTCTATGTTTAATCGTAACAGTCTTATTACTTAGATATGAAGGTTATGAACTAAGAGCGATACTCATCGGACTAATACGTGAGTGGCTTGCTTTTTATTTGGTTTTAGTGGAATTAACATTATTTTCAATGAGGAAGTTCAAATCATTTAATGAATTGTGGAAAAGAGTGGTTTTTGTCAGCATAAGTGGATTTCCCTATATTATTTTATTTCTTTTTATGATCAGTAGTATATATAAAATTTCAATGGATGCATTTGTGTTAGGTTATCATTCCAAAGAAGTTATGATTATCGATCGTAACTGGAAGTACAGATCCAGCGACAAAGTTACGATTGAAGTCGATGGTGAAATATACACGTATTCCCTGAACCCAAGTTATACTGAAGCTGAAAAGGGCAAATCTTATCAAGCTAATTTATTTACAATGTCCAAAATAATAATCGTCGTAAAATAAAGGTGTCCAAGGAGGTGACTCGCTGATGGTACGTGTCCAAATGCTTGGCAGACAGCTATTTAGAAAACAAAAGTTAGTGATTAGTGTATTGCTCCTCATTTGTTTGTCCATTGGGGTTATAACACCGCCAGCAAATGCTGAGTCTAGTCGGGGAGATCAGGTCATGCCGATATCAATCGATGGGTATTATGTCCTTTTTCCGGGAGAGAGTGCGCCTTTTGTGAAAGCCGGTAAATTAATGGTTCCGATACGTTCATTTGTCGATGTAATTGGAGCGAATCTGATGTATAAGCCCCAAACGAAAATGTCTACTGTGTCCTTATTGGGACGATCGGTTGGAAACATAAAAGCTGGAAAACCAGATGCTGTATTCGATGGAGATATGGGTTTCTCTTTGGGTGCTGAGCCGGAGCTGCGATATGGAATGTTATTTGTTCCAGCAATCCCCGTTCTTCGTGAATTACAGTACCGTTGGGAAATACAAAGCAATAATCTCAACCGGCCAACGATTGGTATTCATTTTAGAGAGAATATGAATGTTCTTCTAGCGCGGATAGTACCTCCGGTAGATAAGGCTCTTTTCCCAACGGAGACGACAGTGCATCCGTATCCATTGTATCCGAATAGGCTCACACAGGAAGTATCTGGTAAAGAATACAAACTGAAATTAAGTGTTCAGAATACATCGGACTCAGTTATATCTAAAGGTAGTGCCGAGTTAGAGTTGATATTTGTGGACAGCCAAGGTAAATCAATACTGCGTAAGCTGATAGGACCGGATTCATCAACGCCGAAAGCAGCAGAATTGTCCCTTGACTTCCTGATTCCGGCGAAGGTTGAATATGTGTTATTTCGTGCACGGACGGTGAAGTAGTTATATAAACTGAACAAAAAAAATAACAGAAAGCGAAAAGGAACGAAAGTCCAAATCTTCACTGTAGTGACGCCTGAGCCTTAAGTTAATATCTTAAGTTCATCTTATCTAACTACAGCAATTTCTCCATTACCATCACATCAATATACTTGTTGTCCATAACGCCTTGTTTCTCCAATACACCCACTTCTCGGTAGCCCATTTTTCGATATAAGCCCTGGCCGTTCTGGTTGAAGGGGAAGGTATAGAGTACAATTTTATGAAAATGGAGCTCTGCTGCTGCGGTTTCCAGTGACTGCAGGAGCGAAGTGCCAACGCCTTGCCCACGGAATTTACGGTCAATGTAAACGGAGAGGTCTGCAACGCCGCTATAAGCACAACGATGGGAATATGGGTTAAGGGAAGCCCAACCGGCCACCTCGTAGTCCAGCACAGCCACCAATACAAGATACCGCCCTTGATGTTCTTGGAACCATGCTTCCATATACTTTAGGTCTTTAACTTCTGTCTCCAGTGTGGCGATACGATCCTCAATACCTTGATTATAAATCCGAAGAATACTCTCGATGTCACCGTAAGTGGCTTGCCGAACAGGTAGTGTAGTCATTCTTTGATCCTCCCTGGCTTATAGCTTGCAAAATGCAAATACATCTCCAGAGAAATCACCCGGTTATAGGTGCACAACATCTGCTTGATTTCCCCATAGCATCATTAAACAGCTTCACAGACCGCAATACCGTTTCCTTCTCATATTCAGTCATATGGGAGAAGACTTCATCGAGGTAATTGTTCATTTCCTGATCAATGGTGGTAGCTACCATTTTTCCCGCTGCAGTCAGTGAAAGAGTGAAGACTCTTCGATCACTGGGATCGGGTGTTTTCTTGACCAAATTCATTTTAACAAGTGATTGAACTTGTCGGCTAAAAGTAGTTATATCCGTTGCCAGAATTTCTGCAACCTGCTGCATGGAAGGGTTATGCTGCCGATCTATTTCATATAACAGATGGCTTTGTACTAAGGAAATGTCACAACCGCATACAGTACAGCAGTTTCTATTCAGCAGGCCAAAGCGCCGGGTCATCATTTGGAACAATTCACGTCCATTTTCCATTAAAATCACCTCATGTAATAGTTATAGCTTAACTATTTGCAAAATACAACTAGTTTTTGGTGTTGATGACCAAGTTTACCAGCACGTTAAACCTGATGTTGTAACGATGGATATTACGATGCCTGATATGGATGGAGTTACAGCCGTTAAGAGAATTCTTGAGATGGATCCTAAGGCTAAGATCATTATGTGCAGTGCTATGGGACAAACAGGAATGGTCATGGAAGCCTTGAAGGCTGGGGCTAAGGATTTTGTTGTAAAACCTTTTCAAATTGAACGTTTATTGCAATCTATTGATAAGCAATTATCATCATAAAATAGAAGGGAAGTGCCGATAAAATGAGTATAGAAGAAGTACATTTAAATGCTATTCTCACCGGATTAGAGAAAGTGTTAACACAGTATTTGGCCTTAACCTTTCGTGCGGGAGAAGCCTTGCTTCAACAGCCATCAGTGCATACGGATAACGTGTCAGTCATGGTTGGAATGACGGGTGATGTCCGCGGTGAGGTAATTCTGAGTATGGATTATGATGTTTTAAAAAACATTATTGGCATTATGTGCGGTTATAAGGTGGAGACGATTGACGATATGGGCTGGAGTGCCTGCAGGTGTTGCGCTTATACGTAATTTTATCATTAATGTGCATTGTGGTTATGGGGCGACTTGCCAACTGGATGAACCCCTCTGACCCTAGCCCGGATGTTATAGAGATCACTGTCTTTGGAATAGGTTCGCTGTTACTGGGAGCCACCTTTTTATCAGAGAGGATCAAGAGAAAGCCGGATTCGTGGTTATCACATATCTTTGGTTTATTTCGTCGGCCGCATTCACCTCTCTAATTCAGCAGCATTACGAATCCATGCTGCTTATTACCATCCTCATGATGTATTTTGTGATCAGCCAGGTTGTTTCTTCCTTTAAGCAGCTGCAAATCTATCGAAACAGTGGTCAGAGTACCCCTGCTTCTTAAGCGGGGGGTGATTGAAGCCTTTATTTTTGCACTAAAATGGTTAGAAATGACATTAAAGGAAGTGAGAGCATAGATGGAGAAGCGTACAAGTCAAATTATCATTAAAAAGAATCATCGTTTGTACGATTATTTCAATCAAACATGTGTTAATGCAAAAAAATTATACAATGTAACGAATTTTTATCTTCGACAAACGTATACCGCTCTAAAAAGTGAAAAACTGTGGCATCCCTTGCAAAAAGAAGTGTTGGATGCTATCGAAACCCAGCTTCCTTTGATGAACGACGTGCAAATGAAAGCTTTTGAAAAACGTAAAGCCAAAGAAATATTAAAACCTAGTGAAAAATCAAAAGAAAACAAGCCTAATTTGTTTCATATGCCTACGAAAGAAAAAGCGTTTTTATCCTATAACCTTTTAGACTCCTTATTTAAAATCATAAAACAGCCCGATTACCTAGCACTACCTATGCAATCTTCACAGGCAACGATGAAAAAGGTATTCGATGATTGGAAAAGCTTTTTCGAAGCCATGAAACAGTATAACATCCATCCGACATCGTTTACGGGTAAACCGCGCAGCCCCGCCTATAAACAAGGCCAAAAGGAAGTGTATTTTACCAATCAAGATTGCGTGATCAAAGAAAACAAATATTTAAAATTTCCTAAAACAAAAACCCACCTCAATATTGGGAAGCTAGGTATTCGAGGGACACTTAAACAAGTGCGCGTCATTCCGAAGTACGATGTTTTTATTGTCGAGCTTGTTATGGATGTCGAAAGCAGGCTTGCGCCTGCGCCAAACAAAGATGCGTTCATGTCCATCGACCTCGGCGTAAACAACCTCGCCGCCGTCGTCACCAATACAGGCATGACACCGCAGGTGTTTAATGGTAACCCGCTCAAAAGCATGAACCAGTTTTACAATAAAGAACGTGCTCGTCTGTACAGCCTTTTGAGGCAGGGTGAACAGCCGGACGAAGGAATGTTTACATCCAAAACCCTACGTAAATTGGATGCTTATCGGCATAACCGTATGATGGATTATGCTCATAAAGTTAGCTTTAATATTATAAAATTAGCGATTCAAGAAAAGATATCTACCCTCATCATTGGCAAAAACGTAGGTTGGAAACAACAAGTTTCCATGCGCAAGAAAGATAAACAACACTTTTTGTTTATTTCGCATGAACAACTGATTCAGATGATCCAGTACAAAGCCAACGAAGTTGGCATTGAAGTTATCCTTACCGAAGAAAGCTATACCAGCAAAGCCAGCAGTATTGATAATGATTTCATTCCTACCTACGGCGATAAACTTATTCCCTTATTTAGTGGAAGACGTATCGCGCGTGGATTGTATCGATCCAAGCAAGGGTTGCTTCTAAATGCAGACGTCAATGGCGCGTATAACATTTTGCGGAAAAAGATTCCACATGCCTTAACTTCCGAAGGAAGCCTTTCGCTAGCTTCGCCAACGAAAATACGAATAGCGTAAAAAAGCACTCCCAAAGGCAAGACCGATGGGATAGAGGGGTTGGGTGTTTTCAGCACACCAATGTGTCAACTCCGCTAGCGTCACTGGGTGTAGACCTATACGTTAGAAACCTTCACCTCTTAGGTGGGGGAGTATTCATTTCGCACATAGGACACTCTATGAAAGGTAGTGGAGGAGGTTATGGGTTACGTTCAATTTCAGATATTGGCCGCCAATTAGAAGAGAGCGCTGCGCTTAAGGATATAGAAAGCATTCATACTTGGTGCTATCAATTACAATATTATGTAGATAATTTGGTAGTTTTCATCAAGCCTTGCGAGCGTTAGGAAACGGGGAACCCAAATGGGAAGAGATAGAGAAACAACATCAATATCTTTGTTTCAATGGATATGGAGAACATATATTAAAACTTCTGTCGTTCCACTGGTGCTTGTCGAGCTGGTGTTCATCGGCATTTACTTTGTGACCAATGAGTGGTCAAGGGGACGACAGATTGTCAGCATGAAGAATGAGGTCCTCAATGAAATGTCAATTCTTGCCCTACAAGAGGCAAGTCTTATTGAAAGTCAGACACGCAGAGTTTCAATGCTGACCAGTTTATACAGCGATTCTGTTTCCGGAGCCTTGCAATTTAGAATACCTATATCAGAGGAGGACGGGAATCGGCTAACCATGAATTCGAATGGGGCTTTTTACTCGAAGGCTGACAGCTCTGCCGGAGGCGCAGCTATATTTTATAGCGGGTTTCAGAAGGTAGGCAATTCAGAAAAAAGCAAAGTCTCAAGTTTGCTAGCGCTGCAACCGTTCATGAAGTCAATGATCGCTAGGGAACCACTAGCCTCTGCCGTGTATTACAATACATTCGACTCCTTAAATATCATTTATCCGTATTTCGATGTAATCTCTCAGTACCCTCCAAAAATGAATATTCCGTCGTTTAATTTTTACTACGAAGCAGATCTTGAGCACAATCCGAAGAGAGAAGCCGTTTGGACAGATGCTTATTTGGATCCGGCAGGAAATGGATGGCTCGCTTCATCGATTGCACCTGTTTATAGTGGGGATGTTCTGGAAGGCGTAGTAGGGATAGACGTTACAGTGGAAACGTTCAAGAACCAAGTTCTGGAGATGGATATCCCTTGGGATGGACTCGGGTTGCTGGTCAGTAAAAATGGCAGCATACTGGCCATGCCTGAGCAAGCAGAGAAGCTGTTTGGAATAACGGAGCTTACCTCTCACAATTACCAAGAGACTGTGATGAAGGATACATTCAAACCTGAAGAATTCAACCTATTCACCCATAGCGATCTGAAGAATCTAACGACACAGCTTAACACCAATAAAACCGGACTCACCGAAGTGGAAATCAATAATCAAAAGCAAATACTTGCCTGGTCGACGATTGAGAATACGGACTGGAAACTAATAGTGATGTCTTCTGAAGACAAGATATTTGCCGATACCAACCGTCTTAAACAAGAGTTGGTTGAAATCGGAATACTTATGATTCTCGGGCTGGTGTTCTTCTACATTATCTATTTCACGGTTCTTTACCGGCGAGCCAAAATAATGAGTGAAAGTATGTCCAAGCCGCTTATGGATATCAATCATATGGCTATTGAAATTGGAAAAGGAAAATACGAACATGAGCCCCCTGATATTCTGGTTCATGAAATGAGGGAGACGGCAAACACTTTGCTTGAAGTAGGCAAGAAGCTGGGGATCTCAAACAAGGCCTTGATCGAAGCCAGAGACGCACTCGAAAGCCGGGAAGCGGATATGAGTGCCATGATTCAATCTATCGATGATATTATTGCGGAAATTGATGAGTACGGTGTGATTAAGAAGATCTGGACCGTAGACAAAAAGTTTAATATCGATATTGCTAGAAGCCTGGAAGGATCAAAAATCAGCAATTTATTTGATCCGGGAACCGCTAAAAGTTTTTTTGATACCTTACAAGAAGTTCTGGAGACTGGTCAGACCATGGAGCTTGAATATGCATTGGAAACAAGCATTGGGACAAGGTGGATGATTATGAACCTGACGCTTATCCATAAGAAAAACGAGCCTAATCGAAAGGTTTGTATGATCTCACGGGATATCACCGATAGAAAACAGATCGAAGAGTCTATAGTGAGCTCCAAGGAAATCGCGGAAAAAGCTAATAAGGCGAAGTCAGAGTTCCTATCCAATATGAGTCATGAACTGCGTACGCCGATGAATGCAATTCTTGGCTTTGCTCAATTGCTCGAATATGATACCTCAGAACCACTTACGGTCTCGCAGCAAGAAAACGTACATGAGATCATTAAGGCGGGTAAACATTTACTCGAGTTAATCAGTGAAATTCTTGATTTATCTCGAATCGAATCCGGAAAGCTGGCCATAAAGATTGAGAGCGTACGTTTAGGTGATATTCTGGAGGAATGTTTCTCCTGGGTTCAACCGATATGTGGTCTGAGCGGGATTCGTCTTCATAATAATGCGCTGCCTATGTATGAGGAATCGATTTATTGTGATCCAATGAGAATCAAGCAGGTCGTACTCAATTTGTTATCTAACGCTATTAAATATAATAAACCTAATGGTTCTGTAACCATTCATGCCGTTCATGCGGCTGAAAATCAACTGGAGATTGTTATTGCAGATACAGGTGTAGGGATTCGTTCTGAAGACCTGGTTAAGATATTCGAACCGTTTCATCGTATCCTTCAAGGGACGCAGGTAGAGGGAACCGGCATAGGCCTTACCGTTTCTCGCAAACTTCTGGGGATGATGGATGGAGAGATCCAGGTTACAAGTACTGTTGGTGAAGGAAGTGTATTTAAGATTTTGATTCCTCTAAGTCCATCTGCTTAGCGGAATATGGAAGAGTGAGGGATTGCAAATGTCTACTAACGAAAAGCAATATAAGAGCGAAACCGTAAAAATAATGATCATTGATGACGTAAAGGCAAATACATTATTGTTGGAGAAGCTTTTTCTAATGAACGGGTACCAGAATATAACCGTCATCCATGATTCTACAAAGGCGTTGGAGGCCATAGATCAGGAGGATCCGGACGTATTATTATTAGATTTAAAAATGCCAATTGTCGACGGATTTGAAATTTTGGCATCCCTAAATGAGCGCGATCATCCCCTGCTGAATTCTCTCTTAGTCATAACAGCTTACCATGATTCCGAATATCGACATCGGGCGCTCCAGCTAGGGGCTAGGGATTTTTTGACTAAGCCGTTTGATCCTACCGAGGTGTCGCTAAAGGTGCGTCATTTACTGGAGACGAATCACCAACGTAGGCTTAGGGAGGATCAAAACTTACAGTTGGAATCATTGGTGCTGCAGCGTACTCTCCGAATTGCGGAGCTTCAGGATGAGTATGTTTTACGGATGATAACAGCGATGAAGCATAGGGACAACGAGACGGGTCGCCATTTGATGAGAATGAGTCAATATGTATTTCAAGTAGCAAAGAAACTGGGGCTTCCTGAGGAGCATTGCGATACCCTTAAGCATGCAAGTGCAATGCACGATATCGGTAAACTGGCTATTCCAGATCGGATACTGTTGAAAAAGGGTCGACTGACTCTCGAAGAGTTCGAGGTGATGAAACAGCATACAACCAAAGGTGCCGAACTGTTATCTGGAAGCCGTTCAGAGGTATTGATAATGGCCGAATCTATCGCGCTGACTCATCATGAAAAGTGGGATGGGAACGGATATCCGAGGGGCTTAAAAAGAGAGGACATCCCGCTTGAGGGGAGAATTGTAGCCATTTGTGATGTATTCGATGCACTCACTTCGACAAGACCCTATAAATCAGCTTGGACAGAGGAGGAAGCCTTGGCTGAGATTCAGAGGCAAAGCGGTATTCACTTTGATCCTGAAATTGTCCAGGCCTTCAGTGAAATTTTTACTGAAATCGTAGAAACAAGAATGAGATGGTTAGATTAATATAAATAGGGTCTGCCCCGGTTGTGTTTATGACGGAGGGCAGGCCCTTTTATTTGTACCTTTTAATTTACGAACTTGTATCCGATACCCCAGATGGTTTTGATCAATTTGTGATCTGGATCTATTTTCTTACGGATGTTTTTTAAATAGACCGTTACCGTATTAATATCTCCATTATCTTCATATCCCCACACCGCATTATAAATTTGCTCCCTGCTCAGTACGAGATTCTTATTCCTGACCAAGTGGATTAAAATTTCTAACTCTTTTCCGGATAGGTGTACAGGTTGCCCTTGTACAGATACCTCGTAGGTTTCTCCATTAATAATGATGTCATCAATTTGAAACACCTTCTGATTCGAGACAGGTGACTGTACTTGTATCTATAATTTTATCACATCTTGTCTATACTTTTTTAAAATTCCGGATTATAATTAAGATACAAAGTTGCATTAGGGAAACATTAGTGGTTAAGGACAACATCTTCGGACTAAAGGAGGGATTGAGATGATCGAGCAAAGCGTGGTCAAACAAAACTTGATAAAAAATAAAAAACAAACGATATCTGCAGAAGCTGTGTTAAGAGGAGATATTAAAGGGATCAAAAGAATCCTTCCTTTCCTCGGTCCAGCTTTTATCGCTGCGGTAGCTTATATAGACCCGGGTAATTTTGCAACCAATATTACGGCAGGCTCTAAATACGGTTATCTTTTATTATGGGTGATATTCGCCTCTAATTTAATGGCAGTTCTCATACAGTCTTTGTCCGCAAAATTAGGTATTGCTACAGGCAAGAATTTGCCCGAGGTTGCGCGCGAAAGGTTCCCTAAAGGGGTATCCTTCTTCCTCTGGATTCAGAGTGAGCTCGTCATTATTGCCACGGACTTGGCAGAATTTATAGGGGCGGCCTTGGGGCTGTATCTGCTGTTTGGTATTCCTATGCTGCCTGCTGCACTGATTACAGCTGTTGGTTCATTCGCAATACTCGAGCTGCAACGGCGCGGATATAGAACGTTAGAAGCCGGGATAGCAGGGATGGTATTGATTGTGGTGCTGGCCTTTGCCTTTCAGGTTATTGTAGCCAAGCCGGATCTGGGTGCTGTTGCAGCAGGAATATTTACTCCGAGATTTCAAGGTGTGGACAGCATTTTATTAGCAGCGGGTATATTAGGCGCAACGGTGATGCCGCATGCGATTTATCTGCATTCTTCCCTCACCCAAAACCGGGTAGTGGGTAAAAACGAAGACGAGAAAAAACAAATTTTCAAGTTGGAATTCATCGATATTATAATTGCGATGGTTATCGCGGGTGCTGTGAATATGGCAATGGTGGTCGTAGCGGCAGCTTTATTCTTCAAAAATGGTCTAGTGGTCGAAGATTTGGGTGTAGCCTTTGAGCAGTTCAGACATCTTATTGGACCCGCTACAGCGATTTCGTTTGGTTTAGGGCTTCTGATTGCCGGACTTTCCAGTTCATCTGTAGGGACGATGGCGGGCGATGTGGTTATGCAGGGTTTTATTAATAAAAGAATTAACTTATACGTGCGGCGGGCAATCACCACGATTCCTCCGTTAGCCATTATCATGTTTGGCATTAATCCAACACATGCGCTGGTGATGAGTCAGGTTATATTATCCTTTGGGATTGCTTTTGCCCTTATTCCTTTAGTTATCTTTACAAGCAACCGTGCCATTATGGGCAGTCTGGTCAATCACCGAATTACTGCGACGTTAGGCTGGATCATATCAGGATTAGTCGTCTCGTTGAATTTGTTTCTGGTGTTTGAGATGATTTTTTGAGAAAATGATCTGTGCTGCGGACTGTATAGCCGCTATTTAAGTCTCAAAGGGTTATGTGAGACATAAGCGGACTCAGGGGACACTATTCAATTTAAAACAGCCTCTTTTGGGAAGAAAACTGCTCAATAGTGTCCCTGGCGTCCGTTAAATTCCCAAATCTTCCAGTTCCGCTCAAATAAGGTCTTCTCAGTCCGTATGGATGTACGAATATAAAGAAAAGTAGGCTAAATCAATGACACAAACCGAAGAGTCTAAGTCTATATACCGCTTCAGTGAAGCACCCATTTGGGAGCTCCAGCGAGCTTATTATGAAGAACAAGGGACTAAGGCATGGGATAATGATGCGGTTCCGCAATACATTACGAATAATCCGATGATTGCTACGGCCTATGCCGAGATGATCTTCGGATTCCTTCAGGATCGGGCCAATCAAGGCTATACTACAGATCCCGTTACTATACTCGAGCTGGGAGCCGGGGCGGGCCGATTAGCTTTTCATATCCTGAAGAAGCTGTGTGAAATTATTGACTATGCCGGAATCTCGTTACCCCCTTTTCGTTACGTGATGAGTGATTTACCCGCTAAAAATATTTCTACGTGGCAGCAGCATCCGGGTTTACGCCCTTTTGTCGAGCAGGGAGTGTTGGATTTCGCCCTTTTTGACGCTGTGCAGGATACAGAACTACGCTTACAGCAGTCGAAGGAAGTTGTTCGGGCAGGGGATTTGCAGCAGCCATTGCTGATTGTGGCGAATTACTTTTTTGACAGTATTCCGCAAGAGCTTCTCTATGTAGATGAAGGCAAGATTTTTGAATGTCAGGTGTCGGTTCAACTGCCGGAGGATGCCGATGACCTTACACCTTCAGAGGTGCTGGAGCGTATTGTTCCTGAGTATCATTATCGCCGAGCCGCTGAGTATGAACAAGCAACGTATCCTTATCATAGCGTTATAGAACTTTATCAGCAGAAGCTTGAGGATTCGCATATTCTGTTCCCTGTTGTGGGTTTAGAATGTCTAGAGCGTTTGGGCCGGCTGTCTAAGGAAGGATTTGCTCTACTAACAGCGGATAAAGGCGATCACAGGCTGGAGAACTGGGAGTTTGCAGAACCGCCCAAGCTCATTCATCATGGAAGCTTCTCTCTGACGGCGAACTATCATGCGATTCAGCATGTTTTGGAGCAAAAAGGAGCACACGCACAATTCACTGCACATCATTATAAAAACTTGAATATTGGCTGCATTCTTATGCTTCAGACACCTATGAGTTATGCCAATACCCGTCTGGCTTATCAGCGGTTTATCGAACGATTTGGACCGGATGATTTCTTCAGTATGAAGGAATGGGTGGATCAGCAATTCGATACGATGGGATTACAGCAAATTCTGGCTTTTTGGCGACTGGGCGGATATGATGCAGAACTGTTCATCCAGAGCGCAGAACGTATCTCGGAGCTTCTGCAGGAGGACAGTGATGAAGAGATGCTGGATATTCAGCGCGGCATCCATTTGATGTGGACAGGCTACTATCCTTTGGCGCAGAACTATGACTTGGCACTGGACTGCGGGCTGCTGCTGTATGAAATGGACATGTTCGAGGACGCACTAATGTTCTTGGAGCGGTCTCTCCAGGCCAATGAGGAAGAACCCGTAATGACGGTGCTCTATAGTCTGGCGATTTGCTGCTACGAGCTTGGCATGGAGGAAGCTGCAGCGAATTATACACGAAGAGCGTTAACGTTGGAGCCTGAGAATGAAGAGGCTAAGGAATTGCATGCTTTGTTAACTAGATAAATTGAACTTTTTAGAAAAAGGGGACAGCGGAATACCTTAATCCATAGAAGACGATATAGTGTAAAAGTGCATTAGAATAGGTGGAAACGAGCTACCGGGGCGGAATATAGTGTAAAAGTGCATTAGAATAGTGGGAAACGAGCTACCGGGGCCGAATATAGTGTAAAAGTGCATTAGAATAGGTGGAAACGAGCTACCGGAGCCGAATATAGTGTAAAAGTACATTATAATTGGCGGAAACGAGCTACCGGGGCCGAATGAAGTGTAAAAGTACATTAGAATAGATGAAAACGAGCTACCGGGGCCGAATGAAGTGTAAAAGTGCATTAGAATAGGTGGAAACGAGCTACTGGGGCGGAATTAAGTGTAAAAGTACATTAGAGTAGGCGGAAACGAGCTACCGGGGCCGATCAAGTGTAAAAGTACATTTAAATTTAAATGACCTTGATTGCTTCGTGCATTGAGTAATGGATAGCAAATTAAACAACAAAAACCCAGCTCTCAGATTAGCTAATCAGGATGTTTCCTGATTGACTAACGGAGCTGGGTTTTCTTGTGGATCTAGATTGAACTTGAAATATTTATTGCTTCACAATATCCTGAACAGCTTTATCTAATTTCTCAAGAAGCTGATCACGGCTGATTTGCTCACCGAGGTATTCTTGCATAGCAGCACCGAAGCCTTGAGTTACACCGTCAGGGAACATATCCCAGTTCCAGCCAAGTGCAGTTGACGATTTCTCTTGAACGGCTACAGCAACTTGACCAATGTCTTCAGCTTTAGTTTCAATGTTAGTCAACGCTGGAATGAACTTGAATTCCTTGGTCAGATATTTTTTGCCTGATTCCGAGGTAACCAACCAAGTCAGGAAGGCTTTAGCTTCTTCAGGATGCTCTGATTTACTGTTGACGATATAGTTGTTCGGAACACCAACCAGAATTGTGCCTTCTTCATCATTGATCGGAAGGGGAAGAACGCCTAGCTCGAGGGCAGGATCAATCTTGTCGATGTCGCCTTGAGTCCAGTTACCCTGCATCATCATGGCTGCTTTGCCGGAAGCAAAGTCAGCAACTTGTGTAGCGTAGTCTGACGTCATTTTATCCTTTTGGGCGTTGCTGAAGATTAGATCCACCATATCCAGCCATTGGATAAATACTTCGTTACCTTTGATCGTTTGTGTTCCGGCTTTGAGATCCTCAATGAATTTCTTTGGATCCGGCTGATGGGCAAGTCCCACGTTCACCATATGCATACCCATCGACCACCACTCATTTGTAGCTTCAAAAGGGGTGATTTTAGCAGCCTTAAGTTTCTCTACGGCAGCCTTCAATTCGGACAATGTCTTAGGCTCACCAGTTATTCCAGCCTTCTCGAATAAGGCTTTGTTATAGATTAAGCCATAGCCTTCAACATTCATCGGCATGCCATACAGTTTACCATCTACGGTTGCAGGAGCCTTAGAGGTTGGAATCAGATCCTTGGCCCAAGGCTCAGCAGATAAATCTGTTGCCCGGTCCATATAAGGAACGAGGGCCGAATATCCGCCGTTATTGAAAATTTCCGGTTCTGACCCGGAAGCGATTTCCGCTTTGAGGAGTGCACCGTAATCTTCACCGCCGCCGTGGGTTTCTACTTCAACCTTCACGCCGGTTTCTTTTTCATATTCTTCAGCCAGCGCGTTCAGTTGTTCAGCGATTTCAACTTTGAACTGGAACATTTTTATAGTGACATCTTTCTTGGGGGTCGTTGTTGCTTCTGGAGCAGCGGTCTCTTTGCCATTATTTGCGTTACCATTGACTGCGGCGGTATTATTGCCGTTATTACCGCAACCTGCGATAATCATAGTGCAAACGATTGCGGAAATGAATGCAAGCCTTTTCATTTGTATAACCTCCCTGGGTTTAAGTTCTTACAACTTGATCCTAATGGAATTAAGAAACAACTTACACTTAATATTTTGCTAAAAAAAGTGGATATTGTTGCAGCTACCCTTTCACCGACCCAGCGGTTACCCCTTCAACAATATATTTTTGCAGAGAGAGGAAGAATAGCAGGATAGGGGTGATGGCCATCACCAGACCAGGCAGAGCAAGATCCCATTTTTTTGTATATTGTCCAAAGAACTTGGTAACAGCTACAGGCAGTGTCGTTAAATCCTTATTGCCTCCGATGACTAGAACAGGTAACAAGTAGTCATTCCAGATCCACAAGGTATTCAGGATAATGACCGTGACAATAATAGGCATGAGCAGCGGGAAGACGATGCGGAAGAACACTCCATAAGGATTCGAACCGTCTACACGAGCGGCTTCTTCCAGCTCATAAGGTACGGTTTTGATGAACCCGTGAAATAGGAATACTGAAAGCGGCATGCCGAAGCCCAGATAACAGGCTACAATACCGTATATTTCCCCACGGAGCTCCAAAATACTCGTCACACGAACCAACTGAAGCATCAGGGACTGAAAGGGAATGATCATCGCTGAGATCAGCAGCAGGAACACGAATGTGTTAAATTTTGAAGGCCTTCTTACGATTTGATAAGCAGCCATAGAGCTGAATAGAACAATGAAGATAACACTCAAGCCTGTAATTTGAAAAGAGTTCCAAAAGGCTTTTGGAAAGTTGATAATGTTCCAAACCTCTGCATAGTTCCCCCACTTAAAGACTTGAGGAAAGGACGCGGCGTCCACCAGAATCTCCCGGAGACCCTTCACCGAATTGGTCAGTACCAGATAGAACGGAGATAAGAAGATTAGGGCAAGAAGAATGGCGGCAAACTCTAGTATAAAGGTACTCAGCCGGTATCTGCTAGTCTCTTGCATTATGACGACACCTCTTTTCTTTTGGTAATCCATACTTGGGTGATCGTAATTATAGAAACGGCGAAGAAGAATAGAAGTGCTTTAGCTGTGCCAAGACCATAGCGGTTATTGATCAGCGCCTCTGAATAAATGTTGTAAGCGAGTGACTGGGTGGATGTACCCGGACCGCCCTTCGTCAGCGACAGATTGAGATCGAACATTTTGAAGGCATTGGAAGTAGTCAGGAATAGACAGATCGTAATGGCTGGCATGATCAAGGGCACATAGACGCTTTTGAATAACTGAGGAGCGCGTGCGCCATCAATTTTAGCAGCTTCAATAAGGTCTTTGGGAATACCTGCAAGGGCTGCAATATAGATGACCATCATATAACCGGCGGTTTGCCAGATGAACACAATAACTAATCCCCAGAATCCGGTACTTGGTGTTCCGAGCCACGGCAGATTGAAGAAAGAAATTCCCGTTAAATCGCCAATTGTGTTGAAGCCTTTAGTAAAAATAAACTGCCAGATATACCCGAGCAAAATTCCACCGATCACGTTAGGCATGAAAAAGACGGTGCGGAGAATTTTTTTGGTCTTCAACGCGGTCATCAGAATGAAGGCAAGCAGGAGTCCCAGAATATTGGCTCCAACCACAGACACCGCTGTGAACCGGAGTGTGAAGAACAAAGAATCCCAGAACTTATCGTCATTCATAAAGATACGCTTCCAGTTTGCTGAACCGGTCCAGACGGCTTTGTCGAGATCCAGCCCATTCCAGTCCGTGGAGGAGTAGTAAAATCCAAGGATAAAGGGTGTGACTACTATGGTCAGGAAGAATAAAAGACACGGTCCCAAAAATACCATCTGCTGGCCCCAGCCTTTTTGTAGGTGCAATGCTTTTCTCATAAAGGATCTCCTTTTTGGTTGTTTACTTGATCTTGACTCTATTATAAAAAAGCCCGCCGAACCTCAACACTCAATTTGATGACTATAAAAGTGGATTATATTGCAGTAAGATAATGCTGAAGCAATTTAAGGGGAGGATTAGCATGTTCAGAAACAGTATTAGAACCCGGCTCATGGCGCTTGTCCTTCTGGCAACCGTCATTCCGGCAGGCATTTCGGTAACGATCTCCTATCTCTATACGAAGCAGTCAGTAACCGAACAATCGGTTAAACAGAACACGAAACTGTTGACCCTGGGAGAGGCCAATCTTAGCAACTATTTCAGCGGGATAAATCAGCGTGTCTTATCTTTGTATAGTGGAATCAATGTTCCAGGCTCATTCTATACTGCCCTACTTCAAGCTAAAAGCAATGCTGCCGGGGGCTCCGCCATACCGGATAATCGGGGCATTATCGCTACTCAGCTGTATAATATGTTCCAATCGGACGAGAATATGTTCCAAATCCACTTATTTGTCCGTGCGGGGAAGCAGTCTAATACCGTGCTCGGTGGATTATTCCGCAGGGAATTTAATGATAGATATACTCCGACAACCAATCCTAACGGCTCTAACCGCCCCTTTGTTGAGGTTACACACATGGATCATCAGTATGGTGTGAAATCAGGTTTTTTAAATCTAAAATCGGGGCAAGTTCCGGTGTTCACTGCGCATTTCCCAATATATCGCACCCCGAGTGCGGATGTACTGGCTGACCTCTCCATGGATTTCCGATTAACAGAGCTAGAAAATATAGCTAAGTCTATGTATAATTCGGAAACAGAACGTCTGTACATGATGAATGAACATGGAGAGGCCTTATTCGCCTCCGATTCGGAATGGATTGGGAAGAAGATTGAAGCAGGTTGGAGCCAACTTCCCCCTAACAAAAACAATGGCCATTTCACCTGGAACGACCGGGATTTTGAGGGGATTGTTATGTTTAGAAATATAGATTCTACGCTGTTCAAAGGTAAAATTATCAAGCTGGTCCCTTATGAGGATTTGTATAGTGACGCTAGAACGATCACGCGTATTAATGGCGGAGTCGGCATTCTATTTTTGATTATTGGAGGGATTGCGGCGGTTCTAATTTCATTCGGATTTACAAGACCGATCAAGAAGTTAATATCTTACACCCAGAAGGTGCAAATCGGTCAATTGGACGCTTACGTAGACTCCGAAAGAGAGGATGAATTCGGCCTGCTGACCCGGAAGATTACCGGAATGACCCGAACCATCAACGACCTGATTTTGAAAGAGTACCGACTGGAAATCGCCAATAAAACCAACCAGCTGAAGGCGCTTCAAGCGCAAGTAAATCCTCATTTTCTCTATAATGCACTGCAGTCTATTGCCACGCTTTCATTGCGGTATAATGCGCCGAAGGTATACGACCTTATCTACTCTTTAGGAAGCATCATGCGATATTCGATGACCACGGAACGTACGCATGTACCGCTTCAGGATGAGATCGAACATGTGGAGAATTATATGATTTTGCAAAAAGAGAGGTTCGGCGAAGAGGAGCTCCAGTTGAATATAGATGTTGAGGAAGCGGTTAGGGCTATCATTGTTCCCAAGATGATTCTCCAACCTATTGTTGAGAATATTTTCAAACATGGCTTTGAGGATGGGATCAGACAAGGCCTTGTTTCAATAAATTGCAGTTTGGATGATAACGAACGATTAGTAATTGCTGTCAAGGATAATGGGAAAGGGATTTCCACGGAGCATCTGGCAGAGCTCGAAGCGGGTCTGATGAATATTCAAGGAACGGATCATGAAGAAATCGGTCTGCGTAACGTATTGGCCAGACTTCGTCTGCAGATTAGCGAAGAGGTCCAGTTGAGAATGGACAGGAATGTGGATAACGGCGTAACGGTTACATTGATCATCCCCTTGAATGAGGAACGGGGATTGAAAAGGGGGGAAGAGAGTTGAAGGTACTGATTGTTGATGATGAAAGACATGTGCGCGAAGCCATCCGATACTTCATCCCTTGGGACGAACACGGGATCTCTGAGATTTACGAAGCCACGAACGGTCAAGAAGCCATAGAGATTATTGAAAAGCAGCGTCCCGCCGTTATTTTTACAGATATGAAGATGCCTTTGTTGGACGGGGCAGAACTGCTGGAGTGGCTGCACAAGCATTCTCCGAATACAAAAACCATTGTGATCAGCGGGTACCAGGATTTCAGTTACGTGAAACCAGCGATCGTATATGGGGGAACAGATTACCTGCTTAAACCCTTGAACAGTAAGCAATTAATCGCTGCCGCAGAGCGTGCTTTTGAAATGTGGAGAAAAGAAGAGCAAGAGCGGGAGCTCCTCAACCGTCAGAATATCCAGCTTAATGTGCTGCGTCCACTTTATTGGGATAAGGCATTAACGGATCTTGTGTCAGGAACGCGTTCTTATCAGGAACTTGCGGGTTCGCTCTCTGAAGAACTGGGTTTACTTAGGGGGACTGAAACCTGCCGGATTGCTGTTATCTCGTTGAAGTCGGCTAACTGCCGTTTGTTACAGAGGTTCCATGGTGATCTACAGTTAACGTCCTTTGTACTGGCGAATGTCTGCAATGAAGTCATTTCTCCGCGGCGCAGCGGGTACGCTTTTCGGTATTGGCTTGCGGATACTGATATCGTCGTCCTGTTCTGGAATACGGTGGAGGAGGCTGAGAACTGGGTACTTCACATGAATGAATCTATTCAACAAACCTATGGTATACAGCTGGATATCGGTTTAAGTGCAATCAATGCTTTTCCGTCTCAGCTTCCGAATGCTTTCCGTCAGGCTCGTCAGGGTCTTAGCGGGCGGAATATTCTACAAAATCATGGCAGGATTCATCTCTACCGGGAAGAGCTTGACGATGTAAATACCAAAGCTGATCTCTCTCTCCCGGCGGAACTGGAAAAGTTCAGAATATCCGTCCTGTCCGGAGAAATGGAAAGAATGTATCGAGCCGTTGATGATTGGGCCGAATATATAAGCAGCGCGACTCTTCTAACGGAGAGCAGTATCCAGCGGTGGGAAGAAGAGATTGGGATCATACTTACCCGCTGGAGTAAAGAGCAGTGGGGCGATGAACGTTTTGCCGAGGAGAGCATTCATTTCGCACCTTGTTATGATGCTGAAGGGCTTTTTTCAGTGGAAGCTTGGAGAGATCAGTTGAAGGCGCTGCTGCTGAAGCTGTCCAAGGAGGGTGGACTGACTCAGAGTACAGACAGTAAAATTATCCTCGAAATCAGGAGTTACTTAGACCAACATTATCAACAGGACATGACGCTTCAGCATATTGCCGAACGTTTTTATATCAGTAGAGAGAATGTCTCCCGTAAGTTCAAACAAGTGATAGGAGAGAATCTATCCGATTATTTAACCAACTTGAGAGTAGATAAAGCCAAGGTTCTGCTGCAAAATACGAATATGCGGCTATCCCAAATTTCGGAGCTGGTTGGCTATGAGGATGAGAAATATTTCAGCAGAGTCTTTAAAAAAGCCACGGGTCAGACACCGCGGGAATATCGCAAGCAATAAAGAGGGTATAAAGAGATATGATAAGTGGAAAGAGACACAATAAATGTAAAAAGACACAATTACATGATGATTAATAAGGGCTGCTCCATAATGGGGCAGCCCTTCCTTATAAGGTGCTAGGCCATATGAGCTGATTATATTGTACAAAGTACAGGAATAGGCGTCAGTTTGGAGCAGCACGAGCTGAAATGTTGTACAAAGTGCAGGAATAGGGAGTAGTTTGGAGCGGTACGAGCTAAAATGTTGTACAAAGTGCAGGAATCCCGTGAGTTTGGAGCGGTAAGAGACGAAATGTTGTACAAAGTGCAGGAATAGGCGTCAGTTTGGAGCGGCACAAGCCGAAATGTTTTTGCAACCATTAATTAGCTTGAAACGTCTTACACATATGTATATAAATATAAAAAAGGGGTGAGTGGCTTGTTATTACCTTCAATATTTAGGAAGCCTATGGTTATACTGATGGTTCTATTACTTGGAACAGCCGGTTGCAGCAGCAATGAAAAGGTATCCTCAATCTATCAGGCACAGGATGTTAACGCCGTACAGGTAAAAGCTTACAACGATTTTTCCCTACATATAGCGGATAAGTTGCTGGAGGAGTCTAACGGTGAGAACCTATTCATCTCTCCGCTTAGTATGGCCTTTGCTCTTTCCCTTGTCCTGAATGGGGCAGAAGGTGAGACTAGTGCAGAGCTTCAACATACCCTTGGGATAGATGGGTTAACTCTTGAAGCTCTGAATGAGGGAAATGCAGTGCTGAGCGATTTGTTGAAGCATAGCGATTCCAAAGTCGAATTAAAGATTGCAAATGGACTTTGGACGAGGAAAGAGACACCTTTAGAGGATGGCTATATCCGTACGATTAAGAAGTCATATGGGGTCAAAGTAGAGACGTTGGATTTTGAAGATGCGGGGGCTGCCCAGACGATTAACCAATGGGTGAAGGACAATACAAATGGGCGAATCGAGGAGATTGTAGATCCCAGTCTGCTAAAATCCAATGTATTAATGCTGGCAAATGCAATATATTTCAACGGCACCTGGTCGAAACCCTTCGAGAATTCGTTGACCAGGGAAGCGCCCTTTTATCTCGCCGATGGCTCCGAGAAAACGGTCCAAATGATGCGGAAGAAAGAAATATTAGCCCATAAGGAAACGGAGAGTTTCAAGGCCGTTCGATTACCTTATGGCAGCGGGAAATGGGACATGGTGGTTGTTCTTCCGAATGAAGGCTTGCCCCTTACAGATGCTGTAGCACAGCTGTTCTCACATTCGGATACATGGAGGGAAGGCTTTAAGGAGGGGGAGGCTTTAGTAGAGTTGCCCCGTTTCCAAATGAAATATAACCAGAGTCTCAAAGACACATTACAGCGGCTTGGTGTGAATAAGGCCTTCGATTCGGCAACGGCTGACTTCTCAGCTATGGCAGGTAAGAACAGCGGTCTCTACATTACCGATGTGCTTCATAAATCGTTTATTGAGGTGAATGAGCAAGGAACAGAGGCGGCAGCAGTTACTTCCATCCTTATGACCGGCAGCGCACCACCTCCAGACAAACTGTTTCAAATCAGCGTGAATCGTCCCTTTTTCTTCGCTATTGAGGATCATACCACAGGTGCGATTGTATTCATGGGAACCGTGTTTAATCCTAAATAAAATAATATTCTGAACGTTAAAAAAGGCAGGCCAAGGTGTTTATTCTTGGTCTGCCTTTTTCTAGGTTGATCTAGTGTGGGTCTATAGAAGCATCGGTTAAGATTTGATCTTGTTTCTCCGGGCAATTTCTTCACGCACCACCGGGGCAACCTCTGTTGCCAGCAGTTCAATAGCGGAAGCTACTTTGGCATAGGGAAGACCGCCGATATCCATTTGAGCCATGAAGCGGGTATGACCGAACAACTCGTACTGGTATAGTATTTTCTCGATAATCTGATCCGGGGTGCCTACGGCCAGTGCATTGTCAGGAGCCACAAACTGCTCAAAATCACTGCGTGACAATTGATATGGGCTTCCTGACTGAATCATGATAGCGTTAAAATAGTTTAAATAGTAAGGATAAAGATCATCCAGCGCCTGAGCGGATGTTCTGGCGATGTACCCATGGCTGGTAATGGCAATCTTCAAATCACTTGAGTGATGTCCGTTCACCGCACCGGCGCGCCGGTAGCTGTCAGCCAAAGGCTGAAAACGTTCAGGGCTTCCCCCAAGAATGGCCATGGCCATTCCAATTCCAAGTGAGCCTGCTTTTTCTGCGGTTTCTGAAGTACCTCCGACACCTGCCCAGAGTGGTATACGGGATTGCAGAGGACGAGGAGCGATTTCCGCATCTATGAGAGGCGAGCGATACTGGCCTTTCCAGTTCATAATTTCATGCTCATTTAACTGCTGCAGCAAGTGAAGATTCTCAGCAAATAGGCGGTGATGGTCATCCAGTTCATATCCAAACAAAGGGAAGGATTCTGTAAAAGCACCCCGTCCGGCGATGATCTCCGCACGTCCGTCTGAGAGTAAATCGAGCGTGGCAAAATCCTCAAATACCCGGACAGGATCAATGGTGCTGAGTACTGTTGTGGCACTGGTTAGTTTAATATTAGAGGTTACCTGTGAGATTGCTGCAAGTACGACTGGAACGGAGGATACAACAAAATCAAGCCGGTGGTGTTCCCCGACACCAAATACATCCAGACCAAGTTCATCCGCTAGCTTAGCTGCGGCGACAACCTCATCGAGGCGTTGTTTAGGAGAGATAGTTACTCCCGTTAATGGATCGGAGACGATGTCTCCCAGTGTATAAATGCCAAATTCAAAGACTTGTTCGGGACGTCTTTTTGTATCGGTGCTCATCAGTGCATACCCCTTGTTATTAATATTATTAGCTAAAATATTGGTTTGAAGCTTGTCCTGTATATGTATCAAGTAGTAGTATTATATCACACAACATCGATCACTTACAATTTGTAAGTTTGTGAGATTTCATGGAATATACATTTAGGAATATACACATTAAATAGAGAGATAAGAGGAGGATTAGGGAATGGAGCAGCAAGCCATATGGGCTATTGCTATATTTTTACTTATTTACGGTTTAATTATTTCAGAAAAAATTCATCGTACCATCCTGGCTATGGCCGGTGCAGTACTGATGATTGTTTTTGGAATCGTTGATCAGGAAACCGCCCTTCATCACATTGATTTCAATACGCTGGGTTTACTTGTAGGCATGATGTTAATTGTCGGGGTGACCTCAGAAACCGGGCTATTCAAATATGTGGCGCTGAAAGCAGCTAAAGTTGCAAAGGGCCAACCCAAAAAAATATTAATAGCTTTATTTGTTATTACGGCGGTTTCCTCGGCATTTTTGGATAATGTTACTACTGTGCTGTTGATGGTACCAGTTACCTTCAGTATTACAAAGCAGCTGCGAATTAATCCAATTCCTTTTTTGATTTCACAAATTATTGCTTCAAACGTAGGGGGCACTGCAACACTTATTGGTGACCCGCCTAACATTATGATCGGCAGTGCGGTAAAGGAACTGACATTCATGGCTTTTATCAGTAACCTTGCACCAGTAGTCATCATTATTTTACTAGCTTACATACCGTTGCTATTTATCATGTTCGGGAAGCAAATTAAGTCTACTCCTGAATTGGAGCAGAGAATTATGGAGATGGACGAGCATTCGTTGATTTCTGATCATAAGCTGCTGCGGAAATGCTTGATCGTTCTGGGAGTTACAATCTTAGGATTCTTCCTCCATCAATCCTTACATTTAGAATCCGCAACCGTTGCCTTATCAGGTGCATTTTTGCTGCTTTTGCTCACAGGTGAGTCTATGTTGGAAAAAGCATTTCATAGTGTAGAATGGATCACCATATTTTTCTTCATCGGTTTATTCGTTTTGGTATCTGGTCTTGTGGAGACCGGCGTCATTGCGGAGCTTGCGGCTAAAGCTATTGATCTTACCGGGGGCGACCTCCTGCTAAGCTCCATGCTGATTTTGTGGTTAAGTGCTATAGCCTCAGCTTTTCTGGATAATATCCCTTTTGTAGCAACAATGATCCCCCTGATTCAGGAGATGGGAACCATGGGAGTTTCGAATCTGGAGCCGTTATGGTGGAGCTTGGCACTGGGAGCCTGTTTGGGTGGGAATGGTACTCTTATCGGAGCAAGCGCCAATCTGATTGTTGCGGGTCTGGCGGGCAAAGAGGGTTATCCAATTACGTTTATGAAGTATTTAAAGTACGGATTTCCGTTAATGATTTTGTCTATCGTCATATCAAGTGTATACATCTATTTTAGATATCTGATGTAGATCGGCATAGATCAACGGCTCACCCAATCAAGGTTGGGTCTTTTTTTGTATGTGAAATATTTTCCAGAAACTGGCTAAGAAAGATTTCAATATTAGTGATTGGCAGTTGAAATAAAGGTGGAAGTGAACGCTAATATTTTCAATTGACATCCGCCCAATTATACAAGATATTAATAATTGAGATTTTAAGTAAATTGGACCTCTATTATTAATCATGACTCCACAAACGGGCGGGTGGAAACTAATGCTAAGATATCACATGGAAGGTCACTCTCGTTTTAAAGACGTGTATAGATCTGCATTTGTTGGAGAAGCGTTTCTTTCCACTGACAAGAAGTGGACGAGTATCAACCCTGCTGTTACTGCCTTGCTCGGCTACTCTGAAGAAGAACTGCAGGGACGGGACTTCGGTCAGTTCGTATACGGGGATGATCTGGAAACTTACACGCAAATGATCACAACACTTAAGGATGAAGGAATCCCTTTCTTTGATCACGAAATTAGATTGATTCATCAAGACGGAACGCCGGTTTCAGTATTGTTACGCTTAACCCGTATAAGTAACAATTCTACGGGGGCTCCTCTTTTCTATATTGTAATCCTGACGGATATGCTCAAACCCATGCCTGAGAAGACTGGACAAGTAGAACCTGATGATCTGTATCGTTTGATAACGACTAACCTTAGAGATATTGTGTTTCTTCTAGGACCTGATGGGAATAGCCGTTATTGCTCCCCATCTGTCTACGAGATGCTGGGCTATAATCCGGAGGATATACTCGGAATCAACAACAGAGACTTAATTCATCCTGATGACCATTCGGTATTTGACCTCCCTAAGTCAGCAGTTAATGACAAAATACAGGTACGGGTTCGCAAAGCAGACGGTAATTACACTTGGATAGAATTTATGCTCCGAATCGTGGAGGATGCAGTAGGAAGGAATATCCTGGCGGTTGGAAGAGATATTACAGAACGTAAAATCGTGGAGCAAAAGCTGCAGGAGTCTGTCGAGCGGTATACCTCGCTGAAAAAGTACAATCATGATGCAGTTATTTCCTTGGATTTACAAGGTAATATCATTAATGGGAACGACAAAGCACGTCAACTGACAGGGTACAACAATGAGCTGGTGGGCATGAGTGTGGCCAGAATTGTAGGGAACGACCGCCTGAAAGATATTCTCAGTTATTCAACAGAAGAGGAAAGGTGCCCTGAGCGTAATATCAGCGCAATCAGGCATAGAGACGGACATGAGGTTGAAGTGCTTACAACCGTTGCTCCTATCCTTATTAACAAAATAAAGGTCGGTTTTTATATCATCGTCAAGGATATTACCGAGCATAAGAAGCTTTTGATCGCTAAGAAAACCGCAGAAAATACGAACCGTGCGAAGAGTGACTTTTTGGCTATGATGAGTCATGAAATCCGCACACCTATGAACGGTGTGATCGGGATGACCGATTTACTGCTGGAGATGACAGAGCAAACTTCTCCGAAATGGGAGTATTTGGATATTATTCGCAAAAGCGGAGACACCTTGTTATCGATTATCAATGATATTCTTGATTTCAGTAAAATCGAGGCTGGGCGAACGGAATTGAACGAGGCGCGTTTTCATGTGCGAAACTGTATTTTCTCAGCAGTGGATGTTTTGTCTCGTAAAGCCGAAGTCAAGGGGTTATTTATCGATGTGTCCATCAGTCCGGAAGTACCTGATTTTTTAATTGGGGATGGAGAGCGGCTCAAGCAAATCTTGCTCAATCTCCTTGGGAATGCCGTTAAATTCACCTATAAGGGCGGCGTAACTTTAACTGCGAGGGTATCAGGTAATTTAAGGGGGAAAACAAACCTTCATGTTTCAGTATCCGATACTGGAATAGGCATTCCGGAAGAACAAAGGAATCGACTTTTTGAGCCGTTTTACCAATTAGATCATTTCATGAACCGCCAGCACGAGGGAACAGGCTTGGGTCTAGCGATTACCAAGAAACTTGTTGAACTCATGGGGGGGCAAATTAACGTGGAGAACGGGCAAAACCTAGGGGCTACCTTTGTGTTCACAGTTGCTCTCCGTGAAGTAGAGCAGACTGGTCACAGCTCAGTGGAGCAGGTTACATCCATGACAGGTGCAGAGGAGAATAAACGCCATCTGAAGATTCTGGTTGCCGAGGATAATGATATCAATCAAATTGTCCTGCAGAAGATGCTGGAGAAACGCGGACATTCCGTACACATCGTTGACGATGGAACAGAAGTAGTGCAGGCATTAGCCTATGATACCTATGATCTCATCTTTATGGATGTTCAGATGCCTCGGATGAATGGTCTCGAAGCTACCAGAGTAATTAAGACAAGTCTGCCACCCGAGCAGCAGCCGATTATAGTAGCGGTTACAGCCAATGCCTTAAAGGGAGACCGGGAGCACTGTCTGGAAGCAGGTATGGATGACTATATCAGCAAGCCGGTGAAAAATGATGCGATCAGCGCAGTCATTAATAAATTTTTTTTAAATTAGAGGGATCCCAATAAGCCATCTATGATGGTTGCGGGATTCCTCTTTTTTGTTGGTGGCGGGAGTGTTCAAAGAGTGAAGCATTAAAATTTAGAAAGTGGTGTACCCTACAATCAATAAATAAAAGGGCGAGGTTACTCCATGACTAAAGGTGCAAAAAGTAAGAAAGAGGATCAAAAGCTAAAGTGGTGGCAGCTCTCCTTACTTGGTGTGGCGGGTACGATTGGTACAGGTTATTTTCTCGGATCCAGTTTAGCCATTGAGATTGGAGGCCCTGCAGTAATTATTTCCTACCTATTGGCGGCTGCGGGAACCTATGTAGTGTTTGATGCTTTATCACGCATGACAGCCGAGCATCCAGAACAGGGATCTTTCCGTACCTATGCCAAAAAAGCATTCGGAAACTGGGCAGGTTTCGGAAGCGGGTGGTTATACTGGTTCTCGGAGCTGCTGATTATGGGAAGCCAATTGACGGCGCTCTCTATTTTTTCACGGTTCTGGTTCCCTAACACACCCATGTGGATATTTGCGACAGGCTTCGGACTTCTTGGTCTGCTGATTGTCTTTTTCGGAAATAAAGGTTTTGACCGGGTTGAGGATGTGCTGGCACTTATTAAAGTAGCGGCAATAATCATGTTTCTGGTGATAGCAGTTGCTCTACTGGCTGGCTGGATTGGAGGAGGCGTGTATACACCTAAGCTTCCAATCACCTCCAAAGACATCTTTCCAACAGGGAGCCTTGGGTTATGGTCGTCCCTAATCTTTGCCTATTATGCTTACGGCGGCATTGAAGTGCTGGGAATTATGTCATACCGGCTGAAAAAACCGGAAGAAGCGCCCAAAGCGGGGAAAGTGATGCTGATTCTACTGGCGACTGTCTATGCACTCTCCATCGGCTTGGCAGTGACCATGGTTCCTCTGCATGTTTTTAATCCTAAGGAAAGTCCATTTGTCCTGGCGCTCAGCAGCGATCATCTGAAGTTTATACCTCATATATTTAACGGAGTGCTGATTATTGCCGGATTTTCAACCATGACAGCTTCACTGTACGCTGTGACGTCCATGCTGCTCACTCTGGCGAAGGAGGGGGACGCCCCCAAACTTTTCTCTCATAAGTGGAAGGATAAATATCCGTTTTTTGCCCTTTGCCTAATCTCTGGCGGACTAATAGCAGCCATCGTTATGTCCTTGTTGATGCCGGGAAAAGTGTATGAATATATTACAACTGCGGCAGGCTTGATGCTGCTCTATAACTGGTCCTTTATTTTGCTTTCTTCAGGAAAGTTGCTGAAGCCCAGCGTATGGAGCGGATTTAAACGATGGACCGGGCTGCTTTTGATTAGCGCCGCCGTAACAGGTACTCTATTTCATAAGCTCAGCCGTCCGGGTTTTTTTATCAGTCTCCTGCTTGTCTCATTGATCGGGGTTTGTGACCTCATCGTTCAGCATATTAAAAAAACGCATGCAGATGATGACTCCCCTAAAGAAGACGAGAAAGACTCCGCTGAAGAGTACCGTCATTTAGCAGGCGGTCCCGGCTTTCGGATAAAAGGAATTCGGATGCGTAAAAGCAAGCTTTAGGAGAAAAACAGCATGCGGCAAGCCTCCACTCCAAAATAGATGCCAAACCCGACCAAAGACAGGCCGGAGAGCATAGAAATGCCTTTCAGCACTCTAAGGGTCAGCAGCTTACGGAAGATACTTGAGGCTGCAGCCATGGTAATATCCCAGATCAGGATACCCAATACGATAGCTCCGCTATAAATCAACAGTTGGCGCATAGGATATTCGTTCGCGGCCTCCGCCAGGATGGAACCGTATATCCCTAACCAGAATAGAATAGAAAGCGGGTTTGATAAGGACATTAGGAACCCGGAAAAAAGGGATTTACCTAAAGAGCCTGTACTTCCCCGTACATTAGCCGGTGTGATTTTGCCGGCATCTCTCATACTCTCAATACCTGTATACACGAGCACAAAAAAGCCAAATATCCATAAAAATGCTTTAACATACGGGGTCTCAAGCAAATGGATTACACCCAAATAGACAAGTATCATGTAAATGACATCTGCACTTATGGCTCCTAGCCCCACAAACCAGGCATGCCAAAAACCCCCGCGGATTCCCTTATCGAGCTGTGCGGCATTGATGGGTCCGATCGGTGCAGAAAGCGATAGACCCAGGATGATATATCCGAATATTGTGTTCAATCGTCCTCCTCCTCTTTGTCCAATAGAGTTATGTAATATCCTATTCGGACAAACTTGCTTGTACGACAAACCTCTAAAAATCAATGAGCATTAAAGCGGTAAAGCGTTCCATCACTGTCTTGCAGGACAATCTTTTTTCCATTAAGATATCAGGAACCAGCACCAAGAAGGTGCTAATATATTCCTAAGGACAATGACGAAGAGAGTAAGTATTCGAACGGATCTGAACAGGGAAGGTGTGCCAGCGACTGAGAGCACCCTCAAGAGACGATGAATGCCGAAGTTCACTTCCGAGTCGACCCCTGAAGTGCTTTGCAGTTTACTAAGAGCATGAGTAGGGAGGTTCGCGCCCCGCGTTAACGGGTGAAAGACAGAGTAAATCTCCGTTGACGGGAACCTAAAGGTTTCTTGTCTACTAATTAGGGATTTATTCTAAATAAGGGTGGTACCACGGCTCCTCGTCCCTTGCGACGGGGGCCTTTTTGCGTTCCTAAATAAACAATGAAGAAGAGGGAGTGGAAGGTAATGAGCAATGTAGAATTGGATGGGCTTAGAAATCGTCTAGATGAAATTAATGGGCAACTGCTGGAGCTGATATCGGAGCGTGCAGAGATCGTTCAGGAAATCGGAGTACTAAAGGAGAAGCAGGGCGTTCCTAAGTTCGATCCGGAGCGGGAAAAGCAAATGCTGGACCAACTGGTTTTGGTCAATAAAGGACCTTTCACGAACGCTACGATCCGCAGCCTGTTCAAACAAATATTTCAAGCCTCTCTGGAATTACAGAGTGATGAGCATAAGAAGACTCTCCTTGTAAGCCGCAAGGGTCATAAAGAGGATACTGTTGTTGTTCTGCCGGGAGATGTAACCGTTGGAGGTCTATCTTCACTTATGGTGGCGGGGCCTTGCTCTATAGAGAGCGAATTGCAAACCCGGACTGTCGCTGCTGCCCTGCAAAAGGCTGGCGTAAAAGTGATGCGTGGTGGCGCCTTCAAGCCGCGGACTTCACCATACGATTTCCAAGGTCTCGGAATGGACGGCCTGAGAATCCTGCGGGAAGCTGCGAACGATCACGGTTTGCTAACCATCAGTGAAATCGTAGACCCAAGACATATTGATGCCGCTTTGGATTACGTTGATATTATCCAGATCGGTGCCCGGAACATGCATAACTTCGAGCTGTTGAAGGCCGTCGGGGAAGTGAATAAGCCAGTGCTTCTGAAGCGCGGATTGTCAGCTACCCTTGAGGAATTCCTGCATGCTGCTGAGTACATTATGTCTCGTGGGAATACAGAGGTTATGTTGATAGAACGCGGTATTCGAACTTATGAAAAATGGACTCGCAATACCCTGGATATTTCTGCTGTTCCTATTCTGAAGCAGGAGAGCCATCTTCCTGTCTTGGTAGATGTGACCCATTCCACAGGCCGCAAAGATATTATGCTTCCTTGTGCAAAAGCAGCACTGGCTGCAGGAGCTGACGGAATCATGATCGAGGTGCATCCTGACCCGGCAACGGCTCTGTCTGATGCTGCACAACAGCTGAATATTGAGGAGTTCGATACCTTCTTCACGGATTTGAAATCCTCCGGTGTATACAGATTTTAATGTTTGCTAATTATGAAGGGGCTGTCCCATAAGTAGATTTTCTACGAGCAAAGATAGACCCTCTTGATTTTCAAAACCGAAAAAGGTCAACAAAGCAGCGATTCTCCTGTTAATGGAGGATCGCTGCTCTCTCGTTTTTGGTCATTTGCAACTTGCTTCAGTAGATTGTTGGGCAAGGGAAAGCCACCCGACCTCAAGCGTCACTTTTTCCATGCCGCGAACCAGAAACCGCCGGAAGCCCCGGTTGTTCTTCAGTTGTCCAAACACACTTTCCGGTTTTGTCATTTGACGTACGGCCAAAGCGTAGCCTTCCTAGCTTTGCAAGATGGCCCGAGCCTGTTTCTGGTACCGCAGTCGTTCCAGACTTTTCTGCTCAAAGCAGCGGAGAGGACGGACTGATTGCGGAAAAGCGGTAGCAGTCGCCCGAAAGTTTTCCGAAAGAAAACTAGCTTCGAAAGCAGCGTGCCCAGCTAAGCACGCAACCTCTAGCCGGTGAAAGTCCGGTCGCGGGAGGGGCCAAGCCCCCGCGTAGCTAGGATG
>NZ_JAUSTK010000039.1 GCF_030812855.1 Paenibacillus wynnii
ATGAGTGACGAACATCGGAAAGCCGTATGAGGGAAAACCTCACGTACGGTTTGATGAGGAGGGGCTGGCCACACACCAGTCCTTTACTCTAGTACACTATGGTCTAATTTCAACCGCAATGCGGTTCAAATTCAAGAAATTAGAGCATAACAGCGATCGGAAGCCCAAACATTCCACGCAGGCACGATCGAGACACCGGACTTTTAAACTTCATACCTCGAAGGATGTGGGCCGTAATGAGGCTTTTTAAAGGGAGCAGACAACTGCACGTATGGCTTGTCATTCTGATGCTTACCCTTTCTGCGCTGACAGTAATGGGTTGCACCAGTGATAAGGAGAGTACTACGGAGGCTTTCGCTCCGAAGCAAGGTGATCTAACGCTAGTCGTTGGGGCTTATAGTGTGGCGAAGGATGCCGTGGAGGAAATATTGCCGTTGTTTGCAGCGAAATGGAAGGCTGACACCGGACAGACCCTAGTCTTTCAGCAGTCTTATGAAGCTTCTGGAACTCAGGCTAGAGCTATTGCTGGGGGATTCGAAGCGGATGTAACGCTGCTGGCGATGGAGGGTGATATCGAAAAGCTGGTCAAAGCCGGCCTGGTTCAGCCGAATTGGAAGGAACACGGCGAGGGCGGAATGGTGACACGCTCCGTGGTCGCACTGGGTACCCGCGAAGGCAATCCAAAGGGAATTCACGATTTCGATGATCTGGCAAAGCCAGGGGTTAAGGTGCTATATCCTAATCCGAAGACCTCCGGTGGAGCGCAGTGGGATATTAATGCAATCTATGGAGCGGGCCTGAAGCAGTCTGAGGAACTAAAGGGAGCTAAAGACCCTGCGATAGCAAAAGCGTTCTTGGAGAGCGTACACGCAAATGTAGAGTCTCTGGACAAAAGCGGACGCGCATCTATGGCTGCCTTCGAGTATGGAGTAGGGGATGTCATCGTTACCTATGAGAACGAACTGCTCGCACGCATTGCCAAAGGCGTCAAATACGAGGTCATTATACCTAAGAATACCATTCTAATCGAAAATCCAGCCGCGGTTGTCGACAAATACGTCGATGCCCGCGGAACACGTGAGGCATCTGAAGCACTGGTTAATTATTTGGTGACACCCGAAGCACAAAAGGTATTTGCCAAACATGGCTTCCGTCCGGTAAATAAGCAGGTCTATGCAGAGAATGAGAGCCGTTATCCGGTTCCAGCCGGGTTATTCGACATTAATTATCTGGGCGGCTGGGATGAAGTGCGGGGCACATTATATTCCAAACGGGGGATATGGTATCAAGTGCTTGCAGGTATTTAAAGAAAAGTTACTGGAAAAGAGCAGGCACACCCCTATGATGGGTGCCTGCTCTTTGTTTGTCTTACGGCTAGCGTGCAATGCCACAGCCTCTTATTCTATAATGGGTTAAAGACTTCCGTGAGTGGAATTATAGAGGAGGAGAGAAACGTATGGATACATTGGTTTTTTTGGGAACAGGAGATGCCATGGGTGTACCCCGGGTCTATTGCAGTTGCGAAACCTGCACTGAAGCGAGAACGGGCGGAGTCAACGTCCGGCTGCGATCTTCTGTGCTTATAGATAATGGCAATGATATTCTAGTTATCGATTGCGGCCCGGATTGGCGGCGGCAAATGGAAGCACAGGGAATTCGCAATATGCGAAGGCTGTTGATTACCCATGCCCATTTTGACCATATTGGCGGCTTGCCGGAGTGGGCTGATGCTTGTCGCTGGATGGGATATAGAGGTGAAATGTACGCCCCTGCTGAAGTCATTCCGATTATCGAGCGTCAATACCCTTGGCTTCGCAGCCATATTGACATGATTCCTTGCGATGACGGCATTACGCTTGATGGCTGGAAAATAGATACTTGGAAGGTCTGTCATGGCAAAAACGGCTACTCCTACGCCTATAGGCTGGAGAAAGAAGGTTATTCTTGGGTTTATTGCCCGGACTCCATTTCACTGGGGCCAGATGAAACCAAACGGATGCATGGAGCTGATTTGCTTGTGCTGGGGACGAGCTTTTATTTTGAGGCTGCCGAGCTCTCCACACGGTCGGTCTACGATATGACTGAAGCAGCTGAGCTACTAAAGACAGTGAAGCCTCGCCGGGCAGTGTATACCCATATGTCGCATGATGTTAATCTGATAAAAGATTATAGCTTACCGGAGAACGTTACGTTGGCGCGTACGGGGATGAAGCTGATTTTGGAATAAAATATAGCTGTATAAGAGGCGTTTTCCTTATTAAGTCATGATGAAATGACAAGGGAGTGTCTCTTTTTTTACATATCGTCCCAATGAGGACGGCGAACGTTTCTTCCGGTTTACAAAAAATACCTATTCATGTTATAAAGGGAAAGCACGATGACTTACAGATATTTCAATAATATTGTGAGACGGAGGGTTATATTGTGACTAATCCTATAGATCCGATCCTTATTTCTTTTCCTGAAAGCTTTGAAACCGAACGTCTTCTTATCCGTGCCCCTCTCTGGGGAGACGGTGTAAGTCTGAATGAAGCAATAGGTGAGAGTCTCAATGAGGTGAAGCCGTGGATGCTTTTTGCCCAAACTATGCCTACCCTTGAAGAATCGGAGATATTCACGCGTGAGGCACGGTTGGCGTTTTTAAAACGTGATAAACTGCACATGCGGATTTTTAACAAAAGCACCGGTTCATTCATCGGCAATAGCGGCCTGCATCAGATCAATTGGGATACCCGCAATTTTGAAATTGGTTACTGGATTAGAAGCTCTTGCTCCGGCTATGGTTATATGACTGAAGCTGTTAACGGGATCACGGAGTTCGCAATACATACACTTGAGGCTAACCGGATCGAAATCCGCTGTAGTGCAAGGAATTTCAAAAGTGCTGCGGTAGCCGAACGCGCTGGCTTTACACTGGATGGAATTCTACGCAGCAATTGCCGGGGGATGGATGGGGAACTGCATGACAGCAAGGTGTATGCGAAGGTGCGCGGGGTTGAGTTCTAGTTATAAGAGGAATGGGGTTCTTCATGAGATTTACGAGATCTATACAAGGTATTTTTCACAAAAATTATTTAAAGGCTAGTCCCTTCATACTACTATTTTCATTACTAATGTTGACATTTTCTTCGATAAGTAGAGTGTTCTCCATCTTATCTTTTTTAATTATCATATTAAATGCTTTATACGTTCTTGGAAAAATACTGGTATATAAAATGAGCAAGAGGCGAATGGAATGAGGAGGGACAGATTTTGCATGCGTTATATTATGGCCGCTGTTGTGGCAGTGTTACTCTTATCTGGCTGTACTGAAGCGGCTAATGATAAAGGCACCCCAACCGTAGATTCTAATGCAATGAATTCACCTACCGCTAAGCAGGAGGGGAAGAACTGTAACAACAAAGCAGATATTGATTATGCTTCGGTACTTAAATTTAACGGTATCACCTATAGCCAGAATTACAGGAGTGATATCAACAATTTAGTAAAAGGAAGCAATATCGGCAAGATCCAATACCGTATGTCAGGCAATGCTTGTCTTGGCTATATCATGCAGGACGGAGATGCCACGCTTCTGAGGGAAGGTACAGAGCTCTATGAGGTAAAGGGATATGCTTCATCAGCAAGGTTGTGGGCGGGTGATTTCCTGTATGAAGCAACCGATAATCCCAAGGCCAAAACAATAAATGATTTATTAGACATTGCTGGGAAAATAAAAACGGTTCGATTTGTAAACGGAAATGACGGCATAACTCACCTGAAGGACTTTACACCGGAGGCCGCTGCAAGGTTTGCCGAAGAATACCCTAAGCTGGCTTATGTTCCTTTTAATAAGATGTACAAGGAGTCAAAAGGTTTGGCAGGTGGAGATTACTGGATTCAAATTGAGCTTATGGATGGGTCCACTATGGAAACTATTTATAGATTCAAATATGCCGCATTCACTCCTGCTGGATATGCCACACCTGAGCTGGCCTCGCTTGTTGAGGAACAACGTAAACGTGTATATGCCAAGTAAATGTGGGACCGCTTCAAACGTGTCCAAGCCTGCCAGTCACCCTTTGCTGCAACATGAGGAAGAAACCTTAGTACGGTGGAATACCGGACTAAGGTTTCTTCGTTTAACTAAGACATGCTGTCGTTTACTTCAGGTAGGTTCCTGTCTCTCCAATTCCGCCAGTGCCATTCAATACATACACCCTTGCATTTCCTTTACCAGAGCAGTTCAGTGTAATACTGCCGTTTGTAACGGTTTTAGTATCGCCTGTCACCGCATCCACGTAGGTTCCGTTCGGAATTCCAGTAAACGTAGCGTCTCCTGAAATGGTAACCAATGCAAAGCTGTCAATGCCTTTTGCGCTGTCGGTAAATCTTCTTTTAAACGCCAAATTGCCTGATACATTTTCAGTAGAATACTGCCCTTTTTGCAAGGCTGGAACAGCTCTTCTGATTAAATTGAGTTGTCTGATATGTTTCGCCAGAGGATAATTGAGAGATTCCGCAAGTGTGCCGGTGGCATTCGTGTATTTACCGTAATCCTGAACTGTAACGCTGCCTTCCATGTGATCGCCGTAGTAAGCACGACCTGTTGTGCTGAGCGGGGCGTTCGGACCCGGATCGATGACTGCTCCTTTTTGGAATTCGATTTCAGAACCATAAAAGATTGCTGGTATTCCCCGGAAGGTGAACATCAGAGCAAGATTTTCAGCCCAAGTATCCTGTGTTCCCGCAAATCTTTGATTTTCTGGAGCTTGATCGGGTGCATAGTCATGAGAGTCGACATAGGTTACATTCCAGGTCGCATCATTATAATACTGGTCGCCGCTTCTCATACTGAATGCTTCTTGCGCTGACTTGAATGCCCAATGCATCGGGAAATCAATTACATCCATACCGGATTTCATTGAATAGTCAGGAGCATGATAGGTATTGCCAATTAAAAAAGCATTGTTCGAGGTTGGCTGTCCTGCTGTAGTAGAGTTATCTGCCCACTCTTGCTCAACTGAAGCCTTATTGGAAGCGTAATCATTTGTATTATCACCAGGATAGGATTTCGAATCTTTCCAAGTAAAGAATGGCGTCGAAATCGCCGGAATCCCACTGTTCCAAACATCTCTGTAGCGGGTAGCTACTTCACCAAAGACATAGAAGTCTGAACCGCCTCTAGTTTTCCAGGCAGGCACAAAGTATTTATTGAAAATATACCGGCTCACATGTTTCACAGTATCTACACGAAAAGCATCCACACCCATGTCTATATACTGGTTATAGGAGTCAATTAAATATTGGTCGACTACAGGATTCTCCGTATTGAGGTCCACGCAGTCTCCTGCAATCTGTCCCGTCTGCACCGTATACGATTCCCACGAAAGACTTTTCTCCGTATGGTAAATGTTATTATTGGTCTCTGCGGTCTTCATTAAAGCAAGCCTTGCCTGATATTGCTGATCGGGTGTCATGGAATCATAGTTTGTCGGCAACTTATCTGTAATTTTTAACATGTTAGTGATGGTATCCGGTTTAGTTGGATCTTTCTTAAATATGGGGAACAGGTTCTCTTCACCGAAATTACCGGTATGATTGACGACGATATCCTGAATAATCTTCAGCCCTTTGGCATGAGCCGCATTGATCAAATCCTGATAAGAGGTTCCTGCCGATTCATACCTTGGATCAATTTTGGCAAAATTTATTGCGTGATAGCCATGATAATCATAACCGCTGGCATTCTGCACGACAGGTGTAATCCATATGGCACTGAATCCGAGGGCTTTGATGTAATCGAGCTTTTGAATTAGCCCCTTAAAGTCACCTCTCCAAGCCGGGTCGGAATCCGGGTTCCCCGCCTTGGCATCATCCCATGCATGTACGTTGTTACTCAGATCGCCATCATAGAACCTGGATGTGATAACGAAGTAAATGGTATCTTCTCGGAAATCGCCTGTCTTTCCAATGTTATAGACAAAGCTCTGTGTAGTTTGATTTCCTACCCCGTCGATAACAAGAAATTTCAGTGTCGTAGTCTTCGAGATAAGAATCGATGGTCCAGGTAAGCTGTTTAATGCATTGCCAGAGACATAGACCGTAGAGCTTGTGGTTGGTTCCGTTCCATCCTCCGTGTAGTATGCCGTAGTCGTTGCCGCCTTGTTGTCTTTTATATTAAAGGATACAGTAACCGCGGAATCGGAATGCCCAACAGGTAAATTTGCTGTTATTGTTGGAGCTTGCAGATCAGCATTAAGGTCAATAACATAAGCGAAAGAGGCTGCACTTCCTGCTTGCCCGATGGAGTTAACACCGAAAGCATTGATAGTCAAAGAGGTAGCAACTTGGATTGGGGAGGTATACAAGGAAGAGGATGTCGTAGGTGTCGACCCGTCTGTCGTATAGTATATTTTATCGCCGCTATTGGTACTGGAAAGCGTAACCGTTTGGGCAGAATCGTATGTTTTCGGCGTAGGTGAGACTGAAATCACCGGAATTTTTGGGATTTCCGGGTTGGCATCATACCACACGTTATCTGTGTAATACCAGCCCTCCTTTACACTGCGCGACAAGTCGGCCGTCTGTTTGCCGCTGCCGTCATTAAAGATTATGCTCGAGGCCGTGGTTTCGGCAATGGTATAGCTGTACCAGTCGTTCCCGTCCGAATTCATGAGAATTCCCGGCCACACTCCGCTTGTCGGAACGGTTGTCGGGTTTAGATTCCAGTAATGGATTCGCATCGCTGAATTCCAACTTGAGGGTTTCTTAACGTGAACCGTTAAACCGGTGGGCGTCGAAGTAGGTGTTACAGTAGCTGTTGGTGTTGCAGTAGCTGTAGGTGTTGCAGTAGCTGTAGGTGTTGCAGTAGCTGTGGGTGTTGGTGTAGCTGTAGGTGTTGGTGTTGGTGTTGGTGTTGGTGTTGGTGTTGGTGTTGGTGTTGGTGTAGCTGTGGGTGTTGAAGATGCGGTTGGCGATGGAGAAGTTCCAGCCAAGACGGTGATATAGTCGATATTAATATTTCCGCTGTCAGTTGAGTCGTATTTGTAAGCAATCGTATTATTTCCCGCCGGTAAAGAGATCGTTTCTGTTTGGTCACCCCATGTATCCCAATTCGTCAAGCTTGCCAAGGTTGTCTGTTTTACCTTTGTTCCGTTAACGTAAATGGAAACTGTCTTGGCGCTGCCGGACGCATTGGAATAGTGAAGAGTGGCATTATAGTCAGCCAGAGCGGAAGTCTGAACGGTGAAAGTTGTAATTGCGCCAGCGACTGTGTATCCATCAATAAAACCAGTTCCTGAATATCCAGTGTGATTCGTATTTATTTTTGCACCGCCTGACAAGGCAGCGTTCTCGGCTTCGTATTTCCCGGCAACAGGAATAACGACCGTCCAATTTCTCCCGCCATTACTATCCCAACTATCCGTTGGCGCCGTAATGTGATAACAGTAGATTAGTGTGGAGCCCTCTGGGACATTGATGTTCGCCGTAAAGGTGGTTCCACTCTTGGACATGGTCGTGTCCGTATTATTCGTCCAGTTATTAGTGGTCCAATGCAGTGTCACAGCGGTTGCTGTGGAATTCGTATAGGTGACCGTATAATCGGTGTTGCTGGCCGAAACCCCGCCGGATAAACCGAACAAGCTAAAGCATAATGCAAAAATAATTAACCAAGAGATAAAATTCCTAGATTTTTTTGGAGCCAAATTAACAACCTCCTAATCAAATTTTAGTAGCATTGTATTGCGCAAACGTTTGCATTTAAAGCGAAAAAAATACAAATCTTCTTTTTTCTAAGTTTGTTTTATGTATCGCCTCCTCTGAAAACCTATGGAAATAGTCATTGTATGCGTTTACAAGTTGAGAGGAAATTGCTGACTTCCTTAGCTGCAAGTCCAATGAATTTTTCCTGGTATGATTATAATCTCCAGACTTTTCCTGGTCAATGATCTTTTGGATTATAATTACTAATGTTGTTTCGCTATCATTAAAACTGACGGAAATAGATTATGTTAATGGAGTAGATAGGGATTCAATTGAAAATAAGCCTAGATAAATTGTACTAAAGATTTACTCCTTGGGAATTGGGAATGTAGTAGTAACTATGGAGTATGTTTAGACTTTGAGTTTCCAACCGTGAGAGGCCTTACGAAGATGTTTAGGAGTTCATATAGGACCAAGCGGTGAGAACCACTCACAGATTTGTTTGTTCTCTAGTAACTGATAATTACAAGTTTGTTTTAGAACCAGTTTGCTACGAGGACTCTGTACCTGTCATAAATAAAGTTTAGAGGGAAAGCTTCCCTGTAAATCATAAATAAAACCGTTTAATCAACATATAGAGGGAAAAAATCCCTATAAATTCAATAAAATTATCTATACTGTACTAAAATCTGATATTAGAGGGGGAGATTCCCTCTAAATAACACCAAAGGGTTTGAATCCTTAAATTAGTAGGGAAAATTCCTTCTAAATAAGCTGAATAAGCTGAAGAAAAAATTCAAAGAGCGAGAAGGAACGAAAGGTAATATGAAAACCATAGGAGCGGTAGCAAGCGCCTTGTATCCGAATTAACGTTACTACGTTGATGAGAAGCATCAATACGAACCTGTTGGAAGTTAATGATGGGCTTTGAATTCACCTGTAAATCAAAAGTTCAGTCTATATAGATAAAATAAAAAAACATCTGAATAGTAACGAGGAAATTCTCATAACCCTTAATGGCACAATTAATTTGGAGTACTTATTCAGAACCGGAGTGTTAGTTGCTACAAGTGAGAATCCATTTACTAAAAAAATAATTATAAATCATAAAGAGGAGTTGATTGCCTTCACCGATTTTTCAAGTCCAACTAAAGTACAGCAATTAGTAGAGATATTACAAGGTAAGGAGGTGGAAGCCTAATTATGAATTCAGCATTGATTATTTTGGATGTGCAAAAAGACTTCGTAGGTGATCAAGCGCGTATGCCTGTAGCCAAGCACCAGGTTGTACCTATGCTGAACAGCATAAATACCATGATTAGCAAAGCGGAAAAAGCTGAAATACCTGTTGTTTATATAGGTAACGAATTCGAGATGAGACAATTTGTTTCAAACTGGTTCCGGAAGAATGCGGCAATAAAAAATACTATCGGCGCTAAGCTGGATGAACGTTTGCAGGTGGTTAGTAATCATTATTTTTGATATACAGCATTTGATTATTGCTGGACTTTTTGCGGAAGGCTGTGTTGCAGCAACTGCTCTAGGTGCAGTTCGCAGCCATTTTACGACCACTATTATTCGAGATGCTGTGGCAGGGGCTACGGATAAGAAAAGGGATGTATCACTAGAGAAACTTTCTTCAAAAGGAATCTTAAGTCCTAAGCTCGTCAGCGTTATTCCAATCCTAATTCGCATAAAAAAACCAGCCCGACACTTCCTCAGTGTTTGGACTGGTTTATTTTTTTACGCTTGCTGCTCAGCATTCTGCAAAATAAACTTCTCGATAACATGCTTCACGCCATCTTCATTGTTGCTGAAGGTGATGAAATTGGAAATTTTCTTCAGTGCAGGAATTGCATTCTCCATCGCTACACCAAGGCCAGCGGCTTCCAGCATTTCGTGATCGTTCCAAGAATCGCCAACAGCGATGGTCTCGGACAGGTCGCAGCCGAAATGCTTGGCTAGAAATTCTAATGCCAGACCTTTGGTACCCTCGTGATGCATAATTTCCAGGAAGTAAGGTTTGGATTTCGTAATGTGCACAGAGTCTCCCAGGAGTTCGCGGAGGATAGGCGTTAATTCATCCAAGAAATCAGGGTCATCGATGATTAGCATTTTAGGTGTTTTTTGAGGTACGAGCTTTTCCCAGTCCGGCTCAACATAATATTGGGTTTTGTTCAAAGCGGTGTAGTCGATCAGCTTTTGGTTCTCTTCGCGGGCATAAAGCTTGTCATCGATGTAGGTTTGCAGGTGCAAATCATGCTCTACACAGTAAGTGAAAAGCTTGCGTACAGCGTCCTGAGGTACATAACGCTCATACAGGACTTCTTCATCCAGCAGGTTCTTGATTAGCGCACCTTGGTAAGTGATGATAGGTACATTTAGTCCAGTCTGGCGGGCGATGGCTTGTGCGGATGCATAAGCACGGCCTGTAGCGAGTGTTACAACAACACCTGCGGCAACAGCTTGCTCAAGAGCGATTTGTGTGGCCGGGGTTACTTCCTTGTCATCATTAATCAATGTGTCGTCAATGTCGATTGCAATCAATTTGTACATGTGTGGTTTCTCTCCTTATTTCTTTCTAAATAGGCGATAGTTCATAAAATAATTACTCTTAAAACGGCTCAGATCAGGGGTGAGCTCTGCTAGAAGCATACCGGCAAGTATGCAAAGGCAGCCCAGCAGCGCGGATACGCCAAGGGTCTCCCCGCCAAAGGCTAACCCTGTCAGTGCAGCGAATACCGGCTCCATGGCATAAATAATAGCTACACGTGAAGGTGTAGTGTACTTCTGGCAGGCGGTTTGAATCCAGAAGGCAAAAGCACTGGTTGGACCAATAGATATCAATAGCGCCAACAGTACATCAGGCTTCCCGATAAGCAGACCTGCATGAATCAGGGTTCCCGGCCCATCGAAGATTAGAGAGCCTATGATGCTGAACATACCAACAACGGCCAACTGCAAGGTTGCCAGCGGAAGGGCCGGATATCTCGGGGCATACACTCCGGTATAGGCGATCTGCAGCGCAAAAGCAACAGCACAGAGCAGAATGAACCCATCGCCTTTATTCAGGGACATCGCAGCACCTGTGAAGGTGAGCAGGTATAATCCTATAGCTGCCAGTCCCGCGCTAACCCAGGTATACCGCGAAATAGAGTGTTTCAATAATGCCAGAGACAGGAATGGAACCAGTACCACCGATAGTCCGGTAATAAATCCGGTATTGGAGGTGGTAGTGTACAGCAAGCCAACGGTCTGGAAGCCATAACCCATGAACAGAAACAGTCCCAGCAGCAGAGAGTGTCGTACCATCCCCCAGCTTAACTTCTTCCATTCACTTCGATAAAAGATAAAAGTAATCAATGTCAGCAGTAAGGTAGCACCCGTAAAACGAATACTGTTAAAGGCGAGCGGAGGCAGGACTCTAATGGCACTCTGCACAATCAGAAACGTACATCCCCACATCATCGCTACCAGCAGCAGGCTGAAATCGGCCATACGGGAGCGATTCACAAGAAGTTCATCCTTTCTCTGGCGTATCCCATCCTTCAAGGAGGGGAAGGTCAAGTTGTCCAAATTGTATCTTAAAAATTGAAGGAGGACAAGCCAAAGCTTTAGAGAAAGCCATGAATTCAAAGGGATTCCACTGTAAGGCTGGACAAAAAATGAAGGCCTTGGTATACTTCGATAACCGCACACTTGTTCCTGTTTTTTTACATCTAAGAAAGGGGCGGTTTCCTTATGATGGGCAAATCCCATTTAATTATCAGCACCGGGGTTACCCTGTCGGCTATGAGTTTACTAGGCCATGAGATCACGATCCCTGTCATTGCCGTAGCAACGCTGAGCTCCCTGCTGCCTGACATCGATGAGCCCAATTCCCTGTTGGTACGTAAGGCCATACCGGAATTTTTGCTGAGAGGGCTGCAGATTGCTTTGTTAGGGGGAGCCATTTACCTTTATTTTGCCGGTATTGCTGCTCCACCGTGGAATATCGTACTCGCCCTCCTTGTGGGCAGTGTTTCCTTTCTGCCCGGCAGAAGGCTGAGGCATCTTGTCATGCTGTTAATAGCCTTAGGCTTGTTCGCGTTCGGAGAGTCTTATGATCCGTGGCACTATATCGCAGCTTGTGGGCTTGCTCTCTCTGCACTGGTTCCGCACCGAGGGCTGACTCACACGCTGTACGCTGTTGCCGGTTGGGGAGCGCTCTTGTATTTCGCCTCAATGGGCAGGGTGGATGGAGGCAGCTTATGGATAGCAGGCGGAATGTCCTATGCTCTTCATCTGCTTGCGGATTCTCTGACCCAGCACGGCATTACGCCGCTGCCACCACTCCCCTTCAAGCTTCGCCTGAAGCTTATGAGTACCGGCACTAAGAAAGGCAGTGCTGTGGAGAGATTGTGCATTCTGCTCACATTGGCGCTGGTCATCTATGTATTTATTCTTTCTCGTTAACTGAACTAACCCTGAGTTACATAAAAGAGGACACCGGCGTGGTGCGCAGGAGTCCTCTTTTCGTTCAGCTAACGAACTATTCTTCTAAAAATACCAAGCCCATAAAATCCTCAGGCTCAATGCGGCCAAAGTAATGCTTCAAATCCAGACCGGACAACGCCTCTCTAACCTCTAGCTGCTCATAACGTTTGCCGCGCAGTGCATTTTCCACATCGGCAACATCACCTACACCGAAGAAGTCACCATAGATTTTGATATCCTGAATTCTGGCATCCTCAATATCCATCCGAATATCAATTAACCCAGCCGGGAATTTACGCATATGCTTCACGTTGCTCTTCGGCGATTGACCGTAGTTCCAGTCCCAGTTCCTATAATGCTCTTCGGAGATCTCGTGGATTTTCACCCAGTCTTTTTCTTCTAGCTTATACTGAGGCACCTCGGAAGGTCCCATGCCAAAGATTGAACGCAGCAGACCTTCGCGGAATTCTTCAATTGTCATATCGGTTCCGAGCAGTTCCTTGATGTTGGCTACGCGGCTGCGCACGGATTTGGTGCTTTTGGATTTGAATTTCTCCGGATTTACATTCAGCGAGGCTTGTACATCATCCAGGTTCAGATTGAACATGAGTGTTCCGTGACTGAACATCCGTCCGCGCGTGGAGAATTGGGCGTTCCCGGAAATCTTTTGCTCACCGACCTGTAGATCATTCCGTCCGCTAAGCTCAGCATTTACTCCCATGCTCTGCAAGTAGTCGATTACCGGTTGCGTAAATTTCAGAAAGTTATGGAACGATTGTCCGTCGTCTTTAGTGATGAAGCTGAAGTTAAGATTGCCAAGATCATGATAGACCGCACCGCCGCCGGATAAGCGCCGTACGACCTGAATGTTATTATCTTTTACATATTCCTGATTGATCTCTTCGATTGTATTTTGATGTTTGCCAATGATGATAGACGGACTGTTGATATAGAAGAGCAGGTAGCTTTCGTCCATAGGCAAATGCTTAAGCGCGTATTCTTCAATTGCCAGATTGATAGATGCGTCTGTAATCCCTGTATTATCAATGAAAATCATAGTGAGTTCCTCCGTTGCAGCATGTTTGAATACAGCATTTATTGTAAACTAAAAGAGTTGAATTCACAAAAAGAGAAGCGCTGAATCATTGACGTACTTCCGGAAATGAAGCAATAATGAGGGCAATGGTTTTACATAGGATGAATGAGTACGGAGATAAGGGAGTGCGGTTATGCTTGAAAAATATGGCCACGGCGGAGATTTATTGACTGCGGCGGAGCTTTATGGGAACGAAAATAGCAGATTTCTCGATTTTAGCGCCAATATTAACCCGCTGGGTCCGCCGCCTGAAGTACTGCAACTGTTGCAGAATTCGCTTTCCTCAATTATTGCCTACCCAGACCCGGGGCACCGTCGGTTAAAGCGTCTGCTGGCTGACAGCCTTGGAACGGATAGCAGCTGGTTAACGGTGGGTAACGGGGCTGCAGAATCTATGGCTTTGCTGCTGCTGGCTCTCACTCCCCGTACCGTAGGTATTGTGGAACCTTGTTTCTCTGAGTATCGACAGCTCTCAGAGCAGTTCGGTGCCGAGGTGCTGTCTGTGTACGGCACAATTGAGCAAGGCTATAGGGCCGATGTTGATATGATTTCTGGACTGTTGGAGAAGGTAGAGCTGCTGTTTCTCGGACAGCCTAATAATCCTAATGGCATCCAATATTCTTTGGCAGATCTTAGACTGCTGGCACAAAAGGCCGAGAGCTGTGGAACCTATCTGGCGGTGGACGAAGCCTTTATCGATTTCATTCCTGAAGCGGAGCGGAATTCATTGCTGCCGGAGCTGGAGCAATACCGGCATACGATTCTGATAAGGTCGATGACAAAGTTTTACGCGATTCCCGGACTGCGACTTGGGTTTACGATTGCCCACCCGGAGCTTGCGGCAGCCATGACGGGCAAACAGGTCACCTGGAGTGTGAACGGCTTGGCGCTCCTGGCAGGAGAAGCCTGCCTTACGAGCGGACATGATTATGAGAAGCGCACACGCACCCTGATTATTTCGGAACGTGCCAAGCTGAGGCAGGGATTGTTGAAGCTGGGGTGCGAGATACCGCCGGGGGAAGCTAACTTTTTACTATGCGGTTTGCCCTCACCCTGGAGTGCTGAGAAGATGCAGACCTTGCTCGGCCGAAGCGGCATTCTAGTGCGCAGCTGTGCCATGTACCCCGGTCTTGGGAAGGGGCATATTCGTGTTGCTGTCAAAAACGCTGCAGATTGCTCACGTCTGCTCCAGCGTATGGGGGAGATTATAGCAGAGGAAACAGGAGATAGAATAGGAATGAGAGAGGGCGGGGTACGGAATGAGTGAAATCATATTACCGTTTGAACCTAAGGAAAAAGAAACGTTATCTTCTTATCACTCTAAGGTGTGGTCAGGACTTACGCTTACGCTGAAGGGAGACCATCTGGAACTGGAATTTCCGGAAGAGGCGGATGGTCTATCAAGTGCTGTGTATGGCGGAGGTATGGTCAGGCTTAAACGGGCCGTCAATTTATTTGTCAACCGGGATTATGAATGCAGCGATCCTGTTCGGGATATGGAAAATAAGCTGGGAGAATGGGGCTATCCGTTATCCAGTTGTGCGGGACTGATGACCGCTGTGCCCCTGGTGCATGCGGCGGTAGCCGAAGAAGACACAGGCTCTGCCGGTATCTTCTGTTGCGTAACCGCTGCCGCCGGAAATGCGGCGCGCGCCGGTGTAAAACGTAATGTGCTTGCAGTTTATCGCCCAGGCACTATTAATATCATGCTGGGCATTGATGGGCGCCTGACACCGGCAGCGATGGTTAATGCTGTCATGACAGCAGTCGAAGCTAAGGCTGCTGCATTAGCCGATTTGGGTATTACTGACCCTGAGAACGGGCTAGTAGCCACGGGGACAACTACGGATGCGATTGTGCTTGGAGTGAGTCAGAATAATCGATACCGTGCAGAGCATGTATACGCCGGAACGGCCACCGATCTGGGGGGCGCTATCGGGCGGCTTGTCTACTCTGCGGTGACGGCAAGCCTTCAATCGGTTAAGTCAAGGAACTACAATTCATGAGTACAACAGTTAAGCAGGGATTATCTCAAGGTGAGAAGCTGTGATATTCTCTATGATTTTGCTGGCAGCCTATGGGATTGACCGATGGATAGGCGACCCTCGTTCCCTCCCCCATCCGGTCATAGGGATGGGCAAGGCTATCACTGCCATAGAGAAGGTCATTCGCCGCTTCGTCACCCGGCAGCGAAGTCTGCGGGCAGCAGGAATCCTGCTTCCGCTAACCGTTGTGGGTGGCGCTTGGGCACTAACAGCGGTGCTGCTATGGCTGCTATCTTTGATATCACCTTGGCTCATGTGGGCGGCCGAGGCCTGGTTGATCTCTACAACCATTGCCTCCAAAGGCTTAAAGGATGCGGGGATGGCAGTCTACTCCGAGCTGCGCAAGGGAGATCTACCGGCTGCCCGTCGAGCAGTGGGTATGATCGTAGGCCGAGATACTACCCAGTTGGACAGCCCGGAGATTGTTCGCGGTACGGTGGAGACGGTAGCGGAAAATATAGTAGATGCTATTACTTCACCGTTGTTCTACGCTCTCCTTGGCGGGGCGCCGCTTGCCATGGCCTATCGAGCGGTGAATACACTTGATTCGATGGTTGGCTACAAGAATGATAAGTATCGTGATTTAGGTTGGGCATCCGCCCGCCTTGATGATGTCGCTAACCTGATTCCAGCACGAATTACGGCGCTGCTGCTCGTATTATGTTCCCGGCTTCTGCGGTATGATTGGGTTAGATCTCTCCGAACGGTAAGGAGGGATGCCCGTCTTCATCCCAGCCCTAACAGTGGATATCCGGAATCTGCAGTAGCGGGGGCTCTTGGCATCCGTCTTGGAGGCGAAAATGTGTACCACGGTGTCCGTTCCTTTCGAGCCTACATGGGTGATCCGACACGCCCCCTGGAGCCGGAGGATATTCTCCGTACCTCACGCATGATGCTGCTCTGCTCCTCCATTTTTGTTGGTTTGTGCGCAGCAATAGCATGGATAGGATTCGGAGGTTGATTACAAATATTATGAAACCTAACCTAAAGCTTGAACTGGTACTTCTCCGTCATGGAAGCACCCAATGGAACGTAGAGCGGCGTTATTTGGGTCATACAGATCTTCCGCTGCTCCCTGGCAGTATGGAGCAATTCGCTCAGCAGGAAGGGAATTCCGAAGGGTTGGAAGACTTTTGGCGCGTATATAGCAGTGACTTAACCAGATGCCGCCAGACTCTAGCCTGCAGTATGCCTGCTCTTAGGGAGATGGCAGTCTACGACAATCGGCTGCGTGAAATGAACTTCGGGGATTGGGAAGGCCTAACTTATGATCAGTTGAAGGGTAGTAGCTTGTATCGAAACTGGTTGGATGATCCCAAGGCGGTTACACCGCCTAACGGTGAGTCATGGAAGAGGTTCGAAGAACGAGTGGACAGCTTTCTACTGGAGCTTGTTCAAGCTGCAGAAGAGGAGAGCGTAACATCAACATTCACACAGCCATGCTCCCGGCGAGTCCTAATTGTGACTCACGGCGGTGTCATCCGCCAACTCTTGGCGCGAACCCAACCCGGTCTCACGTTCCGTAACGCTCCTGCTCCGCAGCCGGGCATTGTAACGGTGATAGAGCTTACAGTCTGTAACGGACAGTGGGCTGCTGAGCGGATATGCTCGGAGTGAAGCATTTGACCTGTGTTCACTAATCCACTAGAGAAAACAGATAATCTCCCCTAAAGAACCACAGCCGGATGAAATATCCGAGGCGGTGGTTCTTTTTTTACGTGACGGTCTGTGCCATGATAGTTGTGGGGGCGATGTTCTAATGTTTAAAGATTTCAAGCTCATTACCGGGCGTCCGGTCTATATCCAAGTGAAGGATTACTTGAAGAATCTTATAGTAAAGGGTGCCTTGCAGGACAATCAGAAGCTCCCCTCAACACGAGAGCTCGCCACACTGTTAAAGGTTAGCCGTAATTCGGTCATTTCTGCTTACGCGGGTCTAGAGGATGACGGCTTCGCCTATACAGTTCAAGGACAAGGGAGTTATGCAGTCTCTACTTCACCCGGCAGCGAAGCTGCTTCCTCCTGGAACATCGATTGGAAATCCCGAATGAACGGGCATGCGCGGTTGGCCGAGGAGCTAGATATTATGAAGCGCGGCATCCGTGCGGAAAAGGGTACCATTTCCTTTACCAGCATTGCACCCGACGAGAGCCTTTTCGACTTGGATAATGTAAAGAGGGCCTTTTTGGACCGTATGTCAGTAGAAGGGAACATTCTGCTTAACTACGGTTATGCCAAAGGGTATAAGCCTCTGATAGAGTACTTGCAGCAATATATGGAGCATAAAGGCGTGGATATGAAGGGTAAGGATATTTTAATTACCAATGGATTTACGGAGGGTTTTAATCTGGTATTGTCTGCGTTAAGCCGGAAGAACGGTACGGTCATCTGCGAGAATCCGACTCACCACACGGCGATTAAGAATCTCAAGCTACATGGCTTCGGGATTACAGGAATCCCCATGGAACGCGATGGCATTCATTTAGGGCAGCTCGAAAAAGCGTTGTCTGAAGGTGCATATGATTGTGCCTACTTTGTCCCTTCCTATCATAATCCGACCGGGATTGTTATGTCCCCTGAGAAAAGACAAGGGCTTATGAAGCTGATGAGTCAATACGGAGTACCGGTCATAGAGGACGGTTTCAACGAGGAGCTGCGCTATTCAGGATCGCATGTAGCTCCGTTAATTGCAACGGCAGGCGGGGGCAACAGTGTCGTGTATCTTGGCAGCTTCTCCAAGGTTCTTTTTCCCGGACTGCGCATAGGGTGGATTCTGGCCGATCAGGAACTGATTTATTATTTGGAAAGCATCAAGCGGGCCCAGAGCATTCATACCTCAACATTGGATCAATCGATCCTGTATCAATATTTGTACAATGGAAATTTGGAAAAATATCTCAAAAGGGCCCGTTCGGAGTATAAACGGAAATATGAGTTAACTTTACAATGCTGTAAGGAGTATGTACCCTTTACGACCTTGTCAGGGGACGGTGGACTGCATCTTTTTGTAACCTTTTCGCAGGGATTTAATGTACGGGTGCTGCTGGAAGCTTGCCGCGAGCAGGGGGTTATTTTTACAGCGGGTGATATCTTCTTCACAGATGGCGGGGGTCAGCATACGATGCGGCTTGGTTTCTCCAGAGTGTCTGACGAGGACATCCGCAAGGGTATCGCGTGTATTGGCAGGGTTGCACGGCAATTAATGGGATGAGAGGTGCTAATCATGAAAGCAGGCGTTCGGAGTGGTCTAATTACAGAGGAAATCTATCAAGGGGGCGAAAGCATGCTAAATGATCGGATTTCTCCGCGTGTGCGGGAGATACCTTCTTCAGGTATACGGGCTTTTTTTGAACTCAGTTCCGGGAATAAGAATGTGATTTCACTCGGGGTGGGCGAACCCGATTTTGTAACGCCGGAGCATGTCAGAGCGGCATGTATTCGTGCACTGAACAACGGTGAGACGGGGTATACCCCGAACGCAGGCTTAATCGAGTTGAGGGAAGAAATCGCCCGATATCTGCACAATAGCTTTCATCTGCGCTATGAACCTGCCCATGAGGTTATGGTTACGGTTGGAAGCAGTGAGGCTGTAGATTTGGCTCTTCGGGCCTTTATATCTCCCGGTGATGAGGTAATTATTCCAGCTCCAAGCTACATTGCTTACTCACCGATCACCCATTTGAACGGGGGCGTTATTGTTGAAGTTGAAGCTGGTGCACGGGAGGGATTCAAGCTTACGGCGAAAGCTTTACAGAAGGCTATCACTCCACGCTCCAAGATACTGATGATGAACTTTCCGAACAACCCGACAGGTGCAGTGATGACCTACGAAGACTGGCTGCCGATTGCGGAGATTGTCAAAGCTAACAATTTGATCGTCATATCGGATGAAGTATATGCTGAGCTTACTTATAATCATACGCATACCAGCATAGCCTCCCTGCCCGGGATGAAGGAGCGGACGATAGTCATCAGCGGTTTTTCAAAAGCTTTTGCCATGACCGGCTGGAGAATCGGCTATGCCTGCGGTAATCGGGAACTGCTGGCGGCCATGCTGAAAATTCATCAATATACAGCGATGTGCGCACCGGTTCTGGGTCAAATTGCCGGGATTGAATCCCTAAGGAACGGCCTCCCGGAGAAGGATGAGATGAAGGCCAGCTATAATCAGCGGAGAGCTTTTTTCATAGATGGGTTAAGGGAGATTGGACTGCCTTGCCATGAACCACAGGGTGCCTTTTATGCTTTTCCTTCTATTGCTGGAACCGGCCTGAGTTCTGAAGAATTCAGCTTGCAACTGCTTACGGAAGCGGGAGTAGCTGCTGTACCGGGCCATGTGTTCGGAGCGGGTGGAGAAGGATATATCCGCTGCTGCTATGCCGTTTCTCAACAGAAGTTAGCCGAAGCGCTGGATAGAATCGAACGTTTCATGAGGGTGCTACCGGCGAGAAGAATGACCTCATGAAGTAGGGAATGTAACCTAATAGTTATTAAAAATCAAATTAGCAAAGCGAGCGCTTCTTTAAGGGGGGGCGATTGTTTTGCTTTTTTCTATTAAATTGGTATGGTTACAAAACTCATAATTGGTCATTTCTTACTTTTAATGAAAAAGTTATGATGTGTCCAGGAAATAAAGTCAGGAGGAGAATTGGATGTATGAAGAACGAAGAAAAGAGAGATCTATTCCGTGTTGAATTTAGTTCAGAAGTTTTTGCTATGGCTCCCGATCTTTACGTTGGACTAATTGTAGTTCCAAGGGTAGAAACGATTGAGCCGTTTTCGGAGTTAAATGTACCTTCGCTTCTAGAACATATGGAGACAGAATTATTAGAATCCGGACTTTCGAAAGATAAGGTGGGGGAGGTCCCGACCATTGCGGCTTGGCGAACAGTGTATAGCAAATTTGGGGCAAAACCGGCAAAATACCCCTGCGCAGTTGAATCTTTAATTAAACGAGTGCTAGATCAGGGCTCTTTGCCTCGTATTCATAGCCTAGTTGATTTATGTAATGCAGTTTCATTGAAAAGCCGATTACCGGTTGCAAGTTGTGATATTAAAGGAATCCAAGAATTAACTATCCGAAGAGCCACTGGAACTGAAATGTATATACCGATTGGCAAGGCTGGAGATGTGAGTTATCCAGAAGAAGGCGAGGTGATCTATGCTGACGAGTCAAACCATGCTCATTCACGTCGTTGGAATTGGCGACAGAGTGACAGACTCAAAACTACAGAAAACTCCAGACAGATGTTATTTACTGTAGAAGCGGTACATCCACAAGCGCGGGTATTGGTAGAAGCAACTACTTTCTTACTGCTAGATCTGCTTCAACCATTCATTCCAAATGGTTGCTATGAAATGGCTTTTATACATACCGGAAATCGCTCTCAACCATTCCGAATGGAGCAAATTGAAGGGCGGGAGGCGAATGCAGATATTGAAGATTAATACCCCTTTTTTCAGACAAGGTTTAGTGGACTCCATTCCTATCGTTATAGGCTACATCCCGGCATGTCTTACTTTCGGGCTTGTTGGAAAAGCAATGTCGCTGTCAAGTTGGGAGGTATTTTTACTTTCTGCTTTTGTTTATGCTGGAGCCAGTCAATTTATTGGTGCAAAACTTCTAGCTGCGGGTGCTGCTGCACCGGTTATTTTATTAGTAACATTTATCATCAATTTAAGATATTTATTTATAAGTATGTCTTTTTCACAGAAGGTTCCAAAATCTTTACATGTCATTCAAAGATCGTTGATTGGGTTCGGACTTACCGAAGAGGTCTATGCTGTAGGAGTAATGTCAAAAAGAAATAAAGAACTGAAAGGCGAACATCCTCCCGCCTATTTAATTGGTCTTGAATTACCGCCCTACGTAATTACACTATTAGCAACTTGGATAGGAATTATGCTGGCTGAACTGATCCCAAGTTTTATTCTACCAGCACTTAATACTTCTTTGTACGCTTTGCTGATTGCCCTAATTGTGCCACAGCTGCAAGCAACTCGACAAAATCTAATGATAGGTTTATCTGCAACAATGTCTTCATGGGTGCTAGCTCCCTATCTAGGCAATGCTACAGTCCTCTTTGCAATGCTTATCGGAGCAGGTATAGGAAGTTTTGTTTCAAGAAAAAGCAAAAAAACGCGTGAAAAGATGGATCCTTCAGATACACCAAGGGGTGAAGTGAAATTATAATCATCGTAATTATTCTAATGGGATTCATTACATTTATCCTTCGTGTTTTCCCTTTATATCTCTTAAAAATAAAGCCGGTCGAGCAAGGAAATAATGGATTTATAAACTTCTTACCCTTATCTGTTCTATGTGCTTTGACTATACCAGGCATTTTCAAAGTAGATGACACTGATCCTTTTGTTGGAACCTCTGCTGGTCTTACTGCCCTACTCTTAGTGTTATGGGGTAAGATGCCTTTTTTTGGTGTTATTTGCCTATCTGTACTCGTCGCATTGATTGTCAAACTTATTTGATAAACCTTTTTTTTACATGGAATTTATGCATAATATTATTTAAATGATGTATAATTTTGTAAGGCTCCGGTGGGTTAACCCGAGACTTTTTATAGAAGGTACAGGGGAGAGAAAACTCAGGTGCGACAAGAATTATTAATAACTCTTAGCAAGAGAACACCAATTCCTTTAAGTAGACAAGTGTACGAGCAAATTCGTTCAGCTATTATAAGTGGGCTTTTGCATTCAGGTGATCCTATTCCTCCTTCAAGACTGCTGGCCAATCAACTAGAAGTCTCTCGGACAGTCGTTCTTAACGCATACGAACAGTTGCAAGCTGAAGGTTATATTCAAATGCGTAAAGGAGCCGGAACATTTGTTGCCGAAAATGCCGCTAGTTTATTCGCTTCAAAACTTGTTGTGAATGAAGAAGAAGGATTTGACGAATTCATAAACGCACCTGATTTTATGGCAGAATTAAGTTCTCCTTATTCAGGATTGTTAGGTGTAACACATTCGGTGCCTTATGATTTCCGTCACGGAGTTCCGGCTTGGAGTGCATTCCCAATGGATCGTTGGCAAAAGTCCGTGGTAGAAGCGTGTCGGAATATGACTCCTGATATGTTAACTTATGGACCCGCAGAGGGCACATACCATCTAAGAGAAGAAATTGCACGTTTAGTTCGCTCGACTCGTTCTATACCGGCGATGCCAGAGCAAATTGTTATCACGTCCGGTGCCACCCAAGCTTTAGATATTCTTGCTCGTCTATGCCTTCATAAAGGTGAGCAGGTTGTCGTAGAAGATCCTTCTCATACGGTACTAAGAGAAATTTTTAGCTTTTCAGGAGCAGAAGTGTTACCAGTAGCTGTAGATGGCGAGGGTCTATGCGTAGACCGAATAACGCCTAATAAAGATGATGAAAACAGAAAAGGACTTCCTCGGACTAAGCTTGTTTATGTAACGCCTTCTCATCAATTCCCGTTAGGTGTCACTATGTCTTTAAATAGGAGAATAGAGCTGTTAAGATGGGCGCGTAGTAACGATGCTCTAATTATTGAGGATGATTATGATAGTGAATACAGATATGTAGGTCAGAAAGTTTCCGCACTAGCAGGTTTAGATACAAGTGGTAGAGTGATCTATATAGGAAGTTTCAGTAAAACATTATTTCCAGCGCTACGGATTGGGTATGCAATTTTACCCCAATCACTTATAGAACCTTTTTTAGCCATAAAGTGGATTACAGATCGAATGACTTCTACACTAGAACAAAAGGCCTTAGCGGAATTTATTAAATCAGGCTACTATGCAAAACATGTCTATAAAATGGGGAAACTTTATGCGGGTAGAAGAAGTTGTTTAGTCGCAAGTTTAAAACAGGAATTTGGTGATCGAATTCGCTACTTTGGAGATGAAGCTGGACTGCATTTATTAATTGAACTGGAATCAAAAGTCTCTGAAGAGGAGATTGCCAAGCAAGCTTTACATAAAGGTGTAAAGGTCTACCCAGCTTCTAACTATTTTGCTGGTGATAAGCCCAATAATCCAACTTTCTTATTAGGATACTCTAATCTTACTAGAAATCAAATACAAACTGGCATTCAGATTTTTGCTCAAGCAGAAAGGTTTTGTAAGGTTAAAAATAAAAGTTTAAATAAGTAAATATGGCCCTTTCTCGAAATCAGTGCTTGACTTTCCGTTTACGTCACTGTGCCGGGAACGATTTCGTTCTAACTTCGCCTGCTGTTTTTACCGGGTTTGGGGAAACTATGCCTTACTGGTAGCCGAATCCGGGTTGCGGACCAGTCCATCGTCGAATTAGAGAGGAAAATGCCCGCTAATACTGAACGAAACGCCATGAATTTGAGATTAAATGGGGAATATTCCTAAATCTTATGCATACCGCCCCAAAGAGATAACGTTAAGATACTTGTGTGAGTGAGTAGAAGTATCTCCCCAGGTATCCGCGACAAATACGGTAAATCGTCTACCTATATGGTTTTCAATATATATAGTTGCACAATGTACACTTATATTTCTCTCTTAGCACACTTTAGGGTGTTTAATTGCACTTTATACACTTACTTTTTGGTATTCCGAGGTTTAACCGGCATATTCATGTTTTTAGTTGCACAAAGTACATCTATCCATCCATCCGAGCGTCATAAGCTAGAAATAAGTGTACAAAATACATCTATTTCACTGATTATCTCTGAGTTTTGGTAGCGTCAAAGAAGTTTGTGTAAAAGAGAGTAGGAAGTAGTTTCTCGGGTGTTGTTTGTAGGTGTGGTACAAGGGAACTAGGCTGTTTCTTCTTTACCTCTAAATCACCGAAGCAGCGAATCACCCGTTCACCCAAACGTTCATTGTACTCTAATCTGTGTTATAAAGCAGACAGCGCCAGATCGTGTTCCTGCACCGTGTAAGTGGTCTTCAGCTCCTAGAAATATTCTCAAAAATAGCGGGCGAAATACCCTCTAATTGCTCAAACGGGGTGCCGGGTACAGAAATAGAGGAAGAAACCCCTCTATGGGGCGTAACGAGTTTCTGTCCTTCTCTTCAGCTGTCAAGCACTGATCTTGGTGTTGAGCCGTAAATATAATTGTAAGCTGTATGCATTTCACCTATAATTCTTAATAGAAGAAACTGGAATTAAGCGCCTTCCATAGTGCTGGTTCCGGCTCCGCTAAGGGAAAGGTGAAATATAACCTGCATGCCCCCTCTTCTTAGAGCGGGGTATTTCCTATTGACTGTTGGCTCATAAATCACCCCAGTATTATCCCAATACTACTTAAAAACCAGGAGGAATTGCAATGCAATCAGCTATTCATGAAATAACGGGTCGAATTACAGCTCCCGACGAGAAATCCTCACAACAAGCCATTCTTCGTCTTAATAATCTTACTAAACCGCCGGGAAGTTTAGGGCGGTTGGAAGCCCTCGCTGTCCGGCTTGCAGGTATTTCGTCTACTGAAAAACCATCCTATACCAAGCGGACGGTAGTTGTAATGGCTGCCGATCACGGGGTGTGCAGCGAGGGAGTCAGTGCTTTTCCACAGGAGGTAACGTTGCAGATGGCGTATAATTTTCTGACCGGCGGAGCCGCAGTGAACGTATTGGCCCGTCAGGGCAATGCCGAAGTACAGTTTGTTGATATCGGCATCAACGGAGAACTGAGCCACCCTGATCTTATCGCTCGGAAGGTTCGCATGGGAACCGATAATATGGCTATTGGACCGGCAATGAGTCGGGATGAAGCGCTTCAGGCTTTGCTGGTCGGTGTGAAGGTAGCTGAGGAAGCGGTACAGAATGGGACTGAACTGTTTATCACAGGAGAGATGGGGATTGGAAATACCACAGCGAGTGCTGCGATTCTATGTGCCTTTGAGAATGTATCTGCTGAGCTGGCGGTCGGGAGGGGAACAGGCATTGATGACGCCCAGTTGCGTAACAAAATCAGAGTTGTGAGCCAAGCGTTACATATTAATCAGCCTAATGCTGCTGATCCGCTCGATGTGTTATCCAAGGTGGGAGGACTGGAGATTGCTGGCTTGGTGGGTGTCATTTTGGGCGCCGCCGCCAACCGTGTGCCGGTTGTACTTGACGGGTTCATCTCCGGGGCGGCGGCATTGGTAGCACGGGCATTAGCACCTGAATCCATCAGTTATATGATTTCAGCACACGTCTCAGGGGAGCAAGGACACCGCTTGATGCTGCAGCGGCTAGGACTTGAACCGCTGCTGGATTTGGGATTGCGGTTGGGTGAAGGAACCGGAGGGGCTCTGTGTCTGCATTTAATAGATGCCGTATCCCATATCATGAACGAAATGGCGACTTTCGAAAGTGCGGGAGTATCCGGGGCGGAGATTGGAAATCAATGAGAAGCCTAGTAACAGGGGGGGCTCGCAGCGGGAAGAGCAGCTTTGCCGAGAGGTTGACGATGTCACTAGCTGACCAGGCTCTATATATCGCGACGGCTCAAGCTTTTGATCAGGAGATGAAAGAAAGAATTGCTCTGCACCGGCAGCAGCGTTCGGATGCGGAATATCCTTGGGAGACGGTTGAGGAGCCTTATGATTTGCCGGGAATTCTGGATCGGCTTTCAGGGAATAAAGCGGTACTCGTGGATTGCCTTACCCTTTGGTTGTCCAATGTTCTTTTATCTGTTGAAGATGATGAGAACAGACAGGAGATTATTGAGCAGGAAATTAGTCGTCTGGAGCAAAGCGTGATGTCCTTTAAGGGACCTCTTATTATGGTCACTAATGAAGTAGGGAACGGGATAGTCCCCGAATATGCTCTTGGCCGGCTCTACCGGGATCTGGCAGGGCGCATGAACCAGCGTCTTGCCCGTCAATCCGATCAGGTATTTCTGGTCACAGCCGGCATCGCGATAGAACTAAAAACCAGAGAGTACTTGATATGAGGGAGCACAGGGATGCCGCAGCGGCGGCTTTTCAATTTTTATCGCGTTTTCCGGTAAGAAGCCAGCCGGACTTCTCCCCTGAGTTGTTGAAACGCAGTGTTGTTTATTATCCGCTGGTGGGTGCAGCGATTGGTCTTTGTACCGCCGGAGGTGCTGCCGCCGCTGCACTTCTGCTGCCGCCCTTGCCTGCTGCGGTGATCACCCTGATTCTGTGGGTAGGTCTCACCGGAGGTCTGCATCTTGACGGTTGGATGGACAGTGCTGATGCGCTTCTCAGCTACCGTCCGCGGGAGCGTATGTTGGAGATTATGAAGGACAGCAGAGTAGGGGCAATGGGCGTGTTGGCCTGTGTGCTGCTGCTCCTGCTGAAGGTATCGCTGCTGGCCGCCCTGCTGGAAGGCAGCTCTTGGTTCGAGCTGCCGCTACTGCTGCTCCCGTTGATCTGGAGCCGCTGGTTCATGGTGCGGGCGATGAGACGCTGGCCGCTCGCCCGCGCCGGGGAAGGCCTGGCCGGCAGCTTCGCCGGCCTGCCGCCCCTGCACGAGAAGCGCGCGCTGCTCAGCGCCACGCTTCTCTCGCTTGCCGCCGGCGCGCTGCCGGCGCTCGGCGGCACAGCAGCCTGGCCGCTCCCGCTGGCGGCCGTGCTGCTGCTGCCGGGTGCCGCATGGATCTGCGGCACCCTGGCTGCGCGCCGAATCTGCAGCCGGCTCGGTGGACTCACCGGCGACGTATACGGCGCGCTGAACGAGCTGCTGGAAGCTGTGCTGCTGCTCTTGCTGGTGCTGCTTCAGTATAATATCCAGTAGCGCGCAGAAAATAACAAAAAGGGGCTGTTTCTAAGAGTCTGAATCAGACCCTTGAGAAATAGCCCCTTTGTATAGACTTATATCTTAAACTTCAATACCGCTTCCTGCAGCTTAACAGCTTGTTCATGCAGATGGTCAACGGTTTGTGCATGACCCTCCAGCTCGGCTTGCTGACGCGCATAGTTCTCTGTGAGTGTCCCTGCACTCGCTTGAGACTTGGCGGTAATTTGGGCAGTTTCCTCTACAGAAGCACTTACCTCTTCTGTACCTGCGGAGATTTCTTGAGTAGCGGCAGAAACAGATTGAACACTGTTGCTAATGCTATGGATAAGGATTAATAGATGATTGAATGCATCACCAGCCTCTCTTACTTTGCCTACTCCTGAAGCAACCTCAGAGTTCAGATGATTCATTTCTGCAGCGGAACGGTTCATATCTTCCTGCAGACCCAGCAGGAACTCACTTATTTGCTCGGTAGCGTTCCGAGACTGTTCAGACAGCTTACGGACCTCTCCTGCTACAACGGCAAAGCCACGTCCGTGTTCCCCGGCGCGGGCCGCTTCAATGGAAGCATTTAAGGACAACATTTGAATCTGTTTCGTAATTTCTGCTATGCCCTGAACAACCTCGCCGATCCTCTGTGAACGCTCGTTCATCACCCGGAATTGCGCCACCCCTTGTTCAGAAGCCAGCTCGACTTGACGCATTTGTACTACTGCACTTTGGGCAATGACATTTCCGCCTTCCGCTTCAGAAGAGGCTTCATTCGTTTGATCGGTGACTTCACCGGCAGCGGAGGCAATATGTTGAATACCTAAATTAATCTCTTCCATTGCACGTGAATTATCAAGTGCGCTGTTAGCAATCGCACGGCTCCCAATACCGATTTCCTCCACGGATAGAGAAGAACGGCCAGCCATATTATTCAGGACATCCACACGATCCATCAAATCATTCGAATCGGAAACTACGGATTCGGAGGTATTGAGAACCTGCCCGATCATCTCTTTGAGATGCTGAGTCATAGCTTGGAAGCTTTCCGAGAGCTGCCCAACCTCATCCTTTCCTTTAATCGTTAATTCTTCGGTGAAATCTCCCTCTGCCAATCGGTTGCTGTAAGCAGCAAGCTGAGTTAACGGTTTAGTAATCCGTCGGCTCATATACATGGCGGAGGATAAGCCTATGATCATGGACAGCAGGGTAATGCCGGCACTTGTCCAGAGAATACTGTCCATTTTTTCTTTAATGAAGCTAACATCCGCACTAACACCAACTACAAGTGTGCTGCCCGGTATTCCTGTAAACGATGTTTTATGTACGCCATGACTATCCTGATAAATTGCACTTAGACCGTTTTTACCTTTGGAAGCCTGCTCCATGGCCGGCAGGACCTGAATCAATTCCTTAGCTTTCAGCTTTGACCCGTGGTCAGCGGTGATAATCGTCGCCTTGCCCTCTTTCAAATCCGCGAGGAAAATGGTTTCCAAATCGTATTGCTTTCTCTTGTCCTGAAAATAAAACTCAACATTCATCACGGCCGACTCACTATTATTGCTGGCTTGCTGAGCGAATGTAGTGTTGAGATTCTTATTGATATCCTGAGCAGAGGATGTCAGCAATTTGTCGATCTGCGGCAGCACATAGCTGTCAAACGTACCGATTGAAATAAAGTAAAAGCTGATACTTAACAACAGTGACGAGAGTAAAAGAACAATAAACAATAAACGTGTGAACCTTCCACTTATGGAATGCTTAATCCGAAACATAACTTTCTCTCCTTTTCTATAGCGATGCATTTGTCCTATGCCATTACAGACGACACGATTGATAACTATTCTATAGAATTAACCCGCGGTTGAATAGAGAGGAATGTAGCATTTTATTGAAAATTTCAGAAAAATCATGTTTATGATATATATATTTCTGTTTTTTCAAATCAACCTTATATTCAATGAAAGAAACTAAGGGACAAGTTAGTGTGTGGAATCTTTATTGGTTATTTCATATGCACAAAAAAGGGCGGATCAAGGATTGTTCCTTGATCCGCCCTTTGAGGAAATTTCTAGCTATGACTCCATTACAGATGGAGTACTGTGAGTTCTTTCGGGAAACTGGTGAGTGTCTGCGGGCCGTCCTCAGTTACAAGCACATCGTCTTCGATACGCACGCCGCCAAGTCCCGGTACATAGATACCCGGTTCAACGGTAAATACATTGCCACTCTCTATCATGTCGTCATTCAGACCATGAAGAGAGGGGTATTCGTGTACGTCCATACCCAGTCCGTGACCGACACGATGCATGAAGTAGGGGCCGAAGCCTGCGGATTCTATCACTTCACGCGCTGCACGGTCCACGGATCCGTACGTGGCTCCCGTCTTGGAAGCAGCGATACCGGCTTCATTCGCAGCCAACACCGTATTATAGATGGTGACTAGCTTACTGTCAGCTTCTTCCACAGCAAAAGTGCGAGTAATATCCGAAGCATAACCCCCGGCATATACACCAAGGTCGAACATGATGAAATCACCCGGCTGTATGATGCGGTTGCCCGGTACACCGTGGGGGAGAGCTGTATTCGGACCAGAGAGGACCATCGTATCAAAGGAAGGACCGGAAGCGCCGACCTTCTTCATCAGATATTCAAGCTCAGCTACAAGCTCAATCTCACTGACCCCTGTTGCAACATGCTTCAGACCGCGGCGAAGGACTTCCTCTACAAGCTCTGCGGCATGCCTCATTTTTTGTACTTCTTCGGGTGTCTTTTTGGCTCGCATACTGCGCAGCAGGGGACCGATATCGCTGATATTCTCCACGGGTACAGCTGTACTCAGCAGTTCGTAACGGGCTACGGAGAAATGTTCTTTCTCGATGCCTAACGTACCCAACTTCGATTGGCTAAGTTGTTTGGAGAGAAGTTCATAGGGATTATCCGTATCACTGTGGGTCAGAATCTTTGAAACGGAAGAAGCCACTTGGGCCGCCTCTGCATCCAGTGCCGGAACGATCAGCACAGGCTCCTCTCCACGTACGAGCAGTAGTCCTAGAAAACGTTCATGCGGATTGCTGGCGAAGCCGGTTAAATAATAAACATGTTTGGGATCTGTTACAAGCAAAGCGTCAAGTCCGTTGCCCGCCATTCCTTGCTCCAGACTTTTAAGAGCATCATTCATTGTTGTATATTCCCCTTTCTCCTGTACGCTGAAAATCACAATGTTTACATTATAAATCATAATGTAGCAGAGCGCACCGGAGTTATCGGGGCGTTTGATCTAAGCTGCCATTCTAACCTCAGGCTGAATGCCCCGAGAGCCTTCTAGTCAAAATTATGAGAAATAATCGATCGCTAGACATCATTCTCTCAAAGCTAATTACATCTCTTTTCCTCTGTTCTTCTGAACGATTTCCGTAGTTTCATCAATGCTATACCATTTAAGGACATACTGATTTTCTTCTACATACTCAATGTGCAGATCTACTTTTTGTGGCATCGTCTGCAAACTCCAATTTTCTTGTATAGCTCTGGAAGTGGTTTTAAAAGCTCCAGCACTTCATAGCTCGCATAGGTTAAGGTCGAAATTTGATAGACCATCGTTATCGAATGAACCTTCTGAAACTCCATGTTATCGCTCCTTTTATTGATCGGAGGATAGGTGCTTTACAGGTTCTCTCCTCCTTGTCTGCTAGACTTAGTGTATGCTCTCACATTATCAATATTTGTAAATCCTAAAAGTTCTGCGACTCTCTAAAGAAAATTCCCCGTCTCCAGCAGATCATAAGCGAACGTATGCCGGGATACATGAGTTGTTGCTCGATTCCTTGTGAACTTCTATCTATTCTTTTCTGCTGCTTGTTCCATCGTCAATAACTTGAAATAATTTCTTTCTTTCTGCACCTTTTAACCATCTGAGTGCCTGGTCAACATCCGTTATTACTTTTTGTGTTTTAACTTGTAAAGCAGGATTGGTTGATGGTCATCCGCAAGGTATGAGCTGTTTAACGCTTACAATAAAAAACAATTTTGAGATAACTAATGTAAAAGAAGTGGAATGTGACAAATACAATATAATTTAAATTTATCTAATGATACTATGTCTATTAATTTACCAAAATATAGGAAGTAGGATGAGTATGAAAAAAGTCTATCTTCATTTGTATTATTCATAATTTTTAGCTTATTTGTCTCAGGTGTAACTGTTTTTGCAAATGCTAACGATGATTCCATTGAGAAAGCAACTACCATCAATATTAACGAGACATATTCAGGTGTTTTAGGTACTAATAGTGACGTTAACTTTTATAAGTTTACTACTACATCTGATGGAAAAATAACAATCAACATGGCGAATAAATCAAAGGTAGGTTGGAATTACCAACTATATGATAGCACGGGTAATTCTTTGATTGGTATCAGTGGACCGATAACAGTGAGTTGGCAAAAGGGATCACGGAAAGCAGTATTGGTTTGCCTACAGGAACTTATTATTTAAGAGTAAGTGCTTCTTATACCAGTGTTGTTGGAGGAGTCCCATATACTATCATTCTATAAATGAATTGAGGAAGGTAGATGACTCATCATTTTGAGTGGGATCTTAAAAGGGAAGATATTATATTTTAATTGAAGAACATAAAATAGAAATCTGGAGGTTTTGTTACCAATGAACACGTTTAAAGGGATAATACCTAAAATATTATTAATTTTTATTTTTATACAATTTATCCCATATAATCTGCAAGCTGAAGGAATGAATACGCAGCAAGAAGTCGAAAACTTTACTGATGTAACTCAATATCAAAATGAAATACACCAATTAGTAGATTTGGGTATCATCAAAGGATATACGGACAACACATTCAAACCGTACAAATCAATCACTAGATTGGAAGCAGTCACGATGCTAATCCGTGAATTGAAACTATCTATTACTGGTCATCCCGATCCAAATTTCAAGGACGTAAAGAAGGGAGAGATTGGTTACGATCTTATTGCAACCGCTACTGAAGCTGGTATCATCAATGGAAAAGATGGTGGAGTGTTCGATTCAAACGGGAAGTTAACGCGTGGACAAATGGCTAAAATTTTGGTTGAAGCATACGATCTTAAGGAAAATCAGCAGAAAAAGATTGATTTCATAGATGTATCATCTAAGTATTGGGCATATTCTTACATACAAATCCTCGCCTCGAACGGTATTACAACTGGATATGAGAATGGTACATTTAAACCTGATCAAGAGCTATCAAGGTTGCATTTCGTTCTATTCCTTACACGGTATCTGAACGAAGTAAAACAAGAAAATCCCGCAGATACAGATCAATTATTTTCCTTGAACGCTGACAAAACTGATGTAGTTGTTGGGGATTCCGTAACCTTTAATCTTCAGGTCAGCCAGAAAGATACACCGACATACATAGCTAAGTGGAGTGCTACGGGAGGTACGCTACAGATAAATAATAATAAAACATCGGCAGTTTGGAATACGGTTCTGGCCGATACTGCAAAATATATAATTACTGTTACTATTGAAACGACGGACAAAACTGGAGCTAACCTTTCATTTGACAAGACGGTATCAATTTCAGTATCACCTAAGAAACAGAACAATACAGAATCCGGTATCGGAACGTCTCCGATAGTCAATGATGACGGGAACCTTAACCCGAATCCAGACGATCTTACCGATGAAACCTTTACGGATACGGATGGCGACGGACTTGCAGATTGGATTGAAATCAAGACATACGAAACTGATCCATTAAAAATAGATAGTGATAGTGACGGATTAACCGACGGTTTTGAAGTTTTATTTCTTCAAATGGATCCAAAAGCAGCAGATTCGGATAATAACGGCACGCCGGATAACAAAGAGGATCCCGATGCAGACAGTCTGACCAACATCGAAGAGCAGACGAATTTTACTAATCCACTTATTTCAGACTCTGACAATGATAATATTTTAGATGGTGCTGAAATTAAAACTTATCTGACAAATCCTTTGAAAACAGACACGGATGATGACTTTCTTGATGATGAGAGTGAAATGAATAAGTTCCTAACAAATCCACTTAACCCAGATTCAGACAACAATGGCATCCTTGACGGCTATGAAAAACGTGAACAACAGCTTGATGCGAGTGCGTTGGGAGTTTCCATAGCTTTTGCTGCAACAGGTGATGCTGAGAAAACGACAACGGTATCTACAGACACCTCTGTGCAACAGATTACTGGAACTGAGGGACTGATAGGCACGCCGATTGATATACGTTCCACTTCCAAATTTGATACAGCTACACTAACATTTAAGTATGAACCAGTAGGATTAGGTGACACGGACCCGGAAAACTTAAGACTGTTCTATTATAATCCTACAACACTTGCTCTTGAACTTGTTGAAGATCAGCAAGTAGATACATCAAACAATCAGGTGACGGCGACGTTAACTCACTTTTCTACATACATGCTCGCAGATATGAGTATATGGGCACAAACATGGGGAGATGGCTTGATCAAAGGAGAATTTATAGAAGATAATGGAACTGTTTTACGTAAGCCACTAGACCTCGTTTTTGTCATCGATAGCTCCGGAAGTATGGGGGCGGGACCTACCGATGATTATAATAAAGATATAAATAATAACCGTATTGAAGGTACGAAATTGGTTGTCGATTCGCTTCAGGAAGGAGACCGCGCGGCCATCGTTGATTTTGACTATTATGCTACTCTTCTTCAAGGGCTTACCGACGATAAGCAGAAACTAAAGGATGCGGCAGATAAGGTTGATTCATCCGGAGGAACTAACATTGGGATCGGTGTAAGTAAAGCATTAGATGAAATCCAAATAAATGGTCGGACCGAATCGAGTCCCATCATCATTCTGCTGACTGACGGCGAAGGAGACTATAGCGACAATCTAACAAGAACCGCCAAAAGTAGAGGTGTTGTTATCTACACGATGGGGTTGGGTACTTCTTTCAATGCCGAATTGCTACGTGAAATCGCTAATGAAACAGGTGGGGATTTTTATCATGTGAACGCGGCCGAAGATCTCCAAGGGCGCTTTCTGCAAGCCGGCGATGTAATCGGTTTGACAAAAGATACAGACGGAGACACAATTCCCGACTGGGTCGAGGAGAAAGGTTACATTGTTAAGGACACCTTGGGGGTTGTCATTGAAGCGACTAAACTTGACAATAATGATTCGGACGGTGACGGTATCCTTGATCAGGAGGAACTTGGTAACTGGTACTACAACTCAGAAACCGGTATTGTCTATGTGGTTAGAAGTAAAACGTTAGAGGGAGTCCCGGTGAATCCGAACACAAGTGACCCGAATAAAATAGACTCAGATTTCGATGGAGATAACGATAAAGTAGATGATCGGGATTATATCCCATATACTGAGCCGGTTGTATTTATTCATGGTATCCGCTCGAATTCAAGGGATGTATGGGGAGGGGATTCCTATCTAGATAACGGTCAACCTCTTAACTTCCTAGCCATGCAGGATAAAGGAGAGTTTAAGAAAGATATCCGTTCTGACCAAACTTTTTCAAAGACTTCGATTTTCCAAAAAGATGAAATATGGTATGCATACAAGAGCGATGCTCAATTTGGAAATGACCAAATTTCATATGGGGAACCAGATGCACAATATGTTCGTAATATTGAGAAGGGTAGTCAATCCCTTCCCAATATCTTCCCCTATTTTGTTAACAAGGGCTATAAAGTCAACGAAAATCTTTTTGTATTTAACTGGGAAAATGTAGATCACGTCCTTTATGCAGCAGGATTTCTGAGAGAATATTTGAAATCACTTTCCGATGATTATTTACCTGAGATGAACGGTGTTGATGTCACCAAAGGCTATGATCAAGAAATCACTTACTCACTGGTGGGCCACAGCGCTGGGGGTCTGGTGTCGAGAACATACATCGAAGACTCGCAAGTGGGTGATCCCGGCATCACAAAGCTTATCACTGTGGATACCCCACATTGGGGATCCAACAAGGCGTATAACGGCGGCATCTGCGGTAGTGTTTTTCAAGATTTGGACCGAGAAGATAGTGACTTGTTTTACTCAAATCCTAAAAATATTTGTAAGGATTACGGTGCTAAACGTTTGAATTTTACTAATAAGAATGCAACCAAATATTATTTCATCGGCGGATTGGTTGGTATAAAGGATAAAGATTTGTGGACGGCTGATGATTACTACTATTCAAAGGACCTTGATCCAATCCTTGTAGAACTCAGTTCTGCAAGTGCATCTAAGACCGACGACAATTTGTTTGAAGAAATCAAAACTATTCTGGAAAACCATGTTAACATTACGTTACCGGAACCAAAAACTTCCCGAATTAGCGAGGTTCATTTTGGCGATAATGTGGTTGCCCTCGGGAGTCAATTCGGTATTCCATCTGATGGGCAGCGAAACAAAGATGATAAAATCAATGCGATAATATACGACAAAGCTTTCGTTTACATTGGTCATATGGAGGATTCAGAACACAGCACGATAACTCACCAGCCAGTCATTTTTGATTTGATTGAAAGGTTACTGAATGAATAATACATGCAATATCGGATGGGTTGTCGATAAGGGGGAATATCCTGTGAGAGTGTTATTGAACATCATACATGGCGCTATTTACGTTGTATTCTTGTTATTACTTAATGAGTTGAGAAACATGGGTATTCCTACCCAATACTGGGGTTTTTACAAAATAATTTTGCGAATTCTGTTAGTTCTGATTATTTTTTTGCAAGCAACCATTATTATTAAGGCCGGTAATAAATTTATATATCCCTTTTTTATTCAAATATTATCCTTTCTATTCATTTTATGTCTCCACGGTCAAGCTGTTTTGTATATGGATGAAATCCTTACCAGCGAAGAAGGATGGATAAAATTGGGTTGGATTATTTTAGCGGAAGCCACGGTAATTGTGCTTGCATTGTTTTTGTGGAAAAAGATGAACAGGACCGCTACACGATAAGCTGCTTACTTTAAGTGATCTGAAATAATTTATTATAAATCCTTGATGTTGTTATACGAACTAATATACCGGAAGCATTTTTAAATGGATTTAGCGCTAAAGGTGGCATTTTGGAAGAGATAGACGAGAAGTTCGTTAAGTATTGTACCGATTTTCAGGTGCTGTACATTCCAATTACATCTATACGCGCTATAAGTCTTGATACGAAAGAACGGGAACGTCCGCGTGTAGGCTTTGGACAATAACTTTTGTTGAAAACGTAAGGGTAGGGGGAATTTCCCCCTGCCTTTTTTTGCTGTTTACTTACGAGACTAACTTAATGTTTTCTCCAAACTGCTAAATGATGTAACATGATCTTAGATTAAATGATCATAAAAGGCCAGCGCTACTAAGGATTGGACCGATTATGTCAGGAGAGTGGGTTCCTTATGAAGGGGAAAATCGTGATTGTTACCGGAGGCAACTCGGGAATGGGACTGGCTACTACGGTGGATCTGGCACGGAGGGGCGCTAAGGTAATTATGGTTTGCCGCAGCCGTCAGCGTGGAGAAGAAGCACTGGTTCAAGCCCGACAGCAGAGTGGAAGCTTAGACATTGAACTTATGCTCTGTGATTTGGCATCTCTGGAGAGCATCCGCAGCTTTGTTAGGGACTTTACTGACATATATTCTGTACTGGATGTCCTTATTAATAATGCCGGTGTTGTCTCCATCAAGCGTCAGCTTACAGCAGACGGCTTTGAGTTGGATCTGGGTGTTAATCACTTGGGTCACTTTCTACTGACCAATCTGCTGCTTGAGTCTTTGATAAGAGCAGAACAAGGGCGGATTGTAGTCGTGGCCTCCGGCGCGTACAAGATTGGAGCCCTTCATTATAAGGATCCGACTCTTTCCCGCGGCTACAATCCAGCCAAGGCTTATGCAAGGTCCAAGCTGGCGAATATTCTGTTTACCAAAGAGCTGGCGGTCCGGCTGAAGGGGACGGGTGTGACCGTGAATTGCGTACATCCGGGGGCGGTAGGCACCAATATCGGTGTGAATCGTGAAACGGGTTTTGGACAATCAGTCTTAAAGATGCTGTCCTATTTCTTTTTAACACCCGCTCAGGGAGCAGATACGGCGATTTATCTTGCTACCGCACCGGAGCTTGCTGAAGTGACAGGACAGTACTTTTACTGTCGTAAAGTTAAGGAGCTGTCTGCCAGAGCAGAGAACATGCAGGAGGCAAGACGGCTGTGGAATTGGAGCGAAGAACAGGTCGGAATGAATTGATACAGATTACATTTGACTGCCAGGCAACAATGAATTAACTTGGACAATAGAATAATGCTCCCGCAAATTCTTATATGAATAGCGGTCAGCTTGATGGAGGAATTAAGATTATGGAGTGGCAGCAAAGTATAATCGAAGACGCAGCATTAGGGGATTTGGCGGCAATTGTAGATATTTATAACTCTACCATATCAGGTCGGGTCGTAACTGCAGATCTGGAGCCAATTCATGTAGAGGATAGAGAGAAATGGTTCCATGAACATAATAGTCATCATCGTCCATTATGGGTATTGAAAAAGGATGGGGAGATCGCCGCGTGGCTTAGCTTTCAGTCGTTCTATGGTAGACCTGCCTATAACGGAACAGCAGAGATCAGTATTTATGTAAGTGAGAACTTTCGTGGAATCGGAGCTGGCAGTATCCTTCTGAGCAAGGCGCTGGAAGAAAGTCCCCGGCTTGGTCTTAAGAACCTTGTAGGTTTTGTATTCGGACATAACGAACCTAGCTTGCGGCTGCTGCAAAAGTTCGGTTTTACCCAATGGGGATTGCTGCCCGGGGTAGCCGAACTGGATGGTATCGAGCGTGATCTGGTCATTATCGGCCGTAAATTATAAAACAGTACCAGCCTAAGGAGGAATGAATCATGGCTAAAAAGAAGAAAACACCAAGTGCACCTCGCACCCCTGCTGCTGAGGGTCCGGCTACATTGAAGGATCTGCTTAGCAGTGAGGTTTTGGGCAAGCTTAAAGCACAGAGCGACGAACTGAAAGCAGAAGAGAATAACCGCAAAGAGCTTGCTCGTAAAGCCGTAGAGGACAAGCGGATCGCCGAGCAGAAGCGGCTGGAGAATGATTTTGAACATCTGCTGGAGAATAGCAGTCAGGACTGGCATAAATACAAATAAGCTGAACTAAGGAGCTGGCGTCTTGAGAGTAGGAGTCGTATCGGATACGCACATGACGAGAATGTCAAAAGCCCTGCCGCAGGCACTGACGGAGGAATTCCGGAAGGTTGATCTAATTCTGCATCTAGGTGATTGGGTGGACATGGAAATCTATGAACAGCTGGCAATGTTAGCTCCGGTAGAAGGTATTGCCGGGAACAATGACGGCGAGGACATTATACGGCGGTTTGGAGAACGCAAAATCATTGAGCTTGACGGACTGCGTATAGGAATGGTTCACGGCCATACTCCGTACTCTGGTAAGGGAACCGATGGGAATGCCTTGAAGGCTTTTTCCAATGAACAGGTGGACTGCATCTTATTCGGACACTCTCATCAGCCTTTAATGAGGAACGAGAAGGGAATCCTATTGTTCAACCCAGGCTCACCCACTGATAAACGGCGTGAGAAGCTGTATTCTTTTGGATTAATGGATATAGAGAATGGGCAAATCAGTGCCCGACATGTCTTCTACGATTCCAAAAAATAATAAAGTGAGGCTTAACTGATGCAGAGATTTCAAATCGAACGGGTAAGTCTGGAGAATATAGAGCTAATCGTTCCGCTTTTTGATGAATACCGGGTGTTTTATGGTCAGCAATCCGATACCGGGGCTGCCCGAGATTTTCTGTTAGAGCGGCTGAATTTGAACGAAAGTATTATTTTCACAGCTGTGGAAGGAGATTTAGAGGATAAGCGTGCTGTAGGCTTCACACAGCTGTATCCCTCATTCTCTTCAGTATCTATGCAACGGTTATGGATACTCAACGACCTGTTTGTAACAACTTCGTCGCGCGGCTGCGGTGTCGGATCTCTACTGCTGGATGCTGCCCGCGAATGGGCGGTAACGACGGGAGCCAAAGGCTTATCTCTGACAACCATGACAGGAAATACGGGGGCACAGCGTCTGTATGAAGCAAGCGGATACGTGAGAGATTGTGATTTTTACAGTTATAATCTTTACTTTTAAGGATGAAGGGGCAACTACGTGCAAAAGACTAATAAGCTGGCTATTTTTTTTGATTTGGATGATACCCTCTACAATCATTTGGTGCCCTTTCGAGACGGGGTGCGGGAAGTCCTGGGGCTTACCGAGAACACTGTGAACATAGCAGATTTATTTCATAGGGTAAGGCATCACAGCGATTTGCTCTGGCCTAAATATTTGCAGGGTGAGCTTGAACTTGAGGAAACGCGGCTGCTGCGGATGGAGCTGGCTTTTGCGGAGTTTGGATTGGATTTAAATCGGGAGACGGCTGCGCAGGTACAAGCCGCTTACATCGATCGTCAATATAAAATCGAGATGATAGACGGAGTGCTTCCGCAGCTTCAGAGATTCATTTCCGGCGGTCATACGGTAGGGATTATTACGAACGGCCCGGAAGATCACCAAATGAAGAAAATTCGCGCCTTGGGTGTAGACAAACTTATTCCCGAAGAACGGATCTTTATCTCTGATGCGGTTGGGATCGCTAAGCCGGACCCGGAAATCTTTGCTTACGTGAACAGGAAGACAGAAACTACGCCTGATCATTGCCTGTATGTTGGAGATACCTGGGGTAACGATGTGGTCGGGGCCTTGGAGGCAGGCTGGAAAGTGTGCTGGTACAACCCTAGAGGCAGACAGCCGCTCACAGACCATGAGCCAAGTTATACCTTCACCACATATGATGAGTTTAAGGAGCTTCCTATTTTATAGACTAAATTACACTATAGATGGACAAATAAAAAAGTCTATCCCTACCCTTTACATGGGTGTTGGGATAGACTTTTTTGCTATTCGCAGTTTGTTATATATTAATTACCAAAACTATACGTAGGATCGGTTAGCTGCAACCTCTCTCTAATTCCCGGTGTAGCATAGATCTTGTTGTCATCCGTAATGAAGAAAGCCTCGATTTTTTCAGGAAGTGATTCGAGATATTGCATACCTTCTTCCAGACCCATTAGGAAAACACCCGTAGACAAGGCATCCGCATCGGTAGCATTAGGACTCATAATCGTGATACTTTTCAGCCCGTTTTGGGACGGGAAGCCTGTACGCGGATCAAGAATATGGTGGTAGCGAACCTCATCCTGAATGAAAAACCGTTCATATACACCGGAAGCATCGATAACCTCATCGGTGATTTTGATGGTCCCCAGCTGGGTTCCACGGCTTTGATCCGGATCCTGCAATCCAATATTCCACTGGGCGCCGTCTGGTTTGGTACCCAGGGCGATAATGCTGCTGCCGCCTAGGTTAATCATAGCGCTGTCCAAACCTTGGGCTTTCAAATAGTCTGCTACCCGGTCCGCTGCATATCCTTTGCCGATTCCGCCTAAATCAAGCACCATGCCTTCTTTGGCCAGCTTTACAGTCTTTGCAGCTTCATCAATAATCACATCTTTATAGTTGGTAAGAGCTTTGGCTTTATCAATGTCAGCTTGCGGAGGAACTTTCTCGCCACCGCTTCCGATATTCCAAAGATCCACAAGAGGACCAATGGTAGGATCGAACAGTCCATTCATTTCCACTGCATACTTCAGGGATTGCTTAACCACATCCAGAGTATCGTCAGAGACAACAACCGCTTCTTTACCTGCTGCTTGATTCACGGCATACACTTCGCCGCCTTCTTTGGTACGGCTAAGTTGAAGGTCCAATTTCTCAAGCAGATGCAGGATATCATCCATATTTTTCTGCGCTACGGTATCACCAAACACCTTAATATTAACCACCGTATCGTAAATGTAGAACGTCTGGGACATCGATCTCGTTCCGCCGTCTGTGGATACCTGCGCCACATTTTGGTCATCATTCGCGGCTTGAGTATTCTCATTGTCCTTGTTGTTAAGAAGCATCCAAGCACCGACAGCTGCAATGATGATCACGATAGCGGCTAGAATAAGCGTCGTTTTTTTGTTCTTAAACATGTTTCACCATCCATAAAGTTAGTTTCTGATCACATCATTACTATCATACCCTAGATGAGGATAAGCTGGATACTCCTATTCATGAAAATTTGGACAATAAAAATCCGCTCTCGGAGTGCGGAGCGGATCTGAAAAGACACAAATAGGATAGAAAGTCTACTAGTCCAACATATACTCGTTATATTTATTCTTCCGAGGGTTGAGCACGAAAAAAATACCGGAAGTATATCCCTTTACGGCGTTGAAATTCTGCTTTAGCGTTTCTTTAACCGTTAAGTAGGTCAATGTCCAAAGCAATGCGGCGTAGTTCTTTACAGGGGCTTTGCGTAAATTGAGTAAATAATAATGATTAACAGCGGTAGCCCTGGCAACTCGTCCAGCTTTATCACGGGAGCTTGGAGATTCGTGGTGAGTGATTTTCATATTGGGATTTATCACAAGCTTGCCGTAACGGCTTGCCAGATGACACATATAAATATCATCAGCAACGGCATAACTGGTCATCCATGGGTAGGGCTTCATATCCTGAAGAGCTGAGCGTCGGAACGACATGTTACAACCATGGAAAAAATCGGTCTCGAAGATGTCTTTGGTTTCTCCCCATAGAAGCAGAGATCCTGCGAGCGTACTCGCCGATAGCCTGCCTGGTGAGCTGGACATTTGGCAAGTAAGTCTGCCGAGCAGCTTACCCGTAGGACTGCTGGTAAGGCCTTTGGCAATACCGCCAACTCCAACAATATTATGATCCATCGCATAAGTATTCAGCATTGTCCGAATGTACTCCCGATCATCGAGTTCCGCATCGTCATCAAAGGTTAGCAGAATTTCTCCGTCTATCAGTCCAAGTGCTTCGTAACGGGATAACCAGACACCGGGTTTGGTTTTTCTATAATATCGCATCTCCGCGTTTGGCAGTCCGGCAAGGATGGTCCGGTAATAGTTCAGTAAGCCTTCAGGAATATCACCATCATCTACGATAAGTAGTTCTATAGATATATCCTCCAGCTTGGTCTGCTTCCCAATGGATTGTATGCATAACGTGAGATCGTCAATACGATTTCGCGTTGGAATGACTATAGATAGATCATGCATGCCGCTGCCTCCCTCTATATCCTGAAGTAGAGCTACTTCCCACTCGGTTGATTGTTTTAACAAATTGCCCGTAATTCCCCGTCCTCTATAGGTGGGGGATGAATAGGGCGTGTCTCAGTTTGGATCGTATACTGCCAGTTGTTGTGATG
>NZ_JAUSTK010000040.1 GCF_030812855.1 Paenibacillus wynnii
TTGGCTCTGTGGATGAATCAGCAATAAAAGAGAAAAAGTTTTTTCTTTCGAAGCCCCCACTTCAAAACCTTTGGTTTAAGTGGAGGGTAGTTCACATGAACTAAAGAATTAATTGATGAAAAAGGTAAGAGTAATGAAGGGGGGAGTTTGGAACTGTAGGAGCGATAGCGACCGCCTCCCTCCTTATGATTCGGTTTTCTTTGTCTCTGGATTTCATCCGCGAGAAGCGGTATATTCCAAGAGATCTGGGGATAACAGCGGCCGAAAGTCTAAACATTCCCGTAGTTACGGCTGACTCCTTAAATGCAAAATCTCTAGTTCATCACATACAGTTCAAAAAACCCCGTTTACCCCTGTCTTGTAACATAAAATGCCTCATTCCAAAAAATAATTATTACATTATGTAAAGTGAAAATATTTATTATTGGTATAACATATATAGAAAGCAGTTATTTGTTTTTAATCTACCTAATTGTTCGAACGGAGATGATGTGATGCAGTTGAGAAAGTTAACCGTGAACGGCGAGCGACTGAAGAATACCATCGAGACCTTTGCGGATTTTGGCCGTACGGACAACAATGGTGTGACGCGGCTCTCTTTATCAGAAGAAGACATCAGAGTCCGGAGTTACTTCCGTTCTTGTTGTGAAGAGTTGGGAATGTCGGTGAAGGTTGATGATATGGGTACGATGTATGCGACACTTGCGGGTGTTCAGGAGAAACCACCTATCGTGATTGGATCGCACATGGATACTGTAAAAAAGGGCGGACGGTTTGATGGTGTGCTTGGAGTAATCGCCGGATTGGAGATTGTACGAACTCTGGTGGATCATGGGGTTAAGCCTGAGATTCCAATTACCGTTATGAATTTTACTAATGAAGAGGGAGCTCGATTTGAGCCTTCGATGATGGCATCCGGTGTCTTGTCTGGAAAATTTGATAAGGCCGTAATGTTAGGCAAAAAAGACCCGGAAGGAACTACGTTTCAGCAGGCGCTCGAAGCAAGCGGATATGCAGGTGATTCTGCGAATCGAATTCAGGAAGCCACCGCTTATCTGGAGCTTCACATTGAACAGGGTCCTGTCTTAGAGAGAGAGAATTTAACCATCGGTTTGGTGGATTGTGTAGTGGGCATGGTTTGTTATGAGATTGAAGTTACCGGTGAATCCGATCATGCGGGCACAACACCCATGGAGATGCGGAAGGATGCCTTGTTTGCCGCGAATGATCTAATTACAGAGCTGCGCAGCAAGTTGGGGGAACTTGATTCCGAATTGGTCTATACCATGGGACGCATGAACGTCCTGCCTAATATTCATACCGTTATCCCTAATCAAGTGATTTTTACGGTTGAAGCCAGACATAAGGATATGGATGTGGTTCACGAAGTCGAAGCCATCATTCAAGGTCTACCCTCGCTGCAAGGGGAATGTGAAGTCACAGCAACCAAGCTTTGGGGCCGTGATACGGTATGGTTTGATCCCGACATTTGCAACCGGGTGGAGCAAGCAGCATTGAGCTTAGGATATTCCCATAAAAAAATGGCCAGCGGTGCGGGTCATGATGCGCAGTTCGTAGCCAGTTTTCTTCCATCCGCGATGGTATTTGTGCCCAGTGTAAATGGTAAAAGCCATTGTGAGGAAGAACTCACCTCCTATGAGGATTGTGAGAAGGGTGTAAATGTCCTGCTGGAAACGGTGCTGTCTTTGTTATCTTCTTATTGAAGAAGCAGGAATGTAAATCGGACCCATTACTGATGTTATGTTTGTGAGACTAAACATCCCTTCACTTACTTTAGTTTGAACTTGATGTTACCTTTATGCACAATAGGCTTTGCTTTTCATGTTCCACCTAACAGCCCGCTCATTGAGCGGGTTGTTTATCTTTTTATACTTAAACAAAGGTGTCTAGGTGAAAAGTAACGTAGGAGAAGTTTGGAACTGTAGGAGCGACAGCGTTCGCCCAAAAGCTTTCCGTAGGAAAGATCGCTTCGAAAGCATGAGCTGTCCCCGGATTTCAACCGCGATCAGCGGTACGATTAAAGAAATCTGGAGACAACAGCGACCGAAAGTCCAAACATTCACCGTAGTTACGGCTAGTTACCGGACATCCATTTTTGTTTAAGTATTTGTAATAAATAGCCCCGTTGTGTAAAAACACAATCATGACAGATAATGTTTTTCTTTTTTAACAAATTGAAAAAAGAATTCATATGTTATGATTCTTCACATAAGAGATACACACAAGACAGGAGAGATTAAAATGATTATTGGAGTTCCTAAAGAAATTAAAAACAGCGAAAATCGTGTAGGCATAACACCGGCTGGTGTAGTTACTCTACTTAGAGCAGGGCATGAGGTTCTGATTGAGACAGGTGCAGGTCTGGGCAGTGGATTCCCGAATGAAGAGTATGAGCTGGCTGGAGCCAAGCTAATTGAGGATGCCGGAACACTTTGGGGCGCTTCCGACATGGTCATTAAGGTAAAAGAGCCGCTGGAGAGCGAATATGAATATTTCCGTCCAGGCTTAATATTGTTCACTTATTTGCACCTTGCTCCCGAGCCTGCTCTGGCAGCGGCGCTTCAACAGCATGGCGTGATCGGTGTTGCCTACGAAACGGTGGTAGATGGACGTACTTTGCCGCTGTTAACACCTATGAGCGAAGTGGCCGGACGCATGTCCGTACAGCTGGGAGCCCAGTTTCTGCAAAAGAATTACGGCGGACAAGGCATTCTTCTCTCCGGTGTTCCCGGGGTCAGCAGAGGTAAAGTCAGTATTATCGGCGGCGGTGTAGTGGGTACTAATGCAGCCAAAATGGCGATCGGCTTGGGAGCAGATGTGACTATTGTTGATCTGAGTGCAGAGAGACTGCGCCAGCTGGATGATATTTTTGGATCACAAATCAATACGCTGATTTCCAACCCTTTCAACATTGCCAAAGCGGTTGCTGAAGCTGACCTGTTGGTAGGCGCTGTGCTGATTCCGGGTGCTAAGGCTCCTAAATTGGTTACCGAAGAGATGGTTAAGAGTATGAAACCCGGCTCCGTTATTGTCGATGTGGCGATTGACCAAGGTGGTATCGTGGAGACGATTGACCGAATTACCACACATGATCATCCGGTATTTGAGAAATTCGGCGTGCTTCATTATTCGGTAGCCAATATGCCGGGTGCAGTTGCCAAAACATCTACTATTGCATTAACGAATGTTACAATTCCATATGCCCTGCAAATTGCTAATAAAGGCGTGGTTAAGGCTATTGAAGACAATGAAGGACTGAAAAGCGGTGTTAATGTAGCTAATGGGAAGATCACTTGCGAAGCCGTAGCAGAAGCTCTTGGGGAAGAGTATTACACGGTTGAGCAGGCCTTGGAGCAAGAGCCTACTTTAATATAAATATAGAACCAATAGAAATGAAATAAACAATAAAAGAGAATATGAGGGTAACCTAGAAACAGTCCAATCATACCGTGGGCTGTTCTTTTTTTCATGTCATATAGTCAGCTTAGGATAAATCATACTATAATAAAATCACTCTTTATTGCTAGATTCGGCTATTTTTCAGGTTGGGGTGGGGACATTTGACAGGATCAGATTCATCGTTTGATCGATTTTTTGACAGCATGGAATCCCTTGCGGATACCATCAGTGAAGCACTTCAGTCTCAAGTCACCATAGAAGACAGTAACCATCACGTCATTGGATATAGTTCTCATCAATTTGAGAGTGATCCCGCAAGAATCTCCACGATTATAGGCAAGCGTGTGCCTAACCATGTGATTATTGGTTTACGCAAAAAGGGTGTCATGCAGCAGCTTGAGACCGCCGTGCATGCGATCCGAATTCCTGCTGTTATGGAGGTGGGGCTAGGTCCCCGACTGGCTATATGTATTAAGCATCAAAAAGAAATTCTAGGTTATATATGGGTTGTGGATACCGGAAATCTGGCTGATGGACATGCGGAGAGCATAATAGAAAAGGCCGCCGGCATTGCCGGTCGTTATCTGTTGAAGCAGCGGGGCTGGAAAATGAAGCAGGAGAAAACGCAGGAGGATTTTTTCTGGAAGCTGCTGACTTCGCATTATGATTCAGAGCCGGCGATCAAGCAGGAAGCGGAAGCATGGTCGATTCTGCTGCCGAATAACTATTATATCGGTGTATTTGAGACTACTAAAGTGATCGATGATGCCTTTGTTCTCAAGGTTCGCCAAGCTGTGGCCTCCTATCCCGGGCTTCGTCTGCTGCTGCTTACAGCGGAGCACGACCGCCTAATTATTCTGTTCAGCTTCACCTTTACTATCGGGGGTACCCATGCCCTTTCCTCGTTTATGCGTAAGCTTGTGAAAGAATTATCTAAGAGTGAAGGCTGTCAGATATTGGCTAGCTGCAGTCATGATTATGACGAATATACGTCAGTTTCCAGTGCCTACCGGGAAGCAGTCTCTATTCTTAAGATCAAGAAGCTGCTGCCCTTTCACGGCCGGGATTTACTGTTGTATGAGGAAATTGGATTATGGGCTTATTTTCCGGCAATTATGGAGCATAAACGAATTCAGACCCGCAAAAGCCCTTTGCTGCATCTTCTTAAGGAACATGACCGCGAACATAAGAGCGATTTCTTAAAAACAGTGGCTGTCTACTTATCCCTAAACGGCAATCTAAAAGAATCCGCCTCTTTTTTGCATATCCACACCAACACGCTGATGTATCGATTGAACCGGATCGCAGAGATTACAGGCAAAAGCCTGAAGGACACGGATTACCGAACCTCGATGTATTTGGATCTATTGACGGAGGAGACCGGGCAGTTGAACGAGTGGTTTGTGGAAAACAGGGAATAGTATAAAAAGGCGATAAGACCACGCTGCCGAGTAACGGAGGTGCGTCTTATCGCCTTTTATTGTTAAAGCCCTAACGCTGCACTACTCTACAGTCTCAAGCTTCGATGAAACCCTGTTTCTGCCAAGTACCTTGGATTCCAGCAGCAGCTGATCCGCATTGACATATGCCTTTTCTATAGATACCTTAGGATTGATTTTATAGTAGTATAAGCCGAAAGAAGCTGTGTAGGTAATTTCTATATTTTGATCTTTATATTCGGCTTTGACTGTGCTTTTTTCAATGCCATGCAGAATCTCTTCTACTAAAAAAAGGGTTTGCTCAAAGGTTTTATTTCTCATGAAAAGAGTGAATTCCTCACCGCCGCTTCTGAATAAGTAATCATCATTATTTAGGAACGAGGTTAAGGTATCAGCAAAATGCTGGATGACACGATCACCCACGGCATGATTATAGGCATCATTAATTTTTTTGAATTTATCGATATCTGCGACGGCAACGCCAATCCACTCTTCGCCTTGTTCCAGCTCTTTCATTGTCTTATCCATGTAAGAACGGTTGAAGGTGCCCGTCAAGAAATCCTGATAAGCCATTTGCTCGAACTTGTCCCGTTCAAACTTATTCTGAACACTTTGAGATTTGGAATAAAAAGAACGGCTTACAATGTAATTCAGCAGGAACACGCTAATTAATCGGTCCCAATTCCCTTCTTGGAGGAATAACAGTAGCAGTCCGTTTGAAAGGGCTATTTTTCCCATATCCAACATACTTCTGTTCCCGATGTAAAGGTTAATGATTTCCTGACGTGTAGTGATATCTCTTGAGATCCAACAGGTTATCGAAATAAAAGTAGAGGATAATACGCTAGAAATTACAGTTAGCAGAAAGATTAATAGCCAGAAGCCAAATGGAAAGCTTGAAAAACCAGGGTACAAATATTGGTACAAGTAATAGGAAATCGAACCTGTTAAGGCAAAGGAGCCTATGTTGTAAAAGGTATCCAGAAATTCCTCGGGATCATCCGTTTTGGTGAGTTTTTTATACAAATATACAGTGACCCTATAAAGGGATTCGAATATAAAGACGCCTAGAGGACCGGAAAATATGCTCAAGGAGGCAGTGTAACTGATCCCATATTCTATGTTTGAGTTGCGGTTGGTGCTTACTATGCGCAGGTGATAATAAATACTGGAAAAAACCCAGTACACCAGCAGAGCTATCAGATAAGTGTTGCCAGGGATCGTAATGCGCCCTGAATTCCAGGCAATGGCTATGGAAATGAAAAATAACAAAAAATCGAAAATCCTTGCTTTCGACATAGTTACGAACTTTCCTTCCCCCTAAAGTATTGTAACTATTATACTCCAATACTTTTTAGTAAAGAAAAGATATTTTGTATCGGGGATTGAGGGGTGACTAATAATATTCCTTTACAGGAATATTCCCGTTGTGGTATATTTGGTTTGTAAGTAAGTGCTTTAGGATAAAACAGTATGGTTAAAGGAACATCAAACTCATGGAAACAACAACATTTAGTGCACTGGCTGAACCGAATCGCTTACGAATTGTGGAGCTCTTGCTTAGTGTTAAGGGTCCCTTGACTGTAGGAGAAATCGCAGATCGTCTGGGGTTACAGCAGCCGCAAGCTTCCAAACATCTGCGTGTCCTGCTGGAGGCAGGATTAGTGGAGGTAGAGGCCGTCGCCAATCGCCGTAATTACAAGCTTCGAGTCGAGCCGCTTCAAGCCCTTGATGTATGGCTAGAAACCTATCGAAAGGTCTGGGATGAACGATTTGACAATCTGGAGGCCTATCTGCAGAAGCTGCAATCCAAAGAGAATAATTGATTTAAAAATCGATTTTCAGGAGGAATTTGAGATGTCTAACAAAATGATCACCTCGGTAGAAGGACAGGAACTGATTCTGGAGCGGGTTTTTAATGCGCCGCGCGAGCTGGTATTCAAGGCTTTCTCAGAGGCTGAGCATCTTAAACAATGGTGGGGACCGCGCGGCTGGATCCTTCCCGTTTGCAACATTGATTTTCGCCCGGGCGGTATTTGGCATTACTGCATGAAGTGTATAGATGAGAAGCAAGGTGAATTTTACGGAATGGAGTCATGGGGTAAGGCTATCTACGAGGAGATCGTGGAGGGAGAATCAATTGTCTATGTGGACTACTTCTCGGATGCCGAAGGTAATGAAACGGAAGGGATGCCTTCCTCGCATGTTACGATGATTCTTGAGGAGCAGGATGGCCAAACGAAGCTTATCAGCCGTTCTAAATACGTTTCACCGGAAGCCCTCCAAACCGTTATGGATATGGGGATGGAACAAGGGATTTCGGAAACTTGGGATCGTCTTGAAGAGCATTTGCAGTCGATACAATAACCCTATAAGGTTCAGTTGTAACCAATACATGGAGAGGGCCGTCCCAAAAGCCATGCAAATGGCTATTGGGACGGCCCTCTCTTTGGTGAAAATGGAGTTATCACACAACCATTTCAAAGGAGAGGTTTCTTTTGTACCTTTGAAGTACAAAACTATCTCATTCGTCAAAAATATCTGCTTTTGAGACACCCCTTTCTTGCTTCAACGAGAATTGATGTATAGAAAACAACATTTGCCCATTAAAAATGCCTCTCTCGCACCGAATATTACATTTCATACAACAATTCAGCGCCCAACACCCCGTTACCCACCAATTCCTGTACTTTCTACAACAATTCAGCGCCCAACACCCCGTTACCCACCAATTCCTGTACTTTCTACAACAATTCAGCGCCCAACACCCCCGTTACCCACTAATTCCTGCACTTTATACAACAATTCAGCTCGCAACCCCCCAGTTACCCACCAATTCCTGTACTTTCTACAACAATTTAGCTCGCAACCCCCCAGTTACCCACTAATTCCTGCACTTTATACAACAATTCAGCTCGCAACCCCCCCCTTACCCACCAATTCCTGCACTTTCTACAACAATTCAGCTCGCAAGCCCCCCGTTACCCACTAATTCCTGCACTTTCTACAACAATTCAGCGCCCAACACCCCCGTTACCCACCAATTCCTGCACTTTCTACAAGAATTCAGCGCCCAACACCCCCGTTACCCACCAATTCCTGCACTTTCTACAACAATTCAGCGCCCAACCCCCCCGTTACCCACCAATTCCTGTACTTTCTACAACAATTCAGCCCCTGATAGGTGAATACGCCTTTTTAGGTTGCAACCTTTTAGGGTAATATACGTTTGGAAAGGTAAGATAAGGTGAGGGAAAGGGGCGCGGTCATGTACAGAATGAGAAAAGGTGGATATATTTTCTTGGGGATCATCATGCTGCTGCTTGCCGCCTGTAACGGAACGCCAAATACAGAGCCAGAACCTAAGGGGCAAACACTGGAGCAGCCCCAAGTGACAGAGGCAACGGCCGAGCCACAAAAAACTGTTGAGCCTCAAAAGACTATAGAGCCTTCAAAAACCATAGAGCCACAAGAAACTGAGGAGGCACCGGAGGAAGGGCAGCCGCCAACGGCCTTGGAAGCAGCAAAAACTGTAATATCTGCTCTAATGTCAGGCAACATGAGTACGCTGGCATCCTGGGTGCACCGCGAGAAGGGTGTTAGGTTCTCTCCTTATGCATATGTCGATACAAAAACCGATCTCGTATTTACCAGAGATGAGGTAGAGGGATTGATGAAGGATCCTAAGGAACTTGTGTGGCGGACGTTCGCCGGATCTGGTGAGCTGATCAAGATGCCGTATGCGGAGTACCATAAGCGGTTCGTCTATGATGCGGATTTTATAAAGGATGCCAAGATTTCATTAAATAAGGGGCTTGGACAAGGTACAACAATCAATAATTTAAATGAAGTTTATCCTAAAGATAGCTACGACTTCATCGAGTACCATATTGCCGGGATTGATCCTAAGTTCGAAGGGATGGATTGGCGCAGCCTTAGATTGGTATTTGAAAAAATCGGTCAAGACCATATACTTGTAGGTATTATCCATGATCAATGGACGCCATAAGTAATTATTACTCCGCACCAACCCAAGACCCGACACGTACACTAACCTATATTGGGGGAACTCCATCATGAAGGGGGAATTGCGGTGTCGTATTATTATCAACATCCTGATGTAATGGGTTTTGAGCGGAAGATGAGGACTGCCATTATGGAGGCGGCGGCTGCTTTGAATGCGAGCGGAGCGGATTTCGCCGTTTATGAAGACTCCCGCGGGAATCCGCAGTTTTGGACGCGGACAGCTAACGGAGGTTTGCTGCTGAAGAAGGGAGTTCTCCCTTCAGTCGGACTTTCCGACATCTTTCGAAACGGGCATTTATATGCCTTTGAGTGTGGGACTGCAATGGTAATTGTATTGTACAGGGCTACGATAGAGGTTATAGGAGAGAATGCGTTTAACAGGTATTTTCAAGATTTGTTCCTGTGGGATTGGCACTATGACAGCAACCTGCGGTTAATCGCCACCCATCATATATCTGAAGCTTCCCCAGGAGATGTGGTGTATTTCAAAAATCCTGACCATGCCCCTGACAAGGTCGAATGGCAAGGCGAGAACGCAATTATGCTTGAAGGCGGCCTGTATTACGGGCATGGAATTGGTATAGCGCCAGCAGAGGTGATCATTGATTCCCTTAATCAAGAAAGATTTCCCGGAAGTGTAACTTCGTCTTATCTGACCAATGAAGCACTGCACCCGGATTTTGCGTATTTGCAATCACTGTCTCTAGGAAGAGAGCCCTCGCCGGTAGATCATAGGAATTTGGAGTCTACAATATTCTCCAGAATCGGTACCCAAAGCTATATCCATAAGATGAAACGATAAGATGTCCATATAAGAGAGTATTCTAAGCCGAATTATGGCCGATGGAATACTCTCTTTATATTTTCATGGGTCCATAGCGGTTTTAAATCTCTATGAAATCGCTCCGAAATCTCTCGTAATCGGCAACCCTGCATTCCAATGTAAGCCGGGTTCCCTCTTCTTCATAGCTGGCCGATTGAACATGGGCATGCTCATTGAAATAGGAGACGACTGCGCCGCGGTCAAACGGAACCAGGATCTCACACTGAATATAGTCATTAAATACATGACTTCGAATCAGTTGAGTAAGCTCCTCGGCTCCGCTTTTTTCTTTGGCGGAGAGATAGACAGAGTCCCCTTGGACAAGCGGATAAGGCTGCTCCGTTAAATCGGCCTTGTTGTAAGCGTAGATTGTCGGAATTTGATCCGCACCCAGCGCCTTTAAGGTCTCATCAGTTACCGCCATATGCTGCTTATACTCGGGATCGGCATAATCGACTACGTGAATCAGCAGATCGGCTTCCGTCACCTCTTCGAGCGTAGAGCGGAAAGCTTTAACCAGATGATGGGGAAGCTGGCTGACGAATCCGACGGTGTCTGTCAGTAGAAACGTTTTGTGATCAGGCAGCATGATGCTGCGTACGGATGTCTCAAGCGTCGCAAACAACATATCCTTGGCAAACACTTGTTTGTTGGAGCCTGGGTGATAGGTTTCTACCATCACATTCATTAAGCTGGACTTGCCGGTGTTGGTATAACCTACTAGACAGACGACCGGCACTTCATTCTTGTGGCGCTGCTTCCGCTGAATCTGACGTCTGGACACCTGGTGCTGAAGCTCCACCTGCAGGGCTGAGATTCGTTCTTCAATTCTTCTGCGGTCTAACTCCAGCTTCGTTTCACCTGCGCCCCTATTCTTTAATCCGGCGCCTCCGCCTTGTCTCCCCAAAGATTCACGCAGCCCGGTCAGACGGGGCAGCATATATTGTAATTGGGCCACTTCGACTTGGAGTTGGGCTTCCTTGGTTTTGGCCCGCTCCGCAAAGATATTCAAGATCAGAATCGTCCGGTCAATGACCTGTCGATCCAATGAAGACTCCAAATTACGAATCTGGGAAGGAGTAAGTTCATCATTAAATATAACAATGGGGGCATCCTCCGCTTCTAAGAGCGCAGACAACTCCTGAATTTTACCGGTTCCAATATAATGGGAAGGGTTAACGCGGCTGGCCTTTTGACTTAATTCTCCCGTGACCCTTAGATCACAGGCGGCAGCCAAATTACGCAGCTCCTCCATTGAATAGGCGAAGTTGGTATCATTTTGGAGCTGGACACCCACAATTACTGCTTTTTGCTGTATAGATTCCATATTATTATTCATCCTCTCGGTACTGAAAAGTAGACCCAAAAAAGCACAGGCCATCTGCCTGTGCTTACAGTATCTGTAGAGGACTCAGAAATTCACATAGAATGAATACACCAAAGAAAGGCTCGGAAAGGCAAGATCATACGTGATCTTACCGGCGAGCAGCAGGTTATTCGTAAGCTTCTATGGGGTTAAATGGATAGACCAATCCTGAGTCCTCTGCACAGCGGCAGAGCTTCTTGCGCTATTTAGTTTAGCCGCGAAAAGTTCTAACTCGGATATAATCTATCACACCTAACCCCTCCGTTCCTGTAGTTAAAACGATTTTACCACGATGACCATTATATGGCAATGTAGTGGCGAGGTTTCTTTATTTTTTAAGCAAAGTGCGGATAAGAGATACCCTTAACAACTGCTTTTTCATTAATTTCACGCGGAATTCACGTCTTAACCTGTCGTAAATGCCCGGGCAATGGGTGTGGGCCCATACATACATCGCCTCGAAATCCTTGTAGCTTTTGGCTGAATTCATAAGGTAATAATAGATGGTATCGTAGACATTATGGTTGAACCATTGATTCATTTCCTTTGCGTTGTAACCGTATTGTTCAATCGCCATATTCTTAATGAGCATTTTCTCTTCCAAATTCTCGATGAGAAAACTCTGACTTAAGTTGAACGTAATATTGTTCCCGTGGATTCGATAGACACCCGCAATCACATCTATAAATCCGGCATCTCCAATAAGTAATGAACGCAGATAAATGGAGGCATCATTGACCATATTCATATTCAGGATATCCATTTGGATCAAAGCTTCACGCTTAAAGACGGTGGTTAGGGTGGAAGCAGGCTTGGGATACCCTTTTTGCTCAAAATTCATGAAATAATCCTGTTTGTTGATGATTTCACTAAGTCCCAGACTGGAGATCTTCAACTGCTCGGTCTGCGAGTATTTAAGAAATACATTTGCGGCCACAAAAGATGTTTCAGGATGGAGGAGATGAAAATCCACCGCTTGGCTTAAATAACTCCGGTCAATCAGATAATCGTCATCATCTAAAAAGAGGATATACTCCCCATCAGCATGTGCAGCAAAGGCTAAGCGCCGATTATGGCCTGGCCCGCGGTTCTTTTCGTTACGCATATAGATTACACGCGCGTCTCCGCCAAAACTTTGCTTCATTAGAATATCAGTGCCGTCTGTAGAACAATCATCAATCACAATAATTTCTTTACGGGGATAGTCCTGCATGAGAATACTTTGGATCGCTTGATTGAGGAACTCTTTTCGATTGTACGTGGTAATGATAATGCTGACTTTCGGAAGTTCAGCTTCAAGACTAGCTGCCGATGGGTTATTCTCCGGTGGAGGGAAGTTACGTTTCATGTCCACAAGACCCATCACCAGCTCAGGAAGCTGCTCTTTCTCCACATGGAACTGCTCTGACAGGTAGTAAAGCAAGGTATCTTCTGAGGCTTTCCCCCATAAAAAAGCCTGAACAACCCCGGATAAAGTCTCTAAATTAGTTGCAGTAGGGTTAAGAGTATCCGTTAGCTGATCCAATAACTCGTCATACGATTGCTGCCAATCCTCGCTATGATTCATAATCAATCCTCCTACACGCTTACTTTAGATCCGGAATTCACCTTACGCTTCATTTTCGCCCGATACCCTTTGAAATGGTCCCAAGCATACAGGAAGACGGATTTCTCCATCAAGGAGGAGATCAAGAAATAGATAGGGAGAATTACAATTCCCAAGATCGCCCCCCAGACGATAATTTCGATATAGGAGGAGATGTTCATATTCATCGTTTCGGTAACCGCAATAATGACTAAAAAGACGCCTATGTTCATGAACCATCTTTTGAAGGTTACCCAAGGGCTCCGGTTCAGCAGTACTTTATTAGCATAGATAACGATATCAATAGAACGGTATAACAGGGCTGCAATGGTCCCCAGCAAAACTCCGTATATCCCAAAGAAAAGAACGAACACGATGGAGGCTATTAAATTAATCGCCGATTCCAGGATGGATCGATTCTGCGTTTTCTGAAAGTGTCCGGCTATCGTAATCACATTGTTCGCGGAAGTTCTTACATTGGTTAACAGCTTAATCGCTACGAACAACACAGGCAGCCAGAAATTGATATAATTCACATCGGTTACACCGGCGGTATACAACCGCATAAAGGGCAGAATTAAAATGTAAGCCACAGTGAGAATGGCAAAGATCAACCCCATGAAATACACTTCGAAGGCATCATAGAGCTTAAGGAAGGCTTCTTTGCTCTCGTGATAGCTTTGCCCAAGGGCGGATTTCACGCTGCCATTCACGGTTTGGACGACGTTGTCTACAATCGTAAAGATCATGTTGTACATGACATAGATACTGACAATTTTCAAATTGGTAAATAGGGTTAGAATGAGTACATCTGTGTTTCTGAATACCAAATAGGAGATTTCATGAACCAATACCGAGTTCTTTTGTCCAATCGCTGCAAAATCAGGCTTCAGGCTTAAATCGATCCATTTGTAATTCTTTTTCATGTATACATAAAATACGACAATTTGCAGCAGGGTCAGCACGAAGAAGGAAGCTTGAACCGCAATAATGTTGACGCCTTGCAATAACAGGATAATGCGCACCACGTTGTTCAGGACATTGGCTGCGGTAACGATGGAGGTTTCAATATAGCTTTTTCCCTCAGCGATGAGGAGAATTCTGAATTTCCCTTGAAAATAGTAATTAATTGCCCCGCCCAGCCCTGTCAATAAAATAATGAACACGATACTAAGCTTATTAATCTCCGAATGGATCACCAGCGGATACACGATAGCTATCATTAATACCGCGAAAAAGTAGTACACCCCTGTTTTTTTATAATAGCTGGAGGTAGCTGCCAGAATAGAGTTGATGTGGCTCCGGTCATTTTGAGCTATCGGTTTATACAGTGCTTGTAGGGAGGCTGCCCCGACACCCGCTTCCAGAAGAGCCAAATAACTGATGATCTGGACGATCGAAGCAATTAATCCGTTGGCCTCCGAGCCATAGTTGACCATGATCAGCCGAGGAATAAAGAAACCGAGAAAGATGGTGATGAATTGACTTCCTAGCCCAAAGGACAAGTTAAGAATACTCCGTTTTGCTCTCATAAGTCCTCCTGCCCAGAAGCGATAAATATGAGTCAAGCTTCTCGAAGTGTCTCTCTGCTTGTATAACCTGTACGGATACATCGATTCCGTTGGTATGAAAGCTGTTAAAAACCTGTTCCGGCTGGAGGTCTTCCATACCTTTGAAGTCGGTGTATAAGCCTGTAAAGCCTGCATCCTGCATGACATTGATCATTTTGTTGCTGTAGGCGATCGGGAAGACCGGCTTCTCGAATACCCAGCCTAGGATCATTGCATGAAATCTGGAGGCTACAACAAAGCTTGATTCGGCAAGCACAGACAGAATTTCCTCAATGTTTGTTGTGAACAAATGTGTTCGGGTTCGACCAACGAACTCCTGCGGCAGTCGGTTCACGATCTGTTCAATCGCTTCATGATCCCCTTCATGCTCACAAAAGGACAGGAAATGCACCTCAAAGCCTTGTTGAATGCAATACATTGCAACTTCTTTCATTTTTTCATAATAGAGCAGGTCGTAACTGCCCAAACCCTTGGAGGACGGCTTGATCACGGATATAGCCACGTAATTCTCCTTAGCCTGTTCTTTCGGTGGAGTGAGCTGAAATATAATGTCGGGCGCCAATCGTACATTTCGTAGATCCTCAAACAGCTGATAGGAATATTCCTCGCGGAAGCATATATCCGTATATTGCGCGAAGAGCTCCTTATGCGTCTGATAATACTCGTCATCTGTGAAGGGACCGAAGTTAGCACCCAGTAAAAAGTAGGGTTTCGACTTGTTCCGGATCGATTCTGCTTTGTGGAAATACTCTTTCCAGTACTCCCCCTGCATGAAAATGGAGCCGCCGATATGCACGATTCCATCACTATGGTTCACCAGAAACCTTTGCATGAAATCCGGCTGCTTTATTTTTTTGAATAGAAAGTTAATGCCTCTGATCCAGAGGGAATCCGAAGCGTATACCCGGAGATTCTTCAGGTCTTTGAAGGAAAGCTTATACTTTCCCGGAGCGAGGATGGCGAATCGGGCATCCGGATATCGCTCGCAAACAACCTTAATGAATAAATCATCACCCAAATTGAACTCCGTATAGGCATATATCAATATTTTTTTCATCGCTCCATCTCCTTTCCGGCTCAATTCACCCTAGCTGTTTGCTTGAACCTTGATCACTGTCTTGATTCTGCTTTTCAAATGAATAATGCTTCGATCCAAATGAATGAACCTCTGATATAACACGGGGGAGAACAGGAAGGCCTTGATCTGAAAGGACAGTTTCTTGTCAGCTCCGTTATAATGCTTCATGATTCCATGCATTTCTTGCGTGAGCTTCGGGTACGTCTGATCAATATCCTGAAGTAAATCTTGAATCCGTACGCCTTGAGTGCTGCTGAGACAGGTATTAAGGTTGAAAAAGTAGTTCTCTGTCATTTCCCTGTTCAACAGCAGATCAGATATGGGTTTTAATTCGCCGGAGAAATGGGCCTTGAAATACGCATCCACCCGCTTAAAAGCTTCCACAACATCGAATTTTTTGACATTATAGCTGTTGGAGATCGAGGAACCCCGCTGCAGGTAAAAGGATAGGACCTCCGGAAGGGAAGTTACTTTAGATGCTCTGGACAAGGCTTTATAGATAAATTCCTGATCTTCGCCGTTTATACACTGCTCTGTATATTGGATTTCATGCTTCAGCAGGAAGTCTCTCTTGTAAGCAATACTTCCGGTCCAGATCCGCAAACTTTTTTCGACGAAAATCTGCTGTAACGCTTCAATGCCCGTGATGTGGTTTAAACTTGAAGTGAAGCTGACAATCGTTGATTGATCCTCCCTAACCAGGTTATATCCCCAACAAATGATGTCGGGCTCCCGGTCGGTTACATTCGTCTGAAGGGTCTGCACCAGGTCTGTTGAAACGTAATCGTCACCGTCCAGAAACATCACATATTTCCCGGAAGCGGCGTATAAGCCTGTATTTCTGGCAGCGCTTACTCCATGGTTGTCTGTTCTTAGGATCCTGCACTGCAGGGAAGGGTGAATCGCCATAAAGGCATCAATAGTGTTATACGTCTGATCGGTAGAGCCGTCATCGACAATAATGACCTCGAATTGTTTTTCACTTTGGTGAAGAAGTGAATCCAGCATCGGGGCCACATGACTTTCCAGATTGTACACAGGAACCACAATGGTTAAATTCACTTGAACACTCCTTTCTTTGAAAAAGAACGGGAAATTACGCGGCAGACGATTACTTAAATCAGTTGTCTTGAGAATATTTGTTTTAGGCCTTTTTTGTAGCCTTTAATGGCAGGATAGTTCTTCTTAGGCCGCTCTCTGAGAATCAAGTAGAGTGTTGTCCATAACAATGCAAGGTAACCTATGGGTCCTGACTTTTTATCTTTAAGCAGATGGACGTGGTTAAGTACCCGGGTGTAAGCGACATCCTCCAGATTATCTCTGGAAGCCGGTGATTCATGATGAATGAGCTTAAGTTCGGGGTTGATATAAAGCTGGCCTTTATTCAGTGCAATTCGGGACATGAGGATATCCTCGCCGACGCTGTAGCTCTTTAACCAAGGGACCGGCTTCAGATCTTGAATAGCCTCTTTCTTAAAAGACATATTGCAGCCGTGCTGAAATTCTGTCTTGAAGGTTCTCCTAGCCTTGTGCCAATTGTACATGGAACCGGCTTGACCGCTCAGGGACAGTTTTCCACTGAATAGGGACTGTTGAAACGAGAGAAGGCATCGAATAGTGCCCAAAAAGCTGTTTGTCATTCCGATAGCTACGCCGCCGACACCTACACAATCCGGATGATCGCGGTAGGTTTGAAGTAAGGTGGAGAAATAATGGTCCGGAATCTCAACGTCATCATCAAGGAACAATATCGTGTCCATGGTGGCTAATTCCACCGCCTTCACTCTGGACAGCCACAATCCCGGGTTCTTCTTGTTGTAGTAGATAAAAGAATAACCGTTCTCGTCTAAAATAGACTGATACTCGTCAAGTTGCTGCATGGGTAGATCGCCGTCATCTACGATGATAACTTCAATGTTGTGGTGTGCACTTAGGTTTTGATTAGTCATAGAATGAATGCACCGTGTCAGATCCTGTACCCGATTCCTCGTGCAGATTACCACTGACAATCCTTGCATGGACTCCACTCCTCTTTATCTAAATATCCACAGCTAACTTAAACTTACTATTGGAGTCAAAAGGTTGTATATACTACTTTAGTTTACTTATTTGTCATATTTACATATTTTAGGAGGGTGAATTTACGCAAAAAAAGAACATCCAAGGCTGCTGGATGTTCTTTTTTGGGGTTTAATCCATCCATTCCCGACGCAGGGTGAACAGATCCTTCAGCGCCTCGGTGGACAGCTCGGTAATCCAGCCTTCGGAGCTCGATATCACATTATCACTGAGCTGCTGTTTGCTCTCCAGCATCTCGTCAATCCGCTCTTCAAGCGTTCCAAGGGCAATGAACTTGTGTACTTGAACATCTCGGGTCTGGCCCATTCGGTAGGCACGGTCCGTGGCCTGATTCTCAACCGCCGGATTCCACCAGCGGTCGAAGTGGAATACGTGATTCGCCGCCGTCAGGTTCAGTCCAACACCCCCTGCTTTCAGGGAGAGAATAAATACATTAGGCTGATCACTAGGCTCCGATTCCTGGATAGAATGGTCTGCATTGAACTGAAATTGTTCAATCATCCGATCCCGGGCCGTTTTGGAGCTGCTTCCGTTCAGATAAAGCACAGGCTCCTGCAGCTCCTGCTGCAATACCCGCTGGAGCATTTGACCCATGCCGATATATTGGGTGAATATCAGACACCGCTCTCCTTCTTCGCGCAGCTCCTTGACCATGGCCATAAGCCGTTCCAGCTTGGAGGAGCGGGTAATTAAAGTCTCTGTGTCCAAGATACTATCGAGGGGTGGCAAAGGCTCCTTCTTCAGCAGCATCGGGTGATCGCACAGTTGCTTGAGCTGTGTGAGTGCTCCGAGAATAGCGCCCTTACGCTCTATTCCCTCCAGCTTTTGCATCCGTTCCATGAGACTGTTCACGGCCTGATCGTAGAGGGCACCCTGCTCTGCTGTGAGATGGACGTAGGTCTTCATTTCATTTTTATCGGGAAGATCCAACTGGATATTTGGGTCCTTTTTCTTACGGCGGAGCATGAATGGCTTAACTAGCTTTTGCAGGTCGGCCGTGCGCCTTTCGTCCCGTTCCTTTTCAATGGCATTACTGAACCGGTCTTGGAAAGCCTTCGCGCTGCCCAAATAGCCCGGTGTTATGAAATCATAGATTGACCATAGCTCTGAAAGCCGATTCTCGATGGGTGTTCCGGTAAGCGCAATGCGGTGCTGAGCCGGGAAGCTGCGTACGGCAGCGGATTGCTTGGTCTGGGCATTCTTAATATTCTGAGCCTCGTCCAGGCAGACCGTTGCCCAAGTAAATTCCTTCAGCAACTCCTGGTCCAGAGCTGCTGTCGCATAGGAGGTTAGCACCACATCCGCTTGCCCGGCCGCTCCCTGGAAGAACCCCCCGTCCAGACGTCTGCTCCCGTAATGAAGCATTACATTGAGAGAAGGGGCGAACCGGGTCAGTTCCTTCTGCCAGTTGCCCAGAACAGAAGTAGGGCAAATAATCAGGGAAGGCCAGGAGGACTGATGATCAGCCGTATTCTCCTTCAGATGAAGCAGATAGGCAATCAACTGCACCGTTTTTCCTAGTCCCATATCATCGGCTAAGCAGGCCCCAAGTCCAAAGCGGCGTAAAAAGGCGAGCCAGGCAAAGCCCTGACGCTGGTAGGTACGAAGTTCTGCCTGAAGAGCAGCGGGTACGTCAAGCTCCGGCCATTCCTTCTGCTGTCCAAGCTGGGCGATCAGCTGGATAAGGTGGCTGTTCAGTTCCACCTCCAGCCGGAGGCGGGTTGGGTCCTGTTCCGATGCATCTGTAGAGTCGCCGTTTCCGTCACCCTCACTATTTCCGAGCAAATGCAGCTGTAATACATCCTGGAAAGATAGGCCCTGACTCTTATCCATACCGTCCATAGCCCTGCGAATCTGGGCCAGTAGGGCTGGGTCCAGTGTAATCCATTGCCCCCGGAAGCGAACGATCCGTTCATTGCGGGCAACCAGATCATTGAACTCCGCTTCGGTCAACTCGGCATCGCCAATAGCTACTCGCCAATCGAAATCGATAATCGAATCTAACCCGAACAGAGATTGGTTCCCGCGGCTTCCCGATTCTGCACTCACCTTGGCGCGCAGCCGGGGTTTCTTCCGGCTGGCGGTTTCCCACCAGGCAGGCAGCAGGACCTGCCAGCCTGCATCCAGCAGACGTCGGCTGTCGAGTGTCAAGAACCGCCACGCCGTTTCACTGTCCAACGGATGTCCGAGTACATCGCTGCCGCCGGAGAACCGTTCTTCCGGCAGAGCTGCTCTTAAACGCGTCAGCCAACCGGAAGAACGTTCCCGCACATGCGGCATCCACTCCGCCGGCCATAAGCCGGAGGCTTCGCCGTCGTCATCAAGACGTACGGGAACGAGCGCCGACTCATCCAGCTTGTCCTGCAGAACAAGCTTAAGCCGCCAGTCGGTTTCTTCTTCATCCGGTTCGAGCAGCTGCAGGGCGGGTCGGAACGGCGCTGTATCCGCCTTCCAGCCGACCGCCATAAGCCAGTCGCTTGAATCCATTCCCATTGCAGCGGTACGGTCCATGTCGAACAACCGCGGAAATTCTCTCCGTAAATCGCCCGCTTCCTGCTGGGTTCCATAATACAGCTGAGTTACGGCGGCCGAGAATGCTGCCCGCAGTCCTTCAAGGAAGGCGGAATTCTCTGCACTTTCCCGGAGAACATCCAACTCTATATCTTCCGAAGCAGCCATAGCCGACAAGGCTTTATCATCCCAAATCCATTGGAGCTTGCCCGTTTGAAAGGCTGAAAGACCAGGGACATACTTCTTGTCATTCAGACATCCGGCGAGTAAAGGAGACAGCCTTATCAACTGAGCGGCTTCGCCTTCCCAAGCCCACTCGATATGGGTTAGCAGCTTCTGTTCCGCGAAGAAGGGAATGACCTGCTCGGCAGGAAGAATAATGAGCTGAGTCCCCTCTGTAGGTTCAATGGTCAACTCGGTTCCATAGAAGGAAGCCTCATGCCAAGCAAACAACCGCTGTTTAAGAAGAAAACCCGGCACGTAATCATCTGTTTCTGTAGATCCGAAGATCAGAGCGTCCCCATACTGGCTTAAGGCAGCATGAACGGTAATGGTTTGTATATACTTACTCATGGTATAAGCTTTCCTCTCCGAAGCTCCTCCTGCAGCGCACGAAGCCGGCTGTGACGAACGGTGAATGCGCCGAGGAAGGATTCCCAGCGTTCTTCCTGCTTCATTTTTTTATATAATTTTTGCAGACGTTTCAGCAGTTTGACCGCAGCTTTATAGCTGCCGCGGTTTTTCTCGGATACATATCTTTCGACCGCCTGATGGTAGAAGGGCAGCAGAATTTCTGGTGCATTCTTCTCCAGCGGCTGCAACTTCGTAACGCGGAAATTAGCAGGCTCCCGCCCTGCGGATAGCTGGTAATCCATCCATTCCTGCCATTTGCCGTACGCTAACAGCTTCTCATCATAGATGTCACGGGAAGCAGGAAGCATCGCGACCAGTGAAGTCCACATCAGCGGCTGTGCATCCGGAAGCTCCTGAACGGCCTTCTCCCAATACAGAGAATACTCATCCAGCTTATAAAATCGGCGATGGCTGAGCAGGTTGCTAGTATACACAAGCCATGTCACTAAACGGGGCCATTCCCCAGCTTCAGATAAAGGTGTAAGAAAGCGCGTTAACGCCTCGGGGTGGAAGTCAGGACGTTCAGCGGCAGTTTTAAGCAAGGTCCAGGCTTCTTCATCTTCAGATAGCTGGAAGTGAATCCAGCTTTGGGCCAGCAACCAGGAATAACGGGATAAGGTTGAACCCGACTTCTCTTCAAGCTGCCGGAGCTGGTCCAATTCCTCGGAATAGAGGGACTTGTCCTGCATATTAGGGATGATCCAATGGCTCCAGAACAAATAATAGCAGGTTGAGAAATGGAATGGATCACGAGTTTCTGTAATCATTTCCTGACGGAGTTGGGCTAAGGTATCTGTTACACGGTGCCATTGCTCCGGCTCGGCATCCAGCTGAAGCGTGCTGTCAAAGCTGTGTTCAATGGTCTGCTGCAGCTCAGACACCGCGAGATGGGTATAATAACCCATGAAATTGCCAAAGGAATGGCTTTGATTCCGGGCGGGCTTGATTAACATTTCTAGCAGAAATAGCTGGGCGTGCAGCCTGAACAGCTGCTCTGTGACAGGGCTAAGTGATGGTTTTAATTTAAATATGAGGGCTAATGCGGCTTCGACAAATTGCGGATTTCGGACTTGCTGCGACAAAGGAGCAATGCAGCGTTCGAACCAATCATGCCATTCCCTAACCTTCATGGAAGGGATGTGAAGGGCTGCTTCTTGCAGCTTAGACTGAGGACTATGGCTATTTCGCTGGGTACTGGATTCCGTGAACACCGCCGGGGCGGCTTTGGCATTGACCAGCGCGGGGACAGAACGATTCTGCCAATCCGCGAAATTCAGCAGTACAGCAGCCATATGTTTACAGGGCCCGTTAACCGGACAGTCGCAGTGGTTACGCGAAAAGGACTCCAGATTGATTTCAACTGCATATTCTTCTCTTCCCTCAACAATGGCCTCCATTTCAGGAGGATTGGTCATGGAGAACTGAAGGACACGGCCCTGTTTATAATATTGAAATCCGCGTTTAAGCGTCAAATCGTCGAAATAATAAGCGGCATTTTGAATGAGGATACTCCACTGAGCATCATCTATGGCATAGGTAGGCGTTGTTTTCATCATAGTAGCTCTCCTGATGGTTCAATAGTCTCTAATTCATTCTGTTCATGGCTCTTTCTCGAAATCAGTGCTTGATTTTCCGTTTACGTCACTGTGCCGGGAACGATTTCGATTTAACTTCGCCTGATGTTTCACCGGGTTTGGGGTAACTACGTCTTACAGGTAGCGAATCCGGGTTGCGGACCCGTCCTTCGGTGAATTAGAGGGGAAAATGCCCGCTAATACTGACCAAAACGCCATGAATATGAGATTAAAGGGAAAATACCCTTATAATTTTACCCATACCGTCCCAAAGAGGTATATCCTCAAAATTAGCGGGCGAAATTTCCTCTAATTTCCCAAACGGGGTACCGGGAGCAGAAATAGAGGGAGAAAATCTCTCTATTGGGCGTAACGGATTTCTGTCTTTCTCGTCACCTGTCAAGAACTGATTTTAGTGTTGAGTCCTCTTTATTATATCACTTTTGCCGGAGCTGGCCTCGCTATACCAAGAATTCACTCTTGCGAATCGATTGAAGGTACCTACTATATCAAAAGTCCTTGTGCAGCTTGAAGCAGAGAGAATATGATCTAGTGAGTGCTACCCAATTGGAAATAGAATACGAGGGATCGAATATGATCGTGCTGCACTTGTTAATCCTATATTTAGCGGTAGGTGTTCCCGTATGGGGATATTACTCCTATAAGAAATTTAAGATAGACATCTTAAGCCATCCCGGCAAAAGAATGACCTATTACCGTCGGACCGTTATCGAGCTATGGACTATGGCTGCAGTATTCGCGGGATATGTGTATGGGTCAGGAATTTCATGGTCTAAGTTGGGCTTCGGCGGTGCCGATTGGGGATGGCTCTCTATTTTGTTTTTTGCGGAATTAGTCATTTTTATTGTAGCCCCGCTTATTATGGTTGCTTTCGTCCGTGGATACAGAGAAACAATGGATAGGCAATTTCAGAGCATAGGAGATTTTTTACCAGGCACGACTCGGGAGAAGCGATTCTGGATCGTTATATCATTAACGGCCGGTGTTTGCGAAGAGTTATTATTCCGTTCTTTCCTGTTTTATTATTTGCCTCTCCTCCTGCCGGGATTGTCCGGGGTTTGGGTTATCGTCATTAGCAGTCTTATTTTCGGCTTGGGTCACTGCTATCAGGGGATAAAGGGGATTCTATCCACGGCTGTTTTAGGAGGGCTTTTTGGATGCCTGTATTATTTTACCGGCTCGGTAATGCTCTGCATGCTGCTCCATTTCCTGATTGATGCCAGAATTCTCGCTTTGCTTCCCCGAGATAAATCTGTTGGATTAACCTTATAGAAAACTAAGTCAAGTAATAGATCCGCCTTAGATAAGACACCGCAACACGGGTGTCTATTAGGTATGAAGCTAAAGAATAGAAATGAGGCTTAATATCTGAAATTTTAAAGGATATAATAGATCTGTGTTGAAGTTAACGGTGTGGTAAATACTGCTATGACCTTAGAAGAAAGTGGAAGGATGAAGCTTTTCTAATGCTGCGATATAAATTTAAGTACTTGCTCAAGAACAAACAGACACGACTTATTCTAATGCTTACCCTCGGTATTTCGATACTGATTACTTTAATCGGCCTATATTCCTATCGTGAATACAGAAATGCGCTCGATACCGAGCTTAATACGCCTAATGTGGAGCTGCTGCAGATTAATCAGGACGTCACCAATCGGGCTATGAGAGAATCCGATAACATGGCGGTCGATTTGTCCTTTCAGCCGGCGGTTATTAAATATATTGCTGCGGAGACTTCCAATAACGAAGCCGCGGTCAATGAGCCGCTGTCCTTGTTGAAATCCGCTGCTACGGAGCCGGACATCCATTCGATCAGCATCATTAAATTTAAAGATCAATCCGTTCTCTCCAGCGAGTTTGGCTACAAGGCCGCTTGGGAGGATGCTCCCGATTTTGAATGGAGTGCTTGGATCGATGAGATTAAAGAGAAACCGCTTTTAATCAAAAGAAGGCTTTACAACGGTGATAACCCAAAGTTAAGGGGGACTGAGCTGGTCTCCTTGGCACGGCCTATTGTTCAGAACGGAGAGATTAGCGGTGCGGTCATGATCAATCTGGACTATGATTGGCTGTTCTCGCAAATGTATACCCATTTATCGAATTATCAATTTGTGTACAACCTGGATGGAGAATTGATATATCCGAAATTGAACCTCCCCTTCACAGTGGCGGAAATGAATGAAATGCTTACTCTAATTGATGTAAGTCCCTTTGCTCATGTGAGCATTAAAGGTCAGGACTATATGGCCAACCAAACCTTCTCCAATGTGACCGGCTGGAGGCTGGTTTCACTGGTTCCTATGGAGCAGCTGCTCAAAAATGTGAAGATTGCCCGGAATATGATGCTGCTGCTGTCGTTCATTTCGATCTGTGTGGGCTGCTCGGGAATATATTACTATAATTTTGCCGCGTTCCGCCCTCTAAAGAGAATCAACAAGCTGCTTAGCCCCGACCAGAAGGCAGGCGGTCATGGCGATCTGCATGATCTGGAGCCTGTCATCGGGAAGCTTGTAGGCGATTTCCAGAGTAAGTCGCTTGTCGCGGATTGGAGCCTGCCGGAGCTGAGGTCTAAATTTGTCCAGGATCTAATTACACGGAGTATTGGAACACAAGAGACACATACGAAATGGGAGCATTACTTTCAGGGCTGGAAGGAAGGCTCCTTTGAGATCATCGTTATTTCTATTGATCGTCATTGGCAGTGGGCATCGGCCTATATGGAAGAAGATCAGATGCTGCTCAAGTATGCTATGAACAATGTAATCACGGAATATCTAGAATCTTCCTGGCGAACCGTAACGGCATCACCTCAGAAGGACAGTGTGGTGGTTCTGCTGCAATCAAAGACATTAGAGGAAGAGGCGCTTCGTGAGGATGCCGGGAAGTTAATAGAGATGCTTCAGGAATTATTGAAATTATCAGTGTCCATAGGGATAGGGTCCTCAGCCCCCGGTATATTGAATGTGACTCGGTCATACACGGAAGCCAGTCTTGCCTTGTCCTACCGTCTTTATGAAGGGTATGGACAAGTCCGTGACTATTCCATTATGAATCACATCCATGAAGAGAATGCTCAAGCGGCAGATGATTCCTTGAAGACAGAGGTGCTTCAAGCTCTTAAATCCTCCGATAGTGATACCTCTGTACAATGGATACGAAGATGGGCGGCCGAGATTCGAAAAAAAGCGATACAGCCGCAGAAGGTATTCCGTATGGTGGATGATCTGCTGCAGGAAATACTAACCCTGGCCATTATGGGGGGACATGCTCTTCCGCCGGAGCTTGCCGATTATACTTGGCATCAAGTCACTACGATGGATTTGTCTGAGATTGAAGAGATGCTCTGTCATGTGGTCACTCATATGTCCAAGGAATTAGGTCAGCATAGACAATCCAAAGAGTATCAGCTGGTTCAAGCTATGATTCAATATATGCAGAACAACCTTCAGCTTAATATCGGTCTGCAGGAAATTGCTTCTCATGTGAATATGGGCGTTTCCTCCGTCAGCACTATTTTCAAAGAAGAGACAGGAACGACGGTCTACGATTACTTAACCAACCTGAGAATTGATAAAGCCTGTGAGCTGTTAAAGGACAGCAGTCTGAAGATTGCCGATATCGCCCTATTGGTCGGATATCAGAACGAGAACAGCTTCATTCGAGTTTTCCGGAAGAACAAATCCATTACACCGGGTAAATTCCGCGAGAACAGCAAATATTCCAATGAGTATGCAGATCAGCCAAAACCGCGCCATTCCGGCGTTTCTGAAGACTCCGAGTAAGATTATACGATTGTTGAAACGCCTCCAAATGAGATACACTCCGATTGAGAAAAGATTCACAAAACCAACGGATGACGTTTTGGAGGTGAAAGCACAGGGAAGAGGGATCGTATGAAACAGATTACAAGGAAAGGCATCCGATCGATTTGGATAGCTTCCGGGTTAGTGGTTCTACTCTTAATAGGGATAGGATATCAGTATTCTGACCCCTTAGGCTCAGGCCCTTCAGATGTGGACTTCCCTAAGAAGCCCATTACTTTGATTGTTCCTTATGCTGCCGGAGGCGGTACAGATATAACGGCTCGGGCCTTGGCCAAAGCGACAGAGAAATGGCTCAGCCAACCGATTGTAGTTGTGAATCGAACGGGCGGCGGTGGATCTGTTGGACTGATGGAGGGCGCGAATGCTAAAGGAGATGGGTACACAGTTACTTTTCTCCCGGCGGAACTAACCACCTTGCCTCATCTGGGATTACTACCTATTACCTATGAAAAGTTTAAACCGATTGCCCAGACCAACTTTGATCCTTCCGCCATTACCGTAAGAGCAGAAGCGCCATGGCAGACCGTAAATGAACTATTTGATTATGCTAAAGCGCATCCAGGTGAGTTGAAAATGGGGAATGCAGGAACGGGCAGCATTTGGCATTTGGCAGCTGTAACCTTGGAACGGGAAACAGGTGTGAAGTTTGCACATATTCCTTTTGAAGGAGCAGGACCTGCTGTCTCTGCGCTCATGAGTGGATTTGTGGATGCGGTACCGGTTAGTCCGGCCGAAGTGAAGAAGTATGTGGACGAAGGAAAGCTGCGGACACTGGCGATTAATGCCGACAAGCGTTCAGAGGCGCTTCCAGCTGTCCCTACCCTAGAGGAGCAAACCGGTATTTACGTGGACTTCACCAGTACGTGGAGAGGGCTCGCGGTACCCAAGGATACACCGAATGAGATTGCAGAGCTGTTGGCAAATGCTTTTATCAAAGGGACGGAAGATGCGGAATTTAGGGCTTCTATGAAAATGAATGGACTCGGGCTGTTGGTCAAGGACGGTAAAGAGTTCGCTAAGCAATTAAAAGAAAGCCATGATTTGTTTGCGAAGATGATTCCGGAATTGGGGCTAAGCCGTAAGTGAAATGAAAGCGTACTTATAGTAAGCGAATCTCAGGAGAAAGAGGCTGCTGCAGAAGTGGTGATCTCCTGGGATGGGTTCAGTGCGCCTTCTTTAGGAAGAAATATGCATTTATGAATAATTATAGCTATTTATTTCATCTAATTTAGAAAGGTATGGTAAAGAAAATGAAAATTAAAAAGGCAATAGATAAGGTTCCAGGCGGTATGATGTTAATTCCATTGTTCCTGGGAGCTATTATCCACACAGCAGTTCCTGGTGCAAGCGATTATTTTGGCGGATTTACTAAAGGTCTAATGACGGGTACGGTACCTATTTTGGCTGTTTGGTTCTTCTGTATGGGAGCTGCTATTGATGTAAGAGCTACGGGAACCGTTCTAAGAAAATCCGGTACACTGGTATTAACTAAAATTGCTGTAGCTTGGGTTATTGCTATGATCGCTGTTCAGTTCATGCCTGCAGGCGGAATTCAAACCGGATTTTTTGCCGGATTATCCGTTCTGGCCCTCATCTCCGCAATGGATATGACCAACGGAGGCTTGTATGCTTCCATCATGCAACAATACGGTACGAAAGAAGAGTCCGGCGCATTTGTATTGATGTCACTTGAATCCGGCCCGCTCGTAACCATGCTTATTCTGGGTAGTACCGGAGTAGCTGTTTTCGAACCTCAATTGTTCGTAGGTGCTGTACTTCCTTTCTTGGTCGGCTTCATTCTGGGTAACCTTGATCATGACCTGCGTGAATATTTCGGCAAAGCTACACATACATTGATTCCATTCTTTGGCTTCGCTCTGGGTTGCTCTATTGACCTGGGAGTAATCGCTGATACAGGATTGCTGGGTATTCTGCTTGGTCTTGCTGTAATCGTAGTTACAGGTATTCCTTTGATCCTGGCTGATAAGTTCATTGGCCGCGGTAACGGTACTGCCGGACTTGCTGCTTCCAGTACAGCAGGTGCAGCGGTTGCCAACCCTATGCTTGTAGCCAATATGAAACCTGAATTCCTGCCTGCGGCAGAAGCGGCAACGGCTCTGGTAGCAGCCTGCGTAATTGTAACCGCCATCTTAGTTCCTATTCTCACTGCTTACTATTCAGACTACATGAAGAAAAAGAACCCTCCTGTAGATGTACCTCCCGTACAAAAAGCTGCGGTATAATAAAGTCAGCTAACAACTAAGCATCAAACTTATAAGGACTGTTAGAATGGCCCATGAGGTCATCCTAGACAGTCCTTTTTTTCGTACGCCGGAGTTTATTCCACCCACGGAATCAGCTTCGGCTGCTGATCTAGAATAGACATATATTGTTCCTTCCAGCCGTATTGTCCTTCGGGGTCCAGATGCATGTAGCGCAAATACTTTTCCATACGATATTCCGGTTTAGACCATCCCAGGTGCTTCAGCCGGAGATTGCTTAGCTGGTGTGGAAGCTCGAAGATATTCTCCGGAAACCGCCCGCAGTGCTGCGGCAGTTCATTCCACACATAGTGAAAATCCTTATTGTATTTAAGCAGAAAGGGACGGTAGCTTAGATGCGAGCGCCAATAGGTATCCTCACGGTAATGATCCTTGTTCCAGAAATCGTACAGGCGGAAACAGAAAAGTTCAACATTGCCTTCCTGTAATAAAGTATCTATCTCACCGGCGAATCTTTCCTCGAACATTTCATCCCCATCCAGATTGAGAATCCACTCCGGGGCTATCTTAATAACCTCTTCCCATTGCTGCTTGCGGAGCTCAATCTCATTGCTGAACTTGGAGATCTCATTGTGTACCATATGGACCGGAATACCCTTAAGGAGCTCTAGGCAGAGTGCAGCGGTGTCATCCGTGCTGCCGTCATCGATGATTACAGCCTCATCAATATATTCACGATGCGCCTCCAGGACCTGCCGCAGAAAGTGTGGACTTTCATTTTTGACAATCATGGTGAGTGTAAGCTTCGGACGTTTGCGGACGAGAGGGATGGGTAGAGGTTCAGAGGCAATTAGTTCAGGTTCCGGTTCCAGGATGTCGTCACTGTCCGCGGTTAAGTCCAATGCAGTGCTTTTGATAAAATCGTCTACTTTACTCAGATCACTGTCCCTATACAAATGTAGCGCGGGATAATGGGTGTCCACATACAGTGGGATGCCAAGAGCGGCGGCGCGGATACAGAAATGCCGGTCTTCTCCCCAATAAGAGATATTCTTGATAATGTTATAGGAGACACCGGACTCTATAGCATGCCTGCTGATCAAGGTACAAGCGCCAAGACCGCCGACCTCATAAACGCCTGGGATTTGCAGCTTTGTTAGAAAGTGATTAAATCTGTAACTGATCTCTTCAGCACTGAGCCGTTCACCCGGCAGACGCTCCCACTGGCTGTACTCATCATGCATCCATACCTGTGGCTGAAGGATCGTATTCGGCTGCCACTGAGTCCAGAATACTTCGGAGATGATATCCTTGCCCGAGGCGGCAAGATGCTCCAGCGTAAGAGGGTGCAGGAGGAGATCAGAGTCAATCAGGAATAGATAATCATATTTAAGCAGTGCGGCGCGTTGGATCATCATATTTTTGAAATTGGCCACTTTCCAGACGAGATTAGCGCTCCAAAAATGAGTGGTATCATCACGGATGTAAGGATCCCGGTAGCCGGAGGTCTGTAGAAAGACATTGTCGCGGTTACCCTTAAATTCCTCAAGCAGCAGGCTGGATTGTTCATCCTCATTGTCATCGATCAGATAGTAATCCAGTTCAATGTTATCCAGCTTTAGGCGAAGCAGCGAATCCAGGAATTGGCGTAGAATTGGCGGTTTCTGATGAATGGGACTGCCCAGAAGCACACGGGTTTTGATCTTCTTCATACTGTGCCACCGTTGTCATGTTGCTCGGTCTCTGTGGCAGTTTTATACCAGAAGACTGCAGTCCTCAGGTTGTTTTTTTGCAAAAAGTAATATCCGATACGACAGCAGAATTCCCCTCTCGGAACATCGTATTGGAACGAGCGCAAGGCTGCGGCTAAGCCTTTTTGTTCTTCGCCCAGCCCATGGTAACCATCGGCCAGTTTGCCGCATGCCGAGATGTTATCCTCAATCCAGCCTTGCTCTGTCCCGAGAAACTGCTCATAAAAAGAATAGCCCGTTCATACCTCTTATGATCAAGCAGCTCATTGGCAAAATAGTACAAATCCCGCGGCGAGAAGGTCTCCCCAGCCGACAATCTCTGCTCATATATGTATAAATTACGGTTACTGTCATGATGGAGGCCGCTGTGCGTTACGGCAATGTCGCTGTTCATAATGTTTCCGTTAACCTCCAAATATTCATGCGCGTCTCCAATCCAGCGAAATCCATTGCTTCTTTTCACCAGGCGGTCACGCTCTTGGAGTACATCATCCGCATCCGACCAAAAGATATACTCCTTGCTTGCCTGAGCGAAAGCATAATTACGAGCCGCAGAAAAATCGTCAATCCACGTAAAGTCGTAAATTTGTTCTGTATAGTTACGAGCGATGTCTTTGGTATCATCTGTAGATCCGGTATCGACAATAATGATTTCATCGACCAGATCAGAGACAGAGGCTAAGCAGCGCCCAAGAGTCTCTTGTTCATCCTTAACAATTAGGCATAAACTTATCGTTATCATCCAATCTCTCCGTTCCTAAGTAAATATGGGCTATATGCTACAATATATTTACTAAGATCTATGAACAGAAGAAAGGGAATATCCCAAGGCCATTACAATGGCTAGGAATATTCCCTTCTTTAGTTTGGCGCTGTATTTTAGTCGGAATTCTTAGATTCATTGCCTTTACCGCCGAAATTAAATCCTAATTGTCCATTATGACCGCCTACTTGACCTTTGATGCCTAAGCCGATTCCCTGACCGCCGCCCACTTGGGCATTTGCCTGGGCGCCAAGCCCATTCTCCCCGCCAATCAGCATTCCGGTATTGAATCCGGCGCCTTGGCTGAAGCCCAAATGACCGTCTACATTAGCATTGAAGCCGGAATCTCCGCCGAGCTGTGCCTCTGTATTGAAGCCGGCCCCTTGTCCGCCGCCCAATTGGGCTTTTGCCTGGGCGCTTAACCCATTCTCTCCACCAAGCTGCAACCCCGTATTAATGCCGGCACCTTGGCTCATACCTAAGTGACCGTCTGCGCCGGCATTGAGACCGTATGATCCACCGAGCTGTGCTCCTGTATTAAAGCCGGCCCATTGACCACCGCCTACTTGGGCCTTCGCCTGAGCAGCCAGCCCGTACTTTCCACCCACCGATGCCTCAGTATTGAACCCGGCACCTTGGCTGCTGTCCAGATGCGTTTCACCTTGTGCATGTATTCCATATTGAGCACCCAGATGGCCATTAGCTTGAGCACTCATGCCATTGTAGGCTACGTGTCCGTCTGCATTAAAGCCCAAGCCGTGCTTACCGCCTACCTCTGCTCCTGCTTTTAGGTTAAGCCCCTGCCCGCTGCCGATATTTACTTTTATATGGCCATCTACAATCTGCTTTTTTTCACTTTGGCTGTCCGGTTGCGAAACTGCCGGGCTGCTGTCTGAGCGGTGGAGATGGTAGTAATGGGAGTATGGGAAATTAATGTTTCGAGGAGTATATGGATAAGACGGCTGTCGAGCTTGACTGTTAGGATATTCATTCCCAAAGGTCATATGGAAAACCTCCATTATAAATTTGATTATACAGCCTATTCATAATGGAGTTGTAATGACACTCGCATACATAGCTAGATAGGGTATCTATAAAATTTCGGGATTTTCACGTTCCGGACGTCCACGATTAAGGTACATTTCGAGCCGAAGGTAAAACTTAACTGCACTTTGTACACTTATTTTGGGGGAATCGCCCAACAAAGTGGTTTTAGTTGTATTTAATGCAGCTATATGGAGGAAAGAACTCATTTTCCCCCTTCATTAAGGAATATAGTTGTAGAGAGTGCAATTAAAGCGCCGGCACGCGGAAAAAGCGATCTTTTAAGTGTATAAACTACAACTATCCGTGGAAGACACAGGCATACCTCCGAAGAAGCTTGTATTTGTAAGGCGTATGCCGCCGAAGAAGCTTGTACAAGTAAGGCATATGTCGCAGAAGCATCCTCTTCAACAACAAGACAAAAAAGCCGCTCATTGAGCAGCTTAAGAATGTGCTTGAAGAAGTTGTATAAAGTAGAAAGCTTAGGCTGCAGATGAATGCTGCCCTCAGTTACAGATTCAGCTGAACCTTCCGTGTTGTCAAAACACCATTCAGACCGGTCGGATCCGTACTCACTTTATGAGAAACGAATTGCTCCGCACGCTCTGACGTCCGGATACGTACCGGTTTGGTTTCCATATGTACCAGATCCCACATCACCTCGGCTACGGAATCGGCTGTTTGAGGCTCTATATTGCGTTTTAGAAAGGTTGTAGTATAGGCGTTCAGAATCTCTTTGTACTCATCTTCCAGAATTCCACCGGTGCTTGAGACATGACCCAAAACGGTTTTATTGAATTCAGTGGCGATCGCACCCGGTTCCAGCAAAGTAACATCGATATTGAAAAGAGGTTTATAGTAGGTGGCTAAGCTTTCAATTAGACCCTCAAGAGCAAACTTGCTGGCACAATAGATTTCATTGATAGGTTGCCCCACAAGTCCCCCTACACTGGAGGTCGCCACAATATGTCCATACCCGGCTTGACGCATCAGCGGCAGCGCGGTTTTAATCATCTGCATTACACCATATACATTGGTATCAAACACCTTCTGAATATCCTCCATAGGCGCTTGACCCAGCGATCTTAAATACCCGAATCCCGCATTGCAAAAAAGAACATCGAGCCTGCCATACTCGTTCTCAATAGTATCTATCACCCGCTGAAGCGTATCAGGCTTCGTAACATCCATTTCTACAAAATTTAAGTTGCTTTGGTCCCCGTACAACTCTTGGTCACGTTCCAAATTTCGAGTTCCCGCATATACAATCCAGTCATTTTTGGCGAAAATAAGCGCTGTTGATAATCCGATACCGGATGAAGCGCCGGTAATACAAATGATTTTTTGCATAGGGTAAATCCCTCCAATGAGTTGGGTTTTTTTATCCAGAATTCTCCACTGAATTATAACACACCCACGTTTGTGGATGAATGCAATAGGATTTTATACGAAAAAGGTAGAAATAAGGAGAAGGGAGTCGAATGATGGTGTATTTATGGTTGCTATAATGGATTTCGTTACTGTAGACTATTATAATAGGTAAGTATGAATTGGGTTAGTGAATGGAGAGAAAATATGGAAGTGTTCAAGCGTTATTACGCAAACTTAACGATCCGACGTTTTTCTATTCTAGTGATCATCGCAGTGCTGCTGTTCAGTATTAGAGATATGCTTAATTTGGTATTGCTGACGTTTTTGATTGCTTATGTCATGAACAGCTTCCAAGTGCTGCTGACCAAGCGGATCAATAAATACATCGCGGTGAACAGTAAGGTTATTATTGTCATTCTGTATCTGGCGTTAATCACCACGATTGTCTTTGCCCTCGTCAACTATTTGCCGAAAGTCTACACGCAGATCAAGCAGTTAACTAACTTTCTAGCTAATCTGACACCTGAAGATCTCCCCCAGAATGATATTACACAATATCTTTTCGGCACACTTAAGGATCTGAACTATCAGTCGTACATGACTCATGGAATTGAATACGTGCTCAAAATCAGTAATTGGGGAACCACCTTTGTATTAGCAACCATTCTAAGCTTTGTGTTTATCTTGGAGAAGAATAGAATTGTTAACTTTACCTCCCGTCTGAGAGAGAGCAAGATTTCATGGTTCTATATAGAACTGGAGTATTTCGGTAAGAAGTTTATTTCGTCCTTCGGTAAAGTTATCGAAGCGCAGATTCTGATTGCTTTGTTCAATACACTCTTTACGGTTATTGGGTTATCGATTTTGCACTTTCCTTACCTGTTCGCGCTTTCGATTATGATTTTCCTGCTTAGCTTAATTCCGGTGGTAGGTTTTATCATCTCCTTAATTCCGCTCTGTATTATAGGCTACAATCTGGGGGGTCTGATTACGACCGTCTATGTACTGGCTATGATTGCTGTGCTGCATGTTATGGAGGGTTATTTCCTCAATCCGAAGCTTATGTCTTCTAAAATGAACCTGCCGATGTTCTACACATTTATCGTCCTGCTGTTCTCCGAGCATTATCTGGGTGTGTGGGGTCTGATTCTGGGCATTCCGATTTTCGTCTTTTTCCTGGATATTTTGGAGATTAAGCGAGATAAATAATATAAATAAGATAAATAAGAACCCCCGGCCACTGGCCGGGGGTTTGTTTGCTCATAACACCACACTGGATCTTACGGGCAAACGGGGTTCTCCGTGTTCCGCCTATGTATCCTTATATACTAAATGTGGTAAGGACACTCTGGGTCACTATGTCCTTCAGCTCGGCCTTTTGCACTTCATATTGCTGAACAGTGATGCTCCCGCTGGCCAGGCGCAATTGAAGCTGATTAGTAAGCTGAGACACCTGTAAATTAATTACATCTGCTATATCCCCGTTATGTTCTGTTACTATATCTTGAAGTGACTTCCCGTCATACAAGGCTTCGTATAGTTCTTCGTCCGACGATTGATTCAGTGCAACCAATAGTTCATCTTCATCCGCTACACTGGTAGTGGACCATTTGGCGACCGGGCTTGCACTCACAGTAAGCTTACTCCAAGAGGTTCCCCCGAAAGACATAGCCACAACCATGGTGCCGACAATTACTACTCGTTTTATATTCATAATAAATCCTCTTTTCTTGATCTGGTATATACTCGATATGTTAAAAGCATTATTAGTGATAGGATTCTTGCTTAGTTCCATTGTAAAGGGTCAACCTGATAGAAACCTTAAACGTTCTTTAAAAAAAGATAAAGATTATAACAATCATCCTATGCGAAAAGGTGAACACACATGAATAAAAAAGTGCTGGTAGTTGATGATGAGCCGGGTATTGTAAGTGCAATTGCTTATGCGCTGCGGCGTGAAGGATATGAGGTAGACACAGCCGGGGATGGGGAAGAGGCGCTGAACAAGACGAGAACTTTTCAACCCCATGTCATTGTATTAGATGTAATGATGCCGAAGATGACGGGGTATGACGTATGCCGGAAGCTGGAGGACCGGGCGGACATCGGGATTATTTTACTGACAGTTAAAAATGATATTGTCGATAAAATTGTCGGTCTGGAGCTTGGAGCGGACGATTATATGACCAAACCCTTCGAAATTCGCGAGCTGCTGGCTCGGGTAAAGGCGCTGCTGCGCAGACTGGAAAAAAACACGGGAGAAGTCAAAACGGAGATGTTCCAATATGGGGCTTTGCGAATTCATCCTGCTCACCGAACCGTAGATTTAGGGGATGACAAGCTGGAGCTCACTCCGAAGGAGTTCGACCTACTGCTCCTATTGTTGTCTCATCCACAGCGGGTATATGCGCGCGAGGAATTGCTGGAGCTCGTATGGGATCTGGAGTATGCCGGCGGTACGCGGACGGTAGATATTCATATTCAGCGGTTGCGAAAAAAGCTGGGCGAGCCTTATCAAAATATCCTGCAAACCGTCTTCGGTGTCGGGTATAAGGCATCTCCGGAAAGGGAGTACACATGAGAGTCAGCATTAAGCTGAAATTCAGCCTTTTTCTTGCTTTACTGCTCATTCTGGCAGTTAGTGTGTTAAGTTATGTCGTTCTCCGCGGAGTGGAGAGGAACCAGCAGACTCAAACCGAAGGTTACCTGAACCAGCATATCAAAACCGTTAATTTACGGGTGAAGCAAACCTTTTATACAGGGACACGGCTTGAGCCGCAAGCGTTCATGAGTCAGCGGGGGCGGGGGCTTGCGTTGGAGCTGGCTGGTTTTACCGGGTTGGAGGTGACACTCTATGATGCGAAGGGCCTTCAAGTAGGCACATCCATTCAAAACGATCCGGCACCGGGGGATCAAGAGGTGAAGGACGCGTTATCGTATGCGCTGCAGAATAAGATCGCGTATCAAAGTAAAGGCGATTCACTGCTATATTTAGCCCCGCTTCAAGGCCCGGAGGAACAAATGGGGGTTGTTCAGCTTCACTATTCGCTTCAGAGCAATCAGGCCTTTCTAAGTACACTCCAAAATCTATTTTTGACAACGGGAGCTGCCGTTTTGGTCTTGAGCTTCATCATCGGCTATCTGTACTTTAATCGAGCGGTTGCAGCCATTAGGCGGCTGAAGCAGGCCGCGGAGGAAATTCAGCATGCCGAATATATCACAGCCCCGCCGATTAAGCGGAAGGATGAGCTGGGAGAGCTGGCGCAGGGAATCTTTTTTATGAGTAAGGAAATTGAGAGTAATATTGCTGCCAAGGATGAGGAACAACGCAAACTACAGCTGGCTATTCAAAAGCTGCAAGCCCTCGAACAGCAGCAGAAGCAATATATCGGGAACATCAGCCATGAGTTCAAGACACCGCTGACCTCTATCAAAGCCTACGTGGATCTGCTGAATATGTACGATGATGATCCCAAGCTGCTGTTAGAGGCCAAGGTCAGCATTGCCAAAGAAACGCAGCGGCTGTATGAAATGGTGGAGAAGGTGTTGCAGCTGACGGCGCTGGAAAAGTATGATTTTGAATCACAGGCCGAGCTGCTGGAGGTTTCGGAGAGTCTACGTGATATATGCGGACGAATGAGCGGCAAAGCGGAGCGCTACGAAAACACGATCAAGCTTGAGGTTGAACCGGCTCAGATCTGGATAGATAAAGAGAGCTTTATGCATATTTTTATCAATCTGCTGGACAATGCGATCAAATACAACGTTCCGAACGGGACCATTCATATTCATAACGAAATCAGAGACCATCGGGTGTGGATTACCATCCGTGATACCGGTATCGGCATCCCCCAAGAATTCAGGGATAAAATCTTTGAGCCCTTCTACACGGTTAACCGGGATCGATCCAGACAATCCGGCGGTACCGGGCTGGGACTGTCGCTGGTCCGTAATTTAGTGGAGAAACAGAACGGAACAATCACTTTACTGGAACAGGAAGGGGAAGGCTCGGCGTTTCAGCTTTCTTTTCCGATCAGAGCTTAGATTAATAGGTTTCTTCTCCCGTCGACAAAAGTTTACAAGTTGGAAACATGTTGAGATCGTTTGGAAATATTCATTGTATAAGATTAGAGCAACATACAGCACAAACGGGTAAGGGGGACTAGAACTTGAAGACTGCCAACAAAAGCAAGATGAGCAAGATGGCCCTGATCCTCATGAGCATAGTGAGTCTGCTGTCCATAGCCGCCTGCGGATCGGGAGATGCGGAAACCCGGACAGTCGTAGAGAAATCAGGACAAAAAATTACAGTGATGGATAACGCCTCGGAGTCGGTCTACACCCAGCTTAAGCTGGAGGGGATCGATAAGCTGGACGGCGTCCGCGGAATGGATTGGCTCAACGATGACACGCTTGTTGTAGATAAGGAAAACACCCAGATGACCGCTGTAACCGTTGAGGGAGAGAAACGTTACCCGCATAATTTCTATCTTCGCAACCTTTCCACAGGGAAGGAACAACCGTTGAAGGAGAGCGAGCAAAGTCTGGGTTTTGCGCTGTTGTCGCCGGATAAAAAAAACGTCTTCTACAAAGAGACCTATGAGGCTACAGGCATCGGCTATATTATGAACCTTGAAACGGGCGTTACTGTAAAGACAGGCGATGCCGAATTCATGACTACGGAAGGCGAATGGAGCGACAATGAGCATGTTATTTTTCCGAATATGGAAGGTGATATTCTTAAGGTCGATCTGAACGGCAAGAGTGAACTGGCTGTAGATACCGGGGTAACTTACGTTCATAATGTGGTGCAGTCGGGGAGCAAGATCTATTATGTCGCCCATGAGGACAGCCAATTGATCGCCTATGATACGGATAGCAAGCAGTCTAAGGTGATTAAAAAAGAGGTTATGTGGGTGATTCCGTCACCGGACGGGAGTAGATTGGCGATTGTAAAACGTACTGCTCCCACCGAGATGACTCTGTTCCTCTGCGATGATGAAGGCAACGAGCAATCTGCTTTGGCCTCAGGCACCCAAGTATTCGGCACCAGCTGGTCACCGGACGGGAGCAAGCTGGCCTACACGACCACTGCCGAGAATGGTAACGAAAACCGGTTGTTCATAACCGAAGTGGAAACGGGTGAGCAAACTCCGATTTCTAATGATATGCAGGCATCCGACAAGCTTCGCTGGAGTCCCTCGGGCAAGAAGTTGCTGACCTCCACAGCTGTGCTGAAGGACAATACTTATCAATTTATTGCTTATGTAATAACGTTATCTTAGGAGGCATAAATATGGAGGGTGCCGGACATCGCAATGACGATAAGTCCGGCACCCTCTTTACTTGCCGCTAATTCCCTGTCCAATTTCATTTGTTATTGGGGTGGTTTCATTGTCATCTAAGTTAATTATTTTATTAGTAGTATGGATATCATTCATGACAACTTCTGCTTACGTGCTTGCAGATACAAACCGTTCAACTTCAGCACCAACAGCAAGCTCTACAGAGATGCCTAAGCCACCACCGACAGCAACATCCACACCTACATCTTCACCAGTGCCTATAGCTTCACCTATACCAACAGCTAGCCCAGCAGACATAACAAAAACCGTTCTAATTTCGGCTATTGGAGATAACACCTTGGGTTACGATGATGATTTTCGTACAGCCGGGCGTTTCGATACGATTCTAAAGTCGGTGAAGACGGATTACAGTTATTTTTTCAAAAATGTTCACGGTATCTTATCGAAGGATGACCTAACCATAGGTAATTTAGAGACGACCTTCACTACTGCGGAAAAAAGAGCATCAAAAATGTATAAATTCCATGGTTTACCTACTTACGCCAACATTTTAAATGAGGGTAGTGTAGATGCAGTGAACTTAGCTAATAATCACACAATGGATTACCTCGATGTTGGCTACAAAGACACAATGAATACGCTCAAAAAATACAATATTCCGTTTTTTGGTTATAACCATCTGGCGATTAAAGAGGTAAATGGCGTTAAGGTGGGTATGTTTGGCTATACGGGTTGGTCATTTGACGGTACAGCTAAGGAGAACATTCGTTTATCTGTTAAGAAGCTTAGGGATCAAGGAGTGACAATCATTGTGGCTTCATTCCATTGGGGTATCGAACGTGATAACTACCCGAATGACACTCAAAAGAGTATCGCACATTACGCAATTGATAACGGAGTAGATTTGGTTTTGGGGCATCATCCGCATGTGATTCAAGGAATAGAGTTATATAAAGGGAAGTATATTGCCTATAGTCTGGCGAACTTTGTATTCGGCGGGAACCGAAATCCAACGGATAAAGATACTTTTATACTGCAAGTTAAGTTTTCTAAAAAGGGTAATTTGCCATTTGCAGCTACCTTGACTGTTATTCCTTGCAGCATATCTTCAGTGAATGATAGAAACGATTATCAACCGACTCCACTTCAAGGGAAAGACCGTCAACGAGTCATTCAAAGAATAAACAAATACTCTTCGAACGTAACCGTGAGTTAGTTATAGTCTGCATCATCTCAACTGCCTGGAGTACAGGCGGTTTTTTTTGCGTCTGGTTATTTGCTCATCAAAAAGGAGGCTGGGCGGGCGCCCGAGCCCCGATTGTTGTACTCCGTACAACAATTTCGCCCCCAGGGCAGCGCCCGAGCCCTGATTGTTGTACTCCGTACAACAATTTCGCCCCAGGGCCGCGCCCGAGCCCCGATTGTTGTACTCCGTACAACAATTTCGCCCCCAGGGCCGCGCCCGAGCCCCGATTGTTGTACTCCGTACAACAATTTCGCCCCAGGGCCGCGCCCGAGCCCCGAATGTTGTACTCCGTACAACATTTGACCTTTGTCCGGCATGTACATTAATTACATGCCGGAGTTAGCCTTTATCAAGTTTAACCTTCATTTCTTCCATTTGGTTAGTATAGATCTCTATTTGCTCTTTAAGGATCGAAAGAGACCGCTGTTTATCTTCTAGTGCGGACTGGAGTAGCTGCAGCTGGTTTCTGGCTTTATTCGCAGCGGCTTCTGACCGGCTAATTTGTTGTTCATACTCCATTTGTCGGTGTATAGGAAACACAACACACTCATGGCGGACACTTCCATCCATTTCCAACCGCACTGCGTTTAGCAGCACCGGAATTTCTTCACCAGAACTCGACATTAAAGTTAGGAACATTTCATTGACCTTAGTATTGAGCAGGATTAAAGGAGTAAAGTAGATCCGAAAGAAAATACGGCTGGAATTCGATAATATGGAATCAATAGACAACCCTCTTAATGCGTTGTAATCATAACCCAGTAGATCGAGCAGCGTTTGGTTTACAACCGAAATTTTATTGTCATCCAACAATGACAAATAACCGCAAGGAATACGGTTGAGCGTATCGTTCATCAACTCACCTAATTTTTTATGATTTGTCGTTTATATTAATATACCCAAAAATTCATGTATCAATTGTATGGTTTCCTCCGGATGACTCATATGGGGGCAATGGCCCAGCCTGTAAAGTTTTTCTTCATCAGGTCTATTAGTCTTGTTAAATCCTCTTTAGTAAAACCCCCGTAGTAATCAGAAAGCTTATTTTCGTAGAAAGGTGAAGGGCCTATTAGTACTAGGCGTTCAAATCGTTTAGGTTCACGGATCGATAGTCAAACAGAACGACGCGATAATCCTGTTCCAATGCTGAAGCGATCATACGCCACATGGTTTGACTGCAGCCAAAGTCTGGAGCGAAGATCATATATTGTTTACCTTTTCCTGGAATGTTCACGTTATTACGCTGAAGTACCGTTTGATTCACTACACGATCCTCTTTTCTTTCAGCAAGTGTTTGAATTGTTTAATATTAAATTTTTAATAAACATATTATATCTATTTTAATAAACTGCCCGGAATTCCTCTTCCTCAACCAAAGGTAGGTGGGGGATGGATAGGGCGGTCTTAATTTTTTCTTGCTTCAGAGCAACAAATAAAAAAGTCGTGCCTATTGAAATTTTTGCAGGAAATTTTGTACAATGGATATACAAACATTTGTTCTAAAATAGTTGGAAAGCGAGGTCCTGACTGATGGCAAACGACAAAAATGGAAATTACATTAAAGGAACTAAAAAAGAATTGCCAGAAGATTGGGTAACCTATGGCTTTTGTTATGCTGTGTTTCCAAGCAAAGAACAACAACCATGGCTTGAACGTTCATTCGGTTGCGAACGTAAAGTGTACAACGAGTATGTTGCTGGATTGTATGAGTACCTTGAATCTATTGAATACACTGGCGGACGCATTTCGTACAAAGTTCCAAACTACACGACTATTACTATTAAGTTTGATTTTCTTGATAAATCGAATGATTCTTTTGTATATAACGACGCAAAAATGCGTTTTACGGCAGCTATTAAAAAGTACAACGAGCAGTATGCGAAAAAACCAATTCAATATAAAAAATCAATTCGAAATAAAATCAAAAATGAGGGTTACATACCGAATGTTCGCGATATTAAAGGCTTACCTAAATTTCACAGTAAGAAGCAAGGTAAGCTAAGTTATACAACCAATCAAACAAACGGCAATATTAGCGTCGTTAAAAATGAAAACGACGGTTATTTGCTTCGCATTCCAAAGTTTCAAGATGGAATTGCAATTCATCTCCATCGTGAACTACCCGTTGGTGGAGT
>NZ_JAUSTK010000041.1 GCF_030812855.1 Paenibacillus wynnii
ATGGATTGAGTAGTGAAAACAAATCATAATTATACATTTTTAGTAATTTATTTAAACTATATTTTTCATGTCAGCATTTGTGCATGTCTAGTGCATTCCAGCCAACCGGGTAGCTGAACTTCAGGATGTGGCAGGAGCCGTTATTTATCTGGCATCCTCTGCCGGTAATATGGTAACGGGAACCACTCTTCTAGTCGATGGAGGCTGGACAGCTCAATAAATGTTACGAATTTCTGATTTGATGTAATGTTATGTGACACAAAGAGGAAAAGTTAATTGTCACCATCGCTTTAATCTGATAAAATCTTTCTTAAGTTATCTATAAATACTTAGGGGGATTAAGATATGAAGAGTCGGAAAAAGTTTATCATGTCAGGTTTAGTGGCATTCCTATTATTAGCTTTGGTGGGTTGTGGGTCCAATAATGCAAGCAGCGGTAACGCCGCGGGTGAGAAAATAATGTTCGCCAGTGATGCCAGCTATGCACCTATGGAGTATATGGATACAGATACGATCAAAGGTTTTGATATCGACTTCATCAAGGCGGTTATGGAAGAGGCCGGCATGGAGTATGAAGTGAAGAATACAGGCTGGGATACAATGCTCTCAAGTGTGAAGCAAGGAACGGAGTACCAGGCTGGATTGTCCTCGGTATCGATCACGGATGAACGGAAAGAAACGTATGACTATTCCATCCCTTACTTTGAATCTACGAATATAATCATGGTTAAGGAAGGCAGTTCGATCAAGAGTGCGCTTGACCTGAAGGATAAGAAGGTTGCCGTTCAAACAGCAACGACTGCGGATGAATTGATGAGTGGAATTATGGGTGTGGATAACGGCAACCTGAAACGCTTTGATAGCAACGCGGTAGCTCTAATGGAACTAAACGGCGGCGGAGCAGATGCAGTAGTTGCCGATATTGCAATCATTCGTGAGTACATTAAGAATAACCCTGACCAGAAATTAACCAGTATCTTAGATACAACGAATTTCAGTTCAGAATACTACGGCATTCTGTTGCCTAAAGGCAGTGAGTTGAAGGCTAAGCTTGACCCGGCCATTAAAAAAGTGCTGGAGAACGGGAAATACGCAGAAATCTACAAAACATGGTTCGGCGAAGAGCCCAATTTGGATAACCTGCTGAATGCGAAGTAAGCAGTTAAGCAGCAACTGCAGTAACCGAAGGGAATAACCAGAGGGAATGAAAAGCATGCGTAATGTAAGCTATTGCGCATGCTTCTTTTTATAGAATTTTACAGACGCATAAGAGAAGGGAAGAGTATTATGGATTTCAGATTCGACATCATTATTCATTATTTGCCGGTCCTGTTGAGAGGGACGATGCTCACTATCGGAGTATCTTTAGTATCTATACTTGTAGGTTCGATTCTGGGATTAGGGGTTGGATTCGGCAAAATGGCGCCGCGCTGGTATTGGCGCTGGCCCTTTCACTGTTATATCAATTTCTTTCGCGGAACGCCGCTGATCGTCCAGATCTTAATCGTCCATTTCGGACTGATCCCGGCTTTTTACGGAAGTACCAATGCACTTCTATCCGCCTTTGTTGCTCTTTCGCTCAATTCCGCTGCATACTCCGCCGAAATTTTTCGGGCAGGTATTCAGTCTATTGATCAGGGTCAGCAGGAGGCTGCACTATCGCTCGGTATGAGTAAAAGGCAGGCCATGAGATTTATTATTCTTCCGCAGGCAATCAAGCGTATGATTCCCGCATTTGGGAATGAATTTATTGTATTGGTTAAGGACTCTTCCTTAATGTCAGTTGTTGCTACACAAGAATTAATGTACTGGACCACCACCATGAAAGGTCAATATCTGCGGATCTGGGAGCCGTATTTGACAGCAGCACTCATATATTTCATTCTTACTTATTCCCTCAGCAAGCTACTGAATGTTGTCGAACGGAGGCTGTAATGTATGCTGGAGCCTATTATTTCAGTTAAAAATTTGTATAAAGCATTCGGAAGCCATACGGTGTTGACGGATATTAATGTGGATATTTATAACCAGGAAGTTGTTGTCGTTATTGGACCCTCAGGTTCGGGGAAATCCACCTTTCTTCGCTGTTTGAATTTGCTGGAGGAGCCGCAGAGCGGAGAAATCCGTATTGAAGGAACCTCCTTGATGGATAAAAGCACAAAGATTAATGATATTCGTACAGAGCTCGGAATGGTATTCCAGCAATTCAACTTGTTCCCTCACAAAAAGGTAATTGAGAACATTATGCTGGCACCGGTTCAGGTACGTAAGTGGACCCCTGACAAAGCTCGCCGGAAGGCGTTAGAGTTGCTGGATAAAGTAGGACTTAGTGAAAAAGCTGAGGTCTATCCGGCTTCGCTCTCCGGTGGGCAGGCCCAACGGGTGGCGATTGCCCGGGCGCTGGCTATGGAGCCGAAGATTATGTTGTTCGATGAACCGACATCAGCGCTTGATCCCGAGATGGTTGGTGAGGTGCTCGCCGTAATGAAAGAGCTGGCCCGTGAAGGGATGACTATGGTGGTTGTTACGCATGAGATGGGGTTCGCGCGTGAGGTTGGAGACCGTGTCATTTTTATGGAGCAGGGTGTTGTCGTAGAGGAGGGAACGCCTGAGCAGGTGTTCGGAAATCCGAAGCAGGAGCGTACACAGCTTTTCTTATCCAAGGTATTATAATCGCCCGATTTCCACAAAGTAGAATATTGTTTTTTTATGGGGTATATTAGAAGGGTAACCTTATTTAAGACATGTCAATCGGGATTTGTCGAATAGGTCGTAAGTAAAGAAGGGAGGCTCTGAGATATCTTTTATTATCATCAATCAAAGTGATAGAAGGAGAATATGATGAGCACATTTAAAAATTGGTTAAATACAACAAAAAGCGGTCTGAATGATCAAGTTAAGAAGTTTAAAAATAAGGATTTTATGAATGCAATAGTAGCCGGTTGCGCCCTTGTAGCCGCTGCTGACGGCAAGATTGAGGAAGCCGAGAAGAATAAGATGGCAGGATATATGAACCTGAGCAATGAGTTGAAGGTATTTGACATGAGAGATGTCATTAACCAATTCAATTCGTATGTAAGCAATTTCGATTTCTCTCCGGAAATCGGCAAGCAGGAAGCACTCAAAGCCATCTCCAAGTTTAACGGTAAGCCGGAAATCGGCCGTCTTGTTATAGCGGTATGCTGTGCAATCGGTGCAGCTGACGGCGATTTTGATGAGCATGAAAAAGCAGTCGTTCGGAACATCTGCAGCGTGCTGGGCTTGAACCCAAGTGAATTCAGTCTCTAGGATAAGGGTCTGAGAATTTTCCAAAAACATCTGAAACATTATTGGGTTTCTTCCGTATCACTGGTAGAACACCCAATAGGATTTTAGATTATGATAGGTTTCGGAATGGAGGTAAGTGAAGTTGGCTGGAATTAATTTGGTGAAAGGTCAGAAGATCGATCTGACAAAAGGCAACGCAGGTTTAGCTAAAGTAATCGTTGGTTTGGGTTGGGATCCGGCAGAGCCTGCCCGGGGATTCTTCGGTGCCAAGAAACAGGCAAATGTTGACTGTGATGCCTCGGCATTGCTGTTGAACGAGGAAGGCAAGCTAATCAAGAAGACGAACTTGGTATGCTTTCATAACAAGCAGAGTGCCTGTAACTCTGTTGTACACTCTGGTGACAACCTGACAGGAGAAGGCGACGGAGATGATGAACAGATCAATGTTAATCTCGCTGCCATACCTTCCGATGTGCATAAGGTTCTGGTAGTGGTTAATATCTATGATGCTGTGAATCGTAAACAGGACTTCGGCATGATCAAGTCCGCGTATATCCGGATCATGAATGCTGCTGGAAACAATGAATTAATTAGATTCAATTTGTCAGACAATTACACAGGCTTCACAGCGCTTATCTGTGGGGAACTTTACCGTAATAACGGAGAATGGAAGTTCTCTGCAATCGGTGAAGGCAGCCACGCAACACATATTAATGAATTGGCAGAACGCTACATCTAATACCCATACCATTTTGAAGAGGAGAGGTTTCTACTCATGGCAATTAACTTATCTAAAGGTCAGAAGATTGATTTAACCAAAACAAACCCGGGTCTATCCAAGATTACCGTTGGTTTGGGCTGGGACACGAATAAATACGACGGCGGCAAGGACTTCGACTTGGACGTATCTGTTTTCTTGGCAAATGCTAATGGTAAAGTGGATAAAGAAACCAACTTTATTTTCTTCAATAACAAACAAAATGAGAATGGTTCTGTTGTTCATACAGGAGACAACCGTACAGGCGAAGGGGACGGAGACGATGAGCAAATTCAAATCGATCTTCTAGCTATTCCTGCAGACGTAGAAAAAGTAGCTTTTACAATTACTATCTATGAAGCCGAATCCAGAAGCCAGAATTTCGGACAAGTTTCCCGTTCTTATGTGCGGATTGTAAATGATGCTTCCAGCGAAGAATTGATTCGTTTTGACCTTGGAGAAGATTTCTCTATCGAAACCGGAGTAGTGGTTGGTGAGCTTTACCGTCATGGTGCAGAGTGGAAATTCAATGCCATCGGCAGCGGTTATAAAGACGGATTGTCTGGTCTAACCCGCGATTATGGTTTGTCTTAAACTACCGCTAACTATACAATGCAGTGAATCTAATGCTGAAAGAAGGTTTGGTTCGTGACGATCAGTCTTTCTAAAGGACAGCGAATTGATCTTACCAAAACAAACCCGGGTCTGACCCGGGTTGTGGTAGGATTGGGCTGGGATACGAATAAGTACAGCGGAGGCCAGGATTTCGACCTCGATGCATCGGCGTTTCTACTGCATGAGGATGGTAAGGCCAAAGGTGCCGATGATTTCGTTTTCTATAACAATCCGAGCGGAGGCTCCGCCTCTGTAACTCATACCGGAGATAACCGCACGGGTGAGGGAGACGGTGACGATGAGCAGATTGTCATTGATTTCAGTAAAGTACCGGCACATATTCAACGTATCGGTATTACGGTAACGATTTACGATTATGCAAGCCGTGTGCAAAACTTTGGACAAGTTTCCAATGCTTTTGTACGAGTGGTGGACGCCTCTTCTGATCGTGAAATTCTGCGATTTGACCTCGGTGAAGACTTTTCAACGGAAACGGCTGTTGTATTCTGTGAGTTTTACCGCCAAGGTGCAGACTGGAAGTTCCAGGCGGTTGGGAGCGGCTTCACCGGTGGCTTAAGCGCCTTATGCAAGAATTACGGACTGGATGCACAATAGTCATGGGAGCGGGGTCATGCCGATCCTGCTCTTTTTTCGATAAAAAGCTCCACATTGTGGGGCTGTTTTTACCCCATTGGCGAAGGTGGTGCGAGCATGAGTGTGACCGTAGTGAAGGGCCAGAAGGCCGATCTGACCAAAGGAAACCCTGGGCTAAGAGAGCTTACCGTGGAAATGGGCTGGCAGTCAGCCTCTTCATTGGAGATAGACACCTCCGCCTTTTTACTTGGACCGCAAGGGAAGGTAGCTAAGGATGAGGATCTGATTTTTTATAATAATCCTTCCACGCCTTATATCAGATATAAGGAAATGCCTGCCTCCGGCACCCTCAAGAAGTTTGAGGTGGAGCTGGATAAGATACCCTCCGAAATCAACAAAATTGCCTTCACGCTTACGATTTATGAGGGTGAGAAGCGCAAACAAAACTTCGGACAAGTGAATCAGGCCTATTTACGTATTATGAATGGGCCAGCGGGTTCAGAAATCCTCCGATGTGATCTTGGAAACCATTTCTCTGTGGAAACAGCCATCGTGGTGGGAGAATTATATAGATACAATAGTGAATGGAAGTTCAACGCTGTTGCAGCAGGCTTCTCTGGGGGCCTGCAGTCGCTTTGCGAGAACTTCGGTATAGAAGTGAAGGATGAACCGGAGGCTAGGCCTCAGCAGGAATCTAAACCGATTCCGAAGACGGAGCCCCGGATACAGATTCCGTCACCAAAGCCTGCATCTTCACCTCCACCTCCAGTGGTAACGGAAGAGAGTAGAGTTGCTCCCCCGGCGCTGAATCTTAACCTGAAGAAGATTGAGCTGAAGAAAAAAGGAGACTCCATCAACCTCAAGAAGTCTGCCGGGGGTCTGGGAGAAGTTCTGATCAACCTGAACTGGAACCAGAAACAGAAGCAAAGCGGTGGGTTATTTAACCGCAGCCGCGGAGTGGATTTGGATCTCGCCTGTCTGTATGAGTTAAAGGACGGGAGAAAGGGCGTTGTTCAAGCGCTGGGTAATGCTTTTGGTTCGCTAGATCAACCTCCGTTCACCTCTCTGGACGGCGATGATCGTACAGGTACGGTGACAACCGGTGAAAATTTACGGATTAATGGCGCTAAGGTTACCCAGATTGAGCGGATTCTGATCTTTGCCTTTATTTATCAAGGTGTAACGAACTGGTCAGAGGCAGATGGGGTTGTCACGATTAAGCAGAGCGAAGGCCCTGATATTATCGTGAACTTGGACGAGCATAACAACCGTAAAGGCATGTGCGCCATTGCACTAATCCGCAATGTGAATAACGAAACCTTCAGTATAGAACGACTGGTGCAGTATTACAGCGGGCATAAGGAAATGGATGAAGCTTATCGGTGGGGGCTGCGCTGGGTAGCAGGCAAGAAATAAATTATTGTAACGGAGGCACGAATTGCAATGGACTGGTTAGCCAATTTTTTTAGAAGTATTAGCGAAAATTACGGCCATTTCTTCTCATGGAGTGATGTTGTAACAACGCTGTCAGATCCAGTGAGCTGGGGCATTATTGGCAGTTTGATTTTACTGGAAGGTCTCCTCTCTGCGGATAATGCGCTCGTACTTGCGGTCATGGTTAAGCATTTACCTAAAGAGCAGCAGAAGAAGGCGCTTTTTTACGGGATTTTAGGAGCTTATGTATTTAGATTTTTGGCCATCGGCCTAGGGACCTTTCTTATTAAATTTACATTGGTCAAAGTCCTTGGAGCGGCGTATCTCTTCTATATCGCATATAAAGGTATTTTCAAGGGCGGTGGCGAAGAAGAAACACAGAACAAAGGGACCTCATTTTGGAAGACCGTCCTTCTTGTTGAATTAATGGATATAGCTTTCAGTATTGACAGTGTAGTAGCCGCATTTGGACTAAGCAGTCAAGTCTGGGTATTATTCTTGGGCGGAATTCTCGGTGTCCTGATGATGCGGGGAGTAGCACAGGTATTCCTGAAGCTGATTGACAGATTCCCTGAACTGGAGCAGACAGCATTTTTGTTAATTGCAATTATTGCCGGCAAAATGCTTGCGGGTGCTTTCGGATACGAAATGTCACATGTCCTATTCTTCACCATTCTGATTGCTGTTTTTGTGGGAACCATTCTCTACAGCTCGGGTAAGAAGAAGAAAGAAGCCAATAAGAAATTCTGATCTATGGGTAGCCGTTCATAGAGAACGCTCAGCAATTCTTTTTGAAATCGTATAGGAAACAATTTAGCTTTCGCTGTCATTGCAGAACCGGATACCGTCCCCTTGAGGACGGTATCGTTGGTTCTACTCCTCTTTACAGAGAACGGATGCGGGAGCTAACTTGGCATAACATTAAGGGGGTAGGGCTTTGAAATATTTTGATTACCTAACCAACGAGCAAGAAATGTCCTTATTTTACTCTCCGCCCGTATCATTTGATCATACGATGAACAAGGATCTGCTGTCCTACGCCGTGGGTGCTGCTCTTTACATGCCGGCTACACGCCCTACTGTTGCCGAGGATATTTTAAAGCTGAAGGAAAGCGGTCTTGTGACCGTCATTATTGATCTGGAAGATGCCATAGGAGACGGAGAGGTTGATTTCGCCGAACAAAGTATCACCCGTCATCTGGCTTATTTGGCAGCTTATGCTGAGAATGAAAAAGATCCTAAAAGCAGCCTTCCCCTTATCTTTATCCGCGTACGTAATCCTGACCAACTTCAGAATCTCATCTTCAGGCTGGGTTCACTGACTACGATATTAACAGGCTTTGTTTTTCCGAAATTTTCGGTAGAGAACGGTGTGGAGTATTTTGAGATTCTAGCGGATTACAACAACACCCGCAGCTATTCAGCTTCGGTCCTTTATGGAATGCCGATTCTGGAAAGCGCATCTATTATTTATCGTGAGAGCAGGTTGGAAAGTCTCTTGGCAGTTCGCGATTTGTTGGAGGTATACCGGGATTATGTGCTTAATGTAAGAATAGGGGCAACGGATTTCTCCAGTCTGTTCGGGCTTCGCCGCAGTCCTGATGTTAGTATTTATGATCTCACTCCGATCCGTGACTGCATGGCTGATATTATTAATGTGTTCGGGCGGATGGACGGGGGTTATGTGATTTCCGGGCCCGTGTGGGAATATTTTGCGAATAAAGGGCATCGGGTGCTTCGCCCGCAGCTGCGTCAGACCCCTTTCGAGGACACGTACGGCAAGAGCGGACGAGACCTACGTAACAATTATATCTCCAGTGCCATGGATGGACTCATTCGTGAGGTTGTCTTGGATAAGGAGAATGGGATTATAGGCAAGACTATTATTCATCCCTCCCATCTCAAGCCGGTTCAGGCCATGTATACGGTGATGCATGAGGAATATGTGGATGCGATGAGCATCATAGAGAGTAATGATGGCAGCCGTGGAGTATTAAAGAGTCAGTATTTTAATAAAATGAATGAAATTAAGCCGCATCTGAATTGGGCAAGACGTATCTTACTACGATCTCAAGTATACGGGGTGTTACATGAACAACAGCATTTTGTCGGACTATTGCCCGAGAACGAATACACATACGTTTAATATTGTCGAGAACCTGCAGGTTTCAGTAACCGAAACCTCCAATCCTTTTCATATGCCGGTATCTGCATTATTTTCGATGGCGGCACGCATTAATAAGAAACGTTCTTTTTTATTCGTCAGTAAAGTACTTGGCAAGCATATTCCTGTTAATCCATACACACCGCTATTAAGCGGAGCAGCCCTAGGTCTGTTATTGTACCGGGAGATGGATCTTTGCAGTGGTAACCTTCACAGTGACATCGTGGAAAGACTGCTCCAGCAAGCTATGAATGGACTGATTCATCCGGGTCATGCTGAGGAAGCTTATCATGAGTTGATGGCGGCCAAGCTGATCTTGCCTGAGCCTGTTGTTTTTATAGGCTTTGCAGAGACAGCAACGGCGCTTGGACATAGTATGTACAACTTGTTCGCAGGAAATGCTTCCTATATTCATACCACCCGTGAGGATATTCCGGATCTGGAATCCGTTATTAATTTTGAAGAAGAGCATTCTCACGCCGTTGACCATTTATGCTACGCTCTGGACGCCAGCATGCTGTCCGGCACCGAGCCGATTATATTGGTTGATGATGAGATTACGACAGGCAATACAGCCATTAATACGATTCGTGATATTCAATCCAAGTTCCCGCGCCACGAATATGTAATTGCCTCCATCCTCGACTGGAGGAGCGATAAGAATGTGGAGGTCTATCGGGAGCTGGAGCTGGAGCTGGGGATTTCAATCAAGTCCTTGTGCCTTCTTCAGGGGAGTATTGAAGTAAAGGGTATCCCGCTATTGAATGCCACTGATAAGAATGACGGGAGACCAACCGCTGTAGAGGTACCGGTGGTTACAACTTATGTCCCGGATGGAATGGTTCGGATTCCTGTGACCTCTACAGATTCTCTGCATGAGGTGAATAAGTCTCCCTATATGAAATATAGCGGCCGATTCGGGCTGGAATCCGGGCAGAATGCCGAAGTTAATACAGGGGTACGTAAGATAGCTGATCAATTGCGGACTATGCGGGAAGGTACACAGACACTGGTGCTTGGCGTGGGTGAGTTCATGTATCTTCCTATGCGGATTGCGGCTGAGATGGGGGATGGAATCTCCTATCAATCAACGACACGTAGTCCAATTCATCCGAACCGCAGACTGGATTATGGAGTGCATAGCGCCGCTGGCTATCCATCCGCCGGTGACCCGGAAATTACAAACTATATCTATAACGTTGAACCGGGGCAGTATGATGAAATCTTTATACTGCTGGAGCGTGAGGTTTCCCAGAAGCGTATTCAGCCAATGATGAATATATTGAACAAGCTTGCCCGTCACAAGGTGCATCTTGTGGTTCTAACTTCAGTAGAACAGGAACGGGAGGCATGTGAATGAACATCATAGGAATGGAACAAGTTATGAACCGAAGAATAGCCCCCCCGCTGCAACTCGGCAGCTATCCTCCTTCAGATGTAATCTTTCTGTTGAAAGACCTGAGTGATGTATCCCTAGAACGGGCTACAGAGGAACGGGAAGAGGCCATTCAATCCGGTGTACACTACTCAGAGATGCTGCCAGTTGAATATCAGCCTACGGATGCTTACATTGAGTTATTTCACGAAACACTTCGCCAATCCTCCCGTAAGGTAGCTCTTGCTGTAGCGGTTGTCTCCGAATTGATCGTAGCGCAGAGAGGTCTGAATACTGTACTCGTTTCTTTAGCGAGAGCAGGAACACCTATCGGTGTACTAATTAAGCGTTATATTGCTTACCGATATGGGGTGGAATTGCCGCATTATAGTATATCGATTATCCGTGGCAAAGGCATTGATGAGAATGCTGTGATCTACATGCTCCAGAAGCATGGGCTGGATGCCGATCTGCAGTTTATTGACGGCTGGACAGGAAAAGGGGCGATTCGCCAAGTCCTGATTGCTGCTTGCGAAAGCTTTTATAATAAATATGGAATTAAGCTGAATGACGACTTGGCTGTGCTTGCTGATCCGGGGTACTGTTCTGCAACCTTCGGAACTAGAGAGGATTATCTGATTCCGAGTGCCTGCCTAAATTCTACTGTCTCCGGACTAATGAGTCGTACAGTGCTGCGGGATGATTTAATAGGCCCCAATGACTTCCATGGCGCGAAGTTCTATAAAGAATGGCTCGAAACGGATGTGTCCAATACTTTTATTGAGGCGATAGGGCCCCATTTTGATTCTGTTGCCCAGGAAGCGTCGGATATTGCCGCAAGAATGATCCAGTCTCCCCCAGAGATCACTTGGCAAGGCTTGAAGGATATTCGCAGCATTCAGGAGTCATTTCATATTGCAGACATTAACTTGATCAAGCCGGGGGTAGGGGAGACAACCAGAGTCCTTCTGCGGAGGGTACCGTGGAAAATCCTTGTCAACTCCATGGACAACCCCAACCTGCAGCATATCATGCTGTTGGCCGCAGACCGCGGGGTACCCGTCGAGATATACCCGGGATTAACTTATTCCTGCTGCGGTATCATAAAGCCGCTGAAGGGAGAGAGTGAATGATCTACGCCAGTGATCTGGATCGCACACTGATCTACTCCCGGAATGCTATCGGTGTTCCCGAGGATTCACCGGGACTTGTTCCGGCAGAGATCATTAATGGAACAACGGTATCATACATTTCAGAGAGAGCACTCTCGCAGCTTATAAGCCTTGCCGGAAACATAGTGTTTATGCCGGTAACCACTCGGACTGTAGAGCAGTACAAGCGGATCAACCTTTTTCAAGAGACGGTGGTTCCTGACTATGCCGTCACGAGTAATGGCGGTAACATCCTGATTGACGGCAAGGTCGACATGGAGTGGAGAGCATCCGTTGGTAAGCGGGTAGAGCTCCATTCTGCGCCGGCAGAGGAGATCAGAACGATCGTAAGGTCGGCACTGCGTGAAGAGTGGATTCTTACTGAGCGTTATTGCGACGGATTATTTTTCACCTTTGTTGTTCACCGCGACCTGCTGCCGCCGAATGTGGTATCCCAGTTGGCAGATAAGCTGAATGATCTTGGCTGGAAGGCCTCCCTTCAAGGCCGTAAGCTGTATGCGGTGCCGGAAGCGGTGAATAAGAGTGCTGCTATCGAGCACGTCCGGCGAACGGTTCAGAATGAACCGATGGTGGCCTCCGGAGATTCTCTGCTGGATAAATGCCTGCTGGATGCCGCTGATTATGCGATTGCCCCTTGTCATGGGGAAATATTTGCCGAACATCAAGAGGGATTGAGGGTGGGAGTTTATCCTTTTACCACCTGCTCGGGTGTGTTCGCCAGTGATGAGATTTTGCAGTATGTAGGGACTATTTACAACAATTTAAAGGCATTGGGAGTGGGGCCGCCATGAAAAAGGTTAATATATATTTCAATCGTTGGTTCTCTGTAGCTTTCCATTATATGAATCATATTCGTAATAATGAAGATGAAATCCCATTCACCATATTTGCAACCCATCCTGATCTTTTGCACATGTCACTTCAGGGAGCAGACTTTGCGGAGACTGAACCTAAGCTTGAGGGGATAGAGTATGTGCAGTTCTGCGTTGATTTTTGCCGACGAAATGAGATAGATATCTTTATTCCGCGTCTGCATATGCTTGATATTGCTTTGCATGCCCATTTGTTCGACGCTATTGGTACGAAGCTTATCGTCTGCAGGGATGTCGATTTGCTGGAGACCATTATGGATAAAGGGAAATTTTACGAGAGCGTTAAGGAAAAAGGGATTATGACTATACCTGATTACCATGTAGTCAGTACGGCAGAACAGTTCAAAACAGCCTATGAGGATCTTGTAGCTAGAGGACACCAGGTATGCTTCAAACCCACCGATTCGGAGGGTGGACTGGGTTTTCGGATTATTGATAATAACCGAAGCCCGCTGCAGGAGCTGTTCGGTCATGTGACTTCGATGATTTCGTTTGAGGATGCATACCGAATACTTTCCAGTGAACTGTCATTCCCTGAACTGATGGTCATGGAGCTGCTTGAGGGATTTGAATACAGTATTGATTGTCTGGCAGACGAGGCAGGTAATCTGCTGGCTGCGGTTCCGCGCCGTAAGGCGGGAGGGCGTTTGCGGCTCATGGAGCATAACGTTGAGCTGAAGGAAATTGCAGCGAAAGTAGCTGAGACGTACAAAATCCCATACAATTTCAATGTCCAAATGAAGTACAATGGCTCTATACCCAAGCTGCTGGAGGTTAATCCCCGGATGTCGGGCGGCCTGCATATTTCATGTCTGTCTGGAATCAACTTTCCTTATCTGGCGGTAAAAAGCGCACTTGGCGGCGAGGTGCAGCCTGTGGATTTCACAGTGGATGTGCTAGCCAGTCATGTTGAGAAACCGCTAATTATGAAATCAAACGGCGAATCTGCCGTTCCGGATACTGTGAACTAACAGCTTAGGAATACGTTAACGCAAGAGGTGATTAACATTCTTTTGAAATCGAAGATATTAATGTATGCCGGAATTGGTTACGTAGCTGCGGTATTGACCAGTCCCTTTCTTCCGGAGATGCTATCCTTGCTGTTGCCAGCTGCAGGAGGAGCTGTCGGTTTAGTATCAGGACAACGGAAACGAACGAATCTTCCTGCAGAGGTGCTTCCTGCAGGAACGGAGTCTGTGCAGGTTGCGTCTCCCTCTGTGAATAAAAGTGTTTCTACCGCTACTCCGACAAGTAGCCCTGTATCTGTCCCGGCGCTATCGCCTAGTAACGCCACCAGTGGCAAGGTGAGCGGGGAGGTCAAGATTGGCCCGGAATTCGCACCCGTGGTAGAGTATCTGAGCATTCTGGAGGATATGATTATCTCCGAAGGGCAGAAGGATACGCTGGATAATGAGATTGTGGAGAAGTCGCTGGCACTGTTTGCTAGGCTTCAAAGGGTCATTCCGCTGCTTCAGGAGCTGGGTAACGGCGAGATTAATCATACGGTCCGCAGATTGATTTTGAAGGATTTGAATGCCGTCATTAATCCGTTCCTACGGCTTGGCGGCGAAGCAAAAACCAGAAATCGGAGAACGCTGCTGAACGGTCTGAAGGATGTCGATTCCAAAATATCCGATATCGCTTCAACGATCGAGCATAAAGACCTGATGGAACTTCAGACGAAGGCGGAACTGATTCATCAGCGGTACAGCAGCTCCGAATTATAGGAGGTAAGCTTATGTCCACACAGTTGATTCAACTGAAAAAAGAAGACGAGCAGAAGGTTGTCCAAGAGGCCTCACAGCTTATTGAGAAGGTAAGTAAGACAGATACCGTAACACTGGACTCTCTTATGGATGAAATCGGCAAGCTAGGGGTCAAAACACAGGAGAAAGCGGGACAAACCCTGAAGCTCCTGGATCGCCCTGTGAATGATCTGATGTCAGGCAAGCGTGTAGAAGTGCCTAACATGATCATGAAGCTGCGGAACGAATGCGAGGATTTGCAGCAGAGCAAGAATGTAAGCTTTTTTGGGAAAATACTCCGTAAAAGTCCGCTCAAAAACTACGTCTACAAATATCAGTCTGTTCGTACGAATATCGAAGCTATTGTAACCGGCCTGCGGGATGGAAGAGACACGCTGGAAGAAAGCATCGTTAACATGCGGCAGTTGAAGCGAACCTCCATGGAGGAGATCTACAATCTTCAGACCAAGATAGCCTTTGGGAATAAGCTGAAAGAGATGTTTGATGTGGAGATCGCCAAGCCGGAGAATGAGTTCCGTAAAGCTTATCTTGAACGGGGTTTGCGTAAAGTAATGGTGCGTGTTCAGTCTATGACAGAGATGATCATGCTCTATAACCAAGCAATTGCTGCTACAGATATCATTAATGATAACAACGACAAGCTCATTGATTCCGTGAATAATGCGATTGATAAGACCTCGAATCTAATCACTGTATCTGCAATGATTGCCATGTCATTGGCTGATCAGGAGAACGTAATTTCCGCTGTAGAGGCAACGAATAAGACGATAGAGGATCAGTTCAAGGAGAATGCAAGATTGCTCCGCACAACTACAGAAAAAACAACGGAGCTGCTCTCCAAGCCTTCGATGTCTATGGAATCAGTGAATCAGGCAATCGGGGACTTGATGATTGCTCTGGATACCTCAGAACAGTCCAATCGCCGCATTATTGAGAGCTGTCAGGATTACACATCCAAGATGACTACGATCAATACCCAGCTTAACAACCGTCTAGGGCTTAATCAGGCGGACAAGCCTCAGCTTCCTGAAGGTGCTGCTTCCGGCGAATTGAGCAATTTCTTGAACTAACACCCATCATATAACCTCTCTTCCACACATAAATTGTCACATAAGGCAAGACATGTGGAGGGATGAGGGGATAGGCATATGATTCTTGGAGGTTTGATACTAGTGCTTATCATCGTAGCCAGCAGCGAAAAGGCAGAGGCCATCGCAGAATTAAATGAAGAGAGCTAGCAATTAATTACCGTTCCATGGTTCAAGCAATTTCCAGCGGTTTATTGGGTATAATAAGCCCGGGTTGTACTTCTAACCCATTAGCTGAAAATAACAGGCCTGAGACGGAGGGTATATGGAAAACGAAGCGCTGATGCAGGTGGAACGATTAGCTCTTAAAAAGCAGAAAATATACCGGCAAAGCGTATTCCGCTACATTGCCAGAGCTATGCTGGCTAGTATGTTTATCGGGTTTGGCGTCATTGTTGCGTTCAAGACAGGGAATTTCTTCTATATGGAGCATTCGCCGATGACGTATCCAATGGCTGCTATTACCTTCGGTGCCGCCATCATCCTGATTTCTTACGGGGGTGGAGACCTATTCACCGGGGACACCTTTTATTTCACGTATGCCGCTTTAAGACGGAAGATGAAGTGGGCTGAAGTTGTACGATTGTGGGCCGTCAGCTATTTGGGTAATATTCTGGGTGCGATAGCTTTTGCACTGCTCATCTATTTGACAGGATTGTTCTATAGTTCCGATGTGAATGGATTCTTGTTGAATGTGGTTGCCCATAAGATGGAGGCTCCGGCGTCACAGTTATTCTTCCGAGCTATCCTCTGTAACTGGCTGGTCTGCCTGGCTTTCTTCGTCCCAATGTCCATGAAAGGTGACGGCGCCAAAATGTTCGCCATGGTATTGTTTGTGTTCTGCTTCTTTATCTCCGGGTATGAGCACAGTATTGCCAATATGTGTACCTTTGCTATTGCACTGGTGCTTGATCATCCGGGTACGATTTCGTGGGCTGGCGTCGTGCATAATCTTGTACCTGTTACCCTCGGGAATCTGATTGGCGGCGGTGTGCTGATGGGCGTAATGTACTATTATGTGAATAAGCCATTTCTAGATGATGAACAGCATTAGTAACTTTTATCCAGAGACTTCGTCCCTTTAGAGGGATGAAGTTTTTTTGATTTAGCAGCTGGGGAGGATTAGGACATGAAAGGTAGAATACATAATAAGTATTAAAAATTAAATATTCCAAAAAAGTGGGGTTATGTATTTGGAGAGAGCAACAGTACTGACGGATGAGGTTGATATTGAAGCCTACAGACAGAATTGCTTCCATGCAGGAATAGACCCTGAACAGCCTCCTTTTTTTGCAGAACGTTTCTCAGCAGAGGAACTCGAAGCGCAATTAATTAAATACAAGGAAGTTATTGAGGTTATCGATTCATTCGTAAATAAATTTCTATCCTCTGTAAGCGGCAGTCCCATATTAATTGCTATTTCAGACGCAGAGGGTTATCTGCTGGCATTTAAAGGAGACCCTACAATTATTGACACTATTAGGTTGGTGGGGATACAAGAGGGGGTTCGGTTTACCGAAAAGGTGGGTATAAATTCCATAAACTTATGTCTTCGTTATCAGAAACCCTTTCAATTGGTAGGACAGGATCATTTTCATCATATACTGCATGGATTAGTTTGCTGTACAGCTCCCTTTTATAAAGAGGATGAGCAGGAGTTGTTGGGTACAATCTCGTTTATGACGGATATTGATGCAGCTCATCCTCACCTGCTGCCACTTCTCTGTACGATGGCAGACTCAATCGAACGAGAGCTTTTGCTGCGTAAAGGAAATGCACAGTTTCAATTGCTGAACCAAATCTTGTTGGAGACCAATTATTTAGGTGTAATTATTACAGATGAACTGGGAACTATTGTTAATATTAATGACAATGCTGCAGAGATGCTACACATTGAATCTGATCGGTTTGTTCGTATACTGGGGACCAGCGCATTCGATATAAATGATTTGGGAGATTACTTTCGGCGCGTAGTACTACAGCAGGAGGAATGTAACGGAGTGGAGCTCACCTTGGAGCGGAAGGGCTCTGCGCAACATTATATAATAGACGCGGTACGTGTATATGATGCTAAGGGATCTTTGAGCCGCGCGATCGTTAGTTTACGCAACATTACGGAGATGAAGAAGACAGAGGAAGTTCTTCGAAATACGGAGAAGCTAGTTTTTGCAGGTGAGTTGGCCATGAGTATTGCCCATGAGATCAGAAACCCCCTTACAACGATCAAAGGCATGCTCCAGCTGTCTAATAAAAATTCACAGCTTCTGCATTACAACCTTATTATGTCTGAAGTTGAAAGAGTGAATTTAATTGTCAGTGAGTTTTTAATCCTGGGCAAACCTCAGGCTGTACAATTCAAGAAGGAGCGATGCAGCACTATTCTGCAGGAAGTTCTAAGCATCTTTGCATTTCAGGCGAATATGAATATGATTACGCTTAATACGCAAGTCAAGGATGATTCTGAAATTGAGTGTGACCGAAATCAGATTAAGCAGGTATTTCTTAATCTATTAAGAAATTCAGTGGAGGCTTTACCTTTTGGCGGAATGATTAGCATAGAATTAAATATCGGTGACGGCTTTCAGACGATAAAATTCTCGGACAATGGAGAAGGGATGAGCCATGAAGTTCTGCAAAACATAGGGATGGCCTTCCACACGACCCGAACAAACGGAAATGGACTTGGAATGATGATTGTTAAAAAAATCGTGTCTGCACACAGGGGGCATGTAGAGATAACGAGTGAAGTAGGGGTCGGTACCATCGTAACCATTTATCTCCCAACTTAATTAGATTGCTGTCCTGGGGGACGCTCCGTGAACGGACCGTTGCATTAGTAGCTGCTGTCTCCAGATGTATTGAATTACACACAGCCGTAGGTCGCTACGGATCCAAAACAAAAAGAAGCCAGTCCCCTAATTGGGGGACTGGCTTCTTAAAAACAAGATGTTCTGTTCGCCAAAGGTCTTCACACACTGATGCTCTCTATGAGGATTTGTAGTTATCTACCACTTGGAACCCCCGGATGAATTACCCCCTGATCTTCCTCCACCGCCCCAAGAGGAGCCCCCGGAGGAACGTCCACCGCCGAAACCACCGGAGGAAGGTGGACCCGAGGACATTCGCTTTCTGGTCTGTTCCCTTCTCTGTAATTCCCGCATTCGGGCCAGCTGAGCCTGCCGTTCTTCCTCTTCCTTTTGGCGAACCAGCCGAGTTGCTTCATTTACAAAGGTCTCAATCTGTGATTGATAGGAATAGGCCAAGCCCTCCAGATCATCCAAATGATAAGGTTCAGCTGAAAGTTTGTGCTGTAATTCAGTGAATTCCGGGAGCGAGGAGAGATTGAAATGACTTCTTAAGATAAGCCCTCTACTCTGAAGCAGCCGCTCAGCTGAATCAACACGTTCCTGCCCTTCGGAGAAGAGCATAATGACCTTATCCAGCCTTTCATTCAGAGAATCCAGACTCCCCGAGATCTCATTAAACTGCCGAATTGCCTCTTCCTGAAGGGACAGCAGCCGATCAAGAGCGCTCCGGGCTTTGTCATATTCCCCGCGTTCATCACTGGTCCAGCTTTCGATTTGGGGAACCTCATCAGCACCCTCCCGAATCCGGGTGCTCCAAGCCTCCAGATCATTCTTAGCAGCGGCTAAATGCTCTTCTATAAAGCGTGCTCTGGACTCTATGATCCGGGCTTGAAGACCTTCACTCCGCTGATTCAGCTGGCTCCATTTCGAACGGACGGTTTCTAAATCACGCTGATTTTCCTCCCTTATGAGGGCTTGGCGTTCCGTCATAGAAACGGCATCCTGCAGTAGCATATCCAGCCGAGCCCCGATTTTGCGTACTTCGTCCATATCCCCTTTGCTAAGAGGCACCTCCAGATTAGCGGCTTCTACACTGGCTTTCTCCAAGTAGTCATAAGGCCTTACCTTCATATTCTGGAGGGAGTTTTGTTCTATGATTCCAGCAATTTTGGAGCGTATGGTGGCTAGTGTTTCCGGGTAGTTATCTACTTTGTCATCGTAGGTATCGACATCCTTCAAATTCTTTTCGATTTGCTCCTGTTTGTCCAACGCATCCTCCGTAATCTCCTGCGCGGCAATCGGATCAAACAGCTCCAACTGATCAGCCTTGGTTGTCTCATCAGCCAACTCCTTGAGTTTTTCTGCAATCTCTTGAAGCTCGTAGCCCGTCTCCTGAACGGCGCTCTGGAGCAACTGATCTAATTCGGGAGCATCTTTTTTCAGTTCAGTAATGCGCTCTTTTACATTTTTATCTGCTTCAGTGATAACAGCAATTTGCTATTCCTCCTCCAGGATAGCTGACCGAAAGGAAACATTGGCCTCACTGAGCTTATCCGCCGCCGTTTTGAGAGCAGCAAGACGATAAAATGCCGGCGCTGCGTCGCTGTCTTCATTTCTTAATGCAGAAATTTGAATCAGCTCATTCGTAAGGCGCTCTGAGATGGCTTCAACCCTTTCAGCGGTTTTACCCTGAACAATACCTTGGAACGGCTTCAGTGATTCAATCGCCCGATTAGCCTGCACTAGCAGATCGCCAAGCAGTTCTTTCTGCTCATCATGTGCTCTGCGCCTCCGGATTCCTGTAATCACAACATATAATAATCCAACAACTAAGGCAGCCCCCATTAAGATCAGAAGGATTCCGGGCATTGACACTGTAGATTTATCATTCACTGCGTTCCCTGTTCCGGTTGCAGTCCCCTGAGACTGACCCAGTGAATGTGTAGCCTCCATTAGAGAGAAGATACCCCCTGTGAAGTCGCCGTCCTCCGCATAAGGAATGAAATAAGTGTCAACCCATTTAGTGATGGCTGCACTTCCGGAAGGGCCCCCCTGTTGTTGTGACCAGGAGTTCAGCGAGGAACGCAGCCCCGAATTCTGAAAATTAAGTTCCACCTGATGTTCTTCAGCGGAGATGAGCAGCAGTATATCGCGTGACGAGAGCCCCCATGAGTCGTACACATTCGTTGCGTAGTTAGCTGAATTGGCACCGTTCAGAGATTCTAAGGTAACGATATGGAACGTATAGCGGCTTCCGGGAGCAGCGTCGGTGATTGCGGAGGCTTCCCCGGAACTCAGCAACCCGGCTTTATCTGTTACCAGGCCTTGCTGGACGGGAACATCTGCGGCATAAACACCGGGTACCCACAATAGACTAAGCATCCAAATGAACAACACAACTTTTTTCAAGCCGACACACCCCAATCTGAAGAGATTGTATTCCAATTATTATACTTAAGTTCATTCTATTTATTAAACCTTATCAGTCTCCGCGAAGATAACAAAAAAGCCGCGCCCCTAAAAGTGAGGACGCGGCTGTATTTATAGGTTTATTTCGGTTGCATGCAGAGGATATATTGAAGCCTGGATTTGATCTCCCTTTGCCATTTCAGATCTCCAACTTTAACAGCAAGATTGAGCAGATCCAAATAATCGTCAACTTTCAATGTGGTGCGGGTAGTCGTTGCATTCATGGGTGTTCAGTCTCCTTTTTATCTCAAATAGATTCAATTCTATGATTTCATTTCAATAATGATAATCATTATCAATCGTTACTGCTATTATCCACACTTTCTACCTAAAAAGCAACCTAAATTTGAAGGGGTTTATGACTTATTTGTTGCAATTTTATATATTCACAGGATAGATGGTATATTTGCACATTTTGTATGAAATAGCAGCTAAAAGCAGCAGGAAGACTCCCATATTTTGTCGAATACCCAAGTGTAAAAAAACCCTAACTGACTGAATTTGCGGAATATCATAAAGGAGAATTGCGATGAAGTGGTGTAAAGTTACACTCCTGTTCATTTTTCTGATTACAGCAGCCCTTCCTGTTACTGCACATGCCGACAGAGAGGAGATTGAATATCAGGCGGAATTAAATTATCCTCCATATAAATATACTCAGAATGGGTATTTGACTGGCTTCGACATTGATTTGACCAGTATGCTTTTTAGTAAGCAGGATTATTTAATTAATTACAGTTCCGGGCAGTGGAGTGAAGTGAACGAGCGCTTAAAAAAGGGAGAAATTGATACAACGGGTCTGATGGTAGTAACAAATGAAAGAAAACAAAGTATTTTATTTTCGAAACCGGTTTTGAAAAGCTATATCTCTGTATACTCAAAGCAAAATTTCAAAGAAAATGTCAAAACCCACACTTTAGACAATTATATAATAGGGGTGGGCAGTGATCAGTACTCGGAGGAGATTCTGAGAAATAAAGTAGGAGTTTCCGATTATAAAACATATTCATCGGTTCCTGAGGCTCTGACGGCCCTCCAAAATGGGGAGATCGACCTGCTGTTTGAGAATCAAGGGGTTGTAGATTATCTGATTATAGAGCAAGGTTTAACGAATAAAGTTATACATAAAATGGATAACCTTTACCCGATGGATGTAGCCTATGGTATTAGTAAGTCTTCTCCGGAGTTGGTCTCTTATATTAATGACCGATTGGATAAGGTCCAGCAGTCCGGCGCATTCGAGGAAATGTACAATCAGTATTTCTTCACACACTCCGATTATTACATAGATAAGATGCATAACAAAATTATTTCCGGGGCAGCCATTGGCTTTTGCCTGCTGGTATTCAGTATGGTTTTCATCAAAATGTATATTAACTATTTACGCAGGGCCATTCATGCCGAACAGCAGTTTTTCGAGGACGTTATTGAGCATACTGGAATTTTTGTATGGGCGGTTAATGCTGATAAGAAGGTCATTCGATTTAATAAGTATGCCGAAAAAATGACCGGACTGCGGGAGCAGGATATCTTGGGGGAAAGTATAGATGACATTGACGGTCTGGAAGGCAGTCAGGTCACAGATCTCACAGAACTCCTCCAGAGAGCAGTACTGAAGGATTGTGTGAATAACTTAGAGATGCAGATTAAGAATGGGAATTCCTCGGGACCTCACTTTGTATTTCGGACATCTATCCTTCAGGGATTGGATAAACAGGCTTCAGATGTATTTGTCCTGGTGGGCATGGATATCGATGAGAGAAAGCACAATGAAATTAAGCTGCAAATGAGTTATGAAGAGCTTGAAGCCACATATGAAGAGCTGGCCGCAACTGAAGAGGAATTGAAGGATCAGATTGGAAAACTTCAAGTGAATGAGCGCAGATTCAGGCTTGCGTCAGAAGGATCAGGCGCTTATATGTGGGAGCTCGATTTAGATACGGGGATATATACGATGTCCGAGCGATGGTATGAGGCAATGGGCTATAACAATGATGAGATTAATACGTACGAGGGTGTTTCTAGCATCATTCATCCGGTTGACCAAGAGGGGTCCCGCAAAGCCAGAGAGGAACATTTAAAGGGGGCGACCCCTATATACGAAACCGAATACCGGATGCGTAACAAAAATGATAAGTATGTATGGTTTGAGGTTAGGGGAAAGGCAATTTTTGATTCCAATAATAAAGTTGCCTATTTCCTAGGCTCACTGATTGATATAAGCAACCGTAAGCAAGTAGAGTTGAAGCTGAACAACAGCTATCAAGAGCTAGAGGCTACTTATGAACAGCTTACGGCAACACAGCAAGAGCTTGTAGGACAATATGACCTTCTGCTGGAGAATCAAGAGAAGATGTTCCATATGGCTTATTTCGATTCCTTAAGTAATTTGCCTAATCGAGCAAGTCTGCTGGAGGGTATGGAGAACTACTTCCGTCATTCCGGGGGCCATGCAGCGCTGATATTCGTAGATACAGATAATTTCAAATACATTAATGATACGCTGGGACATAAATTCGGGGATATTCTTATTCGCCAGGCAAGTGAGAGACTGCAATCCGTCATCCGGGAGGATGAAATTCTTTCCAGACTTGGCGGAGATGAATTTGTTATTTTTCTAAAAGATAAACAAGATCACGAAGAGGTATTGAAATTGGCAGATAGTATTCTGGAAGAGTTCAAACATCCTTTTCTAATTGGGGAAAGCAATTTATACGTCACGGTCAGTATGGGGATTTCCTTTTATCCGGAAGACGGTACAACTACTGAAGAAATATTAAAGAACGCCGATGTAGCATTGTACCGGGCGAAGGAGGCAGGCAAGAGCAGATATATTGTATATGACAGATCGATGCATGCCTCTTTCAATGAACGGATGAATATCGAAAAGCATTTACGCAGTGCGGTAGCTAATGATGAATTTGAGCTGCATTATCAGCCGCAGGTAGAAATCCACTCCGGAAGAATCTCCGGTGTAGAGGCTTTAATTCGTTGGAATAGTCCGGCGCTGGGGTTTGTCTCGCCATTATCCTTTGTCAAAATTGCAGAGGATTCCAGGCTGATCATCCCTATCGGGGAGTGGGTGCTTAGGAGGTCTTGCTTCTTTATGAAGGAGGTCCATAATCGGGTGGGCACACCATACAATATTTCGGTGAATATCTCAGTTATACAGATGCTGCAGGATGATTTTACGGATATGGTATTGAATATTCTGACGGAGAGCGGTCTGAAACCGGAATGCTTGGAGCTTGAGATCACGGAATCCATTTTCATGGAGTCTTTCGGAAATATAGTCAATAAGCTGGAATTTCTAAAGTCCCGCGGTATACGGATTGCTCTTGATGATTTCGGTACAGGTTATTCATCCCTCAGTTATTTGCAGCAGTTACCGATTACTACTCTCAAAATGGATAAGACGTTTATTGATTCACTGTCGGATAACACATACAGTCAATCTTTTGTTCAGACCATAGTTGAGCTTGGACATAAAATAGGATTAAAGGTTGTGGCGGAGGGTGTTGAGGATAATGGTCAAATGGCCTTCCTGAAACAATCGGGCTGTGACAAGGTCCAAGGATATCTAATCAGCAAGCCTATTCCCGAGCACAGTATAGCCGAATGGTTCGATCCGAAGAAGAAATGGGATATGCAGTTTTCGGTTTAAGTCGAGAGTAAAATACAAAACGAGCCGTCAGAAAATTCTGAGGGCTCGTTTTTATAACACCACAATTTTGTTTTTGCCAGTTTTTTTAGCTTGGTACAGGGCATCATCGGCTTTTTGAAAAACATAGCTCTTGGAGTCTGCGCCTACAAAATCATGCACTCCTATACTAATGGTCACCGATTTACCTTCCATCTCTGTGATCGGCATTTCGGCAAGCTCTACACGTATTTTTTCGATAATCTCATAGGAGACGTCTAACGACTTAGCAGTTAGTATAATGACAAATTCTTCTCCGCCATACCGTGCGGCAAAATCGTCAGCTCCGATATTCTTCAATATAATCGCTGCTACTTGCTTAAGGACAATATCTCCTACCCAGTGTCCATACATATCGTTAACTTTCTTGAAATTGTCCAGGTCGAGAACCGCCAGCTGCATCGGAAAGGGATTGTTCTGTTGATGATCAATCAGCCAGCCGAGGTATTCATGAAAGGTTTTATGATTGTAGAGATCTGTAAGTGGATCGATTTTGGACAAGCGGTCCATGATGATATTCTGGATTCGTAAATCCTGCTCCGATTTCATGGAATTCTCCAGGGAATGCAGGAGATCACGTCCTCGGTGAATGACTCCAAAGCCAGTAATTGAAGCACCGGCAAAGATCAAAGCAATGATTATATTCTCAACGCGCAGCGTATAATCGTAAGTTGGAGTGGTACTGAATAAAAGAATCGTATATAACAAACAGGTGATCGTAGAAGCTATTAAATAGGTGCTGTTCAGATAGATCATGGACACAAGAAGCGGTAAAAGCATGATTAAAGGCTTAACATCTATTCCTGGGCTAATAAACATGATAATTAAAATAGCATACAAATGGCTTCCTACCGTGATTGAGGCCTCTGAGAATTGTGGCTTCCATTTATAAATCCCTTCCAGTATAAGAAGGAGAGCCGCTATGAGTAAATCAGGGGTTAATATGTATGTCAAAAAATATTCTCCTGCCGTAACCCGAGGGCGATAACCCCACATCGATCTAAAGATGAATAGTTGACTTAACAGATCTAAAGCCAGAACGATCCAGAACACATTTAGAAGCACACGGTTCCAGTAGGTAGCCCGAGGAGTTTGCGTTGGAATATACATAGGGTGTTCCTCATTTCGAGTGTCAATATAGTTATATATTCGACAATTATCTGCAGTTTCCTCCCAAAAGGTGCAATGCAGATAATGTTCGTGTTTAGATGCGGATAGCAATATTGAAAGTTAGTTTTTAATTTATATATAGGATAAACACGTACGTTATGTAAATTTAAACTTGACACATTCGTTTATATTAAGTAAGCTTCCTTATGGATCACAAAATATTGATAAGCTGTTCGTATATCCTCAAAGATAAGGTTTGGGGGTTTCTACAGGGGACCGTAAATTCCTGGCTACGAATAGGGTGCTTTTGCATACCTATGAAGTATTCAGGTTTTTTGTTGTGTTAACTACTAGACTAATCAAATCTCTATCCATTGTAGGAGGAACAGATGAGTAAATATGATGTAATTGTTGTGGGTGCAGGCCCGGCTGGAATCTTTGCCTGTTATGAGCTTACGCGGAAGGCGCCGCATTGGAAGGTGTTGTTGGTGGACAAGGGGCATGACATTTATCATCGAACCTGTCCGATTCTTGAAGAAAAAATCAAGCTGTGTCCGCCTGCGTCCGGCCGTAAGGAATTTGCAGGTTGCCTTCCTGCCTGCTCTATAACGGCTGGTTTTGGAGGAGCAGGTGCCTATAGTGATGGAAAGTTCAATATTACAACCGAGTTCGGCGGCTGGATGACGGATTATTTACCTCCTTCGAAGGTGCTGGAACTGATACAATATGTCGATGATGTCAATCTGGAGCATGGAGCTACCCCGAATATCACCGATCCTACTACGGAGAGCATACGTAATATTGAGCAGCGGGGTTATGCCGCAGGACTTAAGCTGCTGCGGGCACAGGTGCGGCATCTTGGAACAGAACAAAACCTGGAGATTCTTAAATCCATTTATGAATATTTGAAAACGCGCATTGATATGATTTTCAAGACAGAGGTTCAGGACATAGCAACCGTGAAAGATAATGGAACACACCGCATTACAGGGATCACTCTAAAAAGTGGGGAAACCCACGAAGCCGCTCAAGTCATGATTGCTCCGGGCCGTGACGGGTCAGCTTGGTTGACTGAGATCTTGAAGAAACGCCGTCTCAAAATGTATAACAACCAGGTGGATGTAGGTGTACGTGTGGAAACCTCGGATGTGGTGATGCGGGAGATTAATGAACATCTTTACGAGGGGAAGTTCATCTTTAACACCTCTGTGGGCACCCGTGTCCGCACCTTCTGCAGTAATCCTTCCGGTCATGTCGTAGTAGAGAATCACAGCGGAGTAATGGCAGCGAATGGACACTCTTATAAAGATCCGCTACGCGGCTCGAGAAATACTAACTTTGCCCTGCTGGTATCGCATAAGTTTACAGAGCCCTTCGATAAGCCCAATGAGTACGCCCGGGAAATTTGCAAAAGGGCAAATGATTTATCCAGCGGGGGCGTAATCGTTCAGAAATACGGCGATATCCTGCGGGGACGGCGTTCTACAGAAACTCGGATCAGCGAAGGTTTTCTGGAGCCGACACTCAAGGAAGCTGTTCCCGGGGATCTCGGGCTTGTGCTTCCATACAATACCATGAAGAGTTTAATTGAAATGGTGGAGGCATTGGAGAAGGTCACTCCGGGTATCGCATCGGAACATACCTTGTTCTACGGGGTAGAGGCGAAATTCTATTCGGCACGGCCAAAACTTACGGACAAGTTGGAGACAGAAATTTCCGGACTGTATTGCGGAGGAGATGGAGCCGGGATAACCCGCGGTTTAGCCCAAGCGGGAGCAGCCGGAGTATGGATAGCCCGTGGAATGATGGAGCGGGCAGGGATGTAAGACTAACGGCCGTTTATATATTTAGAAAGTATTTCCTTTAAGAACTCCAACTGTTATAATGTCAGAATACATAACATGATGGAGTGGAGTGGACAGTTGATGATGCGTAACCGCAGGAATTTGAGTCTGTTTATCGTTCTGGTACTTCTTGTTGGCCTGTACAGCTGGTTGATCGACATGTTTTGGGTACACAAGCTGGTGTTCGTGTTGTTAATTACGACATTGGGTTGGAGGTCCTTGGCCTTGCACAACTCCAAGATGAGTAAAGAGCAGCTGCTCCAGGATACGTATGGCAAAGTGGAACTGCTTGGCAATGAAATTGTAGTTACTTCAGACCGGCTACATGGAGCTTTGGAGGAGATTAGTCGACATACTGAGGAGCTCCAGCAAACTGCAGATTATTCTCATGAATATGAGACCGGTCTGCGAACCCGCAGTTACGAGGCAAAAGCAAACATAGAGGGAGCTTTTGAGACCATGGGTGGAGTCGCTGCTGCTACATCCCATATTCAGGATCTGACGGACAAGCTTGGGGCCAATATGAAGGATACCCGCCAGGGAGTTTCGGAAATGGTCGAGTCACTAAAAAATACAGATGCGGTTATGATGGAGTTAAAGGAACAAGGCGGGGATATGCGGAGTAAGTTCGCAACTTTAAGCCAACATTTGAACATGTTGGAAGAAATAAACGCCCTTATTATAGGTATTGTGAACGAAACTTCCCTGCTCGCTTTGAATGCCTCTATAGAAGCGGCGCGGGCTGGAGAACAGGGAAGGGGCTTCTCGGTAGTGGCGGGCCGTATCCGGCAGCTGGCTGATCAGAGCAAGGCTTCGGTAGACCGATCCTCTGGTCTTTTGCTGGATATCAACAGCGGCGTTGAGCAGGTACTGAACTCGGTAGCCGTAGAGCAAGCAGCTGTGGAACGCGGAGTGAATGAAGTGGGCGCGGTGAGACTGCGTCTGGATGACATTGCGGCCCGGGTAGATGAGGTTGGAGTTGTGGTGGTTGACACTGTAGCTGCTGCTTCCCGCCAAAGCCAGTTAATTGGTGATACCACTACTGAGCTCCGCGGTGCGGTGGTCATAGTTAGCGAGACCATCGCTAATGTGGATCTTACCCTGGAGCAGGTGACCCGCCAGCGTACCCAAATAGGACAACTTAATGAGGTTAGTGCTAATCTGCTGACGGAATCTCAAGCTTTGAGGGAGTCCGTTGCTGTCATTGCGGGTAAAGAAGAAATCGAGCTGAGCCAATATGCTGGAAGGCTGCAAGAGATGCAGATTTTGCTGCAGAATATTTCCGCCAAAGAGGAGCTGTATGTACCGGACCCGGTAAGTCATAGCGGTGTTCTGGGTGCTTGTATTAAAAAAGTGCCGGATGTCCAGGCTATCTGGTCGAACCGGACGGATGGGACCTTTATCTTTTCCGAACCAACGGCAGGTTTGTTAAATGCGAAGAGACGGGATTGGTGGAACGGCGCAATGAGCGAAGGGGCATATGTCTCCAATCCTTACGTTTCGGCGATAACTAAGCGCTCGTGCATAACTTTATCCAAGGCCATTCGGAACCACCAAGGGGAAGTCGTCGGCGTGGTTGGCATCGATTTGGCGGTATAAGCTTAGGTTCTCCATTGAGATAATAGATAGGCTGATCCAGCGGACTTTCGCTGGATTTTTTTTATAAAAGGCCCATCTGTTTACCCGGCAGAATAGACCAGCAGTCGTGACCAAATCGCTTTCCAGTCCTTCTTGAGCAGCCGCTCCTCATAGATAGGGGTCAAGTTTTTATTTTCTATAAAATGAGGGGTCGGTCTTAGCACCATATTCACAACATCCTCAATCCCATGCGGAGCGGTCAAGATTAGTCCCTTCTCTACGTTTAATGAAACTCCTAATGCTGTGGCGGTCTCAGGAAACTTGGATATTGCATCTACCGATGATGTGTAAGGTGCAAGGTGATTAATGACATGCATTCTGGCTTGATTCTTAACGGACCAGGGAATCGTAGGATTAAGGCTTCGTAACTTCTGTTCCAATCGCTTCTCCTCCTCTTCATGAACATTGTGTTTGTCGAAATAGATGACATCTACATCCGGCAAAGGTGTTCTTTCTTCGAAATCGTGCAATATATCCCATACCTTCGACCGTACAAAGCCCGCACAAACCCACCAATCAGGGAGCTCTAACAACATAGCTGTTTCTAAAACCTCCATCATCCATGGGTCTTCTTTAATGAGCTGTTTTAAGTCTTCCTCACTTGTTATATTCAAAGGGCCACCTCCACAAAGTATGTTTAAAGTATAACTACAGATATTTGGGAAGAATACTTAAATAAGACACGCCAACTCAGATGTCCTACAAGGAGTGGAAAAGCATGCTGCATGAACAATTAAAACCATTTCCCGCACATTTTCTGTGGGGAGCTGCTTCAGCTGCCTATCAAATTGAGGGCGCGTGGAACGAGGATGGAAAGGGACCCTCGGTCTGGGATGTTTTTACTAAGATTCCGGGCAAAACCTTCAAGGGCTCGAGCGGTGAAGTTGCAGTCGATCATTATCACCGATATAAAGAGGACGTAGCGTTGATGGCTCAAATGGGACTGAAAGCTTATCGATTCTCGGTAAGCTGGCCGCGTATTTTTCCGCAGGGCAGAGGAGAAGTAAATGAAGCCGGTTTGCAATTTTATGAGAGGCTGATCGATGAACTGCTTGAGTTCGGCATTGAGCCTATTCTTACTCTGTATCACTGGGATGCTCCGCAGGCGCTGATGGATGAATATGGGGCCTGGGAATCGCGAAAGATCATTAAGGACTTCGACAATTATTGTATCACTCTATATAAGCGGTTTGGGGGAAAGGTGAAATATTGGGTATCGCTTAATGAACAGAATTATAATTCGAACCACGCATTTATTACCGGCATGCATCCACCCGGTGTACAGGATCGCAGAAGATTTTATGATGCGAACCATATCGCTTTTTTGGCGAATGCGAAGGCCATCTCTTCGTTCCGTCAATATGTCCCGGATGGACAGATCGGCCCAAGCTTCGCGTATTCCCCGGCGTATCCGGCTTCGAGCAGCCCTAAGGATATACTGGCTTTTGAAAATGCAGAGGAGTTAACCAATAACTGGTGGCTTGATATGTACTGTTGGGGCCAATATCCGACAGGGGCTTTAACCTATCTGAAGGAGAAGGGCTGGGCACCGATCTTTGAAGACGGCGATGATGAGCTACTGGCTGCAGGGACGCCGGACTTTCTCGGAGTGAATTACTACCAGTCGCTGACCTATGAGTTTAATCCTGTGGATGGTGTGGAAACGGGAGAGATGAATACAACTGGCCAAAAAGGAAGTAATGCCGATACCGGCATCCCCGGCTTGTATAAAACAACGCCTAATCCAAACTTGGAGACCACTAACTGGGACTGGGCGTTTGACCCAACGGGATTGCGGATCGGACTGCGCCGTATGATGAGCAGATATGGTCTGCCGGTGATGATTACGGAGAATGGCCTCGGTGAATTCGATAAGCTGGAAGCGGACCATACCATACATGATGGATATCGTATAGCCTACCTTCGCTCACATCTGGAGCAGTGCCAGCAAGCCATCACTGACGGTGTCGATCTGTTAGGTTATTGTCCCTGGTCCTTTACAGATGTGCTTAGCTGGCTCAACGGCTACCAAAAGCGCTACGGGTTCGTTTATGTAGACCGTGACGAGACCGACCGCAAGGAGCTGCAGCGCATTCCGAAGGACAGCTTTTACTGGTACAGGGATGTTATACAAAGTAACGGAGAGCAATTGTGATACAAAGCAAGGGAGAGTAATTGTAACACAAAGTAACGGACAACAATTGTAATAGTACTAGGGCATGGTAAACAGGCAGGGAAGAGTAGTTGTAACAGTACAAGGGCATAGCTAACAGGCATTTTGGGGCGTTCCCGGTGCCTGTTTTGCTGTGCTCCTCTTTTAAGTGTAGAAAGTGCAACTATTAACGAATATTTACCGCGCGTCAGTTGTTTAGCTGCACTTTATGCAGTTATTTATCTGGTTTTTGGTGAGAATAGGTGTTTTTTCGATTTATAGTTGTACTAAGTACACTTATCCGATGCAAAGTTGGCTAAATGCTCCAAATAGGTGTAGAAAGTGCAATTAAAGTACATTTAAACTGCCTAAGAGTAACTTAAGAGCATCTAAAGAGCATCTAAAGAGCATCTCTACTACAAAATCTATGTTTTCACTCTACGATAATCAAAAATGAAAACGCCCCGTTTTACTCGAGAGAGTAAGGCGGGGCGTTCTATATTATATTAGATTATATTGGCGATTAGCCTTCAAGCAACAGGGATTCTGGATCTTCCAACAGTTCCTTGATTTTGACGAGGAAGCTTACGGCTTCCGAGCCGTCAACGATCCGGTGATCATAAGACAACGCGATATACATCATAGGACGGTTGGCCATTCTCTCTTCATCCAATGCGATCGGGCGGAGCTGGATCTTATGCATTCCCAGAATGCCGACCTGCGGAGTATTAAGAATTGGTGTGGACAGAAGAGATCCGAATACACCGCCGTTCGTAATTGTAAATGTGCCGCCCTGAAGCTCGGAAAGACTGAGTGTATTGCTCCTTGCCTTGGAGGCAAGCTCACCGATCTGCCGCTCGATTTGCGGGAAGCTGAGTCGGTCTGCATCACGGACGACCGGAACTACAAGTCCTTCCTTGGCAGCCACAGCAATGCCGATATCATAGAATTTCTTCAGTACCAGATCTTCGCCGTCAATCTCCGCATTCAGCATAGGGTATGCTTTAAGTGCGCCGATGACTGCTTTGGTGAAGAAGGACATGAACCCGAGTCCGACTTCATGCTTCTCTTTGAAGGCATCCTTGCGGCGCTTGCGGATATCGAGGATGGCTGTCATATCCACCTCGTTGAAGGTGGTCAGCATGGCAGCCGTCTGCTGTGCTTCCACCAGACGGCTGGCAATCGTCAACCGTCTGCGCGACATGCGCTTACGCTCGACGGACTTGCCGTCCTCCGGCTGCTGCGCTTTGCCGGGAGCCGGCTTCGCCGCCTCCGGCTTGCCTTGCGGCGCCGGAGCAGACACCGCCGGTGCAGCGGCCGCAGGCGCTGCTGCACCATGCTCCTTCACATCGGCCTGCCCAATCCGGCCGATAGGATCACGGGCGCTCACCTCGCCGAGGTCGATGCCGCGCTCCCGTGCGAGCTTCCGTGCGCCCGGCGAGGCCAGGGCAGCGGTGCTTTCGCCCGCTGCCGCAGGCCCTTCGGGCGCAGCTTCAGGTGCAGCGGCGCTAACGCTCGCCGCTGGCTCAGCCGGGGCGCTGCCAGAAGCCGCGCCCTCAACTGCCGCCGCAGCAGTAACCTGCGGCTGACTTCCGGCACCGCTGCCGATGATGCCGATAGCTTCACCAACGGCTACATTCTCGCCGGCTTGACGCAGAATGGAGGTGATGACGCCGTCTTCCTCTGCACTAATCTCAAGGTTGACCTTATCGGTCTCAAGCTCTGCGAGTACATCTCCCTGTCCGACAGTGTCACCCTCTTTGACTAGCCATTTGTAGATCGTTCCTTCGGAAATGGATTCACCCAAATCGGGTACTTTAATTTCAGACACAGGCCGCTACCTCCCCAAATATCATAGTTTTCGCTATTGTGATGCCGTCCATTTAGGTGGACGGCACAGCCGCTTGTACTTGCGTGTTTAACTTCAGGGTTTCTGAGACAATTCTTCGTTGCTCATAGGCATGAACATCTGCATATCCGCTTGCCGGGCTGGAACGTTCCGGACGGCCGATGTATTGAACGCCCGTATTAACTGGAGCAATGGCTCTTAACCGGGGTTCAGCATAGCTCCAACCGCCCATATTCTTCGGTTCCTCTTGTACCCATACAATCTCCTCAAGTGAGGTGAACGTTTCAAGATAAGCTGTTAGTTCGCTTTTTGGGAAAGGATAAAGCTGCTCCAGACGGAGGATATGCAGCCAAGACCAATCCTGATCCCGACCTGACTCCAGCTCTGTCTGCAAATCAACCCCGACTTTCCCGCTGCATACAACCAGCCGCTTCACTTTACCCGGATTCTGACCCAGCGACGATTCCGGCAGTACTGGCAAGAAATGTCCTGAAGCCAGCTCCGTACCGCTTGAGGTGCTGCGCGGATTACGGATGAGGCTCTTAGGAGTCATGATTACCAGCGGACGGGCATCACCCTGACCGCATAAGGCAGCCTGACGACGCAGGAGGTGGAAATATTGCGCTGCGGTAGTTAGATTGGCAACGGTCCAATTCTCCTCTGCCGATAATTGCAAGTAGCGTTCCAGCCTGCCGCTGGAATGCTCAGGACCCTGTCCTTCGTAGCCGTGCGGGAGAAGGACAACCAGATTGCTGCGTTGCGTCCACTTTGCGCGACCGGCGGCAATGAACTGGTCGAAAATGACTTGGGCAGCATTGGCGAAATCCCCATATTGCGCTTCCCAGAGCACCAAGGTCTCGGGTGCAAATACGTTATATCCGTATTCATATCCAAGCACAGAGGCTTCGGAGAGCGGGCTGTTGTAGACCGCAAAAGATGCCTTGGAATCCGTCAGCTGATGCAGTGGGGAGAACAGCTTTCCAGACTCGCTGTCATGCAGAACAAGATGGCGATGGGCAAAGGTGCCCCGTTGTGAATCCTGCCCGCTTAGACGAATGGGTGTTCCATCGTGCAGGATAGTGGCAAAAGCCAAGCTTTCAGCCAGTGCCCAATCTACCTTTTCACCTTCGTTCAATGAATCCTTGCGTCGCTGCAGAATTCGCTGCAGCTTCGGGTAGACCTGAAAACCATCGGGAACGGTCAACAGCTGGCGGTTAATCTCACGCAGATTGTTCAGAGGAACAGCTGTTGAACGTGAATCAGAATCGCCAATCGGTAGAGGGACGGCCGTTTTGCTCTCACCTTTTTTATGTTTGCCTTCCTTCATACTATCATAAGCTTCCTGCAGAAGGCTCTCGGCCCCGGCATATACTTTTTTCACTTCATCAAGAGTAGTGACTTTGTCCTGGATCAGACGTTCAGCGTAAATGTTGTAGACGGTCGGATGGTTTCGAACCTTGCCATATACGATAGGCTGGGTTGTTTCCGGATCATCCATTTCATTGTGTCCGTGGCGGCGATACCCAATAAGGTCGATAACAATGTCCTTCTTGAACAAATTACGGTAAGAGCTGGCCAGACGAACGGCAGCCACACAGGCTTCCGGGTCATCGGCGTTCACATGTACAATTGGAATTTCATACCCTTTAGCCAAATCGCTTGCATAATGGGTAGACCTGGAGTCTTCGCTTTCTGTTGTAAATCCGATACGGTTATTAACGATGATATGAATCGTACCGCCATTCTGATAACCGTTCAGTTTGCCGATATTCAAGGTTTCAGCGACGATACCTTCTCCTGGAAAAGCGGCATCTCCATGCATCAGAACCGCCATAGCTTTATTGGTATCGAGGATTGGCATTCCCGGTGTGCTGCGATCTTCCTGAGCGGCACGGGTAAAGCCCTCCACAACGGGATTTACGAATTCCAAATGACTGGGGTTATTCGCCAGAGTCAGACGGGTCCGCACCGTTTCGCCTTCACGGACTGCGCGATCTGCGCCCAAGTGGTACTTCACATCTCCTGTCCAGCCATAGTTAATGCCCATCGACCCCTCGGAGGGGAACAGCTCTTTGTTCGGAGAATGATGGAATTCCGAGAAGATGATATCATAGGGTTTTCCCAAAATATGAGCAAGCACGTTCAACCGCCCGCGGTGGGCCATGCCCATTAGAATATGCTCCGCACCATCATGTGCGGCGGCGCGTACGATTTCATCCAGCATGGGTACAAGGGCATCGTTTCCTTCAATACTGAATCGTTTTTGGCCCACAAATGTCTTATGCAAAAAGGTTTCGAACTGCTCTACCTGAATGAGTCGTTTAAGCAGTTCTTTGCGTTCCGCACTATTCAGAGGGGAGGGGGAGCTTGGTGATTCCGCTTGGCTGTTCAGCCAACGGAGCTCCTGTTCAGCATTCACATGCCCGAATTCATAAGCAATAGTCTGTGTATATATTTGAAGCATCCGGTGATAGGCATCCCATCCGGTGAGTACATCCGCCGGAGCATTCTCCCAAATCAGAGTAGCAGGTAATGCAACCAGATCGTCGCGGGTTAACTCATAGGTTTCAGGGTTAAGCCATTTAGCCATTGTGTTTGGTTTCCGCTCAAGCGGGTCGATATTAGCTCCCAGATGGCCGTGAATTCGAATGTTGGCAATCAGTTTAGAAGCTCTTACGGCCTTTTTAAGCCATTCCGTATTCCCGGAAACTACTGGCTGTGGGTCCTGCTCAGCTTCTGCAGTTAATGGAGGGGGGCCGGAAATCGTAAAAAGGTCCCGGTAATTATTTTCTACAGAAGCCGGATCTTTGACAAATTGCTCATATTTCTCTTGGATATAACCCAGATTGGGTCCGTAATATTTACTCCAAAGGGATTCGTTGTAGGGCTCTTTGGCTGCCATGAATACATCCTCCTAACGGATGAACTCCAATTTAAGCGCAAATAATAGGCGCTTTCGGAGCTGCGATGGTTGCGTTTTCATTCTATAGTAATCATAACCAAATTTAAAGGTATTGCCTTATACTATTGTGCTACTTTCGTCCGCTGTAATCAATTCATACTTTTGTCCAATCCGTTCGCAAAACGGTATAGGTTCACACCTTATTCATATGACGAATGATTAAAATGCTATCAAACCAAAGGACTATGAAAATGATCTTAGCGTCCTGTGTTTTTCTTTAGAAAACCCGTTTCAACATTTAAAAATTGGGTATTTATTAATTACGCACTAAAGCACTAGTTTTCTGCATACTTTATTTTATAGCAGTCACTCTTGTAAACGTTCTTATTGGTACAAGTATTGCCAAAATCAGCTATATGTCTCTCTATTCTCACCAATAAAAATTACATGAATCGACACACTTTTTCTCCATTACCTTGTATAATATTATTGCAGAGAGCCGAATCATCGAATTGCAGACCGACCCTTTAATATTAAAGGGTCCAGTAAAGGGTAAACCTGCTGAAAGGTAGGGACACAAAGTCTCAGGTCTAAGGTAGAAAAACTACTATGATGGCTGGACTGCCTGGGGACTCAGAATCTTAGGAGGAGATTTTTTTGGATATGTCCAACCAGGTAGATAACGGAGAGCTACGTGAGGTAGATCTGGATTTAGAATGGGTCTATTTGCTCCTTAAAGCTAAAAAGGCAGGAATTAAAGCCGAAGAAGTTCGGCAATTCTTCAATGAGAGATCTTTACAGGTAATGTAAAAGTGTCTATCCGATGAGACGGCTACATACGAAAAAGCACAGCGACCTCCGCTGTGCTTTTTGCAAATATAAGAAAGTATAAGTTTTGAGTATACTTTGCTTATATTTCTACGAGAAACGGATACCTGAAAGCGATACGGAGTATCGCTGCTTCGGAAGCATAGGCTCCCGTTCAGGACGGCAAAGCCGTTTCTTCTTGGTGCTTTTAAATTAATCTGTTTTTTGGTCAAGACGCCATTTCTGATAATCCAGAAACTCCTTGAATTCCTGTTTGCTAACGCCTGAAGCCATAGCATCCTGTACAAGGCCGAACCAATCGGAATCCAGAAGGGCCTCTTCAGTCTCGGAAAGCTCACCATAGAGTAGAATATGCATAGAAACCTGAAGCGCATCGGCGATCTTTTCAATGAACATGATAGAGGGATTGGATTGAATGTTTCTTTCGACATTGCTTAGGTAAGATTTGGCAACATGGGCTCTATCCGCAAGTTCGGATAGGGAGAGATCTTTCTCCAGACGTAGCTGATGGATGCGTTGACCCAAATTCTCTGGCATGTGACAACGCCCCTTAACGATATTTAATACTATTATAACAAAAATCAAATCAATGAACAAAGTCTAATCTATTGGAATAATTAGGGAAGTCGGACACCTCTTGAGCTGACATAAAGGTCATACCACTCTTTTCGGGACAACTCCAGCTTGTCTGCATCTCCGCAAGCAGCAATACGCTGGGGATTGACTGTTCCGATGACTGGCTGGATAGCTGCCGGATGAGTCATTAGCCAAGACAAAACGATGGCTTCAGGTGTAGTGCTCTTCTCTTCAGCAAGAGACTTCACCATAGCGGCGGTGTTCACGATATTCTCCGGCTGATCATCCAGCGGACGACCGCTGAATATACCCTGTGCGAGGGGGCCCCATGCCTGAACTTGGATGTTTTCCAGACGGCAGTGCTCAAGCGTCCCTTCAGGAAATGTGTTATCCTTCCACGGCCCACGGTTTACACTTACAACTGCATCCAGCCAGGCAATTTTCGCGAGGCTCATGTCCAGTTGGTTAACAATAAAGGGGTCGTCACAGGATGCCTGAAGCAGCTTGATTTGGGCGGCGCTCATATTGGAGACTCCGAAATGACGGACTTTGCCGGCGGCCTTTAGCTGACGCAGTGCAGCGCCTATTTCTTCCGGGTCCATTAATGGATCGGGGCGATGCAGCAGCAAGATATCAATGTACTCCGTTCCTAACCGGGATAGAATTCCATCTACACTGTTAAGAATGTGTTCGCCCGAGAAATCGAATACATTGGAAACGTCCCCCGGCTCCATCAACTTAATTCCACATTTGGATTGAAGGATGATTTCTTCCCGCAGCCCTGGACGCTCTTTAAAGATCTGGCCGAATACCTTCTTTGCTTTCCCCCGGGTGTAAATATCAGCGTGGTCGAACATATTGATGCCAATGGAGAGCGCGGCATCTACGGCCTCATGCCCCTGCTTAATGTTCTCCAGCGTGATGGGTTCGCGATCCCAGCCTCCACCAAGCCCCATACAGCCCAGTGCAATTCTGCTGGCCGGAATGCCGCGTTTGTTCAAAGGTAACGTTTTCAGCAATGAAATCCCTCCGTGTATTTATATAGTTAGAGACCCGAGAATATTGTACACTTTTAGAAGATGGTGTGGTATATTTTGTCACTGGAGGAACGGTGTTTGGTTCATCCTAGGGTTAACATGCTCACTTTCATCCATGTCGAAGAGGCTTTCTTTCTCCGTAGGATATTGCTCTGGATGATCCCATTGAGATCTATAAAAACTCATATAATCAATCTTCGTTTGTAAACTCAACACTCATTATAGATAAAAAAAGCTTGATGAAGGAGCTTGCACTTTGAATAAACGACTAAAATCAATACTCCATGGAATTGGTTGCTTATCCATACTATGGTTTCCTTATTTGTATCTTGCTTATCTTCCAGTAGCTCTTTATTTTGAGAAAAAAATAGAATTTTTGTGTTTGGTGGTGTAACTTTTCAACTATTAATATCAATATCTAGTAACACGGAAGGGAAGTGGCAGATAACTGCTCTCATTGCTATAATGATGTTTTTCGCCTCTGATATCCATGAATATTTCAGTAGGGATAAAGCAAAAAAGCCACTTTCAATTGTATATGAAGAACAACAATGTATTCCTTCAATAAATTTTAAAAAAGGGGCTGTCTCAAAAGCAGAACTTTTTGACGAATGAGATAGCCTTTTGTACTTCAAAGCGAATAAATAAAATTTGGACTGGGCAGCGATTATAGCAACGATCCGTTCGCGGAGCGTCCTTATAAGCACAACCATCTATCCGACTCCAAAAACGAGGGGTGTCCTAAGTAGCCATTTCATGGCTTATGGGACACCCCTCGTGGCGGTCGCTGCCGCTCTTCC
>NZ_JAUSTK010000042.1 GCF_030812855.1 Paenibacillus wynnii
ATCCAAAAAACACAACTGTAAAATTATTACTTTTTTAGTTTTTCGATTTCGTGTAAGGTTCTATGCATGTCTAGTGCAGAAAGTGCAATTAAAGTTCATCCTAAGCGGATTTCAAGGTAAATAAGTGTATAAAGTACACTTAAACTAACATCTCAAACTAATTAATTAGTCTTATTCACAAAAATGAGGCTATCCCAGCAGCCATTTGTATGGCTTTTGGGACAGCCTCTTTTCTCTTGTTATTTACCTGTATTTACAGCCTGCTTTTCCCATACCCCATTCTCTTTATTCTTACCTGTATACTCTATACGGGTAGGTGTTAGTTCAAGAATTACATAGTCAGGATCATCCGGTCCTTCAAACCACTTCTCTAACTCCTTGCTCCACACCTTGGAACGCAAGCTCTCATCTTTAGTCACTTCTACAGTAGCCTCAATTTCTAATAAGTCCTTGCTTCCGCCCTCCTCAAAGCCGAGCAAAAGACAAGCATTGGGGTTATCCTTCAATTCTACAACCTTATGCGTCTTCCGGCTGGTAGCCAAATAAATGGTCAATCCGTCATGAAATACAGCCATATAACGCACTTTTGGTTTATTTCCGGCTTCAATGGTGCCCAAGGAGCCATATTTATTCTCATCCAGCGCCTTGATAATCTTCTTCTCGAGATCTTTAGTATCCATCGTCAAAATATCTCCCTTCAGCATGTAGATATAAAATTATATATCCACACTCACAGTTTGGACTTATCATAAATACGGTATTCATATTCCATAAACTACCCCTACAAGGAGCTCCCCCATGAAAAAACTGATTTGGATCGGCTGTCTTTCCTATTTCGTTATCGGATTGGCTCATGTTGTACTCGGTTCTATACTTCCCGTATTGCTAAAATCTTATGATCAAAATTACAGTGCCGGCGGCGAGCTGATTTTCAGCCAATTCTCCGGCTTTCTTGCCGGTGTTATGGTCTCCCCGCTTCTCAATCGACGCCTCGGGAAACGCGGCAGCATTCTAATTGCAACAGGATTATTACTGGTAGCTGAAGTTGCTTATTTTTCCCTTCCCCCTTGGGGCTGGATGTATGTAATCGCTGTGGCCGCAGGCTTTGGCTTCGGTATGATTGAAGCTGTTATCGGCACGATCATTATTGCAGCCATAACCGAAGGAACCGCTGTTGCTATGAGCCGTCTCGAGGTTTTGTTCGGTGTCGGGGCTCTCGTTATGCCCCTGATCGCCAGTCCGCTCATTGCCGCAGGCTGGTGGAGATTATCCTTCCTTATCGTGGCAGGCTTCACTCTGGTTTCGCTGATATTTTGGGGAAGGGGCCATTTCGGCAGCTTGCAATCGGTGCTTGATGAACGGGCTCCACGCCGTGACAAGACGAAGGCACTTTCAGATAAACCCAACAAGCCGCTACCCTACTCAGGTAAACAGTGGGGCATCCTTGGACTGTTTATTGTATTTTTCTTTCTATATGTAGGTACTGAAATGAGTCTGGTCAATTTCATGCCTGCGATCTTTATTGCCAAGCTTGGCATGAGCGAATCCTCCGCGGCGCTGACCGTAACCTTCTTCTGGTTAGCGATGTCGACAGGTAGATTATTTGCAGGCATCCTTGCTGAGAAAATCTCTTACCGTGTTTACGTTCTGGGCAGCTGCTTTCTCACCCTTCTGCTTCTTATAGCGTTCCCATTTGCGGATCACCGCTTTGGAGCATTCGCTGTAATCTTGCTTCTAGGGCTGTTTATGTCCGGCATTTTCTCCATAGCTCTAGTGTTCTCCAGCAAGCTTCTTCCGGGTGCCGAAGAGACAACCCCAAGTATTATGATTGCAGCCGGAGGGATTGGCGGCGCTTTACTGCCACTGCTTATGGGCTGGGCCATGGATCATCTGGAGGTAGCTAAAGTGGCCGGTCTTCTTACTGCTTTTGCCGCTGTGTTGTTTCTGCTTAGCCTTGCCGCTTGGAAAGTCCGCATAGAACACCCCGACCGCAAAAGCCAAGTCCACTGAGTATGATCAATGAGCCACTTTTCGGGTAAGTTAGGATTATATTGATATCTTAACCAAAAGTGGGGAATAGACCATGGATTTGCTGTCACCCGAGCCTGTTGTACAAAAAGCTCTTCTGCAATTTATTTTTCCGTTCTCCATCAAGCAAGGAGCGTCCCAAGAGCTTGGACAACAGCTGGTGAGAGATGGCTTCACTCGCTTTTATCTGGATAATAAAGAGCTCGAGGACGCCTACTACGGAGAAGGCTACTGTGTATCCCATGAAAACATGGAACGGGTCTATCTACCCTTTGCCACCCATGTATTGTTCCCAAAGAAGGAGGACAAAGATTCCTTCCATCGCTTTTCCCGGGTGAATGGACTGGACTGCATACTGGAAATGCCGCTATACAACCTTCCTTTTCGGATATTATCCACGGATGTGTTCCTTTGTCCCTTTCAGTTGGGCTTCGTAACGATTCGGGTTGATCTTGGCTCGCAGAAGCTCCCATTCAGTCTGGCACTGGAGTTTGCAGACCGATTCCGTACGTTGGAGGATGTATCCAAGAAAGATTCCCATACACACATTCATCATAATGGCCGCGTGTTCGAACAGGTAGAGGATTTCGTGTTCAGTGAGCTGGTACCCGGTCTTCGTGCCTGTCTGGATTCCTCGGAACTGAGCGGAGCCTACTTTGAGACCTTGCCTTATTTTGTAGATGAGCGGATGCTTGTACAGGCCTTTTACCAATTTGAAGAAGATTCCGAGATTGATATCAACCTCCGGTATAAAGCCTCTCAACTGGATGGCATCAATTCCAAAGGACAACCTCATAAGAGTGCCAGTGATCCCACCTACATCGACAATTATTGCAGCACCCACTCCTATAACCGATGGGGACCGAACACTTATTACATGACCAACGAGCAAACCTTCTGCTGTCTTACGCGGGAGGGATCAGACCTTTCCACCAGTCTTGCCAACGAGATGTACGGAGAATATTATTATGGGCTGTTATTGAGTATTTTCCACAAAATCGTACTGCTCAAGCTGGCTAATATACATTCACGGCTGCGGATCGATAACGATTACGAGCAAATTGAGAATCTGATCTATTCCATTAACCGCTTCTCGGCTAAATTTTATTTCCTGGAGCTTATTTCACAATCACAAGGGCGGGAGATCTTCTTTCAGCTGCGGAAAGTATATGGCAATGACGCTCTGTTCGTGGAGGTGAAGCAGACACTCGATGACCTGTTCCAGTATCAGGATAAGTTTCAGTCCAAACGGCGGGATAATCTGCTTATGATTCTCACGGTATATACAGTGATCAGCGGAATCTATGGTATGAATCAGGTCATTGAAGATCTCAAGGGTCAGATTGAGTGGGGTAAAATGCTGGAATATTCTCCTTTTGAATATCTTGCCTTGTTTTTAGCAATGACCGGTATTGTAGTAAGTCTCATGCTTACAGTGCGGGCATTGTGGGGAAGAATTCAGGATCGCCGCAAGAAAAGGTTCCATCTTGAAGATTAATCGTCTATAATACACCGTAACCCGCTAACTTTATAAGCAGGGGTGCTGGAATTGGCCGGCTGAGATTGTATCCCACAAGATACTGACCCTTATACCTGATCTGGATAATGCCAGCGTAGGAAACGCCATAAGTCTTGGTTCCTGTAACCATAACTAATTCAAGCGCCTGCCGCGTCCCGATGATCGGGGCGCTTTTTTGGTATTCCGGATTGTTCGATTTGTACGGTAAGACGGGAATATATCAGGAGATTTCAGGCATAGCCTGACGTTTCCGCACATTCAAAGGAGAGAAACAGAAAATGGGAGTCAAAAAAGTACTAATGTTGTGCCTTACCTGCATGCTGGTTATTGCTATTGCCGGATGCGGCAGTAATAACGGAAACACAGGTGCTACCCCGGAAGCAACTGCTGCTGCTACGGATGCACCCAAGACGCTCACCAAAATTAAGGTTGCCCTCGACTGGACGCCGAATACGAATCATACCGGACTTTATGCAGCCAAGGATCTTGGCTTTTATACTGAAGAAGGTCTGGATGTAGAGATAGTACAGCCGGGCGCTGCAGGTGCTGATACTATGGTTGCCTCCGGTGAAGCGGCTTTTGGGATTAGCGCTCAAGAGGCATTAACATTAGCTCGTCTTCAAGGGGTGCCACTGGTCTCCATTGCTGCCATCATTCAGCATAATACATCCGGCTTTGCGGCTCCGAAGGACCGCAATATCAAGACCCCCAAAGATTTCGAGGGCAAAACCTATGGAGGCTGGGGCTCTCCTGCCGAGGAAGCGGCCATGAAAGCGATCATGGATCCTGAAGGCGGCGATGTAAAGAAAGTAAAAATCGTCAATATTGGAGAAGCTGATTATTTCACAGCCGTTAAACGTGATATTGATTTTGCCTGGATATTCTATGCTTGGACCGGGATTGAAGCCGAGCTGCGCGGAGAGCCGCTGGATATGCAGTATCTGAAAGACTATGCACCGCAGCTGGATTATTACACCCCTGTGCTTACCACAAGTGAGAAAGCGATCGCCGAGAATCCTGAGCTGGTGAAGGCATTCTTGAAGGCTACGTCGAAAGGATATCAATATGCCATCGACAAACCGGAAGAAGCTGCTGCCATCCTAACCAAAGCTGTACCTGACTTAGATGCCAAGCTGGTTCTTGCCAGTCAGAAATGGCTCAGCCCGAAATATACGGAAGATGCTGCCCGTTGGGGAGAGCAAAAGGCTGAAGTGTGGAAAAACTACGCAGACTGGATGTATGGTCTGAAGCTGCTCGATAAGCCGCTGGATACTACCAAAGCATTTACAAATGATTTTTTACCGGACGGTCTGTAAAATCTTACAATAAAATAAACAATAGGAAAGTAGGAACGAAGGGGAATTTTGGAACTGTAGGAGGGTTAGCGACCGCCTTTGTCTCCGGATTTACACCGCTAGTAGGCGGAACAAAATCAAATAAATCTGGAGACAACAGCGGCCGGAAGTCCAACATTCACCGTAGTGAAGACCGACCCTTTTTGCGAAATATTTAGTTTATTTTACTTCAAATTGAAAGGATGATTTTACATGGCAAATAGCCTATTAAGCATTCAAGTGATCCCTAAAACACCGAACAACGAGGATTCCATCCCCTATGTGGACAAGGCTATCGAGGTTATTCAGCAATCCGGTGTTAAGCATCAGGTGAATCCGCTGGATACGACCATGGAAGGGGAACTTACAGAGCTGCTCGAGATCGTCCGCCAGATGCATGAAGCGTTGGTTGAGGCAGGCAGCCCAAGCGTGATTTCGCAGATCAAGATCGCTCATAACCCGAACGGAATCAGCATGGACAAGCTGACAGAGAAATATCGGCCGTGAGATCAACCTGGAAGCAAATATGGCCGCCACTTGTGGCGGTCGTCTTCTTTTTAGCCGCATGGCAGTTGTCCGTGTCACTCTTTCATATTGAAGCGTGGATTCTGCCGAGTCCGACAGATATCGCCCGGGAGTCTTCCAGCAACGCTGCAGGAATTGGGGATCATACGATTGCAACACTTCGCCTTACTTTGATCGGCTTTCCCATTGGAACGGCGGTAGGGCTGATAGTTGCTTTATTGCTGCATCTGCTGCCTTGGGCCAAACGTGCTTTGTATCCGCTGCTTATCTTAAGTCAGAATGTCCCTTCCATCGCACTTGCACCGCTGCTCGTCATCTGGTTTGGCTTTGGCTTGCTGCCGAAGATTGTCCTCATTACCTTAGTTTGTTTCTTTCCTATTGCTGTCGCTACGATGAGTGGACTCTCCCAAAGTGACCGAATGATGATGAATTATATGAAAATGGCGGGCGCAAGCAAGTGGCAGATATTCACTAAGCTGGAGCTCCCTTCATCCTTGCCTTCACTATTCTCCGGTTTGAAAATATCCGCCACCTATGCCGTTATGGGGGCCGTGGTCGCAGAGTGGATCGGTGCGGATAAAGGCATAGGGTATTATATGCTCCTGCAGAAATCAGCCTATCGTACAGACCGGGTGTTCGTCGCTATTGCTATCATCGTACTACTCAGCCTGGTGCTGTTCGCAATTATTGCGCTGCTGGAGAGATGGCTTGTACGCTGGAAACCCCGCCGCAACTCATAGAAAGGAAGGTGTGTCCGATGTCCGAAGTGACACAGGTTCCCCACAGAAATATTGAGAAATCAAGTCCTACACTTAGTCGCACAGCGCCTCCTGCTCTTGAAGTTAGCGGCATCTCCAAATCCTTCTCTCACCGCCGCCGCGAGACAGAAGTACTCCATAAAGTTTCACTCCAAGTGGAGCAGCAGGAGTTTGTATCTATTGTCGGCCCCTCAGGCTGCGGAAAAAGCACCTTATTCCATATTATCGGCGGTCTGGAGTCGCCCGATGCCGGAACAGTAAGCATGAACGGAAAAATCGTTACGGGACAGCGCGGAAAGATCAGCTATATGCCGCAGCAGCCTGCCCTATTTCCTTGGCGAACCATCGAGGATAACGTACTTCTCGCCAGTGAGATTACAGGGGAGGTCGGGGAACAGGCTCGGGAGGAAGCCCGGCAATGGCTTGCCAAGGTCGGATTGAGCGGGTTCGAACGGTCTTACCCGCATATGCTGTCCGGCGGAATGCAGCAACGGGCCGCCTTCCTTCGCGCACTATTGGCCCCGCAAGAGCTGATGCTGCTGGATGAACCTTTCAGTGCGCTGGATGCGCTCACCCGCAGTGAAATGCAGCGGTGGCTGCTGGAATTATGGGAGGAGAATCGCCGCTCCGTATTATTCATCACGCATAATATTGAAGAAGCGCTGCTTCTCTCCAACCGTATCTATGTCTTTTCGGGACGTCCCGGCTCCATATTGCACACCGTAGATATCCCCTTCCCGCGTCCGCGCCGTGAAGAGATCACCGATTCTCCTGAATTTATCAGGTTAAAAAGGCAGTTGTCTCAGTGGATGCGCGAGGAGCAGGCCAAAAGGACGCTCACCTAAAACCTAAATCCCCCCTTAGTGATGCAATACACAGAATATTTACGGACCCGGTAGTGGAAACTATATCAGTATCCGTAAAAATTCTTCTAAACGGGGTGATCCAACATGGGGTATACCGAAGATGAACTAATCTGTTATCAATTTGAGGATAAAGAGCATCGTTTTCTCAGGGCTGCTGCTCCCCCCATATACGAGACTGCCCCCTTTTTTTTCGACACCTACGAAGAGTATGCCGAAGCAGCCAACCATGAGAAAGAGCATTATGTATATTGGCGGGGAACCAATCCGACCGTTCAGATCGCGGAAAAAATGCTTGCCGCGCTGGAAGGGGGAGACGCCTGTAAATGCTTCGCCTCGGGTATGGCTGCCGTTAGTGCGGCGTTAATGAGCAGTTTGTCTTCAGGTGATCATATGATTCTAATTGGTCATGTTTATGAATCCTCCATTGCCCTCGTCAAGTACCTAGCCAAGTTCAATGTGCAGTATACGATTGTTCATTCCATGGAAATTGAACAGGTTCAGGCGGCCGTAAAGAAGAATACGAAGGCCATTCTTATGGAATCACCAACCTCTTTTATCTTCGAAGTCGTTAATATAACTGCTGTTACGGAGCTGGCACAGGCAAAAGGTATCCGCACCATAATGGATAACTCTTGGGCTACCCCACTGTATCTGAAACCCTTGGCATTTGGTGTAGACATCGTTGTTCACTCCGCATCCAAGTATCTGGGGGGTCATAATGATCTAGTCGGCGGAGCTGTTATTGCTTCCAATGAGATTATCGACCGGATGTATTTGGAGGAATACGAGCTGATTGGCGCTTCGTTGGCGCCTTTTGAGGCTTGGCTGTTAATTCGGGGTCTTCGGACGCTCCCCCTTCGCATGGAGGCACACCAGCGGAATGGTCTGGAAGTTGCCCGTTTTTTATCAGAGCATCCAGCCGTATCCAAAGTAAATCACCCCGGTCTACCCTCCCATCCCCACTATGAATTGGCCCGCAAGCAGCTAAAAGGATATTCCGGTTTATTCAGCTTTGAATTGAGAGATGCCGGCTATGAGGAGATTCGTTCTACGCTCAATAAACTCCGTATGATCCGAATCGGTGTATCCTGGGGCGCAATGGAAAGCCAGATCATTTCCCCTAATTACGGCTATAATCAATCAGAATTAAAAGACCAGCATATCCCCGAGTCTCTGATCCGCCTTGCCGTAGGCCTTGAACCGTCCGCTTTGTTAATTCAGGATTTGGAGACCGCTTTAAGCTAAAATTCCGCATGTACAAGTGTGGATTGCCGTGACCCTATCCTATCTAAAACATATTGTAATATGAGACTTTTCTCGAAAAAACTCATATGAGGGGTTGGTTAAATGAATGCTGCACCCTATAGCTCAGCAGCCCTACAAGGTGTATCTATTATCACTTGTACGAATCGTCAAAACTATTTAGTCAACCTGTTTCAGAATTACAACAGACAACGTTACGCGAAGAAAGAACTCATCATTATTATCAATAACAACAAAATCCCGCTCTTACCCTATCAAAAATTAGCTGAAAAATATAAAAATATAAAAATATTTCGCAAACCTGAACATCATTCTCTTGGGGCATGTCTAAATTACGCCGTAAAGAAAACCAAATACAGCTATATCGCCAAATTTGATGACGACGATTATTACGCTCCCAACTATTTGACCAACAGCTTGCAATCCTTTAAAAGAACTAACGCGGATATCATCGGAAAACGGGCTCATTATATGTATTTACGCGGATCAAAGACTCTTATCCTCCGTTTTCCGCAGGATGAGAATCGATTCGTTACTAGACTTCCGGGTGCTACGCTTATCATTAAACGAGATGTATTTGACCATGTTGGATTTCCTAATCAAAATGTGGGTGAAGACGATCTTTTTTGCATGAGAAGTAAGAAGAAGGGGTACAAGGTATATTCTGCAGATAAATATAATTTTGTCGCCATACGTAGAAAAAACTCCTCGAAACATACATGGATTATCAGCGATAAACAACTTATCTCCAATCATAAAGTAGTTCCCAATATTAAAAATTATAAGAAATTTGTGCAGAAAAGCTCAAAGGGCGTCCATTGATTTATGAAAACAGACCGATTTCATGCCCCGAATGCTATTTCTATTGTTACTTGTACGAAACGTCCCGACTGTCTAAATACACTATTTGAAAATTATCAAAGACAGAATTACAAGAATAAAGAGCTTATTGTCATTCTTAATAAGAACAGCTTGAAAATGAGCGATTATATTACCGCAGCCAAAAAATATACCAACGTAAGGATTTATAGAATGCCTGAAAAGGCTTCACTCGGGCGATGCTTAAATTATGGAGTGCAGATATCGAATTACAGCTACATTGCAAAATTTGACGATGATGATTACTACTCGACGAATTATTTAACCGACAGTATGCGCACCCTTCGTAAAACAAACGCTGATATCGTAGGAAAACGGGCCCATTATATGAGTCTATCCGATAAAAAACTACTTTTGCTCCGTTATAGCAGCATGGAAAATAAATACGTTTCTATCCTCCAAGGAGCGACCCTCCTAGTCCGTAAGCACGTATTCGATCAGATTTCTTTTCCCAATCGAAACAGGGGTGAATGCGTTAAGTTTTGCTCCGATTGCATAGCACATGGCTTTAAAATTTTCTCTGGAAGTAGATACAACTTTGCTGCGATCCGCAGAAAAAACTCAAAAGATCACACCTGGATCATTAGCTACAAAAAACTCCTAGCGAAGAATGTTAAAGTGCTGAAGATGGAAAATTTCAAGAAGTATGTAAGTCGGAGATGAGTTTTTGCTATTTCTTTTGAAAAGGATACTATAACGGGGTGCAAAATTTGCATCTCTTTTTATATTTAAGGAATATTACGAATCATTGTGCCCCGCTAATCTCTTTCCTCTCTTTGCTTCGCAATTTACTACGAAAATAGGGCGAAGCTATACATATCCTCTGCGTTTATACTTTTATTATATTGACATGATATATATCGGTCTGATATATTATGGTCGTGATATACAAATATTTCTAAACTCCAAGGAGGGCAAATTTTGAACAGTCAGGATGTTATTTTAGGCATGCTTATGAAAGAAGCGTTGACTGGATACGAAATAAAACAGTTACTGGAAAATGTATTCTCTAATTTCTATAGTTCTAGTTATGGAACGATTTACCCCACACTTGCCCGAATGGAAAAGGCCGGATTGATAACTAAGGAAATTGTGCTCCAGGACGGTAAGCCTAACAAGAATCTTTTAAACATAACGCCTAAAGGCAGAGATAGTTTTAACGCCTATTTACTAGCCCCACTAGAAGGAGACAGTATTAAGAAATCTGATTTTATGATGAGGCTTTATTTTGGTGAATTCGTCGGGTATGACAAGGTGATTATTTGGTTGAAACAAGCCCAAGAGGAATCGCACACAAAATTAGATCAATTACTTGAGCAGTATTCGCTTTTTAAAGATGAAATGCACCCAGCACAGATCATCTGCATCCAAATTGGGATAGAAGAATATAAAGCTAAACTTAAAACCATTGCCGAGGGATTGGTAAGTTTGGAACAGTTATTGCAAAAGGAGGAATTGTTATGAAAACCATTTTTATCACGGGTGCTTCATCGGGCATTGGGAGAGCCACAGTAAACCATTTTGCTGAAAGAGGATGGAATGTAGTAGCCACGATGCGTTCACCTGAACAAGAAACTGAATTCATAACAATTGATAATGTGTTGGTACTAAGGCTTGATGTGGAGAAAGAAGATACTATTCAAACTGCCTTAGCAGAAGCCATTCAGCGGTTTGGTAAAATTGATGTTCTTCTCAATAATGCTGGATATGGAACCATGGGTCTGATAGAAGTAGCTACGGATGAGCAGATTAGGAGACAATTTGAAGTGAATGTTTTTGGTCTTATCCATATGACTAAAGCCATGTTGCCACATTTTAGATCTAATCAAGAAGGTATGCTGATTAATATCTCTTCTATGGGAGGGAAAGTAACTTTTCCTACGATGTCTCTGTATCATTCATCTAAATTTGCGGTAGAAGGTTTTTCTGAATCGGTATCTTATGAATTAGCATCACAAAACATCAAAGTAAAGTTGATTGAACCAGGTGCTATTAATACGGACTTTGGCGGAAGATCGATGGAGTTCTTTTTTAATGATGCATTAGAGGACTATAAGCCGTTTACTACTGCATTTTTGGGTAAACTGGGTGAGATGGAGAAACAGCCATCCTATGCTTCGCCTCCAGAGATTGTTGCTGAAACCATATATCAAGCGGCCACAGACGGTACAAGTCAATTCCGATATGTAGTCGGAGAAGATGCAAAGATGCTCATCCATATGAAAGAAAATACGAATGAAGAAGAGTATCTAACTAATATAGCTCAGCATTTTTCTTGAAAAGAGGGGAATTTAAAGGGCACTCCTCTGAGTGCCCTTATCTGTTAATAACAAATTACATCAATTATTAGTTAAGCTTGAGAGCTTATTTCTCATTTAAAAAATTGTTCAACTCACAATCGATGAAATATTCCTTGTAGAGCACATCGCCACTTTCTGGGAAATAAGGCACTTCAATCGTTTGAGCACCGGAAGTAACGTTTTTAAAAATAAGGAGTCCCTCCGGACCTTTTTCCAAAGCAACCTGAGCAGCGCCTTTTCTATCGGATGCGTTTATTTTATCGACAATCTTCTTAAGGACGTCCGGATTATCCACTGTTATGATTGGGTTGCCGGGGTTATGGATATCGGAGTCTATTTCCAACTGGCTGAATGCTTGCTCAACTAAAAGTGAAGATGGATCACTGTTTTCTTTGTTGCTACAAGATAGTATAGATCCCGTGCCAAGGATGAGGATAATTAAGAGTTTCCACATAACTTCATCTCCTTATTATTAAAGACGTCATTAGGAAAATAAAGTTACATAGGACGGTTCACCGTGCTGGCTGAAGCGAATCTCTATAGAATCGATGCGTTCCGGTAATTCTACCTTACGATTCCTTTAACTTAATTGGGAATAGCAAATCAAGTTGATGTTCATCGCTCTCCGGCCAATGATGATGGCAATGGTAGACGTAGTTTAAATGTTCTTCTAATAATCCACCCATGTATTCCCCATGGTCATTCAATGTATCGGCTTCATACTTCGCATTATTCTGACATACCCAGTCCGATAACAACTTCCACTCGTGGAAGTTTCCTAAGGTAATCGTATGTGCTGCATACAAACCGCCGGCAACCTGCTTCTTCACGAGAGGGGCAGGAACATCCAAATTGTCAGGGATAGTGACCCATAGCTCATATCCATAATGGGGTCTATCCGGAGAAGGGTTCGGGTGGTTAAACCCAAATACACGGGCTTCCGGCTTGATGCTGTATAGACCAACCTTCTGCATAAATTCTGCCATCCACTCTCCAGCATGCTCCTCGGGGCTTTCACCAATATAGTGACTTACCGCTACCGTGCAGGGCGGAACGTGCACAATCCTCACATTTTCAAGTGTCACTATTTTCTCTGCTGCCTTGTTCAATTCAGTCATTGACTTTTCCTCCTTTAAATCGAAATGAGATAAGGAGGATAAGGACTCTAGTAGAGTTTCATCAGACAAGAGATCAGCGTTGATTTCAAGCACGTGATTTTCTTCCAATCCTTTAATAAGCCTCGATAGAATTCCTTTGATCGTTTCCAATGACTCCATCTTACTATTTAAATCTTTTACTTTCTCCTTAAAAATATCTACAGCTGTTACTGCATCTTCATTCTCAAGGATGACAGCAATTTGTTTTAAGGGAATACTTAATTTCCTTAAGATCATGATCTGCTGCAGACGTTGAAGAGAAAATTGATCGTAAGTTCTATACGCATAACCTTCTTTTTTCGTACTTCCTATAAGCCCTAGCTGCTCATAATATCGAAGTGTTCGGGTCGTTACCTGGAATACCCTTGATACTTCGCTGATGGTTACCAAATCCACATTTATCCCCCTTTCCTTAATCGAAGTTTAAAGTACGCCGCGACGTCAAAGTCAATATACTGGCTTCAGATTAATTAGAGATTGACCAAAACCAGAAGCTGTATCAAAGGCTTCAGACATATAACATATTCTTGACTAAGTACCGGGAACCCTTTTGGGGAGGGGTCTATTATGTAGTAGTAACTATAGAGTATGTTTAGACTTTGAGTATCCAACCGTGAGCGGCCTTGCGAAGATGAATAGGCGTTCATGTAGGACTATAAGAGTAGAAGTATCTCCTCGGGTATCCGCGCCAAATACGGAAAATCGTCTACCTACATGGGTGTCAATTTATATAGTTGCACAATCTACACTTATATTTCTCCCTTAGCACACTTTAGGGGGTTTAATTGCACTTTATACACTTATTTTTGGGTATTCCGGGGTTTACCCGGCATATTCGTGTTTTTAGTTGCACAAATTACATCTATTCATACATCACAACGCCAAAAGCTAGAAATAAGTGTATAAGATACATCTATTTTACTGATGCCTCCGAAAAATTCATCTAAAACCTAAAATCACGCATGATAAGAAACCGTGTTTACAATTGATTTTATTGGAACTTTGAAGTACGATGTATTTGATTGAAATCGATTTCATTAATAGCTGTATTTCCATCCTGAATCCCCAACCTAATGAGTAAAATGAAATCGATTTCATTTTAAACCCCATTACGAGAGGAGTTTTAATTTCAATGAGAAAGTTGATGTGCACGGTCTTGATGGCTTCATTAATTACGGTAAGCGGAAGTATCGCAAGCGGACCCGTCTCAGCCGCCGGTGAGCAAGCAGAGGTATGGATTTCATCCTCCGATCCAAACACGGAGCCTGCTGTAGGACTCAGCCCAAGTGCCCGCCTGTCCCGCATAGGGGATAAGGCATTCAGCAGCAGTTCCGGCAGCGCTGACTACACGATTACGGTCAACGAAGGTACCACTTATCAGCAGATGGACGGATTCGGAGTCTCCCTCACTGATGCCTCGTCTTGGCTGCTCAATTTCAAGCTGAATGCAACCAAACGAGCCGAGGTGATGGAGAAGTTATTCGGTTCTTCCGGTATTCGTCTAAGTGTGTTACGGCAGCCGATCGGTAGTTCAGACTTTGCCTGGTCAGCCTATACGTACGACGATGTGGCCGGAGACACCTCACTCAGCCAGTTCTCGATAAGCCGCGATTTACCTTATATCGTGCCGATGGTCAAGGCAGCCATCGCCAAAAATCCGAACATTAAAGTATTCGCCTCCCCGTGGAGTGCTCCGGCCTGGATGAAATACTCCAACTCTCTAAATACCGGTAAGCTTAAAGCTGAGAATTATCAGACGTACGCCGATTACTTCAAAAAATACATTCAGGCCTATCAAGCCCAAGGCATTCCAATCTATGCTGTCACACCTCAGAATGAACCTAAGTACGAAACAAGTGCATATCCTTCCATGGGAATGAGCGAGCAGGACGAGGTTGGATTCATCGGAGACTACCTGGGTCCTACCCTTCGCAATGCCGGCATTAATACAAAAATCATCACCTTCGATCACAATTACCTGGATTGGAGTTTCCCGAATACGGTCATCCAGAATCTTAAGAATGCGGGCAAAGCCAGCTATGTTGCCGGCAGCGCGTTCCATCATTATGATAGCGGAGACGGCTCTCAGATGACTTTGATGCATAATGCACATCCCGATAAGGATGTTTGGTTCACAGAGGGGGGCTTCGGGACTTGGAACGATCAGCAAAACGAAACCTCCCAAGGCTTTGATAACATGATTTCGGAATTCATCAATATTACACGCAATTGGTCCAAATCGGTTATTCTCTGGAACGCCGCCCTAGATCAAAAGGATGGTCCAACGTTACTCGCCGCCTATAATACCAATCGGGGCATGGTTACCATTCAGAACTCTGACAACCGCAACGATAATCCTGAGAACGCTGTCACGTATACCAAATAGCATTATTTACTTGGTCATTTCAGTAAATTTGTGGTTCCGGGGACCTACCGTATTCAATCGAACACCAGTAACGATCTGAAGAATGTGGCCTTTACAAATCCAGATGGGTCCAAGGTTGTTGTCGCCTACAATCCGCAAACCTCAGCCCGAAGTCATGACTTATAAGTGGTACGGCAGTCAATCCTAGATTTATCCAGCATATAAAAGTGCCTCCCTCCAAGCGGAAATTGGAGAGAGGCTTTTTTTGTCTAAGCAGCCATTCAATTTGCAGTAGTAACTTGGAGAAATAGAATAAAATTACAAAAACTTGGAATTATAAAGTTGAAAGGAGAAGTGACAAATGTGAAGGGCTTATCCTCATGGCAGTTGTATGGCCTAATGCTTCTGTTTCAACTGGGTACGAACGTTGTCTTTGGCATTGCAAGCCCTGCTAAGCAGGACGCATGGATTACCGCCGGTATCAGTCTAATTCTGGGCATGGTTCTCCTCTGGATGTATTCAATGCTGTATGGAACACATGCAAACACCAATTGGTCCGGCTTGTTAAGCTTCGCATTTGGACGATATATCGGAGCGATCTTAAGTGTGGGCTATGTTTTTATTTTTATTTATTCGGCGGCTCGGAATTTGCGGGACCTCGGCGAACTGACAAATAACTTCTTGCTGCAAATGACTCCGATGTGGTTTGTTATGGTTATATTTCAATGTTTAGTAACTTATGTTTGTTATGCAGGGGTGCAGCGGTTGGGTAAATTAGCAGAATTGAATGTTCCTATCATTATATTCCTATTTTTGTTACAAATCATTTTATTGGTAGCTTCCGGAACGATGCGCTTGTCATTGCTGACTCCGGTTGCCGCGGAATGGAAACCGATCTTTACAACTGTATTTCCGGCAAGCTTAACCGTGCCGTATGCGGAAGTCTTCGCTTTCGCCGCGTTCTGGTCGACGACGATGCCACCCAAGGGCTTCCGTAAGATTGCAATCCTATCGGCTGCAACAGCTGGCTTGATGTTTATGGTTTTGGATATCTTGGCAGTCAGCACACTCGGACCGGAAGTATTTTCCCGTTCTTTTTTCCCGCTAATGACAACTTTTCAAATGGTCAACATTGCCGATTTCATTCAAGACCTTGATCCTTTTATTGTGACCAACTATATGACCAGTGTTTTATTCAAAACATCGATTTTCACTTACGCGGCATGCGCGATGATTTCAGACCAGTGGAAGATGAATCACCTTCGGGCGGCCGTCATTCCCGTATCCATTATCGTATGTCTGTTTGCCATTTACATGGCGGACAACCTTAGTAGTCATCTGTTCACGGGTCATCAATGGGCCGTATGGGTCATATTTTTACCTTTTTTCGTTGTTCTTCCTATGCTTGCGCTGCTTACAATAAAGCTTAAATCCAAGCTTCAATATAGTCCTAGTAAGGGGGATGGATAGAATGGGCCCGAAATCCATACGATTGTCAGACTCAAATGATTTGGAACAATTTACAGAAGATTTGAAGCAAACCTTCGGTTCCATGCCCGATCTGATTTTTCGTTCTGCCGGAAGTTCAATGATCGTGTATATTGCCGGTATTGTTGATCTGCAACGGATCGAGCGGGAGATCATAGAACCGCTGTCGACTCAGCAGAAGACCGAAGAGGTCACGGTCAAAACACCTTCTATAGAGCAAACTGCCGACTATCAAAAAACAGTGCAAGCACTTTTGTCCGGTATGGCGGCAGTAGCCATATGCGGCGAAGAGAAGGTGATATTGGCGAACGTAGCCGCCATCCCCCATCGCAATGTGACTAAACCCGAAACCGAAACAGTTGTTCACGGTCCTCGTGAAGGATTTGTGGAGTATATCGAAACTAATATCGCGCTAATTCGCCGTATCCTTAATAGCGAAAAGTTGAGAATGAAGAAATGGAACCTCGGATCGGTCACACAGACCGAAGTTCGGTTAGCCTATTTGGACGGCGTGGCCCCGAACGAATTGGTATCTGAAATTTCAAACCGAATTTCCTCCGTCCGTTTGAAAGGCATTATCGACAGCAATTACCTTACGGAGCACATCAAAGACCGGCCGCTAAGCATTTTTCCGACCATTCAAACGACGGAGCGTCCCGACGTAGTTGCCGATGCGCTGTTGAAAGGCAAAGTCGCCATAATCGTTAACAATTCACCCTTTGCTTTGATTCTCCCCGTCACCTTCTGGAACGATTTTCAGTCTATCGAAGATTATTATCTGTTGTACAGCAGCGCCACATTTTTAAGAGTGATTCGGGCAATATACATTATATCAGCCCTATTTCTACCGTCACTTTATGTTGCAATCACAACTTTTCATGTCGAGATGATTCCTACGGAGCTATTGCTTTCCATTGCTGTATCCCGTGAACCATCCCCCTTTCCGGCTCTGGTGGAGGCTTTGATTATGGAAAGCGTATTTGAAGCACTTCGGGAAGCCATCGTGCGATTGCCGAACATGTTGGGTCAGGCCGTCAGTGTCCTCGGCGCTTTGGTTATCGGACAAGCGATCGTACAAGCAGGAATCGTGTCCGTTCCCATTATTATCGTCGTTTCGATTACAGGTATCGCCTCCCTAATGATTCCTCGTTACGAGATGACGTTTGCCATCCGTATCCTGCGCATCCTGCTGCTCTTGTTGGCGGGGACTTTCGGACTCTTCGGCATCACTCTTGGGCTGTTTTTCACGCAAACTTATTTGACCGGAATCAGCTCTGCGGGCATGCCTTATATGACTCCGATCGCTCCAGTTTCACTGAAAGGCTTAAAGGATTTTTTAAACCGTAAACCATTCGAGCGAAAATAACCGTTTCCTATAGGAGAGATGATTCCCCATGAAGCGCAGGCTTTTCTTTTTTGTTCCAGTCCTTCTGCTGACGGCCTCGATCTCGACAGGCTGCTGGGATCGCAAAGAAATCGTGGATATTGCCATCGTGATGTTAACCGCATTGGATGAAGGCCAAAAGCCCGGAACTTTTCGGGCTCATATCCTTGTGGCCAATCCAATCCAGATTGGCGGACCCGGGCAGTCTTCCTCCGGCAGCAGCCAGAAGGAACCCATCGCCCACATTGTCACGGAAGGACGCAATATTGATGAAATCCGTTTTAAAGCGGAGCGATCACTGCCACGAGATATGGAAACCTCACACCGCCGTGTTTTTATTATAGGAGAATCACTTGCCCGGCGAGGTATTAAAGAAATTCTCGATCAAATCAGCCGGAATCCAATGAATCGGATCAACACTCTATTGGCCGTCGCCGAGGGTATGGAAGCGGCTAAGCTTGTCAACCGGCAAGTTACATTGGAAACCTTCGCAATGGAGCAGTTTCGCGAGTTAGCTGAGCGCAAGGCTCATGTCCCAAGTTCGTTGAAAGATTATTTCATCGCCTCGACATCACCTGGACAACAGCCAATAGCGGTAAGTTACAACGAAATTGGAAATAAAGTTGGAGTAACCGGCATCGCTATTTTCCGAGACAACAAGCTGAAGGGTTTTGTTAAAGGGATGGAGGCAGTTGCCTTAACCGCCTTGCTGGGAGGCAAAGTGAGCGATAGCATCACGATCCCCGCACCGAACAAAGAGGGGGGCCTGTCTTTGCATCTGGAGCATATTAAGGTGCGGAGCAAAGTGGCCTTCTCGAAAGGCGAGCCAATCATTTCGTTTGACGTAAAAGCGTCTGGACTCATTATGGATAATCGTGCTCAGCTCGATTTATCTGATCCTTCAATGATACAGAAATTAGATAAAGTATTCGCAAAAGAGATCGAAGATACATACCGGTCTTTATTTGAACGATTGCAAAAAGATCTGCGTGCGGACAGCGCCGGGCTAGGGGCGATGATTTACAGAAAGAATCCAAAGTACTGGAAACGCATTGAGAAGGATTGGATGGAACTGTATCCAGAACAAACTATAAACTGGAAAGTAAGTGCGCAAATAACCGGCGTCGGATCCTTCGGAGCGCCGATCTTTATTCGGGAAGACAAGGTCAAGAAGTGATGGGGTTGCCATTGGTTTTATTTACATTGGGGGCAGTCGTCGTTTCAACGCATCAATTTCGGCATTGGAGCAAATATGGACAACGTTCTGAAAAATGGGTGTTTCTGGGCTGGATGATTGTCGCATGGTTGATCGGTGTCCTGCTCATTGCCGGGGTCAAGTTTCCTACTCCCCTAAAACCGCTGTTTCCGGGGTGGAAATAGAATGCTGCCCTCGTTCAAGGGCAGCTATTCGCCTACTTGAATTTGATGTCCACAATTTCCCCGCTTTCCACGAACCATTCTTGCGGAAGACAGACGGAGTATAAACCGCGTTGATTCTACCATGTCTTGGAGATCGATGTGCGATATTTGCCATCGATACAGGATGACTATCTACATTTCAGAGATACAAGTTACCTGTGTCAATAACTCCCTCCGCTGCTGGAATTTGACTAGTCGGGTGAACCGAGATCCCGTAAGCCCCTTCTGAGAAACCAGCCAAAAACTCTGCTACAGTCTCCACGTTTTGTCTCGTGGCTAGATGCATTGTTCCCCTTACATTAAGCGGCTTCTTTACCTCTGAACAAAAATAAGATTCCATGATCATGTGGGGATGGTATCGAAGATCATTAGCCTCGGAATACAGCTGTGCAAAACGTTCTGTCGACTTAGTTGTTTTCTTATTATCGCCTCGATAAGTCGAATTGTTTTTTGTCCGTAGCTATCGAAAAAATGAATAAGAGTCGTCTCGGTCTCCGAATTTTCCCACTTCCTGGGTGGAGCAGTGGCTCGACGAACGTCTTTCACTTCCCGCAGAGTAACCTACCCGATCAACGTTAGGATCATCCATCTGATGGTAGCTTATTCTTCGTCTTCTTCCTCCGCACTGCATATTCCTATAAACGGAAAACATAATCCCGTATCGGGACAAAACCCCGGGTTATCGGCACATAAAGCTTTGGCATAATCATGATTCCGTCGGCTTAGGAATTTGAAATAGCAGACAATCTCATGATTGCGGACAGGCAAACTGTTCAGCTGGAAAGAGATCGGAACCTTCGTGTTTACATGCCGATAAAACAAACCGTTCTTGGTAAACGGAGGCGGATACGCATTAGCCGGCAAAGTCGGAATAATATCATGGACGTTGATAATACGAAAACTATTTTTTACCGTTCGGTTGAACCGGGAAGCGAAGTCCGGGTCTCCGACCCGCGGACTTCCGTACGTATACGCGGCAATATTTTGAAACCGTGTGTTCGCCGAAATATCGAAGGCTGCTAACACAGCTAATGCTCCGCCCAAACTGTGGCCTGCAACCATCAGTCTTTTGGCTGCGGAAAGCTTGTTCAATGCTCCGATCAGCTCATTTCTTGCCGATTGATAGATGCGAGTGAATCCGCGATGGGTGTTTCCGGCATTTCTGACGAAAGGGTACGGTACTTGATATAAATCCTGGTCCGACTCATTGTCCTTGAATGTTCGGGTTCCTCTAAAAGCTATCACGATATTATCCTTCGACTCCGCGATGTAACCGAATACTTCCTCCTCCGGCTCCTCGACACCGGCAAGAGCGCTAATGGTGAAGCGAAGCGAATAGCCTTTAGGGAATACCAGCTTATCGTGCTCAAATTGCTGATAAGACTGCGCGATCATGGCCGCAAGCAATATCGCCTCTTCACTGTTGAACATGCCTGAAAGCTTCATAAAGGCAACTCCTTCTTTGCATTCAAGTCTTTAGTTATTAGTCTGTCCGACATAAGCAAACTGGTGAATCATGATTCATACGGAGAGGGATAACTTCGTAGCTCAAACACATTTTGATTGCCGTGATTTTATTAGATATGTAATGAATTATGATTCACCAAAATCAATCAGTCGGACAGACCTTCAGCAACCTTCAAACGGAAAACACATGCTGGTATCAGGACAAAATCCCGGATTATTGTCGCATAATGATTTGGCAAAAAGAGGATTTTTGCGGCTCAGGTTTTTAAAGTAGCAGGCAATTGAGTCATTACGTGGCACGTCGTTCAATTGAAAAGTGATCGGGATCTTCGTTTTTACATGCCGATACGTTAATCCTCTCTTTGTAAATGGAGGCGGATACCTTCGGGCCGGAAAAGTTGGGAATGAATCATGAATGTTGACGATTCGCGCACTGTTTATAACCGTCCTATTGAAGCGGGAAACGAAGTCAGGGTCTCCGATGCGAGGACTGCCGTACGTATAGACGAACGGATGCTTGAATCCGGTGTTTACCGCAATATCCAAAGCGGCCAACGTGGCCAAAGCTCCGCCGTAGTTGTGACCGGTAATATACAACTTTTTCGTTGTCGAAAGCTTGGTTAATTCACGGATGATTTGGTCTCGGGTTGACCGATACAAGCATGTAAAGCCGCGCGACGTTTTCCCACTGTTTCGGACGAAAGGATACGGAATCAAAAAGATGTCATACGAGGCAAGAAGGTCTGCCGGATACGAAGCGTATCCTCTGAACGCGACAACGATTTGATCCGACGACTCGGCAATAAAGCCGAATACAAGCTCTGTAGGATTCTCGACGTCGGCAAAAGCGCGGATCGTAAAGCGAAGCTTGAAGCCTTTGGGCAAAACCAGCTTTCTCTCGAAAAAGAACGGGTAAGTCTGATAGCTCATCGCTGAGAGAAATATGGCTGTTTTGCTGTTAAAAACAGGCGGTTTGTATGCGAAACCCATCTCACCATTTCCTTTCCGCTTTTGAGGCTTATTCTTCGTCTTCTTCCTCCGCTTGAACAATCCGTGACGTACCAATGACTTGGCCAGATGAATTCAATGCTTTTTCCTGGACAAATGGCCCGTCTTCACCGATTAGATCTACAGCAATGCTGGGGGGATCAAGCGGCAACCCCACCCATTCATTTTTAAACGCTCGATAAGATAAATTTTGACCAGGATCCGTTGCTTTATCAATATTGTAAATGGCCCACATGTTGCGCATGCTGATCAGGAGTGTATTGTTCGGTCCCTCTTCAACCGAATTCACGTGGAAACAGTCCCAAATATTATTAGAGCTGAATGCAGATGACGCGGGTAACATCGAAAAGAAGCTCGTCTGTCTCGAGATCGACTTCCTGAATGGAGTAATTATCAAAAAAACCGTTTTCCGGACCTCCAAACGGGGTTAGATCTCCCGGCACTTGTTAGGGCTGTAAACAAAGCGGTATTTTGCTTCGTTATCGTAAACTCGTGAAGATCAGATGTGAACCCCTCTTGCGCAGTGAGTGTCTTGATAAGTTGATAATGCTGATTCATGACTATGGTCCTTGATTATTAATATGAAACTCATCCCTAAATAATGATATCGCCAACTGTCGAGATGCGAGCATACTTTACAGAACCTGCGCGATTCGCTTTTTGAATTTGCATTTCGGGGGTTCGCCGACAGTTTACCGTAAATATACGCTAAGCCCTTGATCGTGTCCGGGCTTGGCGTTTTTCATTCTCTAAGGACTTCGCTGCTCTAATCGCACATATCGTCATTTTTATAAAGTGTCTCAATGACTCCCTCTGCTGCTGGAATTTGACTAGTCGGGTCTATCGACGAATTCGCTAACTTGGAGAAGTCAAGACTTTTTGCCTTTAAACGGCAAACCCGCCATGGGAGCTGCCTCTTTTAACAAGAGCCTCCCGATGGCGGATTTAGTAAAGCAGTATTCGTGTTATGGCTCATCGTTCTCGTTATTGGTACTAGCAGCACCCCATTTACCCATGAACCGCCTTGATCTTCCACCATTTGCTTGCATAATCATGATGAAATTGAGGTAAATGGATGCCTGCCTGCATGAGTCGGTCTCCCTTGTAGAGACTTTCCAACTCTTCAACCTGGTAGTTCCATTCGGGATTCAGGCCCTTCAAGGTTAACTTTTTCATAGGGGCATTCGGCACTCCAAGCACTTGGAAATAAAATACCAATGCCTCTTTGCGGTGCTCGGAAACAAACATCCATGCTGTTTCATTTCCTTTCCCGTCAAACGGACTTCTTAAGCGATAAAAATCACCTTTTTGCACCAGGGACCGGATATCCTTATATACAGACACCTGCTTCCGGACCATCGCTTTCTCTTCCTCGGTAAATACAGTCAAATCAAGCTCATAGCCAAAGTTCCCTGACATGGCTACCTCCCCGCGTGTCGCAAGAGGGGTTATCCGCCCTACCTGATGGTTCGGCACATCCGACACATGAGCGCCCATCGTGCTGATTGGATAAACCATGCTCGTACCGTATTGGATCTTGAGGCGCTCTACCGCGTCAGTATCGTCACTCGTCCAGGTTTGCGGCATGTAAAACAGCATCCCTGGATCGAAGCGGCCTCCCCCTCCAGAGCAGCTCTCGAACAAAATCTCAGGGAATCTCTTCGTTAAACCCTCAAGCAGCTCGTAAAGTCCAAGTATATACCGATGGGCTGTCTCAGACTGCCGTTCCGGACTTGCCAATGCCGAACCAATCTCTGTCATGTTCCGATTCATGTCCCACTTCACGTAAGTGATAGGAGCTGATGTGAGAACCTCGCTTAAACATTCAAACAGATAGTCCCGCACATCCTGCCGCGACATGTCCAGAATCAACTGCTTCCGGGCCTCCGTCCGCCGCCGCTCTGGAGCGTGCAGACACCAGTCCGGGTGCTTCCTGTACAGGCCGCTTTCGGGAGAAATCATCTCCGGCTCGAACCAAAGGCCGAACTGCAGACCTTGGCTTTTGACCCTATTTGCTAGATCTTCCAGACCCCTCGGCAGCTTGTTCCGATCTACAATCCAATCGCCCAAAGAGCTGGTATCGTCATCACGCTTGCCAAACCAACCATCATCTAATACAAAGAGCTCAATCCCTAGCTCAGCAGCTGTTGTAGCGATAGCTTCAATCTTGTCCGCGTTAAAGTCAAAATAGGTTGCTTCCCAGTTATTGACTAGAATCGGACGCTCCAAGTCGCGATGAACACCCCTGCACAGGCGGGTCCGGTATAGCTTATGATAGGTACGGGACATACCTCCTAACCCTTCTGACGAATAAACCATTACCGCCTCAGGCGTTTGGAAGCTCTCCCCTGGCATCAAGAGCCATGAGAAATCAAAAGCATTGATCCCGAGGGATACCCGTGTCGTATCGAACTGATCGACTTCTGCCTTCGCTTCGAAGTTGCCGCTGTACACAAGGCTGAATCCAAATACATCGCCCTGATCCTCATCCGCATTCGGCCGGAGCAAAGCAACAAAGGGATTCATTTGGTGACTGCTGGAGCCCCGTCTACTCTCGGCAGACGTGCCCCCATGCCCCAAGGGTCTTCTTTCCATATGACGCTCTCTGGCCCAAGACCCATGTAAGCATAGCCATTCAAAATCCGCATCCTGAAAATCTACACTCGCACTTATAGCCTTCAAGAGGCGAAACGGCTCCTTTCCTTGGTGGATAAACTTCACGGATCTTGCAACAGCGCTGAATGTCTCGAAAACAGTGTAGCTCAAAACAACCGTAAGCCCTGAATACTTATCACTCAGTTCCAGTTCAAGCGTCTGCACCTCATCTTGGTCTTCTGCATATACCGCCGGAAGCCCTTCGAGCACTGGCTTCCCTTGAATAATGCGGTGTGTACCGTACTTCAGCTCTGTCACTCGGGTACCGTCCTTTAGCTCAACCTGATAAGCCGGAGTTCGAAAGTCACCCGTTCCATACTGAGGATATTCCTGGGGCAATGTGTCCAAGGATATGCTATTGTCCCCCGGCACCGAATTAGGAATGAAGGAGCAGCGCTCTACGTGTTGAAGCAACCCCGTCAGGTTTCCTTGCTCACTTAATCTTTTGCCCCAATAGGCATGGGCAGGATATCCATGGACCAGTTGAATCACATAGCTCATGTCCTTAGATTGAAGATGGAACAACCCCTCTTGTTCATGGTAAAAGATAGCCATAATGTAATCTCCTTAATGTTCGTGTGATAGTCAGATCTTGTCCGTTCTTTATTTGTTATTTCACTGCTCCGCGTGTAACGCCGCTAATAATCCATTTCTGCGCAAGCATATATACAATCAACATAGGGGCCATCGCCATTAAGTAGGAAGCAAAGGCAAGATTGGTATCCTGTCCAAACTTCGATTGAAAAATAAATTGTGCCAGTGGCAAAGTGGCTTGCGATTCTTGGTCCAGCATAATAAGAGGCAGCAAAAAGTCGTTCCAAGCCCATACCGTTGTAATGATCGCAACCGTAGCGTTAATAGGAGCAAGCAGTGGGAATACAATCTTCCAAAACGTTTGCCATACCGTAGCTCCATCTACTCTCGCAGCTTCATCAAGCTCTTGAGGCAAGCTTTTCAGATAACCAACATACAACAGGACATTAAAGGATAAGCCATAAACGATATACAGCACTATGAGGCCATACAGATTATCCAAGCCAAACTTAGAGGTTAATTTCACTACAGGGAGCATGATAATCGGAAATGGAACAAACATCGCGCTTACAAAGTAAAAATACAAGCCTTTAAAAAATTTAAGCTCAAAGTTTTTCTTTATGGCATAGGCGACAAAGGAATTCGTGAAGAGTGTAAAGGTAACGGTTAATACTGTGATTACGGCACTATTCCGAAATTTTTGCCAGTAATCTACCTTTTCCGCAGCCATGCTGAAATTTTCCCAACGGAACGATTTCGGAAAGGCAAGAACTCCATTTGCAATTTCCTGATTATTTTTAATAGCCAGCATCAAGGTCATATAGAGGGGAAATAACAAAAAAATGGATCCGGCAATAAGAAAACAAGTGGCTAACCAATTGGTCCGGTTTAAACGCATTATAAATTCATCTCCCTCTTCTGTAAGTAACGAAGCTGGATGAAAGAAATCGCTACAATGACCACAAAGTAAATCACAGCATTGGCCGATTGGAAAGCAAATTCATTACCCGAGAATCCATCCTTGTAAATCAAAAGTGCGATCGAACGGGTAACTCCGAAAGGACCGCCGCCCGTCAGTGCAAGAACCTGATCGAAGACCTGTAGAAAACCCTTGAGAGAGAGCACCATATTTATGGTAAAGAACGGAGCGATCATTGGAAACGTTATGCCCCAAAATTCCTTCCATTTGTTAGCCCCATCCAGAGCAGAGGCTTCGTATAGATCTTCAGGGATTGTCTGTAAACCTGCCAGGTACAAGACCGTGTTAAAAGCTGCAGATTGCCATACCGTAACGAATACAATGGCTAGCCATGAACCCTTCTCATTTCCGAGCGGATTAACCATCCATTTCTCAATACCTAAGTAACCCATAATATCAATCCAAAAGTTCGCAAAGAAATAGTTGAAAATATAAGCAACAATCAACATGCTTAAGATATAAGGCATAAAATAAAGACCCTTGAAAAAGTTCTTAAATTTAACGTTACTATTCAGCGCCAGCGCTATACATAAACTTATAATATTTACAATAATTGTCGTTACGATAGCGAATTTGAACGTAAACAAATAGGCATTCAGAATATCTATATCTTTAAAAACATTTAAATAGTTTGAGAAGCCAATAATTTTGTAAGTAGGCCGAAGTCCATTCCAATCCGTAAAACTATAAAATATCCCCATTAATGCCGGGATTGTATGAAAGATTAAAAATAATATAGAGGCGGGCAATACCATAAACATGTAGGATCCCATATTTCTCCTCTTCACCACACATCCTCCTTCTCCCCATTAAAATAGGAATGAAAAGCGAAAGCCAGCTTTTCATCCCCTTTTGCAATGTTACTTCGTTTTAGCGATTAGCCATTTGATCATACTCAGTGTCCATTTTCTTCAAAGCGTCATCTACATTTTTCTTCTGCATAAATTCTTGCAGGATTACGTCGAGTGCCATACCGTTAATGTAGTGATCTGGAAAGTCTGCTACACGACCTTCTTCGAAGATAGGTTTAAGGTCTGCATATACTTCATCATTTTGAAAAACATTTTTAATGGCCGAAAATGATTTTTGCTCATTCACATATTGCTGAGCGTTATCCTCTTGCATCATGAAGTCGATAAATTTCGTTGCTTCCTCCGTAACTTCGGATGTAGCAGAGAGAGAAAATAACACATCTACACCAGAAACAAGAAAGTTCTTAGATTTATCATTGCTTAATGGGTAAGGGAATACGCCAAGTTTAAGTTCAGGATTTGCCTTCATAATTTCTGGAACGGCCCATACACCTTGAAGGTACATTACCGAAGAGCCTTTAGCGAATTTCGCGTTCCCATCATTATAACCGTCGGCGAAACGATCTCCAGATTGACCATTCTGCATAAACTCAATGTATTGAGCCAATAGGTCTTTATGGTCAGCCGCGAAGGTAGTTTTACCCGCTTTACGATCTGCATAAAAAGTAGAGGGCTGCAGGTCAGCTACGAATACATTCCAAGCAGGAAGAACGGTCCAAGCGTCTTTAAAGGTCAAATGGAATGGGACTTTACCTGCTGCTTTAATGGTTTCCAAGACCTTATCCATTTCGTCTTTAGTCGTTGGGATCGTTAAACCCAGGGCTGTGAATTCATCTTTGTTGTAGATGATACCATTTGCATTCGCAGCAAAAGGGACACCGAAAAGCTTTTCAGAACCTGTAATCAATTGCAGTGTTTTCTTGTAGTTCTCGATAACATTAGCCTGACCAGGATAATTAGTCATATCGGCCAGGATCCCGTTTGTGGCAAGGTCTTCGAATTGGGCATCCCCGCCAACCGATATGATATCCGGCACCTCACCCTTCGCTATACGTGTTTTTAGAACCGTAGCCGCTTCAGGAACATTAGTCTGAACAATGTCGATGCCAGGATTCGCTGCTTCGAATTTTGCTATCAATGTCTCATAAGTAGCAACTGCTTCGGATTTATATTGGAAAAACTCGACTTTTACTTTATCGCCACTGTTAGAAGCGCCTTCTTTAGTACTGTTGTCAGATGCCTCTTGACTGCCCCCACAGGCGCTTAGCGTGGATATTACTACAAGCAAAGCAAGTGCAAGAGATAATGGTTTTTTCATTGAACTGACCCCCCCGAAATTTAAGTTGAATACGAACTTCATTTCCGATACAATAACATTGGTGTTTTTCCAAACCGGCCTAGTCATTCCCGTGACTAGGTCTTTTGTTTACTTTGTTCCATAAATCACCTCCCCCAAAAAATCTACAAATTTAATTATTCATGTTTATGTGTCCTCCGCAGGTGTCTCGAACCACTAGCTCTGTTTCGATCGTAACGTGAACGGCTGTTTCTCTTCCTTCCAAACGTTCCATAAGAAGTTGTACCGCCGTTCTAGCAATCTGCTCCGGAAATACTTTCACACTAGTCAAAGGCGGATTCATAAATGCAGAAACTTCAATATCGTCAAAGCCTATGATCGCCATCTCCTCAGGCACCTTCACCTGTTGTTCATTCAACGCCCGAAGGGCGCCAATAGCCATAGGATCACTGGCAACAAAGCAAGCTCTTGGACGATTCGGTCTTCCAAGCAGTTCTTTCATTTGCTCGTACCCGCTCGCTGTACTCCAATCCCCAAGGAACATATAATCTTCACTAAACAGTCCCTTCTCCTTCATTAGTTGCTCAAAGTAAACTTGGCGCTTATCTACTACAGGTTCTCCTTCATGTTTGGCCCAGAGCTTGTAAAGGTAATCCCGTCCTCCAATCATGCCGATATCCGGGTATCCAAGAGCTGTAAAGTGTTCAACCACATCTTTTACTGCCTGCTTAAAGTTGATGCTGACTGAATCATACCCCCTTAATTCTTCTTGGGTATGGTTAACCAAAACGATAGACTTCTTATTAGGGAAAATCCTATGGATATCCTCCGTATCAATAGAACCCACGACGATCAGCCCATCCATTTGTTGACATGCTGCTGGGTCCACTTCGTTTCCTCTAATAACTCTCCCAATGGGAATTCCAAGCTCATCACATTTTTTTTCGACGCTAATACGGATTTTGGAGAAATACGGATCCTCTTTTTCATCATCGGCAGAGATCCAGATAAGCAAGCCTACTTGCTTACTTGATAAATCGCTTTCTTGCTTCAGTCGCTTCACACGGTTTGGCTTATATTGCATCTGTTCTGCAATTTGAAAAATTCTCTCGCGCGTCCCTTCACTTACAGAAAGAGTGGCATCATTATTTAATACACGGGAAACAGTTGCCGCCGATACATTGGCTTGTATTGCTATTTCTTTTAATGTAGCCATTAAATACAGCACCTTTTAGTTAATTTATTTACTTAACAAACAAATTGTAACATGCACAAAAATGTATTGCAAGCCCTTTCATCAGCGTTTTATTAGTTAAATTACGTAAAAATCACAAAAAATATAGGTATTAAGTTAATGCATCTCCTTTTTTTCTGATCAGTTCTGTTTCTCAATATGATATTTTACTTAATAATTTACTCGATTTAATTTCTCTCGTCTTCAGTATTATTCTGCACATCTTTACTGCATCGTTTTCGCAAATCAAAAAAAGACCTCTACCACTAGGCAAGTGGTAATGAGGCCTATTTCGCACGGCAACACATCTACTATAATCTCGTTTTTTATTGCTTCATAAAGCCTTTCCCGTGTAAAAACTCCTTCATATGCAGCCGGGTTGGTTCTGCCAGGCGCTTCGCCATAATAGCTGACCATGGCGCAGCATTCGCTCCACCCGTCCGTTCCCGCATATATTCGCTTGTCACTTCATCATAAACTTTAACCTGCTCTACCATAGTTTCAGCATTATAGCGTTCGCGATGCAATACAGCCTGCAGCGGAAGACGCGGGCGCTGCCCCGCCGTTCCGGCGGGATACCCTATGCACATACCGAATAAGGGATAGACTAAATCAGGTAATCCAAGCAGCTCCGACACCTCCGCTATACAGTTGCGAATTCCCCCGATATACACGATCCCAAGATCCAACGATTCTGCCGCCACGGCTGCATTCTGCGCAGCTAATGCCACATCAACGGTAGCAACAATCAAGTTCTCTGTGGAATCCTCGTAACTGGTAGCCCCATCTAAGTGAGGTTTCGCAACCTCTCGAAGACGGTATAGATCAGCACACCAAACGAGGAATATCGGGCATTGTTCTATATAAACCTGATTGCCAGCTAGACCTGCAAGTTTTGACTTGAGGGCTTGGTCTGTAACAGCAATGACACTGTAGGCCTGAACGTTACTGGATGTAGATGCCATCTGGCCCGCTTCTATAATGGCAGCCAACTGTTCCTCTGTCACCGGCTTATCCGTAAATTGGCGTACAGAACCATGCCGCTTCAACAGTTGAAGCGTTTCGTTGCTTAGTTTCATTATACATTCGCTCCCCGTGGCTTATTTGCCAAAATGCCTATCTCCTATTATTAACACAAAAAGCCAATAAACAAAAAAATGCCACGGAAACCTAGTAAAAAAAACAAAGAGGGTGTCCCAAAAGCCATGACCTACTAGCGCTGAATCAAGTGTATTTATACATTTGAATGGCTGTAATCGAGCTACTGGTGCTGAATCAAGTGTATTTATACATTTGAATGGCTGTAATCGAGCTACTAGCGCTGAATCAAGTGTATTTATACATTTGAATGGCTGTAATCGAGCTACTGGTGCTGAATCAAGTGTATTATTACATTTGATTGGCTGGAATCGAGCCACTGGTGCGGAATCAAGTGTATTTATACATTTGAATGGCTGGAATCGGCCTACTAGGGCGGGGAATTGATCGGCTGCAGGTTAGAAAGTAATAAATGCTTTAAGCCACCTTCGCTGTTTTGGGGGAACGGAATAATGGCAGAGGCAAGCTGCTAAGAACCAAAAAGGGGCTGTCCCATAAGCCATGAAAAGGCTACTTGGGACGGCCCCGCTGTCTTTGAGTCGGATTGACTTGTGCACTTGGTGTGGACGCTCCACGAACGGACCGTTGCTCCAATCGCTGTGCTCTCCAGATTTTATTTATTTCCCTTAGCGGTAAAAATCCGGAGACAGTTTATGCTTTCGAAGCTAGTTTTCCTTCGGAAAACTTTCGGGCGACCGCTACCACTTTTCCGCAATCAGTCCGTCCTCTCCGCTGCTTTGAGCAGAAAAAGTTTCTACAATCCTTCTAAAATCAAAAAAAAGAAACCTTTCTTTGGTAAAATGGAAGTGCGACCAACCATTTCAAAGGTGAGGTTTCTTTTGTACATTCAATATACCATGGACCAACTTTGCTTGCCAATGAATCTGGAAGAAGATATTCCTGAAAACCACCTCGTTCGCGTCGTGAATACCGCCGTCAATCGGCTGGACGACACCACCTTTGACGCTGTACCAATGTCAGAAGGAAAGGCTGCAGTTTTACAGCTTCACCCGCTGCAGACGTAGTGCATTCAGAACAACGGATACGGAGCTGAATGCCATGGCTGCACCTGCAAGCCAAGGCGCCAGAAAGCCCAAGGCTGCGATAGGTATTCCAATCGTATTGTAGGCGAGGGCCCAGAACATATTCTGCTTAATATTGTTCATGGTCTTGCGGCTCATTCGGATCGCATCGGGGATGCTCTTCAAATCACCCCGCATAAGGGTAATGTCCGCTGCCTCCATAGCTACATCCGTACCGGTGCCGATAGCCATACCCGTATCTGCCGTAGCTAAGGCAGGGGCATCGTTAATACCGTCACCGACCATGGCGACCTTCACTCCGCCCTGTTGCAATCTGCGAATTTCCTCTGCCTTTCCTTCAGGAAGTACCTCAGCTAAGACTTTGGTAATCCCCGCCTGTTCAGCGATGGCCTGTGCTGTGGTCTGATTGTCCCCCGTGATCATAACCACTTCAATTCCCATTTCATGAAGAGAAGCTACTGCGGCCCGGGATGTTTCCTTAATGGTATCGGCAACGGCTACTATTCCCTCACAAACGTCGTTCACAGCAATAATCATAGCTGTCTTTCCCTGCTGTTCCAACTCTTTCATCAAGCCCATCCATGGGCTGATATCTATACCCTTCTCATCCATCATCCGCCGGGTGCCAATATTTACAGCCTGACCTGCAACAACAGCGGAGATACCCCGCCCAGGTATATTCACAAATTGCTCAGCGGCTGGCAATTCTAACCCTCTATCAGAAGCACCTGCTACAATTGCATCGGCAAGAGGATGCTCTGAAAGCTTCTCGGCGGCTGCAACGATGGACAGCAGACGATCCTCGGCGTCCCGGTTCCCCGGAGCGGATATCGCAGCAGTTGTCACTACATCCGTCAACACCGGTTTACCGTTCGTTACGGTCCCCGTTTTATCTAATACAACAACCTTGATTCCCTGTGCCGCTTCCAGATGTTCTCCACCCTTGAACAGAATACCCAGCTCTGCCGCGCGGCCTGAGCCTGCCATAATCGAGGTCGGCGTTGCCAGCCCCAAGGCGCATGGACAAGCAATAACCAACACTGCGATTGCTTTTTCCAACGCTTCGGCGAACTCACCCGGAGATGCCCACAGATACCACACTAAGAACGTTAAGGCTGCGATGCCTACTACGATCGGTACAAAGATGCCTGAAATCACATCAGCAATCCGCTGAATAGGCGCTTTAGAGCCTTGAGCTTCCTCCACCACTTTGATAATCTGGGCCAGCGCTGTATCCCGCCCCACTTTGGTAGCTCTTACTTTAAGCACACCGTTTGTATTCAGTGTAGCGCCGATAACAGAGTCACCCTTCTGTTTCTCAACGGGGATACTTTCACCGGTCAGCATAGATTCATCAACAGAAGAGAATCCTTCGACGACTTCTCCATCCACAGGGATCTTAGTTCCAGGCTTCACCATTACGATGTCACCGGGAATGACTTCTTCTATTGAAATGCTCATCTCTGCGCCGTCCCTGATCACGAGCGCGGTTTTGGCTTGCAGACCCATCAAGCTTTTGATGGCATTGGAGGAACGGCCCTTGGCCAACGCTTCAAACCATTTACCCACAAGAATGAGCGTAATCAACACAGCACTGGTCTCATAATACATTTCCACGGTATGATTCATACCGTTCATATTCAGAGAATCAATCGTCAAATATAAACTATAGAAATAAGCTGCCGAAGTACCTAACACTACCAGCACATCCATGTTGGCACTGCCGTTGCGGAGCGCCTTATATGCACCCACGTAGAACTGCCATCCGATAATGAACTGTACAGGTGTAGCCAAAATAAGCTGGAACCACGGATTCATCAGCAGTTCGGGCACTGGAATCCATGACGTGAACGAGAAATGACCTACCATCGCCCACAGCAATGGAAAGGACAGAATCGCAGAGATGATCCATTTACGCCGTTTGTTAAGGATCTCCAACTCCCGGTGATCGGCACTGTCTTTGCGCTCCTCTTTCAAAGTAGCTTTGTAACCGATGCTGCTTACCTTCTCCATAATTTCGCGTGTGCCTATAGTTCCGGGGGTATACTCCACATGTGCGGTTTCCAGCGCCAGATTCACGTTCACCTGGGCGATGCCTGGCATCCGTCCCAACACCTTCTCAATCCGCGCGGAACAAGCCGCACAGGTCATACCCGTAATATCGAAGTCCGCCGCTTCTCTAACCGTATCATAGCCAAGAGCTCGAATCTTCTCTTCTATTTGAGGCAACCCTGACACCTTTGGGTCAAAACCTACCGTCGCTTGCTCCAGCGCCAGATTTACATTCGCACGGGACACTCCCTCCATCCGGGACAGCCCCTTCTCAATCCGTGCCGCACACGCAGAGCAAGTCATACCGGTAATTTGTACCGTCATTTGCTGCTCACCGTTACCTGTTGGTGTTGCGTTGCCCATTTGATTCACCCACCTTTATACCCCCAAGGGGTATATTTTTTTGAAAAGAAAAGGCATTAACCTGCGGGCTTACCTCTCGGCTCCCTCTAGCTTCATGCCCTGTATCCTATTCTTTTAAACGACGTCATAACCTTGATCTTCAATCGCTTCTTTAATAGCACCTAGAGTTACCTTGTTCTCATCAAATTCTACTGCCACTGTCTTACTGGCCAAATCCACCTTAGCTGAGGCTCCAGTATTGCTTACCGCCTTCTCCACTGAACTCACACAATGACCGCAAGACATTCCTTCAACTTTTAAAATAACATTAGACATTCTCCAACACTCCTTATGGGTTTATTTCATTAATTTATTTACGGTAACCAGGAGTTCATCAATAACCTCATGCTCACCGGCTTCAATCCGTTCAATGATACAGCTCTTCATATGACCTTCAAGCAGTACCTTCCCAACACTGTTCAACGCAGACTGTACTGCAGCGAGCTGATTCAGAACATCGTCACAGTAAGTATCCCGCTCAATCATACCCTTGATTCCTCGTATCTGGCCTTCAATCCGGTTAAGACGATTTCCTAGCCCGTTCTTGAACTCATCTGAATGATGACTTTTGCGAACTTTGGAAGTATGGCAATCATCCCCGCTGGGTTGGCCCGCATGTTCTTCTTCATGTGTAGCCATGATAGATCAGCCTCCTCAATATCAATATAATATACCCCCCACGGGTATGTCAAGACCTGAATATAGCATAGGGTTAATCGTCCTGCAGACGGAAATGCTAAAGAATGAATTCGATTTTCAAATAAGTATTGCTACCCTATTCAAATTTGACTATAATAGGCTTCTGTTTCCTGTATAGGTTTACCAAAAGCAATGTTTCTATGAACAATAATGAAAAGGAGCCTGCAAAGCATGCATTCTAAAGAAAGTAATCTTAAAATGGTCGTCACCGCGCTGCTGCTCGGTATCCTGATGTCTGCTATGGACAACACCATTGTAGCCTCAGCTATGGGCACCATTGTCTCAGATCTGGGCGGGATGGACAAAATCGTATGGGTAACCTCGGCTTATATGGTTATGGTCATGGCTGGAACTCCTATCTTTGGCAAGCTGTCTGATATGTACGGACGCAAGCGTTTCTTCATGTTTGGTTTAATCGTATTTCTGATCGGCTCTGCTTTATGCGGTACCGCAAGCAGCATTACTCAGCTGAGTATTTACCGGGCGATCCAAGGGGTCGGCGGCGGCGCACTGATGCCTATTGCTTTTACAATCATGTTTGACATATTCCCTCCGGAAAAGAGAGGGAAACTAACCGGCCTGTTCGGGGCAGTCTTCGGCATTTCCAGTGTACTCGGCCCTTTGCTGGGTGCGTATATCACTGAATACGTCGGATGGCAGTGGGTATTCTACATCAACCTGCCGTTGGGTGTTATCTCTTTTATCTTAATTGCCGTGTACTATAAAGAATCTATAACCCATTCCAAACAACGGATCGACTGGGGTGGTGCGTTCACTCTCGTAGGAGCTGTTATCTGCCTGATGTTCGCCTTGGAGCTGGGAGGTAATCAATATGCCTGGGACTCTTCTACGATTCTAGGTCTGTTTGCAGGCTTCGCCATTCTCCTTATTGCTTTCTTACTCATTGAGAGAATAGCGGCAGAACCGGTAATTTCCTTCGACATGTTCCGCAAGCGTCTGTTTGCAACAAGCTGCCTAGTAGCTTTATTCTACGGCTCTACTTTTATCGTAGCGACCATTTATATTCCTATCTTTGTTCAAGGCGTCTTTGGCGGCTCAGCTACCAATTCGGGTCTGATTCTCATGCCGATGATGATTGGTTCGGTATTAGGCAGTCAATGTGGAGGATTGCTCACGACGAAGACGAGCTTCCGCAATATCATGCTAATATCGGCCGTCTGTTTCGTAGCCGGTGTATTCTCTCTAAGCACTTTGACACCCGAGACTTCCCGACTGCTCCTTAACGTATTTATGGGATTGACAGGCTTTGGGGTCGGTTTCTCCTTCTCCGTGCTCAGCATGTCCTCCGTTCATCACTTTGATATGCGCCAACGCGGTTCGGCTACTTCCACAAGCACCTTCATGCGTTCCCTGGGCATGACGCTTGGAATTACCATATTCGGAATCATTCAGCGCAATAACTTCACAAGCAACCTGAGCACTGCTTTTGGAGGAGAACAGGCTTCCGCCTTCGGCGATCCGCGTGCCGCGCTGACACCAGAGGCTCGGGCAAAGATTCCGGCACCGGTACTGGAAAAGATATCGAGTGCTTTATCGTCATCCATCGCCCATACCTTCATGTGGGCATTAGTTCCTACTGTACTCGGTCTGGTATTCGTACTTTTGATGCCGAAAGACCGTCTAAAAATTGCACCGAAGAAGTCACCGCAGACTTCCGAATCCCAGAGGTAAACTCAGATGTCAATGAAAATGGCAATCCTCGGCTTGCTTCAGGAGCGGAATATGCATCCGTATGAGATCACACTCGTCATGAAAGAGCGGGCCATGGATCGGATTACCAAGCTGCAAATGGGCTCCCTCTATTATGCCGTAGATAAATTGGCGTCGGAGGGGCACATAGAAGCCGTAGAGACCATCTCCAGTGCTGACCGTCCCGATAAGACAATATACCGGATCACCGAAGCGGGTCTTGTATTATTCGAGCAGCTTGTCCTGCAGCAGTTCAAAAAGAACGAGCCCGTCTACCATCCGCTTTATATGGCTCTTGCTCTCTCCCGGCATGTGGATCAAAGCAAGATCGAAAAATTGCTGGAAGAGAGAATTCGTGAATCGGAGCATCTGGTTAACCTGGCTTACCAAGTGTACGAAGAGCATGCAATCATCGTTCCCCGCTCCGCTCTTCATCTTATGTATGGCAGATACGAGCATAGCGTGACCGAGTTGAAGTGGCTGAAGCGTCTCTATAAGGATGTGCAGGCCCGTAAGCTGAGCGAAGTTGGAACTCCGTTAAATGAAGAGGCCTAAGGGCCTCAGCTTGTCGAGAAACCCGGTCATTTTAAACCAATAATCCCCAATACAAAAAATACGGCAAGGTCATAGAAGAAAACTGACCTTGCCGTATTACATTATAAGGATGTTTATATCTTAAAATAATAAGAGGCTGTCCCAAAAGCCATACAAATGGCTGCTGGGATAGCCTCATTTTTGTGAATAAGACTAATTAAATAGTTTGAGATGTTAGTTTAAGTGTACTTTATACACTTATTTACCTTGAAATCCGTTTAGGATGTACTTTAATTGCACTTTCTGCACTAGACATGCATAGAACCTTACACGAAATCGAAAAACTAAAAAAGTAATAATTTTACAGTTGTGTTTTTTGGAT
>NZ_JAUSTK010000043.1 GCF_030812855.1 Paenibacillus wynnii
TGTTGCTCTGAAGCAAGAAAAAATTAAGACCGCCCTATCCATCCCCCACCTACCTTTGGTTGAGGAAGAGGAATTCCGGGCAGTTTGTTAAAGCATTGCATAATTATAATTTATATTCACTCTTTCTTTCAATAGGTTTGTGAAAAAAATAACACCTACGCTTGGGAGTCCCAAACGTAGGTGTTCGATAGTCAGCAATCATGAGGATTCTTAACCCGTTGTGGTCATAGCCCCTTGATACTCGTTCATTAATTTATCCATAATCTGCTGTACAGATAAAATTTCTTTAATCTCATGGACTCTGGACCCGGCAAATACCAGCCCGTTCTGAACATCTCCTCTAAGCGAGGTTAGCAGAGATTCCATGGTGCAGAAGCGATAAGAACAAACCTTTAGACAATCATGACATTTAACAATTTTCACTTTGCCATCATCACTAATCAGATCTGTGAATTCATTTCGAATCGCTCTTCCCTCTAAACCCACTGTAGACTTAATTAAGACAGTATCACCCTGCTGAGCATCTACGTACTTTTGTTTGAAGGACAGCGGAGCATCACATTCATGACTAGCCACAAAACGAGTACCCATTTGAACACCGGATGCACCGATCCGAAGAGCTTTTGCAATATCATCCCCTGTTAAAATACCACCCGCCGCAATCACCGGAATGGAAACGGCTTCTACTACTTCAGGCAGAATATCAAACATAGATCTATCTGTCCCTAAATGACCTCCAGCTTCAAAACCCTCAACTACGACCGCAGCGGCCCCCAGCCTTTCAGAGATTCTGGCTAATTTAGCGGATGAAACAATGGATACCACAGGTGTGTTATATTCTTTGCCCCAAGCATAAATATCTCTGGAAATTCCGGCCCCGGAAATAATAAAGTCCACCTTTTCTTCCAAAGCAGCCTTCATTTTATCAGCAAAATCCTTCATGGCGAATAATACGTTCACACCGATATATCCAATCCCTTGGGAGAGTTCTCTTGTTTTACGAATATGCATTCTAAGTTCATCAGTAGTGATTCCTGTACCGGAAATGGTACCGATCCCGCCAGCTTTGGCTACAGCGGCAGCTAGTCCGCTTAAGGATATGCCTACACCCATTCCACCTTGAATAACAGGAACCTGGGATTTAATATGCCCGAATTGGATTGTTGGAAGTTTCAATGAAGCACCTCTTTCACTATTTGTAGATCGTTATCAAAACTCCAAGGAGTAATAGCTATAAAGGTAACACAGTTAATTGTTTGCCGATGTGACTGAGCGCATGCCAAAACTATGTTAAATGTCATCTCCATCAGCATTTTTCAGCACAAATACCCTTATCTGTCATTCATAATAATGGGTCAAATATTGAAATAATATACCCTAGGGTTAATGCAGATCTTAAGTTCACAAATTTCATAAGATGTTTATGTAAAATAAGCAATTGAGGTGTTAATTTGAGAGGCTTTTCCACTTAACACGCCTTTGACTCCTAACAAATATTCCTTTGTTACAATTAGAGAAATAGGAGTTATGGGAGGGATATCCATGCGTCTTGCCATATTTACAGACACATTTCTTCCGCAAACGAACGGTGTTGCCCGCACTCTTTACCGATTAACCGAACATTTGAATCAACGTGGCATAGAGCACCTGCTATTCACACCAAAATCAGCCCCCGAAGGAACCTACGCCGATCCGATACGTCCCATTGCCAGTATTCCCTTTTTTATGTACCCAGAGTGCAGGCTTGCACTACCAAATATGGCATCGATCCGGAGTGAATTGAACGCTTTCCAACCGGATTTGCTGCATATGGCTACCCCTTTCAATATTGGACTTTGCGGTCTACGCTATGCTCACAAGCATGGACTCCCCCATGTTGCTTCCTACCATACCCATTTTGATCGTTATCTTGAATATTACAGGATGAAAAGAATCGTTCCGCTATACTGGAAGTACATGAATTGGTTCCATCGCTCCTGCGATGCTACATTTGCCCCTTCAAGTGAGACGCTGGATACTCTACGTCACCAAGGGTTTGATCATCTGAAGCTATGGTCCAGAGGTATAGACTGTCAGCTGTATACACCTCAAAAACGCAGTAATGACGTACGGGAACGTTACGGAATAACTGCACCTCTATTACTGCTATTTGTAGGTCGGATCGCCCCTGAAAAAGACATTTCAACCCTCGAACTTGCCATGCAGAAACTTCCCGAATCCATGCATTCCCAGGTACATTGGTTAGTAGTTGGAGACGGTCCGCTTGGGTCGGATCTTCGAACGAGAGTTCCACTCAATGTAACCTTCACCGGCTACAAGCATGGCGAGGAGCTTGCACAATTATATGCCTCGGCAGATTTATTCGTCTTTCCTTCTAGTACAGAAACGTTCGGGAATGTTGTCCTGGAGGCAATGGCCTCGGGGCTGCCCGTAATTGCAGCTAATGCAGGAGGTGTGACGGACTTAGTCGTCTCCGGTCGTACCGGTATTTTGGTCAAACCTCGTTGTGCAGATGCTATAGTTCGCGAGATTTTAAATTGGATAAATCGGCGGGAGCAGTTGGCCGTGATGGGACTTGAAGGCCGGAGACTCGCGTTAAGCCGCTCGTGGGAGAATATTTTTGATGGACTCATAAGTGATTATGAAGAAATTATTGATATTAAGCGGACCCAAAGGACTGCAAGGATTTTCACCGCTTAAGGAGACCTTTTATATACAAATTAATCCACTCTCTTGATAAATACTTTAACCATTATCATCAATAAAAAAACATGAATTAACAGCCCTAAAGCAAAATGGCTAAAAGCTGCGAGATGCCTATCTCCCATCCCTTCCAAAAAGGTCTTAGCAGGCCAATAAGACGGTATCCAAGCACCCAGCAGTTGCCATCCACCCGGCACGAAATAAGCAACAACAGGCCCGGCTATGAATAAGCCCCCTAATTTGGATAAAGCCAAACCCTCCACCTTGTTCGCAGCAAATGCAGACAGGAATAAGGCAAAACAGGGTGCTTCCAGAGCCAGCAGCAGAAGTACATAGAGACTCTCTAAGCTTATTTCAGCTATTCCGGAGAATAGTAAATATAATGACGATAGCACAGTACACAATATTGAAGGGAGAAATAACCTGTAAACCATATAGCCTTTTCGCATGAGTGGGGTGACCGCATAGTAGGCTATAACTTCTTCATCGCGTTCATCTAGCATTAATAGACCCGTCATCATACCGATAAGCATGGGGATGACCGTAATCAGGAAGGAAGCAGCAAACCCTCTGTACTCACCTAGATGAAACGCATAACGATCTTCCAGCCAATGCTCCGCAATAGAAAAGCCAAATCTGGAGAGAAAGAGAAGCGCCAGCGGCCCCAAGATGCCAGCCATAAGAACAGGATCAAGTCCGGCATGGCGTATGTCGTTTATAAGCAGTGCTCTATACTTCCTCATCTACCTGCACCTCCCGAGCCTACCCGCATCAAAATATGTTGTTCATAGGAACGTCGAGCCCAGACATAAACTGCATAATTCCATACCGACAAAACCAATAAAGAATACAAATAATCTCTGAGTATCAAAGTAGAATATGCCGATTGTAACAGCCTTAAAGTTCCTTCGGTGGGCAAGAGTAGAAACAGCTTCGATTCCCATACATTAAAATAACCGAGCAAAGGAAGCACGAATGGCAGTGCATAAACCTGGGAAAGCAAAATAAAACTGTTAATCGTCTGGCAGCGAGCCACTACTCCAATGGACAAGAGAGTCATAAAGCTCGATGTCAGTAAGATACCCGCAGAGAAGCTGAAAGGAGATTCCGGTATGCCCATGGTTAGCAGATGAATCACCCAAGCCGAGAGTAAGGACAGCAGAGAAAATGACCCAGCTTTCGCCAGCAAGTATTCCCGAGTTCGGATCGGGGTGACAAATAAGGAGTCATGAATACCTTGATCTCTTTCAAGCAGAATAATTCCTCCGGCAAAAATAAGCCCAAGCGCACTTGGATCACTAAAGGTTAGCAGAACCATTACCTTTTCCTTGTGGACCTCAGGGACGAAATGCATCAGAACCCAATAAAAAGCACAGACAACTAGATAGACTCCATAAAATCCGTGCCGCCATTGGAATCGGACATCAAAGGCAAAAGCAGACGAAGTCCTCATGTAAGCTGCCTCCCGGTGATATCAATGAATATTTGTTCCAGACCTGCCTCAAGGGAGTGAATCGTCTCCACCGGATTTTCCCTTATGAGCTGCAGGAATCGATCATTATTACCAATAGCCTCTAGGGAAAACTCTTCTTTGATTATCTCGCCATGCTGACGATACTCAACAAGGATTCGCTTCTGGCCCTGCCGAAGCTTCAACTCCCGAGGGGAATCTATCAGCTTAATTTGACCGTCAACGATGAACGCAACCCGATCACAAAGTTCCTCTGCGGCCTGCATGTTATGCGTCGTAATAAGCACCGTTGTACCCGCCGCTTTCTTTTCCAGAATCAGATCCTTCATTCGCTTTGCATTCACGGGGTCCAGCCCGGAAGTAGGTTCATCAAGGAAAAGTATTTCCGGTTTATTTAATAAGGCCCGGCAAAAATTCAGACGCATCTTCATCCCCTTGGACAGCTCCGAAACTCTCAGTTTAGCAGCATCGGCTAGATCAACCTGCTGTAGTAATTGCATAGGGTCCTCAGTTCGACCTGAATATAGTGACCGGAACAGTTTTAGATTTTCTAAAGCTGTGAATTTGGTATAAAAATTCGGGAATTCGAAGGCTACTCCAATTCGTTCAAAATAGTCAGGTCCGGTATCCCGTATTTCCTTCCCCATCACCTTTACGCTGCCCTGATAAGCTTTCAGCACGCCAATCAATATTTTTTGAGTTGTGCTTTTACCAGCTCCTGAGGGGCCGAGAAAACCAAATATTTCTCCCTGCGGAATCGCAAAGTCAAGCCCGTGGAGTGTACGATCCTTTTGATTCGGATAAGAAAATTGAAGATCTTTGACTTCGATCATAAGACTCATTCCTTTCAGCCCGGTTATCTTGATACCATTCCTTCAGCTAAGAGATCAACCAGAAGTTCCAAGGTAGCTGGAAACAGCTTCTCCCCGATCTCTTCCTTATGCAGCGTCAACAAAACGAGGGCGCGAATTAAACTTACAATTAGATCCGAAGCTACTCCTCTCAATATCCCCTGAGCCTGCCAGGTTTCAATAACGGGCATTAAAGAGTCCTTGTCCTCCGCAAAATTCTTTTCCTGAAGCTCTTGAGGCAATTTTCGGATAAGCTGCTCCATCTCGCCCCGAACGGTCATTTGACGCAGCAGCGGACTGTCATCCATTAATTGAAAGGCTTGCAGCAAAAATTGCTTAATCCCTTCTTTACTAATGGAATCCCCTGGTTTGAACGAATCTAGCATGGTGTCTCGAATCCGCTTTTCATCCTCCTGCAATATTTCAAAAAACAATTCCTCCTTCGATCCGAAAAATAAATAAAATGATCCCTGAGAGATACCAGCAGCTTTTGTAAGGTCTTCTACACTCGTCTTTTTAAGGCCTCGAGCTTCAAAGCTGCGGCGGCCCTCTGTTAATAATTTCTCATTAATCCACGCTCGTTCTTGATCTGAAAATTTCTTGGGCAAGGGAATCAACTCTCTTTTGTGATTTTATGAATATTTTTATTTTTTATTCACAGAATACGCCTGAACTTACATCATGTCAATGTATTATTGAACTTTCTAGGATTATTAGCGTTATTTCATGAATATTTGCTGGCAGGTTAAGTCACACTAGACTTCGTTACTTACAGAAACGGTGGTGAATACAAACTCTATGCCTCTTTCTCCGCGAATGTACCATTGGTTTGTTCGTCCACAATGGTTCACTAAAAAATATATCCATGAGCATATTCAGAACGGGTTTCAATTAGAGAAGAAGGAAATTCTTGATTTTGGATCCGGGACCGGTGCAAATTGTTCTATTTGCAGGCCTGAGGTCTATCTTGGAATTGAGCCGGATAGAGAACGGGTTAACCTGGCCAAGCGAATTTATCCCAACCATAACTTTATGCACTTTGATGAAAAAACAATTCCGGCTAAAGATAACTCCTTCGACTATATTTTCGTTATAGCGGTTCTCCACCATTTGAACGATCAGCAAATCAATGATTATTTGTTGGAATTTGAACGGATATTAAAACCTGATGGGGAAATCATTGTAATGGAACCCTATCTTTGTGAACGCAAGCCCTTAAATAACCGCTTTATGAATTGGTACGATGATGGTGAATATATTCGAAATGAGGACAGCTATTTGGACTTATTTCATGCTGGTCAATATAAATGTCAGGTATTGAAAAAATTTACGAAATGCTTTGTTTATAATGAAGTCTTCTTTTCGGCCAAGCCGATAGTTTGATTCCCATTTTGTGTGGTTAAATGTTACAATTTTAATGTAAATCATTCCTGGGGTGATTTATATATCATAAGACTGAGGAGTGTGGCAAATGGCTTTAGATGTATATCTTAATTTCAATGGGAATTGCCGGCAAGCCGTGGAATTTTACGCAGAGGTATTTGAGGCCGAGAAGTTGCACATTATGACCTTTGGAGAAGCCCCGCCTAATCCGGAGTTTAATCTCCCTGAAGAAGCAAAAGATTTAGTTATGCACACTCATTTGAACATTATGGGCAGCACTGTAATGTTTTCTGATGTTTTTCCAGGCATGCCGTTTACGGCCGGAAATAACATTAGCCTCACGATTGTAAGCAAGAACACTGATGAAATTAAATCTCTATACGGGAAACTCAAAGAAGCCGGCACCGTAAGTATGGAGCTTCAAGAAACCTTCTGGAGCAAATGTTATGGCATGGTAACCGATAAATTCGGCATTCACTGGCAATTGAGCCATGATGATGGACAAACTGCTATGTAGCTTTAGATAAACCAAAAAGGATATAGATCTTTTCCCTAAAGAAAAGAATCTATATCCTTTTTACAACTGAAAATGCCGGTTAAGTAGAAACAGCAGGCGTGACTTTTAGGAAGATAAATCGTGTCAACGGGCCCACTATGAGAAATTGAAGCGGCAAGGCACAAATGAAATTTTTGCCTACTGAAGTCAGATAGGCCATTGGCAAAGCCGCCGTGAAACCGACATGTATAACAGCTCCATAGAAAGACATAAACAGCACCATACCGGTAACCATGAAAAAGGAGATCAGCATTATTTTTTTGATCATAGGATCACTCTCTTTTATCAGTCTGTGAGCAATCCCTTTGGCGATCTTGCCTACAATAAAAATATCTACAACAAGAGCAAATATAAACGCCGGCAAATAGCCGATAACTACGCCCTTAAGGAGATTTCCCGACAGCCCTTCCATTAAAATCACATTGTAAAAACTCATTCCAACAACCATTAAAGCACACATAATTAACGTAAAAATAAAAGTTTCCCTCTTATTACTTCCCATTATACTGCTCCCTTGCATCCAAGTATTGTCCACTCGGTTACAATATCACGCCTCTTTTATTTCGTCAACCAAGTTGACAATAATTCCAAAAGCCTTATACTAACTATGTAATGCCTTATCTTATTCAGTATTCAGGAGGTCCCGATGAATCATTATTTACAAGATTTGAATCTGATTGATTTACTTAGCGAAAAGCATTTAGCTTTGCGTAAAAAAGTGATCGACTCCATATCAGAGGATCTGAATAAAACAGAGACCCACATTCTAGCCATTCTTGAGGTTCATCAGAAGCTTTCTATTTCTGAAATCAGTAGAATCATTAACCTTTCCAGACAGGGAACTCATAAAAGTATTCACGGTCTGTTAGGTCGGGGTTATGTGAAAAGTGTTGATGTTGAGAATAATCACCGCGACAGACATATCTCACTTACCACAAAGGGTCTTGAGTCAAATACAAATATGATGATCATAAAAAAACAACTTGAGCAAGAGATTATCCATAAGCTTGGGGAAACCAACGTTGAAATGATCAAAGCACTACTTAAAGAGGAATGGCTACAGAATTAAAAAAAGCGCGCCAATAAGTATTGGCAGCGCTATAGCTTCAATATAAAGTGATTATACTTTTGTCAAATACTCGGCAAGTTGATCAAAGGTACCGCCGAAGCCTTGTTCCATAGACTCGAACATTCCTCTATAAAAGATAAGCTCTTCTTCGGTAGCATTTAATGGACCTCCACGGAGCGTGAGTGTAGTTTTGCCCTCATTTTCGGTGAAGGTTACAGTATTTAGTATTTCAATCGGAAACTCCGCACTGAATAGCGCTCGAACAGCATCACCCTCTTCATTGGAAAAGGAATTAATAAATACAATTTTCTCTGGAGCTACGATTTCACGGTAGACAAATCTCCCCCACATAACGTCACCTTCAGGTGAACGCATATTGTAGTGAAAGATACCCCCTGGCCGAAAATCCAGCTTGGCAATTCCCAATTCTAAACCTATGGGTCCCCACCAATTTTTCAGATGCTCAACTTCCGACCATACTTTGAACACAAGCTCTCGTGGCGCGTCTAATACACGTGTGTACACAAATTCATTAGCTTCGGTCATGTTGTACCTCCATATTATTTTCTTATTTTGAATATACCATTTAAGGAATATTCACGTCAAGGAATATTAACTTCATCCCTTGTCCATACTCTCGAATAATCTTTCAGTATCATCCCGTTTACACAATTCCCGTTCAGGATTCATAACTGCAGCAGCTCCGGCCGCGACACCAAATTGTACAGATTGCCGTAAACTTAGGCCTTGGGCCAAACTATACACCACTCCAGCTACTAAGCTGTCACCAGCCCCCACAACACTTAAGACTGGAACATCAGGTGCAGGAATATGCTCGGTACTCTCCTTAGTAACTAACAGGGCACCCTCGCCGCCTAAAGATACGATCACAACCTTGGTTCGGCCTTCATCAATAAGCTGGAGCGCAGCAGCCTTTATTTCATCCTCATTGTCAATTTCTCTTCCGGTCAATTCTTCTAGTTCTCGTGCATTAGGTTTCAATAAATATACACCGGCATCCGCAGCTAGCTGCAGCGCTTCTCCTGATGTATCTACTATCACCCGGGCATTCCACTTCTTGGCTTCCTCTACCACTCGGGCATAGAAGTCTTTGGGACATCCCGGAGGAAGGCTGCCGCTTGCTACGATATATGTAGGTTCAACGGTTACTGCCTTTAATTGTTCGAGGCATCGTTCCCAATCACTTTCGATAAATACCGGCCCCGGCATATCAAATCTAAACTGCTGGCTCGTAGATTCCTCCAGCACAATCAAATTTTCACGGGTTTGTCCTGCAATGGGTATAGATTGGAGAGTAACACCCTCACGTTCAAGCATTTGCTGCAGCAACTGACCGTGTAATCCCCCGGATGTAAATAAGGCTAACGATTCTCCCCCTAATCTGTGGATTGCCCGGGATACATTTACCCCGCCGCCGCCCGGCTTGTAGGAGGCTTCACGACACCGCATTTTGTGATCGGGTACCACTTGCTTAATACTTGTGCTCGCATCTACGCTAGGGTTAATCGTCAAAGTTACGATCATGTTTTAACGTCTCCTTTTTTCTAGTACGATCTATTTTTTCCACACAGCTGAGTACTTCTTTCTGTATTTCAGATTCTCTTTGTATTTCCAATTCATGTATTTCCTATCAATTTGTTTTTATTGTACCACAAACAAAAAACGCCTGGTTTCCCAGACGTTTCGTGATTGCAAACGTAATCATTCAATCATTCTAATGTTTCTGTACTTCAAGCTTCTGTAGCTTGATTCCCTTTGGCATTACCGAAGAGATGTATTCGTGCACCGGGTGCTGTCCGTCAGCTTCCGCAAGAACAGTTACAATCCCTTGGTCTTCACCCGTTCGAATCAAACGGCCCATGCCCTGTTTAAGTCGGAGTAGCATGTATGGAAGATCCACATCCTCAAAAGGAGATGTTGTTTCCGCCCGCTTCGCCATAAAGACAGGGTCAAGCGGAGGATAAGGCAGTGACCAGATAATAACATTAGAAAGTGAGGGACCCGGAATATCTAGGCCTTCCCACAAAGTAACAGCACACAGAACACTATGTTCATCCCGCTGAAAAGCAGAGATCAAATAGCTAATCTCTTGATCGCCTTCATACAAGAACGTGTACTCACGAAGCTGTGGTCTAAGTCCACACTCCTGTTTGAATTGCTGTAACTCCTCTCGGGTACGGAACAGCACTAAAGCTCTTCCTTCCGATTGTTCGATTAAATTCATGGATATCTCCATTTTGTCGGAAAAGTCCCCAGTAAGCTTCTCCGGCAGATACACCTTCATCTGGTTCTCATAATCATACGGTGAATCTACCGAGAATGAGAGATAATCCTTTACTCCAAGACTATCCTGCAAATAATGAAAACTTTTATCCACTGACAATGTAGCAGAAGAGAATACAATAGGCATCTTCTGGCTGAACAAGCCTTCCTCAAGTACTTGCTTAACATTACGGGGCATAACAGACAAGGTCATACCGTCACTGTCTTCCGACGCCCAGCATATCAATGCACCTGAATCTTCGAACAGTTTCAACGCGATCTCCATCATTTCCAGACGTTCTTCTACAATTCGCAGTTGATACTCATCAAGTGTATACAGCTCGCTCTCAAAGACCAATTCTTCTTCAATCTTTGCAATTACACTGCGCATCCGATGTACATCACGAATCAACAGTGCATTCAGTTCAATGCTCATACGGTCCGAACCCGGAATATGACGGCTCTGGCGACGAATGCGATCAAACATAATTTCACTTTGCAGGATTGCTTCATCGATAAGAACAGCAAGCGATTCACGAATTTCATTCTGCAGAAGGCGTGTCAGCAGTTCTTCAAATACAACATGCTTCATTTTATAACCTAAAGCCTTCATTGCCGCCGATTCTAGTAAATGCCCCTCGTCAAATACAACCGCACTGTGCTCTGGAAGCAGCGGGATTTGACCCTCTCGTTTCCGGGCTTCATAGGTCCACACATGCTCCATGTAATAATCGTGAGAACATATAATCAAATCCCCGGATTTCCGGTAATGATCGCGTGACAACGTCTGACCACAGCGTTGGCGCATATCGCAGGTTAAGCAATCCTGAAAGGTATCCCAATTAATCTGGTTCCATTGTTCATCATTTAGATCTGAATAAATCTTACGGTCCCCATACGCATGGAACTGCTGCATTGGCTTATAGGAATGTACAAAATCAGGTAATGTATCATACAGTTCCTCAAGCGGCAAGCTTTCATCATCACGGTTACGAGCCTGATCCAGCTTCTTTAAGCACAAATATTTATCCGGGGATTTAGCCAGTCTGGCGTCAATTACCATATCCAGGTGCGTTGCAAGCTTCGCAATATCACCCTCCGGCTTCACCAACTGCTCAATTAACGACTCATCCGCGCAGGCGATAATTACCGGCTTACCGGTATAACGCGCATAACAGATGCTGTACAGTAAATACACCAGGGTCTTACCCGTTCCTACTCCAGCCTCAGCAAAAATCGTTGTCTTATCTGCAAAAGCCCGTTCCAACTGATAAGCCATATATATCTGTTCATCACGAACTTCAAAACCTGCCTCAGGGAGGATTTCATAAAAAACATCCCCAACCCATTCGCCTACTTGCTCTATAAAAGATCTGGTAGGATCATACTCAAAAGGATACCGCTTCGCCACCAAACCTACCTCCAATATTAAGTTCCGGCATTTCGCATGCCATAACAAGTTCTAACATCCATTGCAAAACTTAATTTTCTCATAAGTTAGAGAAAAACACAAAACTTATTTATTTAATGCTCTATAGCTTAATGTAGATTCACCCAATAAACAAGGACAAGAGCCTCCATACGAGGAAGCTCCTGTCCTTGTTTTGTTATACCTTATAATATGTCGTAAAAGTATAGTCTGAGTTATTGAAGTTCTTCTTCCACACTGTGCTTCTGCTCTTCATGTAATTCATCAAATAGCGATGGGTCTTCCTTATTAGTTGAAACGTCTATTTCTGGAAAGCTATTAGTCCGTGGACTTGTCCGAAAATATGAATCAAGAAGTAATGTCATTTGTTGGATTGTGATTGGTTTGGCATGATCCAACAGTTCATAACCAATATGTCCATTTGTTTCAATAGTTACTGTCTTTAAGTCCTTTATATGAGTTATCCCATTTTGGCGCAGCTTCATTTCGAGCTGATCTACGGTCAGGCGATGTTTTTTCAATTCTTCAACCTGCAATTCACCATTTTTAATGACGATTACAGAACTACCACGAATAAACTTTTCAATACCATTCGATTTAATTTGCAGAAACTCAACTAAGACTAATATGAATATGAACGTTGTGGCTGCAATAATAGCCATCCAAATGCTTTTATTTGCAATAGGTTGAACGATTACCGTCCCAATAGATACCATAATGACTGTAGTTGGAACGGTCATTTGAGAGATAGATTTTCTTCCTGCGAGTCTAAGCAATAACATCCCTGTTATTATTACAACAAACGACTTCCATACTTCGTCCAATATCTCACGAAAATTCATCTCTTATTGTTCTCCTTTAATTGGATATTCGAGATAAGTATTGGATTATGGACCGGAAGTTATTCAAACCCAGACCCACTACATTGAATCTTCATATGGGTAGATGTTTTTGGTTATAGTCTTATTTCTCAACTCCAGGGCGTCCTAAATTCGGTGTTCCGTCATCATTCCAGGTGAAGAATTGTGCCCATGCATGGCGGTTCGCATCAAACAGCGGATCCCCTTGGATATCTTTGTAGGGACGCGCGTGGTAAATCAAAATATCTTTTTTACCGTCAGGTGTTGTAGTAAAACTATTATGTCCGGGACCGTATCTGCCGGTTTCAGGATTACTGAAGAAGATAGGTGTCTCCGACTTTGTCCAGGATTTAGGATCAAGCAAGTTACTCGAACCAGATGCTGTCAATAACCCCATTGCATAGTTATCATCTGTAGCACTGCCCGAATAAGTGATAAATACCTTATCCTTATTCTTGATTACCGCTGCTCCTTCATTTACTTTGAAGCCAATTCTCTCCCACGGTTGATCCGGCTTGGATAGTAGAGTCTGCTGGCCTTTCAGAGTCCAGGGGTTCTCAAGTTCCGCAATATATAAATTCGAGTTGCCTTCAATATCAAAAGCTTTCTGAGCCCAAACCAGATACATAACTTCATTATATTCAAAAGTAGTCGCGTCCAGAGAAAAGGATTCCCAGTTCGTTTTTAACTGGCCCTTTTCGATCCAAGTTCCTTCAAGCGGTTTAGCAGCATCATTCTCCAAGACATAAATTCGATGATCAAAGGGTGCATCTTCTCTGGCTGCTGCGAAATAGATATACCACTTCCCCTTGTAAAAGTGAATTTCAGGTGCCCAAATATGCTTACTTCCCGGACCGCTCTCCTGTTTGGTCCATACATCCGCCGTTTCAGCTTGTCCCAACTCACTCAGGGTCTTCGCTCGGCACAGTTCAATACGATCATATTCAGGAACAGAACCTGTGAAATAATAATAGCCGTCCGAATGCAAATATACCCAAGGATCAGCACGCTGCTCCACGATTGGATTCCTAAAGTCAGATTGTTCTGCGGCTACTGAGGCGTTATCATTCAACACTGACTTCCTTCCTTCGGATTTCTCCGTACAGCCTAGCAAAGCTAAAATTAATATCAGCAGTAAGCTTTTACTCGCAATACTTCTCATTTAGATCCCCTCTTCCGCCAACATTCTTAAAAGTAAGCGCTATCAACCCGTTCATTGTATCCTCTCCGTTTCTTTTACATATATATAAATCGTTTTATATTCACTTAAAACAATTAACACTTTTATGATAAATTCACCCTATTTGTTTGTCAATCCAATTCCACAATTTCGGTTAAATAATAAAAGCAAAAAGGAAGCGGTAAGTTACCGCCTCCCTTTGTACAAGGTAATTATTTGAGTTCTTTATTCCGTAGGCATCTTACTAAGATCCATATACAACACATTCCACCGATGACCATCCAAATCTGCGAAACCTGCTCCGTACATCCAGCCCTGATCTATAGGTTTGCTGTATATGGTCCCCCCTGCCTGCTCCACCTTGCTAACCAGTACATCTACTTCTTCTTTGCTTTCTGCACCAATGGAGAACAATACCTCCGAACCTTGCTGGGTATCTGCAATTTTGATACTTGTATATTTTTCAAATGTAGCCTCCGGAAATAGCATGACAATCACATTCTTATCCCCTACAACCAAGCTGGCCATTTCATTGTTATTCGCGTGGCGTGAATTTAGCGGGAAACCCAAAGCGGAGAAAAATTCCCTTGATTTGTTGAGATCTTTCACTGGAAGGTTGATCCAAATATCTTTGGTCATAGTATAGGCTCCTTTTTTAACATATTGTTTAATTTCCCCATATATAGGATTCATATTAGCACATAATAAAACTCACATACATTTCTCCATGAAAAAAAGAAGAAGTACAGAGATCTTTACTCTATACTTCTCCAATGACTCTACAATTATTTTCTTCTATTATTTGACTTCCAGTTTAATCTCAATAGAAATCCTACTGTAATCAGTGCAAACCCCATCATATAGGTATTGATCGGACTAGATTCACCAGTTTGCGGTAAGCTGCCCAGAGGAGTTGGATCTTCCAATACCACTTGTTCTTCATCTACCACTTGTTCTTCATCTACCACTTGTTCTATATCTTCTACTTGATCAGGAGTACCCGTATCTTCTTCAGTGCCAGGGCCAAGAGGAATTGGGTCTTCAATTACTTCGACTGTTCCAGGACCTAAAGGAATCTGATCATCCACGATGATAATCGGTGTTGGTGACGGTGTTTCCGTTATTGTCGTTGGCGTTGGTGACGGTGTTTCCGTTATTGTCGTTGGCGTTGGTGACGGTGTTTCCGTTACTGTTGTTGGTGTTGGTGACGGTGTTTCCGTTACTGTTGTTGGCGTTGGTGACGGTGTTTCCGTTACTGTCGTTGGCGTTGGTGACGGTGTTTCCGTTACTGTTGTTGGCGTTGGTGACGGTGTTTCCGTTACTGTCGTTGGTGTTGGTGACGGTGTTTCCGTTATTGTTGTTGGCGTTGGTGACGGTGTTTCCGTTACTGTTGTTGGTGTTGGTGACGGTGTTTCCGTTACTGTTGTTGGTGTTGGTGACGGTGTTTCCGTTACTGTTGTTGGCGTTGGTGACGGTGTTTCCGTTACTGTTGTTGGCGTTGGTGATGGTGTTTCCGTTACTGTTGTTGGCGTTGGTGACGGTGTTTCCGTTATTGTTGTTGGCGTTGGTGACGGTGTTTCCGTTACTGTTGTTGGCGTTGGTGACGGTGATGGCGATGGCGTTGGCGTTACACACTCTACGATCTGTATCATGTCACTCCAAAGCTCACCTGTTCCTGGGTGCCCAAGAACTTGATAAGCCTTGAACATATAATTCCCAACTATATTGTTGGGATTGTATGATAACGTTTGTGTTGTACCCGAATTAAGCGGACCAACCGTACCTGTCGCAATAATGGTTCCAGCTTTCGGGTTTCCGGTTGAAGCATAATACAATTCCCAAGTCACTTCTCCAATCATATTTCCTGATCCATGATTTTCGACAACAGCTTCAACAATAGAACATTCTCCATTAGAAATGGTAAATACAAGTGAGGATTTATCCCAGCCCTCACCCTTATCCGTACCCTTTGCAAAAACGGGCGACCCTATACTCATAACTAACAAACAAGTCAGTAAGACGCTCATAATTCTCATGTTATTTTCTCCCCTCAGATACACTGACTTCTAAGAGGGCCGGTTACACTACCAGCTCCGTATACCCCTAGTGTCCAGGTTTAGGGCATACATCATCGCTTCCCTTACTTTCTTTCATTACACAAATTTCGAGCGTCATACCCCCCTTCAGAAACTGAATATCTCCGAATTAAACTTTCGACAAAAAAACTCTTTTCTCGACATTTCAAGAGTAAAATGTTAGGATAAAACTTTTGTGTCACACCTTTCGAGAAAGTTTACCTACATGACAAAAGTCATATCACAAATTAATTTCATGAGAGATATTACCTAATCTTAATGTAAATTTATCGCTCTTTTTCTATATCGTCAATATATTTATTTTTAATTAATTTTGTCACAATTCAATGATCCTAGTTTTAATTTTTTCTCAGCAGAAAGTAGACCTTATTACGCCCCCAAACCTTGATGAGACAGGCATTACCTAATTTTCACATGACTAATATTAACAATAAATAAAAGCCCATTCCCTTCTCGATATCTTTACCAAATAAACCATATTCATCAAATTACAGTCCGAAATATCCCGAGTTAAAAATACTGATATCTAACAAATCCACAATAGTTTTCATATAAAAAATTGTGGAATGTTACTTTTTTGTTCACAAAATCAAACTCTTAAAACGGTTATAAGTTTCATCCTTGCTTGAGCGGAGAACAAATCCTTTTTACCTAAATTTCGACATTTTTTGAGTTATGAGGATAGAGCCCCAATTCACACTAAAACCCATATGAAGCTGCACATTAACCGAAATTCCAGACTTCCTCCCGCATGAGGTATAAAGACAACCCAAAAAAACGACATTTCTGCCGTTTTTGGGTTATTCATGGTTGAAGTATGCATAGATTTAATTCGAGACTATGATCTATTTTCCAGTAATCTCACTTAAAGATTTCGATTTCTATAATGTTTGTAGACGTTCCACGTACACGTTCGAACTCTTCACGGCCAATCCGTAATCCACCTTTACGGTAGCGATTCGTTGTGGTCTCCGAGGCCATATCCTGACCGTTAATGCGAACTCGTGCTTCATCACTATTTAAATGATATACAAATTGAACCGTCGCTCCTGCATACTCGAAGTCAAAACGCAATCCATCTAAGGTTTGCGGTAATACAGGATCCAAAATCAAATCGCCTGCCTCTTGGCGGATGCCCAGAGTATTAGTAATCAACTGATTCATATAGATCCCTGGACCACTGGAATAAATTTTCCACCCCCCTTTTACCGGTACCATTCCGCTTCGCAATTCATCAAATCTCTCCTGTGCCTCGTAACGTGTGTTGAACTTGCCATCGGAACTGCTGAAGTAGGCATTACTTTGCCGCAGGTCGGCATTGGGAACAACATCCTGAATGCCAATAGGATTGATTTGGGCGAGTCCGCTCCACACTTCATCACCTTTACCAAGCTTAGCCATGGCTTCTATATAACGAATATGGGCATGCACATATTGCAATCCGATCTCTCGACCGAAATTCGCGGCTTGTTCCGCGCGTTTAAAGTGGGTGCTTACACCCCCTGCATACTCAGCAGGTCGGTTCATCAACCGCACACCGTCCGGGCAGAACAATTCAGTACGAATGATGTCATAATGTGCCGCCGCTTGTTCAGGTGTCAACAGCTCACTGATCATACTGCGTGTCATAGGCAGCAGCCTATAGTGGATACCCGTCTCTGTATCGCTAGGATGAACCATTAATTTCACCTGTTCAGGATTCTCCATGTACAGAAAACCAGGTATAACTTCGGTCTGGAGCATGTATTGGTTAAAATCCGAGCAGATTCCATCTGTGAGACTACGCAAGTCAGCCGCTATCATAGGATCCACAGCTTCCATCATCTTCGAAAATTGGTTAAAGCTCTGATAGGTTAACGCTACTGTCCAACTGCTGACCATATACTGCTTCAGTTGAGCATTGGCGGGCTGCAGGGTGTCATCCCAGTCGCCGTCACCATAGGAAGAGAGATGCGTACCCTCTAGAAAATGATCTTTTATATACCCTATTTCTTTTAGAGCATGATCTAATATAGTCGCCGTCACGGCAGTAAAATCAAAGTCATGTTTGCTTGTATAAGGCACTTCTTCTTTCAATAGGCTGTAATCACGGGTAACGTTCAGATAATCACCAAGCACCTTCAGCGGCCAGACAATAATGTCTCCGTGGCTTTCCTCCTGTTGGACCTTCGCATAATTGTCGAACATGAACCACTGCGGCCAGCTTCCATCCTCTTCATACTGATGCGAAAAGATAGTCAACAAAATGGCACGTACCTGATCATAATTATGAGTGGCCATGAAATACTCAACAGGTCCCTGACAGACATCACGCGTCCCCCATGCAGCTCCGCCATATTGCTCGAGTCCATGCGGCACTGAGTAGTGGACAAGCATATTGTGGGTATACCACCAAGCCAAGCTATTTACCTTAAACAGTTCAGTATGTTTCCCATTCACCGCGGACAAATGGAACCCATTCATTACAGTGCTTAAAAAATTACGATAACGTTCTATCTCTTCCACAGCTTGTTTCTCTACCATAGGCAGTTCTCCGCCATTCAGCAGACCTTGAAACACCATCGTCCAATCATTGCTTGCCGCAAGCTCCAATACAAGCAGCGAAGCTTCACCCGGTTCAATATGGCCTACCAGCTCACGCTCATCAGAGAGTGTCATTCTTGTTCCTGTAACATGAAGTCTGTACTCCAATTTTGGATACACATTTGCACTTATTGATGCTGCGTCTGCATGAAAAGAGAGGTAGTCGCTATGAAGTCTTATTTTATAAGGAAGCTCGTATTCACTAACGTTCATTGTAATCTGATTGGTCACCAAGAAACGGTAAGCCCTGCCTTGTTCGGAACGTACATTCAATCGTACCTCTGGTGTGTCTACAGTTGTGAAATTAGTGATAATCAGTAGATCATCCATGGTTTTATAGTACCAGCGTACATAGTTGAAGCCCATTTCGAACAATGAAGGCATCGTTAACAGCCGATACTCCCCATCGATCTCCACATAGATCCGCTGCCCCGAGGTTTTAGGTACATTCAGCGCATTTCTCGCATTGGTTGTCATTTTATTAAAGTTTGTATTCCCTACAACCAGTTGTGAGTTAAAGATACCGTACATATACGAAGTGGTCGTGATTACCGGGTTCTTCAAGCTCACATTATCGCCGCTCATTAAAATATGCCCGTGTGGCCGTTCCACTCTAAGCTCTTTTTCCTTTAAAACTATATGCTCATAACGCTCCGTGAAAAAAGACAGCAGCGTATCACCAACCACTTCTTCTTGTTGACGATTAGGGAACAAACGGTTAATTTCTTCGGTTGTTAAACTTTGCGTGTACAAAGGAGCACCTATGGAAGGCAATTTAGATACCTGATCCATAGTACCCCCTTCCTCGATGCCAAGTGCCTGAACAGCTTTATGGGCCTGCTCTACCTCTTCACCATATTCCAGTGTGGTTATCGCAGCAGGATGATCTGCCTTAAATAATCCGTAGAATACGAATCTGGCTTCTCCTTCTAGTTGAACACGTTCGGATTGCAGGGCTGTATAGGCAAATTCATACTGATAGACCTCATTAGCCAACGAATCTTGCGATAGACAGGCAGGCTTATTGGTTTCTTTATAGGACAGGCCGTAGAATTGAAACCCATCTGTGGAATAAGAGGTCGCTTTAGTTAAAGATCCTTGCTGGACGTATGGAAAGGCTCCCCTTTGGGGTTGATTTTGCCGGGAACACACAACGTAACCCTTACTCTCATCTTCAAAAACGCTATGATCGATATATTGGGAAACATAAGACTCGTTGCTGCGGACAGCTCCTGCATCTGCAATCCCAATATCTTGTCCGTAAATCAAGTCTACTCGTGTTTGATTTCCTGATAACTTCACATCCCAGAACCACATCCCCTGCTCCGTTGGGGTGAATATTACCTGATAGTGAACATTTGCGACCAAGCCTTCATATACTAATCGTTGATCCAGCTTGCGGACAAGGCTCTGAGATTGAACACCCAGTAAAGGATAGGCATGAATTCCTTCTTCATCATGAACCCTCAAATATATATTGTTGAACGATCCATCTATGGAATTGGACAACCATTGGTTAATCATCGTTGTCCCATATGTAGCCTGATATAAGTCCCCGCTAGGCAAAAATCTAAAGGTTAAGCTCCCTGCTGACAATGTAAGCAAACCCTCGTTCTTTAACACCATTTGTATCCACTCCTGCTCTCTCTATTGACCATTCGGTCCTTAAGCCTTCACTGTTCACCTGATAAGGGCAACCAATCGATAACATCTTTAATCTTAGGGTCCCAATATTCCCAATTATGCTCACCCTGTCCATCCGAGTACGTCACTTCTATTATTCCTGAATCTAGCGCATGCTTTCTGAAGGTTTGGTTATCTGCATACAAAAAGTCTTCTGTTCCGCAGCACTGATAGAACATGGGTATGTTCCCGTCATATTCCTTCAACCTCTCCAGTAAATAAAACAGGTCATTGGAGCTCCCCTTTATGTCTGACACCTCACCAAAAATAGCTGTTAATTCACGAGGCTGTAAGTTGTTAGGACCACTCATACGGCTGACAGTATCCAAGCCTCCCGATAGACTTGCGGCTGCCGCGTAACGTTCCGGGAAGGTAAGACCTAACTTGAACGCACCATATCCCCCCATGGACATTCCTGCCACAAAGGTATCCTCCCTGCGGTCCGAAATAGGGAATAGGGCACGTACTACAGTGGGTAATTCATCGCTCAGAAAAGTAAAGTAGTCTGACCCATACTTCATATCTGTATAATAGCTGCGCCCTACGCTTGGCATGACAACAGCGATTCCTTTCTCCTCCGCATAACGTTCGATGAAAGAATGCCTCATCCAATCGGTATGATCCGCGCTTAGTCCGTGGAGCAGGTACAAGACTGGTAACTTACCAGTACCACTAACCTGAATTGCAGAATATTGAGGAATAAAGACATTGATGCCTATGGACAAACTTAAGGTTTCTGAATAAAACTGACATTGGATAAAAGCCAAATCCTCTACCTCCAAATATGTTGTAAAAACGGCTCTTTCTTGAAATAGCCTATTCGGACCAGCGGACCGACCTTTCGGCCAATTAGAGGGAAAAGTGCCCGCTAATATCGACTGAAACGCCTTTATTTTGAGATTAAAGGGAAAATGCCCCTTTAAATCTTGCCCTTTCTCCCTCTAAAGGCCCTATCCCCAAAATTAGCGGGCGAAATTCCCTCTAATGGCCCAAATAGGGCATCGGGTGCAAGAATAGAGGGAGAAATCTCCTCTATTTGGGTGTGAAAGGCTTTCTGTCGGCAGCGTCACCTAACAAACATTGATTTTGGAGTAGAGCCGAAAACTGAACTAAAATTTTCAACAAAATCTCACTCTTTAACAGCGCCAACCACAATTCCTGTCACAAAAAAACGCTGCAAGAAAGGATAGACCATCAGGATCGGCAGGGCGCCGATAAAGATCTGTGAGGCCCGAATGGTACGTTGAGATAGATTGGCAACGGCTGACAGGTCCAGCTTCGACATGTCTGCCTGAACGATAATCGTCTGCATAAAAGTGGCCAACGGGAGCTTATCTGAATCTCGAATATAAATAATACCGTCGAAATACGCATTCCAATGCCCCACCATAATGAATAAAGAAACAGTGGCGATGACTGGCAGGGATATCGGCAAATAGACACTGATAAAGGTTCGAAACTGACCTGCTCCGTCAATAAAGGCGGCTTCCTCCAAATCTTTTGGCACAGTACGGAAGAAATTTAGCAACAGAATGACGTTGAAGACGGTAACCAATCCGGGCAGAATCAATGCCATCAAAGAATTCATCAGCCCTAGCTTCAAAATAAGGATGTAGCCGGGGATTAGTCCACCGTTAAACAGCATGGTGATCACAAAATACCAAAGATAGATATTGCGGGCTCGAAAGACACGTGTTTCTTTGGAGAGCGCATAAGCAGCAATGGTGTTAACAATTAAAGCAAGTCCCGTTCCGATAACGGTTCTCTGCACCGATACCCATAGGGATGTCAGGAAATTGTCATTAGTAAACGTCTTTGTATACGCCTCAAGGGTAAATCCTATGGGCCAAAAGGTAACTAATCCCGCATTGGCGGGAGCGGATGAACTGAGCGACACCATCAGTAAGTGGTACAAAGGAAGTAAGCAAATAATGGAAATAACAGTCAAAAAAACATTGTTGAAAATGCTAAATATCCGATAAGAGAGTGTTTTGTGGTACATAAGTTGTCATCCTTTCTCTTCTAGAAGATTCTGTACCCAGCAAATCTATATGCGAGTCTGTAAGAAATAACAATTAGAACTAAACTGATCACTGATTTAAACAGATTGACTGCGGTTGCAAAGCTGAACTGACCACTTAGTAGACCTTCTCTGTAGACGAAAGTATCAATGATATCTCCTTGTTGGTAAATCAGTGGGCTGTACAGGTTAAACACCTGATCAAAGTTAGCATTCATTACATTGCCCAATGCCAAAGTTGCAACAACGATAGTGATTGGGATCAGGGAAGGAATGGTTATATACATCGTTTGCTTCCAGCGCCCCGCCCCATCTACCTCGGCAGCTTCATAGAGTGATGGATTAATTCCGGATAGCGCGGCTAGAAAGATGATCGTATTGAATCCAAATTCCTTCCACACATCACTGAAAATGACCGTAAACCGGAACCAATTACCGTCACCCAGAAAGAAAATCGGCTTGATGCCAAACGTACTGGATAGGAACTGGTTGATCAGCCCGGTCTGGGCCAGAATATCAATCAAAATTCCGGAGAGGGTAACCCAGGATAAAAAGTGAGGCAGGTATATAAGCGTCTGGATGCTTCTTTTAAGTGTCATCTTCCTGACCTCATTCAGTAATAAAGCGAAGGAAAATGGAATGATCAAGTTCATCACCATCTTGGAGCAAGCAAAAAACAGTGTGTTCCAAGTAATTTGTAAGAAATAATCGTTTTCCCACATGTATCGAAAATGCTTCAGCCCGACCCATGGAGAATCTGCTATCCCCAGTGCAGGCTTATAATCCTGAAACGCCATAAGGACACCTGACATGGGGATATACGAGAAAATAAAAACCAAAATAGCGGCTGGTAGCACCATAAAATGAAGCATCCATGGTTGCTTATAGCTTTTTTTTCTCTTTATGCGCGGCGTATTCCCACGGTTCACCTGTTGTGCAACGTTAGCTTCCATAGCTCTCTCTCCTGTTCCAAAAAATAATTTTGTGTGTAATGAGAATCTCTGTTATAAATAGTATCAAGCATTTCTAAGGTTTGACTATATAACATTGTTAGGGTGGAATAGGGTTTTATTAGGGGCAGGGTCTGGAGGAGACAGCGATGAATTTAAGTAGATGGTTACCATTTGGAAATGGAATGCCTTGGGCAAGATTTAGTCTTTTTGCCAAAATGAACAGCTTGATTATAGTATTATTTATCCCCATTATTATTTTGTATACGTATTCAAATAGCGTCACATACAAGGTTGTAAGCAAGGAACTGCTGACATCCAGCACGAAGCAGCTTACCTTTTTATCCAGTCAAATGGATTCGCGAATCCAGCAGATGATGGATTTCAGCCTTACCTTTTCAAAGGATCCGAATGTCAGGAAATTCAATGGCTTGAACCTTTGGGAGGATCGGTATGGCCGGATGCAGACTCGGTATATCATTCAAGAAAAAATGGTTCAGCAATCCGGATTGACGGATATTTGGCCTACAAGATACGCAGTACATTCCGAGCAGAATAAAGATGTCATTTCCAATTACAGTACATCTACAGGATACGATGAGAATTATTTAAAACGAAATATGAGCGGGAAATGGACATACGGGGATGGTGGCACGGAGTCTCCTAACGAATTAAAGGCCTTTTATTGGTTTTATACCGATTCTTTAGCTCAACCCGGGATGTGGACAGGCAGCAATTTGGTGATTGAAGCCAGCTTCAGCTATGAGAACATTCAGAATATGCTGGATTCTTACAAAGCAGGAGGTCAAGGTGATCCGTTCTTTTATCATAAAGGGGACACTCCGATCCTAAATCGCAGCGCGGACAAGCAGCTCTCTACTGAATTTGTTCGTTATTTGGATGAACATCCGCCGGAAAGTACAACACAGCATGTGGTTAAACTGGGGGGCCAAAGTTATTTGGTCAGTTCGGTTAAATCCTCCTATCTAGATTGGCATTTGGTTGACGTTGTCCCACTTGATCGAATTCTGGAGCCGATATCCTTTAGCCGGAATCTATTCTATTTATCGATGTTTCTACTGTTTGTTGTGGGTATCTCATCATCCATCTTACTGTATAGAAATGTTCAGCGTCCTATCAAGAAGCTAATCAAGGGCTTGCGACGCGTACAGCGGGGTGATTATTCAGTGAGGCTTCACACGAAGGACCACAATGAGTTTTCATTTGTGTTCTACCGTTTCAATGATATGTCACGGCAAATTCAAGACCTGATAGAAAATGTGTTCAACGAAAAAATCCGTGCACGGGAAGCCACTCTGAAGCAATTGCAGGCCCAAATCAATCCCCATTTCCTCTATAACTGCCTAGGTTATATTATCAATATGGCACAGATGAAGGATGAGGAAGCCGTCGTATCTATGGCGTATAATCTAAGTGCTTATTACCGCTATACCACCCGAATGGAACGGGAAACGGCTACGGTAGACGAAGAAATTCGCCTGCTTGTTAACTACTTGGATATTCAAAAGCTTCGTAATGGCCGAATTGATTATCATATCGATATTTCCGAGGAAATGAAGACCCAGTACGTACCAAGATTAATGCTTCAGCCTATTGTCGAGAACTCGGTCATCCATGGGGTAGGAAAGTCTTATACTTCGGGGGAAATCAGGATCAGCGGCGAAATCGTAGATGGATTCTGCAGGGTATATATTGATGACGATGGGCCGGGGTTAAACCCCGAACAAGAAGAAGCATTAAAACGTAAAATGCTGGAACCCTTACAAGAAGAAATGGGCTGCGGACTCTGGAATACGAATCAGCGGATCGTTCACCAATTCGGAAATCATTCCTATTTGAATTTTACAAAGTCACCCTTAGGAGGACTTCGCACGGAGGTCATCTGGGAGATTCCAACTGGACAAGAACTATACAATTACCCAAGCCCACAAGGAGACATACAAGATGCAAATGATCATAGTAGACGATGAAGCTCACTGGGTAGACAATCTAGCCATGAATAAACCTTGGCACACACTCGGGATCGAACACGTACACAAAGCGTACTCCGCAACCGAAGCGCTGCAAATTATTGATACCCACCCTATTGATATTGTCATATCCGATGTTCAAATGCCTGAAATGACAGGCTTAGAGCTGATAGAACGGGTTCGTGTACGTGATAAAAAAATAAAATGCATTATATTATCCGGTCATTCTGATTTTGAATTTGCTAAAAAAGCGGTCCAGCATAAAGCGGTGGATTATCTGCTTAAGCCTCCTACCGATCAAGAATTATTCGGCGCTGTCAAAACAGCGATCGATCAATTGAATGCAGAATGGAAACTCATCAGCTCATTGGAAAAAACGCAATACACCTTGCGAGAGAACATGCCTCTTCTGCGGGGTCAGCTGCTGCTTGACTCCCTTCAGGGTCATCGGCTCTCAGCTGACGAGTGGGAACGGAAGCTGGGGAATTACAAATTACCCTTCAGCTATGGGGAGTGTTCCTTGATGCTTGTCCGGTTGGAGGAAGAATTCGGTCAGTATAAGAACAACGGACAACCGTTGATTGAATATGCAATTATGAATATGGCAGAAGAAATTCTGGGTGAATTCATGGAGGTCTGGGGGGTTAAGGAGGAGCACGGGTACCTTGTGTTTTTGCTTCAGCTTAAGGAGCAAGGAACGGATATTGGACAAGAAACCATACTAGAGAAGCTCTCTTCGCAGCTTCAGTATAAGGTCAAACAATTTCTAAAAGGCTCCCTCTCTATTGTGATCACAGAGTGGTTTCCATTCCCGGAGCAGCTTCCCGATCGTTTCCGACAGGCTTCCGCCTATTTCCGGCAAATTGTTGGTGACGAGCGTGAATTTGTCATGCGAGTCAGTGATCTGGAACAATCTACTGAGCAGGGGCCATTAGACGCTCTCTATTTGCCTCCCTCTTTAATCAATCTGCTTGAAGCAGGACACTGGGATGCGGCGGAAGCCAAGCTGATGGCAGTCTTCGCGGAGCTGGATGACAAATGGCCTGAATCCTGGGAGCACTGCATGGAGGCTGGATTTCTAATCTCGGCTTCTTACACTCATCTCGCCCACTCCAACGGACATACTTTGGTGAAGCTGCTTGGGACGGATATGGAACCGCTGCAGAACGGAGAAGCTTTTACCACCATCAGTAAGCTTCGAAAATGGTCTCTAGGCGCACTTGGCAAGCTGAAAGAGGGTACCTCCAATGAAGTGAAGGACATCCGTTCTTTGTACGTGAAGAAAATTCAAGAGTTTACGGATAAAAACTTACATCTCGACGTTTCTTTGCGTGTACTGGCTGACCATGTCAATCTGCATCCGACCCACTTGTCCAAAATTTATAAGATCGAAACCGGAGAAGGAATAAGCGAATATATATCCCGCCTGCGCATGGAACGTGCCTGCCATAAGCTGAAAACCACAACCAAAAAGGTGTATGAAATCGGCATGGAGATCGGATATATGGACCCTGCCTATTTCATCAAAGTCTTCAAGCGGCAGTTCGGAGTCACCCCACAGGAATATCGGGACGGGAATAAATAGCATGATAGAGTCCTATCAAAACTAACAAACTCATATAGATGCTCTCCCCCAAAGGTTGTTAAAGTTACAGATGTAAAGATCATACACAGTAGGGGGAATTGAAGAATGGTCAAGATTAAAAAGTTGGGATTGTTCCTCGTTATCATGGCACTCGTCACACTAACAGCCTGTAGCGGAACAGCAAATGAGAATGCACCTAAAGGCAACACGGCCACGGCCACGAATGGCGCTACTGCTTCTGAAGCCGATACGGCTTTCGCTAATGGTAAATATGATCCACCGATTGAGATCAGTGCCGTATTAATGCCGAAGAAGTACGTTCAAGGTGACACTAAGGAAAATAACGTCCACGATCGTTGGATGTTGGAAACCTTAGGTATTAAACATAAAGATACGTGGTACCCGGCCAATGATGATCAATATAAACAAAAGCTTCAGCTTGCCATAGCTTCTGGTGAAAAGCTGCCAGATTTTGTATCCGTACCCACCAACGCGGTCTTAACCAATCAATTGATTGATTCCGGCCAATTTATTCCGATTGACGAACTCTTTGATAAATACGCCAACCAAATTCTTAAGGACCATGCCACCCAGCATCCTGAATTATGGTACCCTTTCACAAGAGATGGCAAGAAATACAACATGCCGATCATGGAATACACCGATAATGACGATACGTTGTTATGGTTCCGGGAAGATTGGATGGAAAAGCTGAATCTTGAGGCTCCTAAAACCATCGCCGATTTAGAGAATATTATGGACAAATTTAAGAACCAAAACCCTGACGGATTGGCTCCTAAAGACGTATTTCCGCTTGCGATTTCTTTGAAAAATAATACGAATACCTGGATGGGCTCACTCGATTGGCTATTCGGGGCTTATGGCACGATTCAGGAACAATGGAACAAAGATGCCAATGGCAACCTTGAGTATGGTTCCATTAATCCAGGTGCTAAGCAAGCATTAGCTAAGCTGAATGAATGGATGAATAAAGGTTATATTCACACAGACTCTGCCCTTTGGGATGAAGCCAAATCTGCTGAGAGCTGGACTAAAGGCACCGCGGGTATTCTGCCAGGAGCAAACTGGGTTCCTGACTGGCCTGCTCCCGATCTGCTGAAGAATGTGAAGGGATCTAAGATCAAAGCCTATCCAATTCCTGCAGGACCCGATGGTCTTATCGGAACCAAGTGGCAAAATTCTGGGGTAAATGCGAGTATCATGATTAACAAGGATGCCAAACATCCAGAAGCTATTTTCCTATATTACAACTATCTCCTCGACAACCTGGCTAACCCGGCTGTAGGCAGTGAATTTGAATATGGGTTTGCCAAAGGATACGATTGGGACATCATTGATGGACAACCGACCAGCGACAAAGAGAAAATCAAAGATTTCTCCAATGAATTCCCTTTCTTGACTGGACCGGCTCGGATACCTGATCTGTATATGAAGACTTTGGTTAAGCTTGCCGATGGCAACGCACCAGAGACTCCTTACGAAAAACAAATGGCTGAATTCCGCAAACCGGAAAACTGGGCAGCTGCGAAAGTCGTTATGTCGCAATTAGACATCCGCAAACAGAACTATTTCACTGGCGCTGCTACACCAACCATGATTTCCAAGTGGAACCTTCTTCGCCAGTCAGAGATGGAAACCTTCAACAAAATCATATATGGCAATTTGCCTGTAGATGCTTTTGACGAATTTGTTGCCAACTGGAAAACAAATGGCGGCGAGCAAATCACGAAAGAAGTCAACGAGTGGTTCAAGTCGGTATCTGCTGCTAAATAACTTCAAATTAATGGAGTGTTGGTGGTCGCTCAGCGGATACCTTTTAAACTACTGAAGAAGGTCACTACGGCTCGAAAATAAAGCTAGCCAGTCTCCAATAATCCGGAGGCTGGCTAGCTTTTTAGCTTTTTAGCTTTTTAGCTTTTATAGCTTTTATAGCTTTGAAGTGCCAGTATGAATACCGCCTAAGCTAGCACCTTTAACAAACAGTCGCTCGATGTTCTTTTCCACCTTTGGATCGGGAATTAAGGGTGGGGCCTGATGTGGCTTAACACGTGCGTCAATAATCACATTATCGCAAGCCCAATGCTTGTTCTCATAGGAGCTGTTCACCCCATAAATATCATGGGAAGGATTGCTGCGTGTGAAGGTAGCCCATAGAAAATTATCAAGCGTCGCACTAATAAAGGAACTATCATCAGATAGGATGATCATCGGACATGAGGAAAGCTGCCCCTGTGCCTGAATTGCCGCACTTAGAGCGTCGATTTCCTGTTGAGCTTCTGTGTGATTCGTGAACTTAGAGCCTTGGAGTACTACGATCCCCGGCATTACCAATCTAGGATCTGCAACCTCCTTCAGCTCCTTCAACATATCCGGAACCTCGGTACACAATTCCCTCTTGGCATCTCCAACGGCTGCAAAAACAACCTTACTACCCGTATTTAAGCCTGTACCTGAATAATCAAGGGTATCAATCGTCGTATTCGTATAAAAGTGAATGTCCCGGCGAAGATCGATCCGCTCCAGGATATAGGTCAGGAAATCCTCCACATGATGTGTACTTATAGCCCGCTTCTCTTCGGCCGTAATGAATAAATATTTGGCTAAGCTCAACTGCCCTGTCCCTAGAATCCGGTTAGCCATGGTCAGAATTTCGGCCGGCTGTTTTATTTGCTGATAAGGGGTATATCTTTCCTTCCCAATCGCAAACAACAAGGGATGTACACCGGCAGCATCTAAGGCGTGGACTTCTTTTACACCCGGAATTTCCTGCTGAATCGCATCACCTGTCAGCTCATGAATTAATGCGCCGAATGCCGTATCTTCCTGAGGCGGTCGACCGACTACTGTGAATGGAAATATTGCGCCTTGTCTAGCGTATACTTTATGCACTTTCATTACCGGAAAAGGATGAGTCAGACTGTAATAGCCCAAATGATCGCCGAAGGGTCCTTCCGGCTTGGTCTCTTCAGGATGAATTTCACCTGTGATTACAAAATCCGCATCATTACTGATACAAAAGCCGTCTACATAGCTGTAGCGAAAATGACGACCGGAAAGCAGACCCGCAAAGGTCAACTCACTCATCCCTTCCGGGAGCGGCATAATGGCTGACAATGTATTTGCCGGCGGTCCGCCTATAAAAATGCTTACTTTAAGAGGTTTTCCCTGCTTATTGGCTTTGTCCTGATGGACTCCGATGCCGCGGTGTATCTGATAGTGAATCCCAACTTCCTTATTCATCTCATAGTCATTCCCATTGAGTTGTACACGGTACATCCCTAGATTGGAATTCATTATGCCCGGCTTGTCCGGATCTTCCGAGTACACCTGCGGCAAGGTAACAAAAGCACCGCCATCCTGTGGCCAATGCTTAATGAGCGGGAGATCCGAGATTTTAATTTCCTGAAAGGCAGCAGGTAGCCCCCCCATTACTTTTAAAGGTAAGGCTCTTCGTGCAGCAAGTCCCGTCCCTACGTATTTCAAAGGATTTTTAAGAGCTTTCATCGGATTGTTGCGCAAAGCGATTACGCTCTGTGCACTGTCCCAAGTATCTCGAAAAATAAATTTGCTGCGTTCAACGGTCCCAAAAAGGTTCGATACGGCACGAAACTTCGAACCTTTTACCTTTTCAAACAATAATGCGGGCCCGCCAGCTTCAAACACCTTCATGTGTATAGCAGCCATTTCCAACTCAGGATCTACCTCTTCATGAATCCGAACCAAATGTCCGTGCTTTTCTAAATCGTTGACACATTCTTCTATATTGCGATAGTTCATTACTTGGCTCCAATCTTTTGCTAAATATATGAATGAATACAGTATTATTTCTTCCTGCGCCGCCGCCATAGCTGATATCCCTTACGAACGGCCTCCAGCATAATAGCCGGAACTGGGAATAACCATCGGGAAGCTATGGGACGGTACAGACGGTAATATGCTTTTTTGAAATCCTTCCACATGCTGCAGTCTTCCTGCTTGAGAAAATCGGACACATCTACAATTAGGCCGCGTCCGTTATGAATCATTACATTTTTGCCGTGCACATCATGGGGGTGAAGCTGTCGGGAACGTGCATACTCTAATGCTGAATCAATATCCTCGATGGCCTGATCCGTTATGGGAATGCCTCGTTTGATACAATTATAGAATGTAACTCCATTAAGCCTCTTTAATAGTAGAAAATTGGATCCCGCGTAATAACATTCGGAGTAGGAGTGATGATTCCCGAGGCGTCTATATACTTCCGCTTCTTCCTGCAGGCCTGGCCTTCCTGGAGCATAAACCTTAACCGCATAGTCTGCATAATCCGGATGAAAGAACACTGCCGCATAATTCCCTGACCCCAATAGCTTCCAAGGCTTGGGAAAGCGCCGAACTCTAACCGGTTCATTCGAATAGATGCTCTCCACAGATAAATTGCCCAACAGCTCCCCCGTTACCCGTTCCAGCAACTTCTCTATATCTTCTTTTCCCTGCGCGTGTATTCGAATCTACTCCATTCAGAAAAAATTACGTATACATTTAGTTTACGACATAATCTCAAAAAACACATCATTCCTACGTGATTGAACTAGCTGACTATTTTTTCATTTATTTTTTCAAGCCATTTCTAAACTCGCTTAACTTTTCATTGAGCTGTTTTGCTTCCTTTTGGCCATCTGAATACATCATGGCATACACCAAACCCTTAACAAGGAGAATCACAATAATATAAGCAACCAGTAAGCTGCTATTCATACTATTGCCGGTGCTAAAAAACCAAAGCCATAAAATCACCATAACATCTGCTAATACAAAACAAGTACCAAAGGTGATCATTTGAGTTTTTTTCCCTAGCTCATGCGTATTCACTAAAGAATTTTTAAAAAAAGTGTAGGCTGAGGCTATTAATACAATTTGCCATAATAATGAGGTTTTAATTGTATCAATAGAAGTAAGTGTCAATATTATTAAGGTAATGATCATCAAGCAACCACTTGATACAATAAAATCCTTCAACAGGTACATCAAATATTTTTTGACCTTCATGTTGGAGCCTCCTTATAATCCTAATTTTTTCTTAAGCACAGGAACATACTGTCTGGAGATAAAGACCTTTTCGCGATTTTGCAGTAATGCTTCAAATCTTCCATAGAGGATTGGGCTTACCGATTTTATTTTTCCAATATTCAGAACGGTTGATTTCGTAGCTCTAAAAAAATCCCAGTTCTCATAATCCATCTCAATCTCGTAAAGCTTAAGCCTGGACTCAAATACCTTCTCCTGGCAATAAATAAAGACTTTATTGTCCACGGATTCAAAATAAAACACATCCTTAGGATTAATAATGTGCGTTTGTAAATCTGTAAATCCGATTAGCATTTTCGAAGATGATTTCAGGGAATAAATAAGCTGCATTAATGATTCGTCCGGTTCGTTGCACCTAATAATGATTTCAGGCTCACTTCCGTCAGGGATATTCTCAATCGTAATTTTCATCTTGGCCCCCCCTTTAATTCATGAGTACATTTCGAGCAGCTGCTTACATTAACAGTATATTTTTGGAATTACACTTATTCAATAGACGATGAGTAAGCTGCAATATTGGAGAGATGAGTTGCAGAATAGATCACGTTATTGGCATTGTCTCAAAAAAAATAGACCTCCCTCGTTCAAAGGTTGCGGTCTATCTCTAGATATATACGCTACTCAACAATGCCGATTTTGTTAATGAACAAGCCTACTTCTGTTATGTACTTTTGTTGTTCCTCATCCGGGATCATATGTCCAGATTGCAGGAACTCAACAATCTCGCAAGAAGGGAGCGATTGAGTGTACAAATATAATGTTTCTTCAGAGAATTGGAAAAAAGGTGGCGGATGTGGTGAATTTCTTCAAAAAAACACTTGACTTTTTATCCATTTTTCCAAAATCGCGTGGAAAGGGGGGGCTTTTTCAACCCACTACTCGCGATGGGAGTGTTTCTTATGAAGCCTGTTTTTGTCCCGCATTCTGACTACCAAGCTTTTCTTCTCCAGCACCTTCACCTCTAATCCCCTGTTTAATTCCGAGAGGCTATATACAAGTCTCTATGTTACCAAACAAAAATCCCCTTCGAAAAATAGCAACAGCTACTATTTTTCAAAAGGGATCTCACTAGTTAGACTTTAACCAATTTGAATTAAAAACCTGAATTAAGCCTCGGGAATATATTGCTCCCCGCTAGATTGTTGCTTTTCAAACGAATGGTCCATACTTGCTTCCTGAATGTGTCCATACGCCCAGTGCTTATCGCTAACGTCTTTCCACTTCTGCTGTGCTCCAAGCAATGGTCCTCTGCCAAGGAGTCTGTTAATCATCACAACTGCTTCCGCACGTGTAAGCGTCTGATTCGGACGGAATGTTCCATCCATATACCCGCTAATAACACCTGCTGCCTTCGCTTCATCAATCGCATTTTTTGCCCAATGTCCATTAATGTCTTTGAAGCTGCTATTAGCACTTTGAACACTATCCAGCAACCGGGATACAATAATGGCCATTTCCGCACGTGTAATTAACTGATTCGGCTTAAAACTGCCATCTGAATAACCTTTCATTAGCCCCTGTGCAGTTACTGTAGCTATGGACTGTAAAGCCCAATAGGATGAAACTACATCTTTATAGGATGAGGACGCTTGTGCTTCATTCACACCCCATATGCGAGCCAGAATCGTTGCCATTTCCGCACGAGTAATCATGCGATCTGGGTTAAAGTTTCCATCGGCATAACCCAAGATGTATCCTTTATGCGCTGAATTGCTTGCACCAGATTGATCATTAGGTTGTTCTTTGTCCGTCACACTAGTATTAGTGTTCGTACCACTGCCAGACGTGTTTGTTCCTCCTGGGTTGCTCTCTTGCTCATGCTGAGCGCTGAAGCTTATGATTTGAAAACGGCTGAACTTGGAAATCTCAAATTCTATTCCTTTTGCTATACCATTCTCATATTGAATTGTACATGATACCAGTTCTGTCGTACCATCCGTATGTTCAATGAACACCTTTAAAGCGTCTAGGAATGCTTGTTTATTCTCCGTTGGAATTGTTATTCCGCTTAATGGAAGCACCACTTTTGTGACAAACCCACCAAAATTAGTTTCAATTTTTCTTGGCAAACCTAACAGGTTCACCTGATTCCCTGAAGCTGCCAGAGTAACTTTAGGGTCAGTGCCCACTGCATGTTTAACCTCGGATTCCTCTTCCGCGTTCTTAACCGGTACAATACGGAAATAAAGATCTGTACCCCTATCTGCTGCGTCCTTCAAAGCTTCTTGACTTAATTTGACTGAACCTTCATCCGTGAGGATATCCATTCGCGCATTTCTGTCAGCCATTGCCGATACTACTGCAGCAGGGATCTCAATGGCGATTTCGTCCGCCTTGTCATCTGCTTGCTGCTTAATTTCAACAGTTACCGTTCGTTTTTGAATATCTCCATCCTGAGGGTTAAAGGAATTCGTTAGACTTTCAACCTTTAGCGGATCAACGATGACGGTATCAATCTTGACATGATTATTCAAAGTAGTTCTGAGTATGCTCAGACTTTCAGTTTGGATCGTGTCTTTTGAATTCGCCTTTACATCAGCAGCTCTGCCGGTCTCTTGGCGCGTATTCGCTTTTTCCTTCACAATATTCTTGTTAGTTACGACCAAAAGGAAACTCTTCGTGATACTAGCGGTCCCCTTAGATATTGTAGCAGTAACAATTACATTTTTGTCGCCGACTACAGGTCTATTCACGGTACCATATTCCTCGCTATCTCTGTAGGATAGCTTAATAACATCTGTATTGGTCGAGGTCCATGTGATCTTAGTTCCATGATTTCCTGTACTGAGCAAGAAGAATTCATTAGTAACAGATTCCCATGTATCCCCATCTGTGAATTTAAATGCCTTGTCTACCTTTAACGCCTTGGCTGCATCTCTAACAGCATCTTCGTCTGACATTCTGACAACAGTCACTTTAAATACTTTGGTACGCTTTTCCCCTGACTCTTTATCAAGGATTGTAGCGGTTAATGTGACTTCGATATCTGCGGCATCAGGGCCAGGCTGTACTACTCTTCCAGCCTCATTAACAACATCAGGGTGACTTGATTCCCATGTGATCGTTGTATTCCCTGAATTTCCTTGTTCAAACAGATATAGCGTCTTAGAAACATGCTTCGCATGATCGCCTTCCTCATAGACGATATCCAACTTATTATAATCATTATTCAGATTACTTAAGGATGGCTTCGTCGGGTCCGTCGGGAATGGATCATCCTTGTCGTTGATTCCGTCGTTGTCACTATCGGCCTTCTTCGGATCAGTGCCTAACACGATTTCCTGTTCATCCGTCAGTCCATCGTTATCGTCGTCCGGATCTAGACTATCTGGAATGCCATCTCCGTCCGTATCCAATTCGCCACCACCGTTACCCGGCTTCGTCGGGTCGGTTGGGAATGGATCGTTCTTATCGTTGATTCCATCCTTGTCCGTATCCGGATCTTTCGGATTGGTTCCCTTAATGACTTCCTCGGTATCTGGAATGCCATCATTATCGTCGTCAGGATCTAGGCTGTCGGGAATGCCATCGCCATCCGTATCCAATTCGCCACCGACTGTTCCCGGTTTCGTTGCATCGGTCGGGAATGGATCGTCCTTGTCGTTGATTCCGTC
>NZ_JAUSTK010000044.1 GCF_030812855.1 Paenibacillus wynnii
AAATTTCCTGCAAAAATTTCAATAGGCACGACTTTGTTGCTCTGAAGCAAGAAAAAATTAAGACCGCCCTATCCATCCCCCACCTACCTTTGGTTGAGGAAGAGGAATTCCGGGCAGTTTGTTAAAAACTGCAGCATCCCAGCAAAATCAGTGGGTTCCTTTTCAACAACCCATGGAACAATATCTTCTCCACTATGTATCCATTCTTGATAAAAGTCTAAATAGGAAGTTCTTAATTCCATGCAGGGCTTTGATAAATATACAGATATACCCATAATCACCTCCGATTTTCAGGTATTAAAAAAAGCCCATAAAGGGCTTTTAGTCAATCACAAGTAAGGCCTTACAAATTATTGGTTCTCCAGCTCTTCTTTGCTGACGAGACTCGTCAATGCCGTTACAGCTTGCTCCGCGTCGGCGCCATCCGCACTGATGTAAATCTCCGTGCCCGAGCTGATCGCAAGACTCATAATCCCCATGATGCTTTTTGCGTTTACTTTTTTATCGTCTTTTTCCACGAAAATCTCAGACGAAAACTTATTTGCTTCCTGCACGAATAATGCTGCAGGCCGAGCATGGAGCCCCGTCTTCAACCGTACAACTACCGGGTGCTTTGTCATGAAACGCTTACCCCCTATTTGAGATCTTCCCAAAATTTTCACATTAAATTTTATAATATTATATCATTATAACGTAATCCACACTAGAAAAAAAATATTAGCTGCCCCGAACCTTGTCCGCCAGCTCATCAATTTTCCGAAGTCTATGGTTTACGCCTGACTTGCTAACCGTCCCTTTCAGCATCTCCCCGACTTCCTTGAGGTTGATATCAGGGTGGGCCAGTCTAACTTCAGCTACTTCCCGCAACTTATCCGGCAAGCTTTCCAGCCCAACTTCTCTCTGCAGCAGTTTGATATTCTCAATCTGCCGCACAGCAGCACTGATGGTTTTGTTCAGATTAGCCGTCTCACAATTAACGATGCGATTCACGGAGTTGCGCATGTCACGCATAATCCGCACATCCTCGAATTTGAAAAGTGCCTGATGCGCCCCGATCAGACTCAAGAATTCGATGATTTTCTCGCCTTCTTTAATATAGAGTATGAAGCCTTTCTTGCGTTCAATACAGCGGGCGTTGAGGTGGAATTCACCAGCTAGGTCCACCAGCGCCTTGCAGTGCTCTTCATACATGGAGGAAATCTCCAGATGGTAAGAAGAACCCTCCGGGTTGTTCACGGACCCGCCCGCCATAAAAGCACCGCGCAGATAAGCACGTTTACAGCAGTTTTTGCCTACGATTGCCTCGTCAATGCCGTCTGTAAAAATAAAGCCCTCAGAAACTATTCTGAGGTCGTTCAGAATTTCCTGCACACGGGAAGGAATCCGAACGATATAAACGTTATTTTTCTTCAAACGCATTTTTTTACGCACGAGAAGTTCAATATGGACCTGGTAATATTTCTTAAGCAAGGAATAAACCCGCCTTGCAATCGCGGCATTCTCTGTCGAAATGTCCAGAACTACCTTTTTGCTTGAAAGCTGCACCGATCCGTTCATCCGAATGAGTGCCGACATTTCCGCTTTCTCACAGCAGGGCTGGCTCTCGACCATCGTCAGCTCTTTTTTTGTCAGTGCCGCAAAAGACAAGGGTCTCACCTCTTTCTAAATCCTGTAGATTTGTCAGGGTTATCTAGATATCCAATCGGTTACAAGCTGAAAAATATGATTGCTTAGTTTGTCGGTATCATGCCGCAAGTATGTCTTAAACAGTACCAATTTATCCGCAATGACCTTATATCCGGTACCCGCTAGTGCTTCCCGGTCAAGGCGTACCGGACGGGCACCCTTCTCCGCGTATTTACTCTGCACCTGCGGCGGAATCTCTCCGTCATTGACAATCACATAATCGAACAGATGCAGTCCGATATGGTCATACACTGCTTGCAGATGATCGCTGACCGTATAATTATCTGTTTCGCCGGGCTGAGTCATAACATTACAGACAAAAATTTTGATTGCCTCAGAGGATACAACCGCTTCTGCCAGCTTCGGCACAAGTAAATTGGGCAGGATGCTGGTATACAGACTGCCCGGACCAATCAGTATTGCATCTGCATTCTGGATGGCTTCCAGAGCCTCCGGTAGCGGTTCTATATCGGCCGGTTCCAGAAACACACGCTTGATGATGCCGCCAGCTTCAGGAATCTTAGACTCCCCTGTTATAAGCGAGCCATCGGACATTTCCGCGTGAAGCACTACAGCTTCGGCCGCAGCGGGCAAAACCCGTCCGCGAACAGCGAACAATCGGCTAAGCTCCCGGACAGCTGTGACGAAATCACCCGATATATCGGTTAGCGCTGCAAGAATCAGGTTGCCGAGGCTGTGCCCGGCAAGACCTTCACCGCTACTGAAGCGGTACCTCATAATGTCAGCCATCAACGGCTCTACGTCAGCCATTGCGGTCAACACGTTGCGGATATCGCCAGGAGGCGGCATTTGCAGCTCGCTCCTCAAGATGCCGGAGCTGCCCCCGTCATCAGCTACCGTCACGATGGCTGTAATATCCAGCGGCTTTTCCTTCAATCCGCGAAGCATTACAGACAATCCAGTACCCCCGCCCATAACAACGATACGCGGCCGCTCTCTTTGTTCTTCAGCCACTGTAATCCCTTCTCTCGTTAGTGCCGATCGCGTTCGGCATCCCGATGACTAACCGTTACCGATTCTGTCTCGCTGACTCCTAGCATTTTGCCTAAATATTCAGAAATGGCCACAGAGCGGTGTTTCCCCCCTGTACAGCCAATACCGATAATAATCTGGGACTTGCCTTCTTTGCGATACTGTGGGATCAAAAAATGAAGCATATCGAGCAATTTAGTCAGGAACACCTGCGTTTCGGGCCATTTCATCACATATTCATAGACATCATTTTCTTGTCCCGTCTTTGGCCGCAGGTGATCCACATAATGCGGGTTAGGTAAAAAGCGGACATCGAATACAAGATCTGCATCAATGGGTATCCCATACTTGAATCCAAACGAAGTAATATTAACGGAGAGTGTACTTTTACCTAAATGGGAAAAGCGGGATACAATCTTCTCCTTAAGCTGTACTGGCTTCATGCTGCTGGTATCCATGACTTGGGTAGCCGAGTTCTTCAGCTCCTCCAGCATCTTGCGCTCCAGCCGGATTCCGTCAAGCGGCATGCCCTTGGGCGCGAGCGGATGATGCCGACGGCTCTCTTTATAACGTTGTACAAGTACAGAGTCAGTAGCATCCAAAAACAAAATTTCGCAGCCTATCGTTGACTCATCCTTAATATAGGTAAGCGATTCCGATAGGGCGGTAAAGAATTCCCGTCCGCGTAGATCAATCACAAGGGCTACCTTAGCGATTTTTCCTTTGGACTGTTCGATGAGTTCTGCGAACTTAGGGATAAGCACCGGAGGCAAATTATCGACGCAGAAAAAACCAAGATCCTCCAGGCTTTGTACTGCAATCGTTTTTCCTGCTCCAGACATTCCCGTAATAATGATCAGGGTTGCCCCACCGGGCTGTACAGTCTCCAACTCGGTCATAAAAGCGTCCCCTCCCCAGAGTTAGTATATGAATATATAATTTCGTTGTTCTATGAACGAAGCAGCAAGCCGGCAGCGCCTACAATACCTGCATCATTACCTAGCTTCGCCGGAATGATAGTTACTCCCGTTTGAAGAGGAGCCGGTGCCAATTTAGCGAACACACGACGAACCTCATCGAACAGAATATCGCCTGCTTTGGATACACCGCCACCTACGATGAATACTTCAGGATTAAGCACTGCAGCCACTGCCGCCATGGATTTACCCAAGTAAAAAGCCGACCGGTTAACAATACGGATAGCTACCTCGTCGCCCGCTTTTGCCGCATCAAAAACTTCCTTTGCTGCAATCTTTTCTACTAGAGAAAGAGAGGTCCGGTCGCCGCGCGCCACTGCATCATTAGCCATACGAATAATACCCGTAGCTGAGGAAACGGTTTCCAAACAGCCCATATTTCCACATCCACATTGAATCGCTTCCAGATCTGGCACTACAGAGATATGACCCAGTTCACCAGCTAGACCGGCGAAGCCTTGATAGATTTTACCGTTGATAATAATACCGCCGCCAACCCCTGTTCCCAGTGTATAGCAGACACAATTATCTATGCCCTGTCCCGCACCGCTCCATGCTTCACCCAGTGCAGCCACATTCGCGTCGTTGTCTATTTTGACTGGCTTATTCAGTCGTTCCTCCAAAATGGAACGGATCGGCACATCTCTAAAACCTATGTTAGGCGCAAGTATGATGATTCCTTCACGGATATTCGTAAAGCCGGCCACTCCCGCTCCCACGCCAGCAAGCTGGTCCCATGAATAAGGAGAGTCCTCCACAATTTGACGTACATACTTTTCGATGTTATCGATAACGGTATCGACGCCGTCCGCTGTTCCTGTGGGCCCTTCATACGTATGCAGCAGGTTCCCTTCGGCATTGCAGATTCCAACCTTGATTGCGGTTCCACCCAAATCCACGCCAACGTAGATATTTTCAGACATGTAATAAGCCACCTTTTTCTATGCTAAAATAGTTAATCCTACGTTCCCACTATAATAGAAGCCCACCCTGCGGTCAAGGAAAGGCGACACACCCGGACAAGCATTATTTAATAAGTTTTTGGAAGTAGAAACAAGCTCAGGTCCGCACAGAAAAAACTCCCCTGCCCGACAGGCAAGGAAGTCCATACAAGTCTATAAATCTGTCTATTCCGACAAAATACGTTTTTGTCCCTCTAGCGCGCGGATTGGGGCAATATTTTGCGTAAACTCCAAGGTGCCCATGTAACGTCCTTCCGCATCACGAACTGCAAAGTAACGAATATAGATGAATTTATCCTTGATAGCGATCCAGAAATCCTCAGCATCCTTGCGGCCTGCCTTGAAATCTTCCAGCAGCTTTTCTACGACATGCACGCTTTGCGGCGGGTGACAGTTCTGAACGGTACGGCCAATAACCGCTTTTGTACGGGCAAAAATACGCTCTTTACCATGGGAAAAATAACGCACCACATCATTCTCATCAATAAACGTGAGGTCAACGGGCAAATGATTCAGGACAGTCTCCAACTGATGGAGGGACAAGAGGCCTGTCTCAAAGCGGATAAAGCCTTGTGGGGCTGTTCCCTCTTCTTCTTCCGTCTCCTTGGTTTCTACGGCGCCTTCCGGCTCACCCGCACGCTCTGGAATCCACTCCTGGTCAGGTGCTGTCAAGCAGAACCCTATCTCATCGCTCTCCCGTGCTATTTTAACCCATTCATCCTCAGTCAACTTATCCAGCGCCATGGGTAGAAGAATATTTTCTTCCTTGAAGATCATCTCATTAACCTCAGTAATAATAAGAGCCAGGGCTTCACCAATCTCTGTTTTGTTACCTTGATAATCACTAAGCGTCGTCTTGGCGGACTTAATCATATTCCGGATACCGTCATCCACACCCCACATGACCTTGGTCGGTCCATAGATGCCGTACTTTTCGAGGTAAGGAAATACCAAATTTTCTTTACGGCTGTAATGTTTATCGAGATCCAGCAGCAGACTCAAGTCTTCTAACAGCTTGAAAATGATTTCTTCGCTGTCGTTCTTCTGGAACTTATCGGCATGCAGCGCCAGACGGAAATTCACGAGCCGTTCGATCTCACGGTTCTCCAGCTTGAAGGTGTGTACCGGGTGACCTGGCTGCTCCTCCGGCTTGGACGAGCGGTGAATCTCCTCAATCGAGCCTTTAAAAATTGCTGTATGCACCGAGCATAAACGCTGTACCTCAGAGACAGGGATGCCCTCCTCTGTCATTAGAGAATGCTCCATAGCAGAAATTTCTGCCACCGTTACATCCCCCACTGCTTCTGCAAAACGGGCTTTCACTTCATCCACACTTTTGCCTGCATGCAGCTCCTTAATGATCTCTCTGAGCATAGCTTGTCGGCGGGTTTGTTCCGGTACATCTACTTCACGGTTGTTAATCAGTTCGCTCATTTTATGTCTCTCCTTTTTTATATATCAGATCATCTATTCAACAACTTCAAAGCCGTAACTCTGAAACGTTAGCTTAACGGTGTCTATGTTCATTTTTTTAAGCTTGATGCCTTTAGACAAGGTCATGAAGCGGCCTGCAGTCTGCAGCATACCCGGTTTGGCGATATCTCGGAATCCTAGCTCTACCATAATGTCGATGGCTTCTGGATGCCTACTTACCAGTTCAAATATGGATTCTTCCAGCTTCAGCACTTTTCCCATACGCCTCTCCCCTTCAACATGAGAACTATTCTCAATCTCAGATTAGCATAGGCAAAATAGGGGGATTGTGATTCTAGTCACATACTTAAAAATTTAACAAAAAAGACTGCCCCTTCGCCTTAATGGCTTAGGAGACAGTCTTTGTTCAATTCATATAGAATGCAGCTTGTTATTTATCGAGTGATTCGCTCCAGTCGTGTACCATCGTGCCTTCAAGATATTTCTCGGCATCCATAGCTGCCATACAACCTGTTCCCGCTGCAGATATGGCCTGACGGTAACGGGTATCCTGCACATCTCCGCAAGCAAATACGCCAGGAATATTGGTCTCTGTTGTACCAGGGTTTACTACAAGATAACCGTTGGCATCTGTTGTAAGCTGTCCGCCCAGGAAAGACGTGTTCGGCGTATGACCAATCGCGACAAAGACACCGTCCGCTTCAACAAGCTCTTCGATGCCTGTGTCATTGTTGCGTACTTTAAGACCCTTCACGCCGGTATCCCCTACTGAAACCTCAAGCGGGGTACGGTTAAGCGCCCAAACCACTTTGCTGTTATCCCGCGCACGGTCCTGCATAATCTTGGATGCACGCAGTTCCGGACGGCGGTGTACCAAGGTTACACTGGAAGCAAACCGGGTAAGGAAACTGGCTTCTTCCATTGCAGAGTCTCCTCCGCCCACTACGATAATCTTTTTATTGCGGAAGAAAAAACCGTCACAGGTAGCACAGGTGCTGACCCCGCGACCCACATTCTCTTGTTCTCCTGGAATTCCGAGGTATCTAGCGGAAGCGCCTGTCGAGATAATAACAGACTCTGCCTCTAATACTCCTAATCCATCTACAGTTACTTTAAACGGCCGCCCAGAGAAATCCACAGAGTCCACCCAGCCATTCTTGAACTCGGCACCAAATCGTTCCGCCTGCTTGCGCATGTTATCCATGAGATCAGGACCTAGAATCCCGTCAGGAAAGCCTGGAAAGTTCTCCACTTCAGTCGTGGTTGTCAGTTGTCCTCCTGGCTGCAAACCTTCAATCACCAGCGGACTCAAGTTGGCACGGGCCAAATAAATGGCTGCGGTCAGCCCGGCTGGACCTGTTCCGATTACAATTGTTTTGTACATAGCAGTGGCCTCCTCACATGGGTTTTATATATTTTCAGTAAAAGGCGGAAAACTGTCGGTCATACTTGCTTTGATGTCGCACTCATCCTCAATACGCCGCACATAGCGGCTTACCATGGAAGGTGATACTCCATAACGCTGCGCCACTTCGCGGTAGGTTACCGGTCGATTATGCAGCTTTGCAGTTAAATACTCCAAGGCAGCACACCAACCATCGGTATGGCGGAAAAAAGGAACATCCGGATATAGATTGCCCACAAATTGCTTCCATAGTAATTCTACAGCTATCTTCTGGGCTGAATCGTATCTTCGATCCATCATACCGACGGTCTGATCAATGATTCGCTGCCAATCCTCTTTCCATTCGGGTTGCATTTTATGGCGTTGAGGAGAAATTAACTCCTCTCCCAATAGAGGTTCTGTCTCCGTATTCTTACCCGTAAGTCTCTGCAGGCTAAACAGGGCTGCTTCTTGAAGTTTATCTTCCTGGACAGGTTGCTCTTCAATAATTGCTCTTAAGACCTCGGACATCTCTTCGTCCTCAATCCATCGCAATGCCTGTGTAACCTGCAGCTTCGTATTGGAATCTCCGTAGCGGAGTGCCCAGAAGAAGGAGGAACGAATCAGAGGATTGATCCGAACTTCTTCAGCGAAGCTGCCTTTGTTATCTTTCCAAAGCTTCAACTGCTCTTGAAAGGGGAGCTGATAGTTATAGCTCACCGGGGGAATCGGCTGGTTGTCTTTCAGCGCTTGCTCCAGCTGTGCCAGATAGAACCGAGGCACCACCGATTCCGGGTCCAGCTTGCCAACCTGCCGCCAGCAGCGCTCGGCTTCAGTATATAGACCGCTGTTGCTGGCAGCTGCCGCACAGTAATGATAGAGACCGGCATCGCCGCCGACCTCTTCATCCTTCAGCAGTCGGCGAAAATGACCGTAAGCAATTCGATGACGGCCCAGAATCCCCATTGTAGTCGCCAGCTTAAATACATGCTCTTGGTGGAAGGGAATCGTCGCTTCGAGCATTCGCAGCAGTCTTTCCAGCGATTCGTTATCCCCTTCGTATTGCAGGAAGATGGCCAAATTGCAAAGCGCATGCAGATCACCCGGAGCAAGGTCCAATACCCGCTCGATTGACTCCTTAGCTTTGGCGAACCGTCCCATATAGAAATACGCCAGCGCCAGGTTGTTATGCGCCGCCAAGAAATCAGGCGTATTATTCACGATTTCCTTCAGCAGCTTCACGGCTTCCGTGAACTTGCCTTCCTCAAGAAGCGCACGGGCACGGTCATGCTCCACTACACCTTCACGGCTTCTGATCCGGTGCAGAGGGGCCGGTCGATCGAGCTCATAGTTCAGGAGCTCCATCAGCTCCTCCGATTCCATAAGGAAATCGCCGTTAAGATCCTCTTCAAGGTACTTCACCAAAGAACGCTCAGCTTCCTCGAAGTTATCCATATTAGCGTAATTATTTGCCATATAGAAGTGACATTCTGTTAAAGACGAATCAATATTCTCAAGCACATGGGTCAAAATTTCGTTCGAAGCCTCATAATTACCCATCTCTGAGAATATACCCGCCACATTACAATGATTAACCGGATTGTCCGGCTCATACTCTGCAGCTTTGCGAAAATTTTTTAATGCCTTATCATATTGAAAGCGATCCAGTGACCGGACGGCTCTTTCAAAGAAAAAATTGGCATTCAGGGTGATGGGAATAACATTGCCGTTGCCCACATCATTCTCTGAAGATCTCTCAATCATGGAAGCAAGGCACCTCCTTGTAAGCTTCCTCCTCACGAAAAATAGGAGGTCGGTGCCTTTCGGCTGCCGGTTCTCCAAACTTTTACGCTGCACCGCTTCCATTTTTGGCTGCGGCTGTATTCACCCAGTATACCACAAGTGTGGGCAGGATTCTCCAATCCGAGGGTCCCCTATACTAACCAAATTCAGAGAAATGTCCATGAAATAAAAAAAAAGACGGGGAATATTAAATTCCCGCGTCTCTGAACAGCTTGTCTATAGAACCGCCTTCAATAATGATACGTGTAGCTTGCGCCAGCATCGGTGCAACGGATAATACGGTAAAGCGGCTCGAATGATCCTCCGGCAGCAGGATGGAGTCTGTAATGACCACTTCATCAATTGCCGGATGCTCCAAACGCTCCAAGGCAGGTCCTGAGAACAGTCCATGTGTTGCGCAGACAATACTGTTCTTGGCTCCTCTTTCCTTTAAGCTCTCTACAACGTTTACGATGGTTGTACCGGTATCGATCAGATCCTCAATAATAATTGGGGTTCTTCCTTCAACATCTCCGATAACATGCGTAATCACCGATTCATTATGAGCAGGTCGTGTCTTGATCATTATTGCAAACGGCGAATTCAGCCTGTTAGCCAGCTTCTCTGCCATAGAGGCACGACCTGCATCCGGGGAAACGACGACCAGATCGGTGAGACCTTTTAGCTTCAGGTGACCGCTAATCAAATCCAATGCAGTCATATGATCAACTGGAATATTGAAGAATCCTTGAATAGCAGCAGCATGCAAATCGATTGTAATGACCCGGGTAGCCCCGGCTGTGGTTAATACATCGGCAACCATTTTGGCGGAGATAGGCTCCCGCGGTGCAGATTTACGTTCCTGTCTGGCATATCCATAATAAGGTACAATAATGTTGACCGTTCTTGCCGATGCTCTTTTTGCCGCATCAATCATGACCAACAGCTCTACGAACATCTCATTGATGGGATGGGAGAGGGATTGCACCAAAAATACGTCACAGTTCCGGATGCTCTCTTCGTAATGCACATAAATCTCGCCGCTCATGAACCGGGTTAGCTTAATCTGCCCCAATTCCACACCCAGCCGCGTCGCAATATCTGCGGCTAGCTTTGGATTCGACGAACCGGAAAAAATACGCAGTTGATGATGCACTATAATGCCCTCCTATAGTTTTATTTTATAGCTCAAACGAAACAGAGGTACGGCGTCGGTCTTCAAAGACTGACAACTCTCGGAACCCCGTCTCCCACAGCTGCCTGCGGGCTTCCGGCAGTCCCTCACCCAGCTTAGCTGGGTCATGTGCATCTGATCCAAGGGTAAGCGGTATGCCTAGCTCCAAGGCCTGCTTCAACACATGTGTTGCAGGGAACATCTCCTTGCAGGGTTTCGTCAATCCCGAAGCATTCAGCTCCATAGCGATTCCGCTGCTTGCTATCGCTTTCAAAGCGCCAAGCTCAAGCTCTCTAACCTCAGCCTGAGCTTCTTCAGTGACCGGAACATATCCAAAGCGTTTGATAACGTCTATATGTCCTATAATATCATATAATCCGGACGTTGCAGATTTACTTACAGCATCATAGTAACGTCGATATACCTCCAGCACATCCTTACCTTCCCAGCCCTGAACCTGCCGGTAATCCGTAATATCCCATTCTCCCAAAAAATGAACCGATCCTATGAGATAATCCCATGGATAGGGGGCTAACAGGTCACGGATCACCTCTTCATAGGCTTCAATATAATCGGCCTCAAGCCCCACCCGTAGGTCAATTACCCCCCGATATCGCTCTTTCAGCGCGAAACATTCCTCCACATACCGGGGAAGCTCCGCAAGCGGCATAGCCATCTCCGGATAATACTGGGCCGGGTCCACATGAATTAAGGGAAGATGGTCGGACAGCCCCAGCTGCTCCAAACCCAGCTCAATGCCGCGCTGCACATACTCTTCCAGCTTGCCTATGGCATGGCCGCAGCGCTCATGATGTGTATGATAATCGATATGCATGAAAGAGGCCCCCTCCGTTCTGCTCTAGTCGCGGCGCGGCCGCTCGTGGCGGGCGCTAAGCTCTGTCATAATGTCGTCCAGCGGAAGCTTTCTTTCTTGCAGAAGCACCAGTAAGTGATACAGGAGATCGCTGATTTCCAGGCGCAGCTCAGCATTGTCTTTATTTTTGGCGGCAATAATCGTCTCGGAGGCTTCTTCGCCGACCTTTTTCAGAATCTTATCGACACCTTTATCAAATAAATAAGTAGTATAAGCACCTTCTGGACGTTCTATTTCACGCTCTGCAATAACCCGCTCCAACTCACCCAGTACCGCAAAGCGTTCGCTGTCCGATTTGTTCGGTGATTTTGCCGAAGTCTGTTCACCGCTTAAGTAAATCTCACGATAGAAGCATGAGGTCTCTCCCGTATGGCATGCAGGCCCTTCGGGCTTAACCTTAACCAGCAGCGTATCGCTGTCACAATCATAATATACCGAAGTAATGGCCTGTGTGTTTCCTGAAGTCCCGCCTTTATGCCACAGTTCACTTCTCGACCGGCTCCAAAACCATGTTTGTCCGCTCTCCAGTGATAACTGAAGGGATTCAGCATTCATATAAGCGAGCATCAGTACTTCAAGACTACTGTCATCCTGAACAATTACAGGCACCAGGCCTGCTTCGTTCCAACGTATTCCTCCCAGAATCTCTTCCCGGCTCAGGGCTGTATTCCCTCTCTCTTGACTCATCGGATCTCCACCCCTTTTTGCTTCAAATCTGCTTTTAGATCATGTATAGCAATTTCTTTATAGTGAAAAATCGTAGCCGCTAATCCGGCATCCGCTTTACCCTTCGTGAATACATCGTAAAAATGATCCTTCTGCCCGGCTCCCCCGGACGCTATAACCGGTATACCGAGCAGATCACATACAGCCGATGTCAGCTTCAGATCGAAGCCGTCCTTTGTACCGTCAGCATCCATACTGGTCAGCAGAATCTCGCCTGCACCTAATTTTTCGGCCTCTTTGACCCAAGTTAAGGCTCGTATGCCGGACGGTTTACGTCCTCCGTGAGTGTACACTTCCCACTCGCCCCAACTCTCATTATATTTGGCATCTACCGCTACGACAATACATTGTGAGCCGAAACGGCGCGCGCCTTCCAGAATGAGCTGCGGATTGTTTACAGCCGCTGTATTAATTCCGATTTTATCCGCACCCGCACGTAAAATTCTCTTCATATCCTCAGGTGTAGATATTCCTCCGCCAACCGTAAAAGGAATGGCGATCTCACCTGCAGTCTGCCGTACCACTTCGACCATTGTCGCCCGTCCTTCTACGGAAGCTGATATATCCAGAAACACCAGCTCATCCGCACCTTCACGGTCATATATCGCTGCCAGCTCCACCGGATCTCCGGCATCGCGCAGATTCACAAAATTGACGCCCTTGACGACCCGTCCATCCTTCACATCCAGACAAGGTATAATGCGTTTTGCTAGCATAAAATCGCTCCTTTCCATGTGTTTTCGACGAAAACCTTTTCGATCCCCCTAAATCCCCCTTAGCCAAGGGGGAACCCCAAGGGCCCCGGCCCTCTGGACACCCGGAACATTGGTGCATGCGGGGCAGAGGTGCTCCTTAGTTACAAACTGCTATGATCGCTAATCCCTACGGGACCGCTTGAACGTTTGGCGCGACTGCAAGACCAACATTACAAAACTACAGAGACTGAATTCAAAACCATTAGACCCTCGTGTTCCACGTTTTTGGCCCCTTCGGGACGACAAGCTTGCGCTGTCTGCGGTAGAGATAGAAAGAAATAGAAACCTGTAAAGCTAATCTGACCTAACCAACCTAACCAGACCTAACCAGACCTAACCAGACCTAACCAGACCTAACCAGACCTAACCAAACCTAACCAAACCTAACCAAACCTAACCAGACCAAACCAGACCTAACCAGACCTAACCAAACCTAACCAAACCCGGCCAATCCCTATAACCCTAATCTTTATTGCACAAAGTACATCTATTTGCCCATTTTAACGAGGAAAACGTACTTTAACTGTATTTCGTACAACTAAATCCATGAAACTAGCTCCAAATCAGCTGTTCTCCTGTTTATAACTGCAGAAAGTACAACTATTTGAGCTGGAGGGAGCTATTCGGTGTAAATAATTGTACGAAATACAACTAAAACCAACTAAAGTTACTCCTCTTAATGTTTATCGCTGATGTTACTTCGACCCCAATGCCTGCAATGCTTCGGAAAGATCGATATTTCCCGTATACAACGCTTTACCGACAATAGCTCCGCCAATCCCGCTGGCACTATGTACATTAAGGCGCACCAGATCGTCCAAAGTGGTCACTCCGCCGGAAGCTATCACCGTTTTGCCGCTGGTAGCTGCCATGGAGAGAATGCCCTCCACATTCGGGCCCTGCATCATCCCGTCACGGGAAATGTCTGTGTAGATGAACGTCTCAGCTCCTTTGGAAGCCAAATACTTTGCAAGATCCTCTGCTCGGGTCTCTGAAGTGTTCAACCAACCGTGGGTAGCCACGTATCCGTTACGGGCATCAATCCCGATGGCAACCTTATCACCATACTTGGCTAATACAGCCTCTGTAAATTCATGATCGTTGATAGCGGCGGTTCCGATAATCACACGGCTGACACCGAGTCCGAGCAGCTTTTCGACATCTGCAAGGCTGCGCAGACCGCCTCCGACTTGAACAGGAACATTAGCATTCGCAGCGATTGCACCGATAATGGCATCATTGACCGGATGACCGGCCTTTGCGCCGTCCAGATCCACTAGGTGAATAAATTGTCCGCCTTGCTCTTCCCACGATTTTGCCACTTTTATAGGACTGTCGTTATAGACTGTTTCTTGATTGTAATCCCCTTGCTTCAATCTGACGCATTTCCCATCCCGGATATCAATTGCCGGATATACTATAAAAGAAGACATCAACGTTCCCCGCTTTCGTATGTTATAACCCTAGGCCTTAATCTTCAAAAAATTCCCCAGCAGCTGCATCCCGAGCTCCCCGCTTTTTTCCGGGTGGAATTGCATACCGAACACGTTGCCCCGTCCAACAATCGCTGTTACTGGGTATCCGTAATCGGTCACGGCAATCAAATCACTCTCTTGTTCAACAAGCGCGTGATACGAATGGACAAAATACACATGCCCCTCTTCAAGACCCTCCAGCAGCGGACTATCACCCAACATGAAGTTCAGTCTGTTCCAGCCCATATGAGGAACCTTGAAGCCCTCTCTAGGCTCAAAACGGACAACCGAACCCGGCACGATCCCCAGCCCTTCATGGGTTCCATATTCTTCACCGCTGCTGAACAGCAGCTGCATACCCAGACAAATTCCGAGCATAGGTTGCTTCCCGGCGGCTACTTTTTTAACTACAGCATCCAATCCAGTACTGCGAAGATGCTCCATAGCATCGCCAAACGCGCCGACACCGGGCAGAATGACGCTTTCAGCCGCCAGAATCTGCTCCGCATCCCCCGTCACCAGACACTCATAGCCCAGGCGCTCTATCGCTTTGCTGACACTGTGCAGATTGCCCATGCCATAATCGACGATTGCTATAGCCATGTTACAGCACTCCCTTCGTAGAAGGCACACCCTTCACACGAGGATCAATAAGAGTGGCTTCATCCAGTGCACGGCCAAGGGCCTTGAACACGGCTTCAATCATGTGATGTGTGTTTGTACCGTAGTGAACGATGACGTGCAGCGTAATCCTTGCTTCAAGCGCGAACTTCCACAGAAACTCATGTACCAGCTCTGTCGAGAAGCTTCCCACCTGCTGGGAAGGATACTCGGCACGGTACTCAAAATGCGGCCGGTTGCTGATATCAATCACTACCTGCGCCAAAGCCTCATCCATCGGTACAAACACACTAGCGTAACGTTTAATCCCTTTTTTATCGCCTAACGCCTCTCGGAGGGCTTGACCCAGACAAATCCCGATATCCTCTACCGTGTGATGATCATCGATTTCGATATCCCCGCGTGCTTGTACATTCAGATCAAACTGACCGTGCTTCGTGAATAAGTCCAGCATATGATTCAAAAAAGGGACATCCGTCTCCAGCTCAGAAACCCCGCTGCCGTCTACTGATAAAGACAGCTTGATGTCCGTCTCGTTCGTGGTACGGCTTAGCCCCGCCTGACGCACTGCCTGCTCATTATTGTTCTCCATTGCTATCTCCACCTTTCGCTTCGTTTTCTAATCGGATTTCAATAGCTCGGGCATGCCCTTCAAGGCCCTCACGTCTTGCCAGCTCAATAATACTATGTCCATCACGCAGCAGTGCTTCCTTGCTGTAGTAGATGAGGCTGGACTTCTTAATGAAGTCATCCACATCTACGGGCGAGGAGAACCGTGCAGTTCCGTTCGTGGGAATAATGTGGTTCGGTCCGGCAAAATAGTCTCCCACAGGCTCTGAGCTGTAAGGACCTAGGAATATTGCCCCTGCGTTCTCGATACTCCCGAGGAGCCCCATAGGGTCAGCTGTTACAATTTCCAAATGCTCCGGCGCCAGCCGGTTCACAACGGAAATTCCCTCTTCGATATCCTCGACGATGATGATCGCTCCGTAAGCCTCTACGGAAGCCCGGGCGATACTCTGCCGCGGCAATTCCGACAGCTGCCGCTCCACTTCCGCGGCTACAGCATAGGCCAGTTCATGCGATGGAGTCACGAGAATGGCTGACGCCATTTCGTCATGCTCCGCCTGAGAGAGCAGGTCCGCTGCGATATAACCCGGCTCGGCAGAATCATCTGCCAGCACCACAATTTCGCTCGGACCGGCGATGCTGTCTATGTCCACGGCACCGTAGACTTCACGTTTGGCTAACGCCACGTATATGTTCCCCGGTCCGCAGATTTTATCGACAGGCTCGATGCTTTCAGTGCCAAAAGCTAGCGCGGCAACGGCTTGTGCTCCTCCCACGCGGTAAATCTCGTGCACACCCGCTTCTGCGGCGGCAACGAGAATGTAAGGATCAATGCCCGCTTTGCCGCCGGTTGCAGGCGGTGTGACCATTACGATCTCCGGAACACCGGCGATCTGGGCAGGAATCACATTCATCAAGACAGAGGAAGGATATGCTGCCTTCCCGCCGGGAACATATACACCGACACGTTTGAGTGGACGTATGATCTGTCCCAGAATGGTACCGTCCGGCTGAAGATCCATCCATGAGTTGCGTTTTTGTCTCGCATGGAACGAACGAATGTTAACCGCTGCTGCGCGGATAGCTGTAACGAAGGATTCCTCCACGCGACTGTAGGCTGCCTCAAGCTCCTCCGGTGTCACCCTCAGTGCATCGGTCGTCAGTGTTACGCCATCAAACCGCTCTGTGTAGCGGAGGAGCGCTGTATCCCCTTCTTTTTTGATCGCGGCTACAATTTCCTTAACGGTCTGATTCTGCTCCGGTGTCCCATACTCCACTTCCCGCTGGAGCTTGAATTCACTGCTTGATTGTACTTTCACGACTGTTCCTCCCTAGTCTCTATATCAATCTACAGCTTCGGCACGCTAATTACACTCTGCAAGCGATCGCATAGCTGTTGTATTTCTGCATTTTTCATCCGATAACTGACACGGTTGGCAACAAGCCGGCTCGTGATTTCAAATATGCTTGTCATTTCCACGAGTCCGTTATCACGCAGCGTCTGCCCTGTCTCCACCATATCGACAATACGGTCAGCTAGGCCAATCAAGGGAGCAAGCTCAATGGATCCGTTCAGCTTAACGACCTCTACCTGTTGACCCTGTTCCCGGAAATAACGGGAAGCGACATTGGGATATTTCGTTGCAACGCGCTGCTGAATGCCGGGCTGCCAATTAGGCAAACCGATAATTGACATGCGGCACCGGGCAATCCCGAGATCAAGCAATTCGTACACATCCCGCTCCTCTTCCAGCAGGACATCCTTACCGACAATGCCGATATCCGCTACGCCATACTCTACATAGGTGGGAACATCCACGGGCTTGGCCAGAATAAATTCCATGCCTACCTCAGGCAGCTGGATCACCAGCTTTCGGGAAGCCTCCCCGTCCGGGGGTATAGGAAGACCTGCGGAGCGGAATAGCTCTGCAGCCTTATTGTATATGCGGCCTTTCGGCATAGCTACCTTCAAAATCTGCGCCATTTCAATCGTCTCCGTTTCCATTGCATATATCTAATTAGGGTTCAGGCACAGCCTCAGCCGTGCTCACTGATGAATGTGACGAAGGTATAAATTTCTCCAAAACGTTCACCTTCGGATTCTAGCGTATCGTTATCCAAGCGCTTTACGACCTTTAGATCCTCTGGACCGACGGTTAAGCGGGTAACTACAGCATGCCCTTCTTCACGCAGGCGTGATGCTTCCTGCAGTCCCTCCCGACGCCTAGGAACATCATACTGAATCAGTATTGGAAGCTCTACCTTCTCTGGCGTTCCAGGTACTCCGTCAAGGATTCGGTTGGTCTTCAGCGAAAAGCCTGTAGAGGGGATCGGCCGCCCAAACTGCTGCAACAAATTATCATATCTTCCTCCACTGCATACCGGGAAACCCAACTCAGCAGCATATCCCTCAAAGGTCATTCCAGTATAGTAGGAGAAATCACCAATCATCGTAAGGTCAATTAGCACATGCTCCGACACTCCGTAAGACTCCAGCACTTCCCACACCTTGCATAGATGCTCTATTGAAGTCCGGGCCAGCGGATGTCTGCTGAGTTCCAGGGCCTGACCACAGATTTCTTTGCCCCCCCGCAACCTAAGCAATCCATTCAGTTCATTCTTTTGAACTTCAGGCAGGTTGAGCGCCCGCAATGTTTCGCGAAAAGAGACATAATCCCGGCCGAGCAGATGATTCTTGAGCTCCTCTTGGGCTTCCGGCAGCCCCGGTACGGCTTCCTGAAACAGTCCGTTTAGGAAACCGACATGCCCCATAGCTATCTTGAAGGATTTGACACCCGCCGCCTGAAGCGAAGCAATGGCCAGCGCAACCACTTCGGCATCCGCCTCGGGTGAATCATCTCCCACCAATTCTACACCTGTCTGAAAAAATTCCGCTTCACGTCCAGCTTCTTCCTCTATGGCGCGGAATACATTGGCGTGATAGGACAAACGCAGAGGGAGCGGCTCTTCCTTAAGAAGAGAGGAGACTACCCGCGCCACGGGCGCGGTCATTTCGGAACGAAGCACCAGTGCCTGGCCCCTATTATTCAGCAATTTATATAACTTTTGATCCGATGTAGAACTAGCTACACCAACCGTATCGTAATACTCCAGAGTCGGAGTAATCATCTGGCGATAACCCCAGCGGCTCATACAGTGCAGCACATCATTCTCAATCTTGCGCAGCTTCTTCACCGCATGTGGAAGATAATCGCGTACACCTGCCGGCTTCTCGAACCCTTTCGGTTTGGACATGTTCATGATTCACCTCGTCGAATGATCTACAGATCCTATCTATACTTTACTATGGTAAAGTGGTAGCAAACTAAAGCTCTTGAAACATCGTACCATGGACAGTTCTTTTTCGTCAATTGCTACCGCCTTAACAGAATAGCATTTATTACTACTGTTAATAATATACCTGTTCTACACTAGGCACGTACAGCCTGTCATGGAGATTTATGGAGCGCTTACAAATTACTCTTTACAAATGTAGGTGAGCAGGAGTAAGATACAAACAAAGTTGTCGACAAGTATACATCAATGCAAGTGAGAACATTTGAGGAGTGAGTGCGAAATGAAACTCGGTATGATTGGTCTCGGAAAAATGGGCTTTAATCTGGTATTAAACTTACTAAGTCATGGGCATCAAATTGTGGTAAGCGATCTCAATCCGGAGAGAGGAGAACAGCTCGCTCAGCAGGGTGCTATTCCGTCCTCTAGTGTAGAAGACTTGGTGGCTAAGTTGGAACGGCCCCGAATGGTATGGGTAATGGTTCCCGCTGGGCCCGTAGTAGAAGGTGTAATTGACACGCTTGCCGGGCTATTGGATGAAGGAGATATTATTATAGAAGGCGGGAATTCTCATTATAAAGAGTCCATCGCCCGCGCAGAACGGCTGGAACCTCTGGGAATCCATTTCTTCGATGCAGGTACTTCCGGCGGAACCGAAGGAGCTGAATTTGGCGCCTGCTTCATGATCGGAGGAAACCGTGAGATCTTTACAACTATAGAACCTCTTTTTCGAGATCTGGCGGTAGATCAGGGTTATCTGTATGCAGGAACCAACGGCAGCGGGCATTTCCTGAAAATGATCCATAATGGTATTGAATACGGGATGATGCAATCCATAGCGGAGGGCTTTGAGCTTTTAGAAAAAAGCAGCTTTGACTTCAACTATGAAGATGTAGCCCGTGTATGGTCTAACGGTTCCGTGATTCGAAGCTGGCTGATGGAACTTACCCAGAGTGCTTTTTCCAAGGATCCGAAGCTGTCCGGCATAAAGGGTGTTATGCAAAGCTCCGGGGAAGGTAAATGGACAGTACAGACTGCTCTTGATTTGGAGGCCAGCACGCCGGTCATCGCCCTCTCCCTTCTAATGCGGTATCGCTCTTTGGAGGAGAATACGTTCCACGGGAAGGTCGTAGCTGCACTTCGTAACGAATTTGGCGGTCACGCTGTAGTGCCGGATAACTAATCAGTACAGGTTGAAAATACTTCAGGAAGGCCCACGACTCTTAAACCGATGGAACCGTGAAGACATAGTATGCTAAAATCGATGGAGAACCACATCTTTTGCAGTATACATACCAATCACGCATAGAGGAGTCGAGTCAAAATGCAATATCCTTCCGCCTGGCTGCAAGGATCCTCTCTCGGGGAATCAATCGCCTGTGAACTCAGGCTGCAAATTATAAATGAAAAGATTAAACCCGGAGAGATTCTTTCGGAGAATCGGATTGCCGCAGATTTCGGCACTAGCCGTTCCCCTGTTCGGGAAGCGCTTAAATCATTGTCCATAGAGGGATTAATCCGTCTGGAGAGGATGGGTGCTGTGGTCATCGGATTGAATTTGAAGGATGTTGAAGAACTTTATGATGTACGTTATCTTATTGAAAGCTTTGCACAGCAGAAGCTGGCAGAAGGCAACCATGAAGCATTGATCTCACAGCTTGAGCAGAGTATCGACAAAATGAAGTTGGCCGTAAAGCATAATAATTTTGTGGACTTTGCGCATCAGGATTTCTCCTTTCATGAAGCCATCATCACGGAGGCCAATCATTCAAGAATCCTGCATTTGTGGAACAGCATTCGCCACATTGTGATGACGGTCATTCTAATCACTACTGAAAAAGGCTTCGAAACTGGCGAAGAGCGTATGAATTGGGTCGCTGACAAACATCGGACAGTTATCGATGGTCTTCGTTCCGGAGATGCCGAAACTATTCGCAGGGTTGTCCAGGAGTACTTTGCAGATTCTGGTGAAACACTCATTCGCAGCCTGCCTTAACAAGGGCAGGTAGTATGCGAAAGCGCCCCGCTATATCCATATAGAACCACTTACTTTTTTCGAACTTAGTTGTCGACAAGTATACAATTTAACATTATCGGGTAATCTCTCTTCACATTGGTAATTATAGCTTTTGATACTCAATGTAGATGCGACATCAACTTTAGAAGGTCTATCATACGATGGAAAGCTTATTCGGTCTAAGTCATAATACGACTTTGTTAGTCTGGACATTGATTGTCATTGTTTTTCTGGTTATGCTTATCGCTAAATACAAATGGAATCCGTTTGTAACCTTGCTTGTCTCTGCGTTGTTCCTGGGTCTGCTGTCCGGCATGGAATACCAGAGCCTCATCAAGTCCATTACCGGCGGTCTTGGCGGAACTCTTGGAACCATAGCCATTGTCATAGGTTTAGGAACGATGTTGGGTAAAATGATGGCCGAATCCGGGGGTGCAGAGCGTATTGCCAATACGCTGGTCGACCGGTTTGGGGAGAAACGTGTCCATTGGGCAATGATGCTTGTCGGGTTTGTTGTAGGGATTCCTGTGTTTTTTGAAGTCGGTGTCATTCTGCTTATTCCAGTTGTCTTTATGGTAGCTCGAAAAACAAAGATGCCCCTCCTGCAAATCGGAATTCCGATTCTCGCCGGTCTCTCCACCGTTCACGGACTGGTTCCGCCGCATCCCGCTCCTATGATCGCAATTGGTGCCTACGGTGCAAATCTGGGTAAGACGATTCTATACTCGATGATAGTGGGTTTACCTACAGCTATTATTGCGGGTCCTCTTTTCGGTAAATTCATAGGCAAGCGCATACAGGTTGAACCGCCCGCCAAACTGGCCGAGCAATTTGCTGCAAAAAGCGTGCGTGATTTGCCTGGCTTTGGCATCACTCTGCTAACGATTTTGCTTCCGGTTATTTTGATGCTGATCGGATCTGTAGCTGACATTCTTGACCCGGAAGCCGTTCATGGATTTACACCTTTCGCTAAGTTTATTGGTCATGAAGTCGTTGCGCTGTTGATCTCTGCGGTTTTCTCATTCTTCTCATTAGGGTTTGCAAGAGGCTTCAATAAAGAAGACATTTCGCGTTTTACCAATGAATGTTTGGCACCAACCGCAACGATTATTCTTATCATCGGGGGCGGGGGCGCCTTTAAGCAGGTGCTGATAGACAGTGGTGTCGGCGGAGCCATAGCTTCACTTGCCACCCAATCCCATGTTAATATTATTTTCTTCGCTTGGCTTGTTGCCGCTTTAATCCGTGTCGCTACAGGTTCAGCTACTGTAGCAATGACAACGGCTGCTGGAATTATAGCTCCTGTTCTTGCCGTGAGCACCGGTGTTAATATTGAATTGGTTGTGTTAGCAACAGGAGCAGGTTCACTGGTGCTTTCTCATGTTAATGATGCCGGCTTTTGGATGATCAAGGAATTCTTCGGGATGACTGTAGTACAGACACTTAAGACCTGGACAGTAATGGAGACCATCCTCTCTGTAGTAGCATTGGCCTTCATTATGCTCCTGAGCGTAATTGTTTAAGGAACCTGCTAGTCAAAATTAAATGTAGGAGCGGGACGGCTGAGCTATCAAATCCACCCGCTCGGCTACATTTGTGAAAGAAGGCTGACGGATGAATCCACCCTATATGATTGGCGTTGATATTGGAACTACAAGTACAAAAGCTATTTTATTTCAGGAGAATGGACGCATTATCGCCGGGGCCGATGAAGGCTATCCGCTCCATAAACCTTCACCGGCCATCGCCGAACAGGACCCCGAGCAAATTCTGCATGCGGTCATTAACACCATCTCCAAGGTTGTACACCAAGGCGGCGCCCGGCCTGAACAGATTAACTTCGTCTCTTTCAGCTCTGCAATGCATAGTGTTATCGCCGTGGATCAGGAGGGCAATCCTCTTACCCCTTGTATTACCTGGGCAGACAATCGAAGTGCTGAATGTGCCCGGCGCTTGAAGAACGAGCTTAACGGTCATGAGCTTTACCTTCGTACCGGTACACCTATTCATCCTATGTCACCTATTACTAAGCTAATGTGGCTCCGGGAGGATCAACCGGAACTTTTTCATAGAGCCTATAAATTCATCTCCATTAAAGAATACGTGTTTGCCAAGCTATTCGGTGAATATGTTGTGGATCACTCCATTGCATCCTCTACGGGTATGCTTAACCTAGTGAATCTGGACTGGGATGCAGAAGCGTTGGAGATTGCAGGCATTACAGAAGAACGCCTCTCCAGGCTCGTTCCCACTACCTATGTTTTACAGGGACTATTACCTGGAAAGGCAGAAGAGCTTGGTCTGCTGCCTACTACAAAGTTTGTAATAGGCGCAACCGATGGTGTCCTCTCCAATCTTGGAGTAGGAGCGATTAAACCGGGTGTTGTAGCAGCTACCATCGGCACAAGCGGTGCTATTCGTACCGTTGTAGACCGTCCGGTGATCGATCCGAAAGGTCGAATTTTCTGCTATGCACTAACGGAGAACCACTGGGTCATCGGCGGACCGGTTAACAATGGTGGAATGCTGTTCCGTTGGGTGCGTGATGAATTCGCAGCCTCTGAAGTGGAGACAGCCAAGCGGCTTGGCATTGATCCCTACGATGTCTTGACGCGGATCGCGGAGCAGGTATCCCCAGGAAGTGACGGACTGCTCTTTCACCCCTACTTAACTGGCGAAAGAGCGCCTTTATGGAACCCCGATGCACGAGGCTCCTTCTTCGGATTAACCATGAGCCACCGGAAGGAGCATATGATCCGCTCCGTACTTGAGGGTGTAATATTTAATCTATACACGGTTCTCTTGGCAATGGAGGAGCAGATTGGTCGCCCTAAGCAGATTTTGGCTACCGGCGGCTTTGCCCGCTCCGCGTTATGGCGGCAGATGATGGCGGATATTTTTGACCAGGAGGTAGTCGTTCCCGAGAGCTTTGAGAGCTCTTGCCTAGGGGCAGTTGTACTCGGAATGTACGCAACTGGAATGACAGATACCCTGGAAGTCGTATTTGATATGATCGGATCCACCCATAAGCATGAACCCATCGAGGAACATGCCACCGTATACAAACATCTGCTGCCTATTTATATTTCCGTTTACCGCAACTTAGAGAGCCAATATGAAGCCATCGCCAAATTTCAAAGAGACTTCGTTAAGTAATAAAGGAGACACAAAAAGCGTCAGCTCCTCCACTTAGGCGGAAAGCTGACGCTTTTATTTAAATGATCACCTAATTATAAAATATCACCGTATAACCCATTCTCGTCCTTATCCTTGAGCTTTGACTGACGTATCCGTAACTATTCTCTTCACCCTGGAGTCCGGTTTCTGAGGAACGGATCCGAACAAGATCCAAGAGAGCTTCACATAACGGAAGGCCAATGCCACAACCAGCCATGAACCGAGCAGTGCAACAAGCCAGCCCCCGGCAATAGCGGCAGTATAGGCGAGAGAACCTCCATGAAACGGAATTTCTCTATAGAAATAGAGCAGTGCCGGATGCAGCAAGTAAATGCCGAAGGAGCAAGCGCCTATTGAGCTTAACAATACAGCCAATCTACTGTGTCCCCATCCATATAGAAGAAATGAGAGCTGCATCAACACCAGACATGACAGAAGAGCGTGTAAATTCGAGAACGCCTCATACCACAAACTGTTTATGACTGTACCCTTTGTATAGCTGCTGAACCAGAGTTCAACATGTACGATCCCTGCTGCAACCCATGCTGCCCACAGGCTGACCCAGGCGATGCCTTTTCCAGAGCGCCATCCCTCACGCGAAGGAATAAGCCATTTTTTCAATGAGGAATAGTAAATAGCAATGGCAGCCCCCAACAGGAAATACGAAAAATACGTAATAGCGAGACTGCCCTTAGACAGCTCCCAATAGCCATTTCTAGTCATATATCTATTTAGAAGGACAAAACCCCATTGCATTAGCAATCCGATCAAAGGCGCCCAAGCGGCAACCCGGCGGCTCTTTTGCATACACCATAAAAATAATGGAAACAGCACATAGAACTGAAAAATAAGAATGACGTAATACAAATGCGTATACGCAGTCCCTTTTAACAAATATTTGCCCAGCTTATTGATCTGTTCTTCTGCAGGCAGATTCCACGTGTTCCCCGCATACATTTTCAATATAAAATACAGCAATGAGAAAACCACATAAGGCACAATAATATAAAGCAACCTTTTACCATAGAACTTGCCCAGCATTCTCCCATTCAAAGGCCGATCTATATAATTGTAGAATAAGACAAACCCGCTCAGAAAAACAAAAGATGGTACTGCAAACTGGCTGAACTTGTTAATGAAAAGAAAGGGATGAAATAACGACGTATCCAGCATCTCACTTAATGTACGCGAGGTCGCATGGATAGCAAGCACTGCCAGAATAGCGACCGCCCGGAAAATATCCAACTGCGGAATTCGTTCTTTTTGACTCAAAGTTCCTTCCTCCTGCTCCACTCCGTATCTGAAGATGAAAGTATAGTACATTTAGCACTTAACCACCAAGTGTTTTCTTGGATCCCTCATCCGTTGATGATCTGGCGCTTCGCTTATCCTCGCCCAGTGATTCAGGTACCGGCTTACCTCTAGGAGAGGGAGCCAGTGAACGTGGTACACTCCCAAAGATGATCCATGCCGGACGAATCCGACGGAACGCAACCTGCACCATCAGCCAGCTCCCGCCAAGCGCAACCACTAATCCCCCATATACGAAAAGAACATAAGTCAACGAATCCGGGGAGATATTATAGCGAAAACGCCGGTATATTGCCAACAATAACGGATGAATGAGATAAATAGCAAAGGATAACTCTCCTAGACGTGTTAAAAAACCAACGATAGCCCGTGGAGCCTTACGGTGAATAAGAAAGGTTAGATACAGTAATACCAACGCTGACAGCATCGTGTGTACATTCCATAATAGCTCGTACCATAACGAATTGGTCCATACCCCATTATGCCGCCCCTCGTACCACAACTGAATATGTATAAAGGCGGCGATTAGCCAACTAGAAAAAAGTAGACCCGTGAGACTCTTTAGCAGCTTAGGCAGTTGTCTCCAAGGAGTGAAGAGCCACTTTTTAATCTCCTCGAAATGAATGGCAATATAAGCCCCCATCATGTAATACGCAAAATACGAAATAGCCAAGCTGCCCTTTTCTACAACATGAAGCTGGTACTTGTTCCATATAATGAATCCCCACTGAAGGCCGAGGCCAATAGGAATCACCCAACGGGTGAGCTGACGCGAACCTTGCAGGAGCTTTAGCACTAGTGGGAACAGTACATAAAACTGGATGCTTATAAATACAAAATACAAGTGGGCATACGCGTTCCCGGTGAACAAAGCTTTTAGAAATCGGAGCAGATTCTCCCCCACACTCCACGACATTTGACCGTTTACATATAAAGTTAGCCCATAATAGCCTATAGAAGCTAGTAAATAGGGTAATAGAATAAACATCAGGCGGCGGCGATAAAAATTAGCAATAAGGCTTCGTGTAACGGGCCGACCGTAATAATTGTAAAACAAAACAAAGCTGCTGAGAAAAATAAAAGAAGGCGTGCCAAACTTGAAAAAGATATTGATTGCATTAATCCAGTAATAATAAGGCGATTGTAGTGCTTGCTCCCCAGCGGCAAAAGATGAAGAGTGCACATGGAGCACCCCCAAAATAGCCAATGCCCGAAAAATATCTAATTGGGGCAGCCTTTCTTGTTTCACAGGATTCAATTAAATTCCCCTTCTCTACTAAGGTGTCCGTTCATAGAGATATAAAAATCGGAAGTTTATCTGTTATCAGGAAGCCTGCCCGTGATGAATACCATACTGATATTCTGATGTAAGTTGCTCCGAAAAACCGTGATTTTATTATCATGATGTAAGACGCCAAAAAACCTGCAGGAGTTGCGCTCCAACACGCAAAATAACCTGCAGGGAATCCGACGTATTCACAAGTCTTCCACATCTCCAATGGATGATCCTACTCTTAGTTCACGCAAGGGATTTCCACCGACAAAAGCTCCAGCGGCAACATCCTTATGGACCACCGAACCCGCAGCTACAATCGCACCGTCTCCAATGGTTACCCCGGGGAGTATGGTGCAGTTGGCACCGATCAATACATTTTCACCAATAAGAACTTCGCCCAAGCGATATTCCTTGATTAAGTACTCATGTGCCAGGATAGTTGTGTTATAGCCGATAATTGAATTCTCTCCAACCGTTATTTTTTCCGGAAAAAATACATCAACCATCGCCATTAGCCCAAATGCCGTATGCCGCCCAACCTTCATCCCAAGAATTCGGCGGTATATCCAATTCTTCACCGATAATATCGGGCAGTAGCGGGCAATTTGGATGAAAATAAAATTCTTAACACCCTTCCATGGACTGACCGTGCGGTAGATATACCACAAGGAATTATGGCCTTCTACAGGATAGCGGGTAACTTTTCTCACTATTCATTCGTCCCCTGCTCTACGATAGCTAATATCTCAGTCATATCATGGATGATATAGTCGGGCTCATATTTACGGAGGGTCTCCTCACCTTTGAGCGACCAGGCCACAGCCGCAGTATAAACACCAGCAGTCTTTGCCGATTGGATATCAACAGCGCTGTCACCCACCATAAGTGTCTTTCGAAGATCTACTCCCAGGTTACGAACCGCAGTGAGTACAGGCTCCGGGTGAGGTTTAGGCTCTGTTACATCGTTAACTGTCACAATGGTATCCATGTACTGCAGTAAATCGAACATCTCCAACGCTTTAATCGTTGTTGGACGAATCTTGGTCGTTACGATGCCCATCTTAATTCCACGCCGGCGCAGTTCCTCCATGGTCTCATTGACCTGCGGAAACGGCCGGACCAGGGCATCGTGATGCTCATAATTAAACTCACGGTAGGACAGTTCAAGCTTGCTAACATCCTCAAGACCTGAAAAAGCTCTCATCTGCTGCTGAAGGGTCGTTCCCATATGGGGTATGATCTGCTCCCGGCTAAGAGGTGTAAGGGCATTCTGCTTCAACGCATGCATGAACGAATTTATAATCAGCTCGTTCGTGTCAACAATGGTTCCGTCCAGATCAAAGAGGACGCATTCTATCATATTATTCTATTACTCCTTTTTGTCTTCCCCATCCGGCTGCTTGGTCTCACTAGGGCTGTTAGGTAGAACTTTTCGCGGCGTGTTCTCCGCACCTTCAGGCATTAGTGTATCTGAAGCCGGTGTTTTGGAGCTTATAATAGGGTCTGAGTAATGTGCCTTTGGCTGCCCGCTTACTCGACGGATTATAATCAGAACAATTGCTGCTATAGCAATGAGTAAAGATAGCAACTGGGAAATACGAACATTTCCGTAGGCCGGATCAAGATAGCCTTGCTCGAAGCCCAACCATTTCATTGGACTCCAAAGACCGTTTACAAGAGCTTCGACACCGCTACTGCCATTAAACGCCAAGCTGTCTGTACGTAAAGGTTCAATGAAGAAACGTCCGATGGAATACCAGATGAAGTAGGATAGGAACAACTCTCCCGCGCGTAAAAATCTTTGGCGGCGCAGTACCAGTAGCAGTAAGATGCCAATCAGACTCCATAAAGATTCATACAAAAAGGTCGGATGACGAAAGGCTTCACTTAAGCCATCATTTATGTACATCTGGTTTACGATGAAGTCAGGCAAATGAAGCTTGTCACGCAGGAAAGACTCCTCGACAACTCGGCCGTATGCCTCTTGGTTGATAAAATTTCCCCAACGGCCGATCATTTGCCCTGCCAGCAGTCCAGGTGCACAAATATCAATTATTCGCCAGAAAGGGTATCCTTTGTATCGGAAATAGATAATTCCACAAATGATCGCACCGATTAATGCACCGAAGATGGCAATGCCACCGTTCCAGATTTTAAATACATCCAGAGGGTTATCCTTGTATTCATTCCATTTAAAAGCTACGTAGTAAATCCGCGCCCCAACAATCGCTGAGGGAAAGCCAAGAAGCAGCATATCCATGAAAAATTCCTGTGGAATACCATAACGTCTGCCTTCACGGATTACAAGAAATAATCCCACCAATGCGCCAAAACCTAAAATCAAACCGTACCAGTGAACGGGTATTGATCCAACTGAAAAAACAATCGGATCTAAAGCCAGTGGAAACATTCTCTCACTCTCCTAATCCATATCGTCCATATCTTCAGAAATGGTGGCAGTTAGCTTATTGGTAAATTGCAAAGCTGCATTAAAGCCCATTTGCTTTAAGCGATAGTTCATCGCTGCTACTTCAATAATAACGGCAAGGTTACGTCCTGGACGTACAGGAATTGTAACCAACGGAATATCCGTATCAATAATACGTGTAGTCTCTTCATCTAGACCCAGACGATCATATTGTTTATCTTGCTGCCAGGCTTCCAGTCGAACCACAAGTGTAATACGTTTATGATTACGAATCGCCCCCGCACCAAACAAAGTCATCACATTAATAATACCCACTCCGCGAATTTCCAGCAGGTGACGGATCAATTCAGGTGCCGTACCATGCAGCTGGTTATCAGAGGTTTGGCGGATTTCTACAGCATCGTCTGCAATTAGGCGATGGCCGCGTTTAACAAGCTCCAACGCAGTCTCACTCTTACCAATCCCGCTACTTCCTGTGATCAACATGCCTACACCATATACGTCACAGAGTACACCATGAATAGTGGCGGTTGGTGCTAATTTACCTTCCAGAAAGCTAGTCAGTCGGCTAGAAAAAATCGTGGTAGCCATTGTGCTCCGAAGTACAGGCAGGCCCTTCTCATTACTTATATCTATTAATTCCTGCGGGACTTCCAAAGAACGGGTAATGACAATACAAGGTGTATTATCATTGCAAATCCCCCGAATTCGGCTAATTCTTTCTTCTTCTGGCAGCATAGAGAAGAAAGCCAACTCCGTCTTACCGAGCAGTTGAACACGTTCTTCTGGATAATATTCGAAATAACCAGCCATCTCCAACCCGGGACGATTCAAATCGTCAACTGTAATGGGTCTCTTGAGACCCTCCTGTCCGGAAATGACTTCTAATTGAAAATGCTGTACCAATTCAGATACTTTTACTTTCTTAGCCATGTATATTCGTCCTTTCGTCCCCTGCGGTTTTTGTCCGCTTCTCCTGCACCTTTTAGTGATGTATCATCTTTCTGCCGGAGGTAATTCTCCTGCTATCTTAATTGATAACGACCATGAATGCAATCATAACGCCCTATGCTGCGGAGTTCCCGTTCATTATTATTCCTTTTGTATTCATCAAAAAAAGCCACCCTTTCGGGTGGCTTTCTGAAAGGAGAAAAGACGTAGGGTCTTATCCCAATAGAATGTTAAGTTCGGAAGTTTTGTCGAAGAAGTGTACCTTGTTCATGTCTACTGCCAGCTTAGGCTTGCTGCCTTCGCGAGTAGTAGAACGACCGTCTACACGGGCAATAACAGTGCTGCTGCCAAGACCGCTCAAGTAGAGCAACATTTCATGACCCAGGTTTTCAGTTACATCAACCAACGATGTGAAGATTGTGTTTGGTGAAGCTTCCAAGAATACTGGTTCTTCATGGATATCTTCTGGACGAACTCCCATAACAACTTCTTTACCGATGTAACCTTTGCTGCGGATGATTTGAGCTTTTCCGCCCGGTACTTCAACATCAAGGTTCTCTGCGCGGAAACGAACGCTTCCGTTAGCTTCTGACAATGTACCACTGATAAAGTTCATTGTTGGGGAACCGATAAAGCCGGCTACGAACAAGTTTGTAGGTTCATTGTAAAGCACTTCAGGAGAAGCTGCTTGTTGAATGATACCATCATACATAACTACGATACGGTCACCCATTGTCATAGCTTCTGTTTGGTCATGCGTTACATAGATACAAGTAGTTTCAAGGCGCTTAACCAGTTTAGTGATTTCAGCACGCATTTGACCACGAAGTTTAGCATCCAAGTTGGACAAAGGCTCATCCATCAAGAATACTTGTGGATCGCGGACAATCGCGCGTCCCAAAGCTACACGTTGGCGTTGACCACCGGAAAGAGCTTTAGGTTTACGCTCAAGCAAATGCTCGATATCGAGAATTTTTGCAGCATCGCGAACCTTTTTATCGATTTCATCTTTTTTAACTTTACGCAGTTTCAAACCAAACGCCATGTTTTGGTATACGCTCATATGCGGATAAAGGGCATAAGATTGGAATACCATCGCGATATCGCGGTCTTTCGGTGCTACGTCATTAACAACGCGGTCGCCGATGAACATTTTACCTTCGGAAATTTCCTCCAAGCCAGCGATCATCCGTAGTGTTGTTGATTTACCGCAACCGGATGGTCCTACCAATACTAGAAATTCCTTATCTTTAATATCAAGATTGATATCTGCTACTGTTGCTTTATCAGAACCTGGGTATTTTTTTGTAATGTGCTCTAAACGTACGCCTGCCATTTAATTTTCCCCCTCGGATCAATTATTGAAGTTCGAAGATTTCTTTTCCGTACACCTATCTTACCCCACACACTGTGGGCTGGCTATTTGTAACCTTCACAAAAAAATTATTTCCTTTTCGTCACTTTATACAAAAGCATGGTCAACTTCACAATTGCAGCATCCCCAAAGCTTCGTACATCCGCACCTGTCTCCTGTTTGATCTTGTCCAGACGGTAAAGCAATGTATTTCGATGTATATATAATTTTTTAGCGGTCTCACTTACATTGCATTCCATTTCAAAAAAAGTCTCTAAAGTCAGCAGCATTTCTTTATCCGATAAAACGGAGGTGTAGTCTCCAATCTGTCCAAGCAACTGTCTACGCCGTGCATCGGGAATACTATTAACCAACCGCTCCAAATGAAGTTCCCATGGCAAATGAATGTATTCCCCCACTTGGAAAATACGGCCCAATATTATAGTTTCACGTAAAAGTGCTACTGCTCCGGTCAAGCCTTTAACAGGTACAATTGCAGGTGCCACCGCCAAATGGAACACGCCTACCCACTCATTGGCAATCAGCTCATGCAGACCCATGCTGGTCTGTGACAGCAGATCATCTTCACTCTCTTCTTCCTCTTCCTTATCGTCCCCATCAGTAAGCAGTTCCTTGCGGGCTAGAATGAGCCATTCCTTTTCCTGCAGGGGAATTAGAATAACCGTACTGTCAAAATAACTGCGCAGCAGCTTCATCAATGAGCGGTAGGAGATAGGCGCACTATGTACATTTTCACTTATAAGTAAAAAGGGAATCATATCCCCAAAAAGTCGACTTTTCAAAGCAATATCATCTGGCAGCTCTGTGTCTTCCCTTTCCTGCTCTAGCTGTAGATTAAGCCATTTGCTCAGCTGAAGTGCCTCCATCTCCCCTTCTTCCTTAACCCCTGTAGCCTTGAGCGCAGTAGCGAAGCTTCTCACCGCAAAATGGACCAGTTGCACCTCCATAGCAGATAAGCCTTCCATCTCCACCGATACTGCGGTAATACGCCCATCGTTCTCGTATAATGGCGTCCAAATATTACTGTCGAGGATAACCGGCTGATCACTCTCTTGTGAACCTAACCCGAATAGAGATTTTGAATCCTGTCTTCCAAATTGCTTAATTCCGGTTTTCTTCCCAGTAAGCTGCTCCAGCTTTTGACGCAATATCTCGCTCTCTATAGTCACAATAGTCCACCACTTTTGTTTTTTCGCTTATTTTATCATATTTTTCATATTCATGCGGACTTGCCTAATTTCTGAAGGTTAAAAGCCCTAATTACAGCAAAAAAGTCATTACCCTAAGGTAATGACTTTTCGTAAACGTATGAGCCATGAAGGACTCGAACCTTCGACACCCTGATTAAAAGTCAGGTGCTCTACCAACTGAGCTAATGGCTCATAAAAATGGTGGGGGATGATGGATTCGAACCACCGAACACTTACGTGAGCAGATTTACAGTCTGATGCGTTTGGCCGCTTCGCTAATCCCCCAAGAAAAGTGGCTCGAGACGGATTCGAACCGCCGACACGAGGATTTTCAGTCCTCTGCTCTACCGACTGAGCTATCGAGCCATATAAAGTTGCATAAAAATAAAGCGGTAAGTCATACACTTCCCACTTCGTTTGGTGGAAAAAATGGCGGAACCGACGGGATTCGAACCCGCGATCTCCTGCGTGACAGGCAGGCATGTTAGGCCAACTACACCACGGTTCCCCACTTAATAATAATGGTGCCGGCGAGAGGACTTGAACCCCCAACCTACTGATTACAAGTCAGTTGCTCTACCAGTTGAGCTACACCGGCACGGTGTAAAAAGGAACTAAAGTTTAAAAATGGTGGAGGCTGAGGGGTTCGAACCCCCGACCCTCTGCTTGTAAGGCAGATGCTCTCCCAGCTGAGCTAAGCCTCCGGGTATGTATGGTAGCGGCAGAGGGGATCGAACCCCCGACCTCACGGGTATGAACCGTACGCTCTAGCCAGCTGAGCTACGCCGCCACAATAACAAGGTAATGAATGATTTGAAATGGCGGAGAGAGAGGGATTCGAACCCTCGCACCGCTAACGCAGTCTAACCCCTTAGCAGAGGGTCCCCTTATAGCCACTTGGGTATCTCTCCAAATCAAATTAATCATTCAGGAAATTGATTCCTGAAAACTGGATCCGAAACGAATCTGCGTCTAGATATTTGGATAAGCCCTCGACCGATTAGTATTGGTCAGCTCCATGCATTGCTGC
>NZ_JAUSTK010000045.1 GCF_030812855.1 Paenibacillus wynnii
TTTTTTTCAACTTCTTTTTCGAGCTCGGCATCAACATTTCTTGGCCGGAATAAGAATATATCATGTATAGAAATCAATTGCAAGCTTTTTTTGAATGACTTCTTTTCAGTCCATCATTCATCGGTGCAGACAAGTCTTTGATAACGCTTTCTTATAATAACTCATTACTAGATCAAAAATCAACCCTTATACAAAAATAAAAACAACCTGCTTAATAATTAAGTAGGTTGTTCATTTATCACGTTTATTTTAATTATTTTAATAGAATTTAGCCGAGGTATATTTGCTGGAGCTTTTGATTAGTTCGGCTGTTTTTTTGTTCTTTATTAATCCAGCGTCCACTGTTGTATCAATGGTTACCCATTTCCCATTCAGTAGAACTTCATTCCAAGCATGGTACTCAGTTACATAGCTCGTGTTGCCCATTACCAATTTGGCCGGAATGTCTACGCTACGGAGCATCGCGGCGAATAAGGAAGAGTAATCGTAGCAAATACCTTTTTTGTTCGTAATCGTATTATTAATATTAGGAATGTAGTCCGTAGCAACATTGGCTGCCAATGAATAGTCATACTGTACGTTCTTAACGATGTAGTTATAGATTGCTTTCACTTTCTCTTCATCATTTGTCATGCCTTGTGTCAGTAGTTGAGCTTTCTGAATGGCTTTATCTGAGGAATTCCATTTAATATTCTGAACAGAATTCAAATATACAACATCAGTATTGCTTAGAGATAAGTCCACTACTTCAGAGTATACGACTCTGTACTTGTTGCCTGTTGTATTCTCAAGAACAGACACCTTGTAAGAACCATTACCTTGTTGAAGTGGAAAAACTTCGGTTTGATTAGAAGATAACAGGTTATAAGTGTAGCTGCTATCATCCTTAGTAATCATCAGCTTGGTACGTTTATTTGATGGTACTTCATATTGTACTCCGATCACACCCTCAGCTAACTTCGATGTGTTCAACCAAGGGGTATCGGCAGTTGCTGCTTCTGCTGTATTAACCGGTACTGAGGTAACTAACACGAATAGTGTCATTAACATGAAATAGAACTTCTTCATGGATAAAACTCCTTTCGGTAGCTGGCTGCCATCCTTTCGGGAAGACCCTTTAGCTTTGCGTCCCTATCTTTCGATAGGTTTGCCGTTATCGTTGTAGCTTTATCTATATCTACTAGAATCATAGAAACGAGTTAATTAAAACAAAAAAAGCCTCTTCATTCGGTAGCTGGCTGCCATCCTTTCGGGAAGGCCCTCTAGCTTTGCGTCCCTATCTTTCGATAGGTTTGCCGTTATCGTGTTTAGCTTTATATCTATTATATTACCATGTTTTCGGTAATACTCAATAGACTGGTTGATAGAATCCTCTATTTTATAATGATATTTTACGATAATTCAAATTCTGTACATTATTCAGGGTAACTTGGCATGAATTATAAGCCGGTGCGTCGGATTGACCAGCGGATCACAAGTAATAAGTGTAAGGATCGAGTCCTTGTTATTGCCCTTAAGAACAGAAACGTCAGTTGGCTCCACGATAGAAATATCATAAACCTCATAATTGTAGTCTTGGTTCTTGGTCTTTACCGTAACAATGTCACCTATACCCACTTCATTTAATCTGTTGAACAATCTTCCTGTCTTTCTGGCTCTATGAGCAGCAATTGCTGAATTACCTATCTCACCTAGAGGTGTTGTTTCCTTCATATGCGTGGCGGCATGCTTCATATTCGCTTTCGTAGCCCCTTCAAGTACGGGAAGCTTTAGGTCTATCTTCTTAATCTCGATGAGTGCAATCACATCTCCGCCAACCTCCGGCTGAGCCTGAGCAGAGTTGTCCTCTTCTGTCTGAGCTTGTTCGTCCAACGCGGATTCCTCAGCAAGCAGCTGAGTAACCTTAGCATATCTGCTTTTAAGCTCAGCATCATTAGAAGGTGTCTCACTTTCTCTATAACTCTGTTCTGCTTCATTCACCAGCCGATTCTGCTGCCAATCGTTAAACCACTCATTAGCCTTCGGATACAGTATGATCAAAATACCGCATAGTATCAGCAGGTAGGAAAACTTTCGCATAGAATGCACTCCTCTCTATTAAGATGATGATAAATATATCAAAAAACCCATTTCCGACTACCAAAAAAGTTGATAACAACCGTAACAAAGGTAACCATAACCTTAGCCATTAACACTTGAACCCCGAATTTGTCAGTCAAAAGGTTCATTAACAGCAGGGAGATACCCAACACTACCAGATTAAGTAGAATAAATCTCAATAGCTGCTTGCGGTCAAAGCCGTCTGTGCTGTTGCGGTCTCGGTCTCGGAAGGTCACCTTTTTATTGAGAATAAAGCTGTTGGCAGTACCCGCACTGTAGGAAATGACTTGAGCCACGCCATATACCATCCCAATGGAATGTAATAATGTAAATATCGCAAAATCAACCAATGTGTTAAGCACGCCGACTGCGTTGAACTTCAGAAATTGAACGACTCCGGCTCGCAGGCTTTTATCGGACATGGCGTTGTACCTTCAGACCCGCCTCTAACGATTCTTCATTATCATGGTAACCAGTTGTCTCACGAACAATATAAAGTGGTCTGTCCTTGGACTCATCGTAAATCCGACCGATATATTCACCGATAACACCAAGCAGCATTAGCACAATACCATTGAAAAGCAGGTTAATCCCTACAATAGAAGCCCAACCGGGTACGGTCCACGAGGTGAATAATTTCTGGAACAATACAAGAAATAAGTAAATAAAGCTGGCAAAGGAAAGAAAGAAACCGATATAGGAAGCGATTTTGAGCGGCTTATGTGAGAAAGAGGTAATTCCGTCTAATGCAAAGCGAATCATTTTTTTCAACGGATATTTGGTCTCGCCTGCAAAACGCTCTTCCCGTACGTATTCGACCATAGTCTGGCGGAAGCCCACCCAACTTACCAAACCTCTGACATATCGATTCTTCTCTTTCAATCCTCTTAGTACATCACATACTTTACGGTCAATAAGGCGGAAGTCACCTGTGTCCGTTGGAATCTCCACACTCGTCATGCTGCTTAGAAGCCTGTAGAAGAGCTTAGCCGTAACTTTTTTGAAAAGAGTCTCCCCATGTCGTTTCAATCTCTTCGCATATACAACGTCGTAGCCTTCCTTCCACTTCTCGATCATCTCTAAAATGACCTCCGGCGGATCCTGAAGATCTGCATCGATCACTACAACCGCCTGACCTTCAGAATAATCCATGCCCGCGGTTATTGCTACCTGATGTCCGAAGTTACGGGAGAAATCAATCAGCTTTACGTTTTTATCCCGGCTAGTGATTTCCCGCATAATTTCTACTGTACGGTCACGGCTCCCATCATTAACAAATAAGAGCTCATAAGACTCCCCGCAGGTGTCCATTACTTTTTTCAATCGATCATACGTGTGGGCAATAACTTCTTCCTCATTGAACATAGGAATAATTACGCTGTATCTAGCTTTCATTACGTTCCTCCTCAAGCATAGTCATTCTTCAACATTTAAAACACCCAGGTAGGGAACCAGCGTAAAAAGTGTTTAACATAATCCCCGTTAACCTCCATACCCGACAGCACCGGATAAAACGCGATAAACAGCAACGCTGCAAGCCCTATAAAGATATAACGAATGTAACGGGCTTTTGGGTGCTTGACATCAAGAAGCTTCATCATATAAACAAGACTAAGAATTAGAAATGGTACCATAGCAAAGTAATGGTAAAGAAAAGTCTCACGCGGAACAAGCATCCAAGGTACAAATTGAGAAAAGAAAGCAATCCATATCATGTATAGACTTTTGTCTTTACGTTTGATAGACAGCCATAAAGTTCCCAACACTGCAAAAATCCCTGCCCACCAGATGAGCGGATTACCCATGGTGACAATGCTGGTTACTTTACCCGCAGGAAGACCTTCCCCACCGCTGTAGAACCAGACCGGTCTTTTCATAAAGGGCCACTGCCACCAGGAAGAGGCAAAGGGATGCGTAGCTACAAGCTGACTATGGTAGTTGTACATGTTCTTCTGGGCATCAACCAGGCCTTTAAGCGTATAACCCTCCGCTGTTGGTGTCAGAACAGGGATGAAAGAAAGACTATATACAAGGACAGGAATAAGAACAAAGAAAACTATGCAGCTAAGCAAAGTAAGGGTCGTATTCCTCCAAAAGACTTTGACAGCCCCCTGGCTGGCATGTTTCAGTTCCTGATCACTAAGTTTACCTTCAGTCAGAACTCTCTTTGCCGCACGATACTGCCTATGACGCTCAAGCAAAACTAAAGCAAGCATAATCGCGAGCCCGGCACCCCCATACAGCACGATCCACTTGGAGGCTACTCCTATCCCGAAGAACAATCCGGCCCAGAATAAGGGAACTAGGGTTTTTCTTAGAGGAACCAGATAGAAGTTCATAGTGAAATACCGCTGCATGAAATAAAACATCAACATGATGAAGAAGACACCGTACACATCTATAGTGGAGATACGTGTTTGGGTGAAGTGCATGAAATCTAGAGCAAATAATCCTGCAGCAACAGCCGCGTATCTACTCTTTCCAAACAAACGCAAAGCCATAATGTAAATGAGCGGAAGCATGGCTATACCAAAAAGTGTGCCGACAATACGCCAACCGAACGGATTCACACCGAACAGCTCCATCCCGATAGCAATGAACAGCTTTCCAAGCGGTGGATGCGTATTCTCGTAAGCCACAATTCCATGTGTATATTCATAAGCCGTACGAGCATGATAAATCTCATCAAAATAGGTCCCGTTCATGAACCCTGAATATGCGGGAATTAGTGACTGCTCATCAAAAAGGTTGATTGGACTTCCGTGTTTGGATACGACTTGGGCATCCGGAACCACATTGGCAATCGGCAGCGGAGTTCTTCCGCCCCCCTGCGCATACAAGGCAATCTCATGCAGCGCGAATCCCGGTGAATCAACTGTAAGCTTCATATAACGCGCCGCTACGTTGAGGGGTTGGCTTTTCCATACAAATACATTACCTACGTCCTCGTTAACATCCAGTGGTGTACTCCAAGTATCAGGGGTTTGGCTGAATTCCAGCTGAAATTTACCCGTACCAACGCCTCCGAATATATTCACACGCTCCAGCTGTTTGCTCTCTCCTAGATCGATGTAGAAGCTTTCGCCTTTGGCTGCCGGTTCCCATAACGTTTCCGGGGACTTGGTAGAACCTAGATTGAACAGGGCAAGTGCCGCATATACAGCTGTAATCAAGATAATCCCTATCCAGTCCTTGCGTTGAAGCTTGAGCTTCGATCCACGTCCGCTCTCCGCAAATGGACGGATATCTTCAATAATACTCAAATCCTCGGCATTCTTCTCCGCCACTGTATATTGGGGAAGAAGGAGTTTCGTCTCTTTCCGTATATACACATGGTAACCAATATAGAGCATATATAACAGAAGCCCAAGATTGGTAATCGCTGTGATCAGCACAATTCCATCCGAACCGGGATTATTACCTGCGTTCAGATGGGCAAGCGTATAACCTACATTGATATATTGAGTCAAGCTGAACCCCAGAAACAAAGTCAGGAAACGCCGGTCACGGCTTTCAATAAAACTGAAGAGACACAGAATTACAACCGGGAAAAGATAACGTTCATGCATTTTGGTTCCAAGTACAAACACAATAACGATCAGAACCATCCCTATATAGTAGGACTTGGATAGATCGAGACGCTCTTTGGCAAAGGAAAAAAGGACTGCAAAGGCGACCGCAACCAATATAAAGATAAATCCCCATATTCGATAGGTGATTCCCAGCCAAGTTGTATCCAGTGGCGACCACAAGGGATCGGTCAGTGCATACAGATTAAAGGCATTAACCGAAGAATACGGATAGGAGGACAGGGTGGCTTTGTAGAGACGGATAATGCCACCCAAACCGCCGTTATTCCAGAAGAAAGGAACGGCAAGCAGGATAAATGTGCCAAGACCATATAATGCACCCACAGCAAGCTGCTTCCATGCACGGTGATGATAAAAGGCAAACATTAGAACCGGAGTGAATATAAGCGCCTGCGGCTTAATCAATACCGCGATTGCAAAAAATATGGCTGATCGAACGAAAGCTTTATCAACAGCACCCTTAATACTCATGAGCAAAAATATCAGGAAAAAGGAATCGGCTTGACCCCAAGCAGCTGAATTAATAAGGACGGCAGGATTAAATAAGAAGAGAAGCATCAAACCTACAGCTAGGCCAGAGCCTATTTTCTTACGCCCTATTCTAAATATCAAATATCCAAGCACGAGGTCAGAAAGGATTGCAGGCAGCTTGAAAAGCAGGGTCTCTCCCGCCGAACCGTGTGCAAAACCGAATACACCCTTAATGAAACTAAGTAAATACAATACATATAAATACCCCGGAGGATAATCAGCAAAATAACCCTCTTGATAAAAATTCCCAGGACCCAAATCCACCATGCGTTGACCCCAGGCAATGAAGGTATTCATGTCATTCTCGTACCCCTGCGCGGTTATACCAATCCATATCCGCAGAATAAGCGAGGTTCCCATGGCTACAACCAGCCATCTCTGATAGATGACTTCGGGTTGATCCAAAAGTCCTTTGCTACGGAAAGCTCTATTATAGAAGTAAACAAAAACAATAGTAAAAAGTGACGAGATTAGCAGCAGCATTGTGGGCGATACTTTGTGGGAAGCAGCCGCCGGATCTTCGCTGCTTGCGTCCTGAGCTGCAGCCCCGCTATCCAATGAAATAATATCCTTTCCGACAGGAGCAGCCTCTAACAGCTCTACTGATAAATCATCGAAATAGGCTTTGCCTTTGATCAAGCTGGAATATCCTCCAAGGCTGGCACCTATCCCAAACACCGTTTGCTCGGGTCCGGTTTGACCGAAAAACTCAAGATATTGCCAGTCCCCAGCCGTATCTATAACACTTGGATAACCGCTTCCGATCCCTACGGCGAGGATATTCGCACCTGTTCCATCGCCTTCGGCACTTACTACCTTCACCCATCCAGATATTTTATAGTAACTTCCAGACTGAGCCTGAATATCCTGTACCCACTTCAAGTGATTGGGTTCCAAATTCTCAATCATAGCCGCGTTGCTGCCGGAATGGACCTCCTCTGATTGAACAGAGATCAGTCCGGAGCCGTCACCTGAAATCCATGCATCCCTTGTCCAGTTGGAGGGAGCATTCGCTTCCCCTTCTTCAAAGCCAGGATTCTGCACAAGATTCCCTGCTGCAAAGGCACCTGAGACAGGGAAAACAAATAAAAGCAGCAGGAACAGAACCATTGCAGTTATGCGTTTATTAGTAGTTATCATTGCTCAACCTTCACCTCACCGATGTTATTCCAGCGATCCGCTGGTATTCTAAACTCTCATTATTCATTTCTAGGGATAAGCACAGTATAATTCTTAAATTTTGTAATGGAAAAATGCTCACTCTCCATCGGAAGAGACTGCAACTCTCCATTCCAAATGATATAAGCAGCCTTCTCCTTCGAGGTTATGTCCGGCCGGCCAAAAACATATCTGCCAAATGAAGACACCACCTGAAATGCATCACCGGGATTCTTGTACTTAACAGTCTGCAGAAAGTCATTAGGATTAATTTTCTCATAAAAAAGCACATAAATATAAGGCATGTTTACCTGATCTGTAACGTACACCTTACCTTCACTCTCTATAGAAGCAAATTGTACAGCTTCACCGAACGATTCATAAAAAGCCGGTCCGATTTCTTGAGGATAGTCACGAAAGTATGCCGCAGCGAACAGTACAAAGAATACACCGAACAAGGCAGCTGAAGCGACTCCTGCAGCTTTTACCTTGTGGGCAAGCCATAAAAACCCTTCAACAATTAAAAATAGCAGAGGATAAAAAATAACGTTAATCCGGTTGATATTTACATCCGTGATGAAGGACATAAGAACAGATACGATAAGCCATAACAGAACTAAAAAGCGAGGTCCCGCTGCATGTTCTTTATTCCATAAGGATTGCAGCATTAGGATCAGACCCACAACAGCAAAAGGTAATGCAATGGGATAAGCGTATCCATAAGGACTAATCGCATTCCAGAGCAGTCCATCCGTTCCACTGACAATCAAGCTTATAAAGTTCCGGAAATTTGCACTGGCAGCTGCCCATAGGTCTCCACCAAATAGAGAGGAAATTTCCTCAACACGCGGTGTAGTCAATTTCGGTATTGAAAAGAGCAGTGTTTCTATGCTCTGGAGCTTCCAATGGTTGATAATAATAAATAATAGAATAGGTAGAGCCAATAGTACAAACAACACAACATTCCAAAGCGCTGTTCGAAGTGTCAGCATCCTGTTAAATAGCAGGAACACAGCTACTGCCAAGGTAAATACCGGTATGAAAAAATATGCAGTCCCATACGCATACAGCGAAAGTGCCGCTAAGACAGTAAAACCATAAGACCATTTCGGGGATTGGAATGACTTCAATGCACAGTAAGCTGCAATTAAAATAAGGGTTGGTAATAAATTGGATTCCAGCGCCCATCTGGACATCATAATATGCCATGGATTAATAGCGATAAGGAACATTGCAGCTAGATCTGCAGACTTAGATTTAAACAAAGCTTTGGAAAAAAGATAAAATACGATCATGCCCAGCAAGCCCATCAGCAAGCTGACTGCCCGCACTGAAAATGGAGTTAATCCGAATCCTAAAATAAAGGGCATGGACAAATAGGCATAAAGGGCATTCTGGCCGCTTCCCCATGAAATAAGGTGAATCGGCAAGTGAATTCCGTTCCGATCTATCCCGTAATGTAGAATAGCAAATGCATCATAACCTATGGATGCTTCGTCCTGATTCAAACCTCCGGGAATGGACCCTATGTAAAGAATGCGAATTGCAGCTCCCGATAGAAACAAAGCTACCAGCCACGGATTGTTTCTGCAGTAGTTGTACCCACCTTTTAAACTACTCCACAACACGCATCACCTCTTCAACAATATAATCTATATGCTGGATGAAGAAAAGCCCTTCCCTCTGGACTATGGAAGACGGCCGTATATACTTAATACCAAAAAAGCGGCCCCTTCTATTAGAAGGAGCCGCTAACTTTAAAGATTAAGTCCTAACCTTGGCTGCCGATTAGTACATAACGAAGGATAATCAGAACAGCTAGTACCCACATCATCCAGTGAATATCATACTTCTTCTTGCCGGATAGGTTACCCACAAAAGCAAGAATAACATACGTAACAATACCGAAGGAAATACCATTAGCGATATTATAAGTGAACGGCATAATTACGAAGGTCAAGAAAGCTGGAATTGCAATAACCATATCTTCAAAATCAATCTGACGAATCGATTGGGCCATGAGTACACCAACGATAATAAGTGCTGCTGCCGTAGCTGAACCCGGAATCAATGCAACGACCGGAGCAAAGAACAACGCGAGCAGGAAGCATACCCCAGTGGTTACAGCAGTTAGACCTGTACGTCCGCCTTCTGCTACACCTGCGGCACTTTCAACATAAGCTGTCGTTGTGGATGTACCCAACACCGCACCGCCTGCTACTGCAACCGCATCTACAAACATTGCTTTACCTACACGTTTTTTACCCTCTTCAGGGTTATCCATAATACCTGCACGCTGTGCTGTACCCACCAGCGTACCAAAAGTATCAAATAGTTCTACGAAAGTGAATGTTGCAATGGTCGAAACAATACCTGTATGAAGGATACCATCCCAGTCAAATTCCATAAAGTTCAATTGAGTGAAATCAGGAACCCAAGGGGTTTGCGGATTGGACAAGCTGCTGAAATCTACAGCACCCATCAGGATACCCGCTACAGTTGTACCAATAATACCAAACAGGATTGCACCGCGAACCTTAAGCACCATCAGGATGGCAATGAGAAGAAGACCTATAATAGCCAATTGAACATTTGTGTTCTCCAAGCTTCCCATGTGTATTACAGTTTCGAAGGAAAGTACATCTGTAAAGGTGTTCGCTTTGATGTCGTTGCCGGCTTCAACGCCGATCGTCATCAAACCGCTGTTCTTAAGCCCGATAATAGTGATAAACAAACCAATACCTACTGTAATTGCATGCTTCAAGCCGTCAGGAATGGCATCAAGCAATATTTGACGTACCCTGGTTATCGTTAAAAGGATAAAGATCAAACCGGAAATGAATACCGCTGTCAATCCCATCTGCCAAGTAAATGGAGAATCCGATGTTGCAGAAGACAAGATTACGGATGCGAAGTATGCATTAAGCCCCATACCAGGAGCCAAAGCTACCGGGAAATTAATAAACAAGCCCATAGCGATTGTAAAAATACCTGCTGCCAGTGCTGTTGCCAGAAATACGGAATACCATCCCATATCAATGCGGCCGAAAGCTGTTAAAGTTCCTGGGTTAACCGACAGGATATAAGCCATTGCCATAAACGTGGTCAAACCGGCCATAATTTCTGTGCGCACAGTAGTACCATTCTCTTTCAGTTTGAAAAAGCGATTCAAATTGTTCTCCCCCTAAGGTATGTTGGTATGCTGTTGGCAGCAACAAAAGGCCGGAGTCTTGGGAGACGCCGGCTCGAAAAAAAAGTTCCTCCTTGATAATCACCAGCCTTACAGCAGTGATAACCTAGGAATCCTCTTCTTAATCGTAGCCAGGTCATTACGGTGACCTCGTAGAAACTTTCAGGCCAATCCCTGAAATTATACGAATATTTGTGTTGTTGTGCTTTATCATTTTAGGTGGACATGACATGAGTTGTCAATGGCAAAAACGAACATTATTCGTCATATTTTTTAAATCGTTCGTAAATCAGACAATTTTCGCGACGACACCACTTGACCCATTGTCATTGTCCGGCTGCTGAACGATTGAGAAGGAATTCTTCGAGTTGGTTTATATTCTGGAATCGATGAATTGGAACTGCGTGGATGTAAAGATGGCTCTCTAACTGAACGTTAAGATGTTCCACGGCTGCTTGAAGCTGGAATAATTTTTCAGGATCAACAAGAGCCGCCAGATCAGGAAATCCTAAACGGTTATAGCTATCCTGATAGTCTAAGCCGGAATTCAATTCACTGGGCCACTGCCCCTTTTCAGCAAAAAATAAAAAACGGGCGATTTCATCCTGTACCCCAATAGCCGCGAAAAAAGCCGTAGGATAATCATTGCTTTCACAAGCAGTAAGAATTTTGTCTAAAGTACCCTTTGCCTCCTCGTAAAAGCCGTTCATTCGCTCACGATAAGATGGTGTTCCAGCGTATGACTCCTTGTGAGTCAGTACCAGTTCAAGGGTATCGGCTGTCAATTGCTCACAAGCCAACCGGATGTCTGCGGATATCCGACTGTACAGAATAACGTTATAATGGTGCTCCAATCGGTTTGGTTTTATGGGGAGTTGTAGAGTTTGTTCTATATTTTTGCCCCATCCCCTAGTGAAATATGTACGATTCAGCAGAGCAAGACATTGAAATATTTTTGTTAAAATCAATTGTGCCTCTGTTCGATAAAATGTAATGTTATTCTCCAAGTTGCGGGCACAGCTCATTTTATACAAATGAACATAGACATCATTAAGCTGAGACTCCGCTTTTTCTGTCAGCTTTTGTCCATTACTCGGCTCCTGATTGGATGAAATAGATTCTCTCAGCTTCATAAACCGAAGTCGGTCTGCCTCCGAACGGACATATAGAAACTGACAATCCGCAATAATTGTAGTAAACGGATCATCGAAAGAGGCCATTTTTTCAGCACGCTCCCAGCTAATGGGCCAAAAATCAAAGCTGATGTCGTTTAATACAAAGGATAGACTGGCTGAATAACCTTTAGACGTAGCTGGAATAAAGAAAAAATCAAGATCTGACCGCTTAGTAGCCGTTCCTTGCGCATAAGACCCATAATAGGCAACAATCGCAATATCCTCCGGACAAGTAGCTTTGATATGGTTAACCATCGTTTGGGCAACATTAAATACGTCCAATATGAACCCTCCCATTGCTTCTATGTACCTCTCAAGGATATTCGATCCTTGCCAGGAAATGTTGGGAATTAATAACTATAATTAAATTTATCTCAATGAAATAACTGCATTCTGTACACTTATTATTGGGGAATGATCCTGCTAAGTGACTTTAGTTGTACTTTTTGCATTTATATCCTGAAAAACCCTCATAATGCACCTTCCCCAAGGAATATAGCTGCAGAAAATACAATTAAAGTATCGCCCCTCGGCAAAATCGATGGTTTAAGTGTACAAACTACAACTAACCTGAAAAGCCAAGGCATGTGACCCCGCAGACACCTGCACATTACCAGGTATTAAATGGCCTTGTTTTAAAAAAGTGCGCATAAAAAAGAGCTGGAACGCCGTTGTACCGGCAGTTCCAGCTCTTGCTTTTGGATGATCCTTCTATTCCCACTCAATCGTTGCAGGCGGTTTGGAGGTCACATCATATACAATGCGATTTACGTTTTCTACTTCGTTTACGATACGAACAGAGATTTTCTCCAATACATCCCACGGAATACGTGCCCAGTCAGCGGTCATGCCGTCGATGGAAGTTACTGCACGAATACCTACAGTGTATGAGTACGTACGGGCATCACCCATAACGCCAACACTCTTCATGTTAGGCAAAGCTGTAAAGTACTGCCAAATCTCACGGTCCAGACCGGCTTTGGCAATCTCTTCACGCAAGATTAAGTCGGAGTCCCTTACGATGGTCAGCTTTTCTTCCGTAATTTCACCCAGCACACGAATTGCGAGTCCCGGTCCAGGGAAAGGTTGACGCCATACGATCGCATGCGGCATTCCCAGCTCTTCGCCCAATTTACGGACTTCGTCTTTGAACAATGTGTTCAGAGGTTCAATCAGGCTAAATTTCATATCTTCAGGAAGCCCGCCCACATTATGATGCGATTTGATGGTTTGTGCTGTTGCCGTTCCGCTCTCTACAATATCCGTATAAAGTGTTCCTTGGGCTAGGAATGAGAAGTCTCCCAGCTTAGCTGACTCTTCATCGAAGCAATAAATGAACTCATTTCCGATGATTTTACGCTTCTGTTCAGGGTCATCTACACCAGCCAGCTTGCTCATAAAACGCTCACGGGCATCAATTTTGACAACATGAATATCGAACTTACCTACGAATGTTTCCATAACGCTCTCTGCCTCGCCCTTGCGCAGAAGACCGTGATCGATAAACATACAGGTTAATTGATCCCCAATCGCACGATGGATAAGCATCGCCACCACGGAGGAATCAACTCCGCCGCTAAGTGCGCAAAGTACTTTTTTATCTCCGACTTTATCTTGAATATCCTTAATTGCGTCTTCAATAAACGATTCCATCGTCCATTTGCCTTCGCAACCGCAAATTTCGTACAAGAAGTTGGAGATCATCTCGTTACCGCGTACGGAATGTTGCACCTCAGGGTGGAACTGAACGGCAAAGAATTTGCGTTCGTTGTGGCTCATTGCCGCGATTGGGGCGCTTTCGGTACCCGCATCCAGCTTAAAGCCTGTCGGAAGCTCAACGACATGGTCACCATGGCTCATCCATACGGTCTGGCGGCTCTCAAGTCCCCCAGCAAGCAAAGCTCCTAGTTCAAAGTCGACGTCTGCTTTGCCGTACTCACGTTTTGCAGAGCGCTCCACCTTACCTTCAAGCTGATGGGCCATAAGCTGCATACCGTAACAGATACCGAAGATTGGCAGACCCAAATCATAAATAGCTGGATCAACATGCGGTGCATCCTCAGCATAGACACTGCTAGGGCCGCCGGAGAAAATAATTCCCTTAGGTGAAAGTGCTTTGATCTTGTCAATTGGCGTATTGTACGGCAGAAGCTCGCTGTATACCCCTAGGTCCCGAATTCTGCGCGCGATAAGTTGGTTATATTGTCCTCCGAAATCGAGAACGACGATGATTTCATTTGGCTTGTCCATTACGTGCCTCCCTTGATTATTGGATTCATTATACTCATGGATAATTAACACCGTCAAGGAAGGAGACACCGTATTGTAGAACCCTTTTGTCAAAATCAAAGGGTACACTTCCTGATCTTGCAAGAATAAACAAACAATGCACGTTTATTAAGTTACACGCAGTGTAATGCCCAGGCAGACACCTATAAATTCAGTGGCTGACGCGGAGTCAGGTAATGATGGTTCGGCAGAGACCAACTGTGCATCTAAAGAGGATGCACAGGTTGAAGAAGCCGGAACAGCTCGCTCGCGGAAGCAAGAGCGAGGGTGGGCCGGGCTGTACGCCAGTAGCTCCCACTGGCGTACAAACTGCCAGACCGCTTCGCGTAGTCTGGCATCCTCTATGTGCAGGGAGGCAGCGTACTCCCTGCCGGTCATCCCCGGCGGCGGCTGGCCATAGCGCGCCGCCAGCCCTTGCCAAGCCAGAGCGGCTGCGGCCAGCAGCCGTTCTGGCTTGGCCGTTCTGCTGCTGCGCGCAGCCAGCAGCAGGGCCAGGCTCCGCCGCCAGCGCCAAGCGGCGGCGGGAAGCAGCAGCGCCGCCGCTTGGAGCGGCGCTGGGGTTGGCCCGCCCTGGCGCAGCCGGGCGGGGAGGGTGCCCGCGCCAAGCGCAGCGGGCGAGAATAGCCCCGGCGGCACGGCAGCCGCCGGAGGTTGACCTGGCAGCGCGGTGCCCGCTGCCGCTATTGAACCCGGCGTGGGGTCGAAGGGAACCCAGCCCGCGCCGGGAAAATAAACCTCTACCCAGGCATGTGCATCCGCCTGGGTGACTGCATACCGCAGAGGGACGGAGCCCTTCTCTGCGGTTCCAGGCCCGTATCCCTGCACGTATCGTGCGGGAATGTCGGCGCTGCGCAGCAGAGTAACCATTGCCGTAGCGAAGTGAACACAATAGCCTTTCTGGGATTCGAACAAGAAGTCGTCCACAAAATCGGCTCCTACCGGTGGCACCTTGGTATCCAAGGTGTATGGATAGCGACTCTGCAAATAATCCCTTACCGCAACGGCAGCATCATACCGGCTCCGTGCAGGTGCTATGATCTCTCCAGCCAGTTCCCGAACACGGTCCGGGAGTGAGGTGGGCAGCTCTAAATAAGTATCCTTTACCTTCACCGGGTCCGAACCGGCAAAGGCACGAAGAACCTCGGGGTTCATCTCAGGCAACAAAGACATAACCATATATGTGGTTATCCGCGCCGAACCTCTAATGTTGGGCAGCCGGAAACTGTCCTTCTCTGCATTCGAAAATATAAATCCCAATTTACTGCCGTCAGCCAACTGAACATTCGTAACATCTACAACCCTTCCGGCGCCAAATAACGGCTGCCCTCCAGGCGATGGAACGGCGAATTGTACCCGTTGAAGCAGCGTAGTTCCTCCTGATTCTATGAACTCTGGAGAACTCTCATCCGGCAGACTTGCCAAATTCAGCGGTTGATAAGCCTCGCTGCTTTTTCCCCATCGGCGTCCGTCATAATAAGCGAAGCTTTCTCCGCGCCAATAGACGGGTAGACTGCTTTCTGCCGTGAACACAAGCTCATTGCTTTGGGATAAAGGCGTGCCTAGCTCTCTTTCACCAGAGCCGTAGCCTGTCATTCCCGCTGCCATTCCCTGTTGTACCGAACTTTCTCCTTCGGCCCATGCCTGCAGCTTGCCGAGCACCGGCAGCAATGAAATCGGCGATCCCGGTTGCGGGCTATACAGCTCACCCCCACACCAAGCTGCTGCCGTTAGTCCGGCAGCAGCTATAAAAGCAGTAAGCCCCCAGCGGGCATACGGAATATTTCTCCAGCCGGGATTTTTTTCTCGCATTAGAAGCAACCAACACATCGCTTTCAGCCATAAAATCAAGCCTGTTGAAATCACTATCTCCTGAATTGTATTGATCTCGGTCAGCCTGTTCAATATCAACAGGTAGATCAGGGTTACAATACTAAACAGTGAAATACTGGCTCTAAAAAGAGCTAAATGCTGGACGGAGGCTACCAGCATCCCCCAACCTACCATCAGGATTAATAGACGGCTCTCGCTGCTGAGTTCGGACATCTTCCCGGAAAGAAACAGGAGTGCATCCCCTTTGATTCCCGTGAGAAAAGCGGTTAACCAGGCTATGCCTTTATCCTCTGCGCACATATATATCCATGATAATAGAATAATTACTAACTGCATCGACTGGGGCACCCAGCCGGGGAGATGGAACAATCCGCATACTAATAGCAGCATTGCCGCCAGGGCAAGAACAGCCAACAGCTGGCGGGTGTCCTGTTCCTGGCTAATGCGGTATAGAGGATGCAGCCACTGTATAAACAATCCCATTATAGGCAAAGAGAACAGCAACCTGAAATATACGGGAAGCCTCCCCGTGTATTCGGCTGAACTGCTCTCTTTCTTCCCTGGTGACCGACCTCGGTTCATACCTTGATCAGGATCTTCTACCCTCAAACCCAATCTACCGTACTCTTGGTTGTCCAGATGGCTCATGGGAGGGTTCCACCCCCTGACCATAGGTCGGCATTGCATGCTCGAGACAATATAATCCCGCGCCCAGACGTTTTAAACTGTCTCCGATGGTGCCATTTCCAGAAGCAGATCCCGGAGATTTCCGATCCCATGCATAATATAAGCTGACTTTCACGCCATGCGATAATAAATGGGCAATTACCTTTGCGGATTCCTGCTCCAATGTCCCTGTGACGACAGCAATGCTCATGCCCGGAATCCATCCATGGGAAGCATCATCGAGAAGTTGCGACAGACTTCTTGTGCTGTCGGACTTAATTTCAGTGAGGACATTCAGTACCCTGCCCGGAATGGCACCCAGCCCTTCATGCCTAGCCATCCCTTCGGGCCATCCGCCGCTGAACAGCTGAACATAAGCACCTGAACGCTCGGCAGAGCGCATCAATCCCATTGCTGTCGAAACTGCCTTTTCAAACGCAGGAGTTTCCGTCCCCCTACTACTACGGGGTAGAAGCGCATCCGCAGGTATCTCATAACTCTTGAAGGCGTTATCCAGTACGATACAGATCATACGCGCATCCCCCCGTTCAGGGGTTCGACTGTGCAAAGTCCCATGCCGGGCTGAGCTTTTCCAATGGATTCGGCTCAGTGGATCTCCGGGTAGATAATGACGGATATCTGTAGCCTCTTCTTGGCTTCTACTGCGCAATGCAGCAGCAGACTCACCCGGAATATAACCGCCCTGCATATTCATTTGTCCAAAATATAATGGGGACGGAAGTACTTTGAATTCTGAACTTCCCTTCGGATGACTTATACCTGTAAACCAGCCTGTTAAATCGCCCCACTTTATATAGCAATTCTCTAAATGGTGAAAGCCGCGTGTCACTTTCGGCAATCTGTAGGTATAAATAAAAGTTCTGCGAAAGCCGGGAAACAGCAGTTCCCGGTGAATTTCACCGCTCCATCGGTCTGTAATCATCATCCATGGCAGTGGAATACGCGAACGAAAGCTAACTTGAACTGTGACCATCACCGATTCACCGGATACGGCATGAACCGGGGTGACCAAACGATTAATATCTATCCGCTTAGGTCCGAGCAAATACAACATGAATCCGCCAACCAAAAGAAGTCCGACAGCCACAGAAAGGAACAGCAGCTCAAAACCACCTAGTCCTAAATATAAACCGAAGAACAAACCGCCTACACCCAGCATTCGCGCCCACTCTAACAAAGCCCTTTTATTGCGGAGATAGGGTAGTTTTTCCGTCGGTTTTGGGTCAATCTTCTGTTGCGGATCTATTAAAGATGAAGAGGACAATGGGACAACCCTTCCTTTTTCCATAGATTTAGATGCTATCTATTCTTCCCAGGAAAAAGGGGGGGCAGACGCTGCAATGAACTCTTTTTGCGGTTAAATGCAATTTATAAAGCTAATCAGCCTTCACCCGACGCTCCTCGCTAGTCACATTGGTTGACAGCGGCGGATGCTCGACAATTTCAAGCAGATCGCGAAGCGATACCCAGATTACTCCGCCTATCATTTCCACTTTACCTTTCCTGACGGATACCTCACCGTTAACTCCGTTGAAGACCAGCTCTTTATTCTCAACATCCGCCAAAAAGGATCGCCCATTTAAGGTAGCCTTTCCGCTACGAATACCCGCTTCCCAGTTCGCCTTGCCTCCAAGTCTCTCAATAACAGCCCGCATGGGTACCATGTATTGACCTTGCTCAATCCTGTACTCCCCTGGCTTAAGCTTCGTTTCCTGCTTCCCCACTTCCAGTATCAGCGGTTTCCCTACCTCGAACAAAGCGCTATTAGTGGTTATATTCGAGGCAATCCAAGCCGCGGAAGGTTTAGCTGCCTCTGAACCGGCACTGGACGAAGAAACCCTGAATTGTACAGGCTTAACCTGGTTATCCAGTAAACCAAAGGTATACCCTGCTGCTTTGTAGCGGGCAATAATTTCAGGGAGCGCCTTCGCACTTTCTGCATGCCCTCCCCCATCATGAATTAGCAGAACTACACGGGAGGAAGTAGTATTCGGTACTGCCTCTTTGATGATTTCAGCTGCTGGCACCCCTCTTCGTTTGGAGTCACCGCTATCCACAGTCCAGTCAGTAACTAAGTACCCTGCTTGCTTCAGCAGGTAGAAGTAGGTATCATCAAAATGACCGAAGGTTCCGCCGGGTGCTCGAATAAGCTGAGGTCTTGTGCCTGTGATGCCTCGAATAATCTCTTCAGTCTTCTTGATCTGGTTCCAAAAGCGGGTAAATCCGCTATATAATTCGTGATAATTATGATCATAGCTATGATTGCCTATGGCGTGACCTTGTTCCCAAATTTTGCTAATGACCTCCGGGTGGCTTTTGGCTCCGTTGCCCAACACAAAAAAGGTCGCCTTCACACCTTCACTTTTTAGAATATCAAGTACTTTTGCAGTGACTGGACTGGGTCCATCGTCAAAGGTTAAATAGACCATTTTGCGGGATTCATTGTCTTTTGATGCGACTGCGGGCGTTGGTGAGACCTGAGGGGTGTTCGGTTGCTGTGCAGCGGAGGAATATTTTATGGCCACAGGAACGTTTTGTTTTGCGTGAGCAGGAGATTTCTCCTGCAGCTTTGTTGTCCTGATACTTGCAGCTTGCGAGGTACCGCAACCAGATACTACCATCATTACAGCTATCATTAAAAGCAATCCGCGCAGAACTAATCCTAGGCTGCGGGCTTTCTTGTTATCCCTCATCTTCTCTACCTCCAGCATTCTATTGGCTTTTGGTAGATTGTATGAAGACAAGCTTCAGAATAGAATAACAACTGCCTTCCTGGAGAGTGACAACCTAATGGAAATGTTGAAATGGATTCAAGAGTTATTTGCCAATTACGGATATAGTGTATTGTTCTTTGGGTTGCTGCTGGAGTTCGTCGCTTTGCCTTTTCCGGGTGAGACCACCCTGGCCTTTGCCGGGTTCCTGTCCTATATGGGAAGACTGGATTTCATGACCTTAATTCTAGTCGCCTTCATTGGCACAACTGTAGGTATGACTACAACCTATTTCATCGGACTGAAAGCCGGATTACCTTTTATACAGCGCTATGGCAAATGGTTTTTGCTCTCTCCGAGTAAGCTGGACAAGACGCAGCGTTGGTTCGAACGGTACGGAAGCATCCTTATTTTTATCGGTTATTTTATTCCCGGCGTACGTCACTTTACCGGTTACTTCTCCGGCATCATCGCCCTTCCCTTCCGAAAATTTGCCTTGTATGCTTACAGCGGCGCTCTATTTTGGGTATTGCTGTTTCTCGGCCTAGGGCGGATATTCGGCCCTCAATGGGAGGGAGTTTTTCATTTGTTCGAGCTTTATGATATATGGATCCTTGCAGGTATTGCGGTGGTTGCCCTGTTCATTATCTTATACCGCTTCCGCCGTAGCATAGGTGCCCATTTAGGTAAACGGAAGGCCAATATTAAGTTGAAAGCCAAGATAAAAGAGCCCTCAAGAGGCGGTGATTGAACCGCCCTTTTTTTTGCTGCGCAGTTATTGGCAAGACTTTGTACCCTTTTGTTTGATAAAATAGCTGTAGTGATCCTGAGATAAGCGGGGGTGCAGCTAATGAACCATTTCATTAGATTAATGATTTTCTTCATCGTTATATTGGCAGGGTGTTCCAATAATAAAGCGACAGAATACCCTTTACTGCCCTATCCAGAAGTTGTTGTGTGGGATAACAAATCCTATGTTGTAACCGATGAAATCGTAAGTCAGTTATCTATTGGACAAAAGCTGGGTCATGTCAAACGTTACATAGATCCAACCATAGCCTTGCCTGAAAAAAATGAAGACTCCACTATAGCCCCTGTAGGGAGTACAATCTATGAAATAAAAGGCAGGGACTTGAAGTATGAATTTGCCGTTGAAATCAATGGGCAGCTTCGAAAAGCCGTATATAATGAACCTTAATATAGACCGAATATTCCAAGAAAGCGGGATCAACCTGTGAAAATAGATCGATTGCTATCCATTGTCATCCTGTTAATGAACCGAAATCTGATTCAGGCAAAAGAGCTCGCCGACATGTTTGAGGTGTCCGTGCGCACGATTTACCGTGATATCGAAAGTATTAATCAAGCGGGCATACCAGTGGTTACCTATCAAGGAGCCAACGGCGGTATAGGGCTTATGGAAGGGTACCGCCTTGACCGTAATATTCTAACAGACAGGGAGCTGGCCGATATTTTTACGGCCCTGCAGAATGTCTCCGCCTATGGCGGGGGTGAACATTCACTGCTCATGGAGAAGATCAGCAGCGTGATTCCCCCCTCCAAAATCGATGCCTTCCGCAGCAAAACGACCCAGCTCGTGGTCGACTTTTCACCCTGGGGGATTAACAGCCCTCTGGAAGAGAGGCTGAGTACTTTGAAGGAAGCGCTTGAGCACAGCGTGGCGGTAACCTTCGAATATGTCAGTGCAGAGGGTCAGTCAACTCTGCGTTCAGTGGAGCCCTACACGCTGGTGCTGAAGGGGCAGTCATGGTATTTATACGGCCTATGTGCATTACGGCAGGAATTCCGGTTGTTCAAGCTGCTGCGGATGAAGGCACTCGTGAAGGAGACGCGTACTTTTACAAGACAAGACCTTCCTGCGAAAGAGCTCCCTTGGATCGCTGAGATGACAAGAGAAACCTCATTGGTGCCAGTGGTTCTTCGTTTCACACCCGAAGGTAAACACCTTGCCGAGGATCGTTTTGACTACACTGAGCTTGAAGCTGACGACATGGGCGGCTACAGGGTCTCGCTCGACTACCCTGAGGACGGGTGGTTATATGGCTTCCTTCTAAGCTTCGGAACAGCTGTGGAGGTGCTTTCACCGGAGCATATACGTCTTAAACTTGGGGAGATGGGCGCAGGAATTGCTGCAAAATACGGATGCTCAAAATAAACCTGACGGAATGTCGTCAGGTTTATTTTTTTATAATGGGTACATAACCTAAGCATATGGATTAACCATTACAAATTTAGAGGAGAGATTCGAAGATGGAACAGGGACAGAACCAAGAGCAAATATTTTGCCAAAGCTGCAGTATGCCAATACAGGATTCCGCATTATGGGGTACGGAGCAGGATGGCAGCAAAAACAGCGAATATTGTATGTACTGCTACGAAGCCGGAGAATTTAAGCAGCCTGACATTTCTCTACAGGAAATGACTGACCTATGTACAGGTTTTATGGTCCAAGAGGGTATGGCCGAGGACACGGCAAGACAGATGCTTGCTGAACAGCTGCCCCGCTTGAAACGGTGGAATGCTTCCTAATTCTTTATTCGGTTGGATTCCTTATGATGCATGAAGGGATGGGGTTACTTTCGGGTCTGACCTGGTTAGTTGCACTTTATACATCTATTAGGTGCAGAATTGGGACTTGCAGAGCTATAAGTGTATTAAGTGCAACTAAAATCTACCAATGGAGGCGTTATCGCCGAATATTGTAGATATAAGTGTACAAAGTGCAACTATAGTGAGCGGTTCGGGTATGGTGGATGTTTTAGTTGTATAAAGTACACTTAAACGCTCAGACGGGCTCGGAAAAACTCACCAGTGCCTCCATATGACAAAAAATCCGGAAAATAGACTTCTTAGAGTCCATCTTCCGGATTGTGAGAGAAACCTAACTTCTATAACCCAGAAAGGGACTAATCCTCGGGTCAGTACAGACCGAAGGATTAGTCCCTTTTAATTATAAGATTATATATTGTTTACTTTAATTCGCTGTTTCTTTCTCCGTCTGCAAAAAATCAGGCTGCGGCGAAGTTTTTTGAATAAAGAAAGCCAGCACCAAGGCAGCCACCGTTACCCAGGTCGCCACTGTAAAGGCATGGGTAATCCCATTGATTTGAGCTTCCTGTGTAAGCTGCAACATTGCGGCCTTATCCGTTTGGGAGACAGCTCCGCTCATTACAGCATCTGTAATGAAGTCTTTAACCCGGTTGGTCATCAAGCTGACAAAAAGAGCAATACCGAGTGCGCCCCCTACCGTACGCAGAGTATTCGACATTGCGGTACCGTGCGAGCTGAGACGCTGCGGCAATTGGTTAAGGCCTGCAGTTACAATCGGCATCATCAGCATCGACATCCCGAACATCCGCGCCGTATACGTCAGAATGAGATGAGTGTATGTGGTTGTCTCAGTAAGCTGGCTGAATTCCCATGTTGTAACTACCGTAATGATAAGACCTATGACAGACAACCATCGTGCACCGATCTTATCAAAGATAATACCCGTTATCGGGGACATAATTCCCATCAGGATCGCACCCGGCAGCAGCATCAGACCGGAGTCTATCGGCGTAAATCCGCGAATCGTTTGTAAATAAATAGGTAGCAAAATCATACCCGAATACATAGCCATGGTGACGATAATATTAACTATTGTAGTGAGAGTAAACATGTTGTACCTGAAAATACGCACTTCCAGCAGCGGCTTTTCTGTAGTAAGCTCACGCACAACGAACAGAATCAAAGAAATGACGCCCAAGACCAGACAGAAGATTACGGTCTTACTTCCCCAACCTTCGGTTCCAGCATCACTGAATCCGTAAAGCAATCCTCCAAAGCCAAGTGTTGAGAAAATAATGCCCGGCTTATCCAGCGTAGGAGAGGTTACTTTCCCTACATTTTGCATCGTCTTCATTCCAAGTAAAGTCGAAAAAATAGCTAACGGTAGAACGATATAGAAAAGCACACGCCAAGAGTAATTCTGTACTACCCAGCCTGACAGCGTAGGGCCTACCGCCGGAGCAAATATCATAGCAACGGCCATCAGGCCCATCGCTTTACCCCGCTCTTCAAGCGGGAAAATCCGCAAGAACACAATGTTCATGAGCGGCATCAAAATCCCCGCGCCGACAGCCTGAATTACTCTGCCGACCATGATCATCTCAAATCCGGTTCCCACTGCACATACCAGCGTACCTATTGAAAATAAAACCATCGCAGTAGTAAAAAGCTGACGGGTCGTAAACTTCTCCACCAGATAAGCACTTATAGGAACCAGAACACCATTGACCAGCATAAATCCAGTCGTTAACCATTGCGCCGTATTGGCGACAATATTCAAATCCTCCATCATTTTCGGCAATGCCACGTTCATAAGTGTTTGATTCAAAAGCGCCACAAAAGCGCCTATAAGCAACGCCGCAATGATGGGGCCTCTGCGCAAAGTCTTAGATGCTGCAGCAGCGTTAGCAGTTATTGTACTCATAGCTTCTTTTTATCTCTCCCTTGTTCTAATATTTTGACGATTTCACCGTGAATCCGCAGCAGTTCCCCGGCGTCCTCGATCGGAATAGTGGAAAGCGGCAGCAAATGTCTTCTCAGAGATTGTTTGCTTCTTTCCCTAATTTCTATACCCTTATCGGTCATCGACAGCTTGAAGCTGCGCCGGTCGCTCTCCGAACGCTGCCGGGTAATCAAGCCCGCTTTCACCATGCGGTCGACGACTCCACTCGCCGCACTGTTTCCTAAATGGAGCAGTTCTGCCAGCTCAGTAATACCAATTTCAGGGTGCACAGACAGCTTCCGCAGCACCATGAGCTGGGTCGGTGTAATCTCAAGCTCTTCGGCATCTTTCCACAAAAGCTGCTGGAATGCATGGCTTATACGGCGAAAAGAAGAAACAATCTCGTCCAACTGCTGCTCATTTCCCTCCAACATCCTTACCCCCATTTAGCTTCAAAATATATATTTCGCATGCGAACTATTTTACTATTTACGTATTTATTCGTCAATAGTTTACTGAAAGTTTCTGAAAATGTGCACGAAGTAACCAAAGGATTTAATTGCACTTTGCGCAGCTATTTGGTGCTAAAAAGTTGATCAGTGGACTTTAGTTGTATTTCGTGCACCTAAAAGCCGATCTGGGGCTGTTAGTTGGGCAAATCCGGGTTTTTAATTGCACAGAATACAGCTATTTCTCTATTAGCCGAAATGGAAATCGTTATAGGTGTATGATGTGCAACTAAATACAAAAAGGGCCTACCAATTTTTATTGGCACGCCCTTTTTGCATCTATACCCTGCTAGCCGCACTTTCCAGAACCGGGAGCCGCAATGGGCTGCCGATCTCCACAGGGGTTTGGCCCCTGCTCTGCAGGCCTCCGGCAATCGACATCATCAGCTTGATCCGGTTCGTCTGGTTCACTATGCTGACTCCCGCATCATAATCAATAGCCGCGATGTTGGCACCCGGATAAAGCTCCTTAAGTCCTTTGATCATCCCACGGCCTGTAATATGGTTAGGCAGACAAGCGAACGGCTGAATACAAACGATATTGTTAACCCCATGATCAAGCAGCTCCATCATCTCAGCCGTTAGAAACCACCCTTCACCCATCTGATTGCCCACGGACACCAGACGGCTCGCTTTTTCGGCCAAACCGTAGATGTTTTCGCGGCCTTTAGTCAGCTTGGCATCTTCAAGCGCTGTTTTAATCGGCCTCCGATACATTTCCAGATAAGAGATCAACAATGGATTAATATAGCCGAGTTTTTTGCTTTTACCAAACTGCTCTGCTTTGTAGATAGGGTTGTAGAGGCAGTAGAAGATAAAATCCAGGAAATCCGGCATGACTGCTTCTCCGCCCTCAGACTCAATCAGCTCTACGATCTGATTATTAGCATCCGGATGGAACTTAATTAGGATTTCACCAACGATACCTACTTTAGGTTTAACCTCAGCCACCACAGGCAACTTGCTGAACTCCGAGACGATATCACGAATCAGCCGCTTGTATTCCCGGAACGAAAAGGACGACAAGCTGTCTTTGCATCGATCCATCCCTTTGCGGAATAAAGCCTGCGCGCTGCCCGGCAGCAGCTCATAAGGTCTGAAACGGTATAACATACGCATCATGAGGTCACCATAGCATGCGGCCGCAATAAGCCGATTAGCTAGCTTAAGGTTAATACGGAAGCCCGGCTGGTTCTCCATACCTGACGCATTAAGAGAAATGACCGGGATTTGCCCCAGACCCGAATCCTTCAAAGCCTTACGCAGCAATGCAATGTAATTAGTCGCCCGGCAGCCTCCGCCGGTCTGCGACATAATTACCGCTGTACAATTCGCATCATAATCTCCGCTTTTCAGAGCGGATAATATCTGCCCTATCGTTACAATCGCAGGATAGCAGGCGTCATTATTTACAAACTTCAGCCCTTCCTCCGTCTCCTCGGGGCCCGTTGTCTCCAGAATCTTCAGGCGATATCCGGCATCTTGGAATACCCGCTCGAACAATTCGAAATGAACGGGGGACATTTGCGGAGCCAGGATCGTATAGGTTGCCTTCATTTCCTTGGTGAACGGTACATTTAATTGCTCTTTGAAGAGCTGCTGAGGCTGCAGTTTACTTTTGTCCCGCTCGCGCATTGCCGCCAGCAAAGAACGCAGCCGGATCCGTGCCGCACCGAGATTACTGATCTCGTCAATTTTGATCAGAGTGTATACTTTATTATTTCGCTCCATAATTTCCTGAACCGCATCACAGGTAATTGCATCAATACCGCAGCCAAAGGAGGTCAGTTGCACCAGCTCCAGATCATTTCTGGTTGCGGCGAGACGGGCTGCCCGGTACATCCGAGCATGATAGGTCCACTGATTCACAACACTCATTTCGCCTTCGCTTTGATCCAGATGACATACCGAGTCCTCAGTCAGCACGGCAAGCCCCATTCCGGTAATCAGTTCCGCCAGACCATGATTGATTTCGGGGTCGGCATGATACGGATGTCCGCAGAGCAATATTCCTTTGGTACCGCTGCTCGTCAGATAAGCCAGCGTCTCCTCACCTTTGGTTCGAACATCGTCCTTGGCTCGATTCGCTTCCAGCAGACCTGCTTGAACAGCAGCCGAAATCTCTTCCTTGGGAATGTGTGTAAATGTCCTAGCCAATCCTTTGGTTAATGCGGATATATCGTCAAAGGTCAGGAACGGGCTGACCATAGGGACTCCGCCTTCTTTTAACCCATCCATATTGTTGCGGATAACTTCCGGATAGGATGCAACCACGGGGCAGTTAAAATGGTTGTGTGCAGCCTCATCCTCTTTCTTCTCATAAACCACAGCAGGGTAAAAAATAAAATCGACACCTTGACCGATCAGACTCTGCACATGTCCGTGAGCCATTTTTGCGGGATAGCAAATGGATTCTGAAGGAATAGTATCCATACCACTCTCGTACAGCTTCTTGCTCGATATCGGAGAAAGAACCGCTCGATAACGCAATGAGGTAAAAAAGGCGTGCCAGAACGGGTAATTCTCAAACATATTCATCGTACGCGGCAACCCTACAGTTCCACGATCCGCCTGTGTTAACGGTAACGCCTCATAGTCAAAGAACCGGTCATACTTGTATTGCATGAGGTTCGGCAGAACATTCTTTTCTTTCTTCCGGCCTGCGCCGCGTTCACAGCGGTTCCCGGTAACGTGAAAGCTCTTATCCGGAAACCGGCTGATGGTCAGCGCACAATTGTTGCTGCAGCGCCCACACCGGCCTGGGGTTACCTGATAAGTGAAATTTTCCAGTTCCTCCGGCTTCAGCAGTGTACTTATGCCTGCATCCCCCACCTGTTCTCTCGCAAGAATAGCGCAGCCATAGGCTCCCATAACTCCGGCAATATCCGGACGCACTACGGTTCGTCCGGTCAGGCTCTCAAAGGCACGCAGGACGGCTTCGTTATAGAAAGTTCCGCCCTCAACGATGATGTTTTCCCCTAGATCCTCAGGGTTGCGGATTTTGATTACCTTTTGCAGGGCATTCTTGACCACAGAATAAGCAAGCCCAGCTGATAAATCAGCTAAGGATGCGCCTTCCTTCTGCACCTGCTTCACTTTCGAATTCATAAATACGGTACAGCGCGAACCCAGGTTTACCGGTTGGGTTGCTTCGAGCGCAGACTCGGCAAATTCTTCGATTCCAAGATCCAAAGCGGAGGCAAAACTCTCCAGAAAAGAACCGCAGCCCGCAGAGCAGGCCTCGTTCAGCATAAGGCTATCGATCGCCCCGCCGCGAATTTTGATACACTTCATGTCCTGTCCGCCAATATCGAGGATAAAGTCAACCTTCGGCATGAACTTAGAGGCGGCTTTGAAATGCGCTACAGTCTCCACTTCGCCACCGTCTGTTTTAAGAGCAGATTTAATTAGCCCTTCCCCGTAACCCGTGGCACAGCTTCCTGCAATATAGCAGCCTTCGGGCATGATTTGATATATTTCCTTCAATGCATCAGTGACCGAATGCAGCGGGTTACCTTTATTGCTTCCATAAAAAGTATGGAGAATTTCATCCTGTGAACCTGTAAGCACCAGCTTAGTTGTCGTAGAACCGGCATCAATGCCCAAATAACAAGCTCCACGATAGGAAGCCAAGTCCGCCCGGGGGGCTGATGCTTTTCCATGTCTAATTCTGAACTCCACCAAATCATCCAACGTCTCAAAAAGCGGCGGCAATTCAGCATCCAGATTCCGGTCACCGGAGAAATCCACGGCAGTTATCCGCTCCAGCCACGCCCCCACATTCATAACAACAGGCTCTGTAATAGATAATGCCGAACCAATAGCAACAAAATACTGAGAACGTTCCGGAAAAAGAATATCACTTTCCGATAAACCCAACGTTACTGCAAACCGAGCCCGAAGCTGGGGCAAAAAGGTGAGCGGACCCCCAAGAAAGGCTACCTTGCCGCGAATAGGACGTCCGCAGGCCAGTCCGCTGATCGTCTGATTTACGATACTCTGAAAAATAGATGCAGCTATATCCTCACGGCGTGCCCCTTCGTTGAGCAGTGGTTGGACATCGCTTTTAGCAAATACACCACAACGCGAGGCAATTGGATATAGGGTCTCATGCTTCGCAGCCAACTCATCCAAGCCCCCGGGATCCGTCTGCAGCAGGGATGCCATTTGGTCAATGAACGCACCTGTACCTCCCGCGCAGGCATTGTTCATCCGCTGTTCGATGCCACCGCTCAGATAAATAATTTTGGCATCCTCACCGCCAAGCTCAATGGCTGTATCGCACTCCGGAATTCGCTCATGGATTGCTTTTGTACAAGCAATGACCTCCTGAACAAACGGAATGCCTCCCAGTTTAGATAGGGACAACCCTGAGGAACCGCTTACAACCAGTGCTGCCTCTCTCCCTGGAAACCTGCCGCCTACGTCTGACAACAGAGAGAGGACTGCCTTTTTAATATCACTATAGTGTCTTACATAGTCCTGATAAATAATAGAATGTTGCTCCATGACAACCAATTTAGCTGTAGTTGAACCGATATCAAGCCCGATACGCAGCATCATCACTCCATCACCATGCCTTGTTACAAATTTGAAGTAATATGAGCAACTATATCATGGGAGAGCAGGGCTTTAGCTGTTAAAAATGTAACAGACTTTTAGAAAATTTTACCACCATACCTTATTTCAAATCCAGAAGTTCTACCGCTGCTTCAACATGTCCCTTCACGCGTACCTTGCGCCATTCTTGTTTCAATACACCTTCTTCATCGATGAGGAATGTTGAACGAACGATACCCATAAATTCCTTGCCATATAACTTCTTAAGCTGCCACACTCCAAACATTTCACTCACCTTATGATCCTCATCCGAGAGCAGCAGAAAGGGCAGTTCATTTTTAGCTATAAATTTAGTATGGGACTCGAGGCGATCTGGACTAATCCCTAGAATCACCGCCCCCTTGATGGTAATCTGATCGTGGACATCACGAAATTCACAGGCCTCTTGGGTGCAGGCTGGCGTCATATCTTTAGGGTAAAAATAGAGGATAATCTTCTGTCCCCGGTATTGGCTGAGGCTCACCTGATTCCCGTCAGAAGCGGGAAGTGTAAAGTCCGGTACGGTATCTCCGATAGTTATAGTGTTCATATTAGGTGTTCACTCCTTCAAAATTAAGACCCAAACCGCTAAGCACTTGCGAAACTTTTGCCGAAATTGATTGTATACTTAAAAGAAATTATAATGTAAGGAATGTAAATGCGAAAGGAAGAACGAGAAATGCCGCCAAGAACGAAAAGACATGCAAAAACAAAAACAACCAAATCTAAAAAACCGCTGCTCTGGACTCTCGCTATAATCCTTCTAATCATCATCGGCTTCGCAGTTTATTTTTTCGGTTCTATTGTTAACGGTCTGGACAACTTCAATAAGAAAGGCGATAACTCACCTTTTAAAGATGTTGTTGAGTCCGTAGACGTTAAGACCCCTGAACCTCCAAAATGGGAGGGTACAGAATCCGTGAATATTCTGCTGATGGGTGTGGATGCACGCGGAGTTAAAAAAGGTGAGGTTCCCCGTTCTGATACAATGCTGGTTGCTTCCTTGGACCCGGTAAAGAAGAAGTTCTATGTATTCTCCATTCTTCGTGATACTTATGTATCTATTCCGGGGTATGATAAAGATCGTATCAATACAGCGATTACTCACGGATCCAATGTAGCGATGCAGACCGTTGGCGAATTGCTTGGGATTCCGATTCAATATTACGTATATACCGACTTTCAAGGCTTCATTAAGCTGATTGATGAGATCGGCGGCATTGATTATGAAGTCGAGAAGGACATGCTCTATAAGACCAAAGCCGACGGGCCGGAATATGATATTGATCTGAAAAAAGGCTTTCAACATCTGGATGGCAATATGGCTCTGCAATATGTTCGCTTCCGCCACGACGCTACCTCCGACTTCACCCGGACCCAGCGCCAGCGTGGATTTCTCAAGGCTGTAGCAGACAAGATGAAGAGTACTACCTCTCTAATCAAGCTGCCATCGATCCTCTCGGCGGTCAATCCTTATGTGGATACGAACTTGTCCGTAAACGATATGTGGAAGCTGGCCAACTTGGGATATAAGAGCAGCATGGGCGGCAGTGAGCAGATTCCCCCAATGGACCTGCTAGTGGAAGAAAAGACTCGCGGCGGTTCCGCAGTAATCGGAATAAGAAGTACCGAGGAACTGAAGCAATTTGTGCAGGATACGATGACTGATCCATTGCCAACTGCTTCTCCTGAAGCAACTGACGCTGGCAGTACTACACAATCAAGCAATTAGATTATAGACAGGACTTAAAACGGGCGGACGGCGGCGGTGACTGCAGTTCGCCCGTTCCCCTGCCTTCTAACATGGACAAATGAAAGGATGATAAATCAATGAACCGTTCTACATCTGAGGAATTATATCAGGAAGCCCTTCAACATATCGTAGGAGGTGTCAACAGCCCCTCACGATCATTCAAGGCCGTCGGAGGCGGAGCACCTGTATTTATGAAACGCGGCAGCGGAGCACACTTTTGGGATGAAGATGGCAACAAATACATAGATTACTTGGCCGCTTACGGCCCGATTATTACCGGTCACGCTCATCCTCACATTACCGCAGCCATCACTGAGGCAGCAGAGAATGGGATACTTTACGGAACTCCAACTCGACTAGAAATTAAACTTGCCAAAATGCTCAAAGAAGCCATCCCTTCGATGGATAAAGTACGGTTCGTCAACTCCGGTACTGAAGCCGTTATGACTACGATCCGTGTAGCCCGTGCTTACACTAAACGCAGCAAAATTGTTAAGTTCGCCGGCTGTTACCATGGTCATTCCGACCTTGTGCTTGTTGCAGCAGGCTCCGGGCCTTCTACACTGGGCATCCCCGACAGCGCCGGGGTTCCGCAAAGTATCGCCCAAGAAGTGATTACTGTCCCTTTCAACGACCTTGATGCTCTGCGTGAAGCGCTGGAGAAATGGGGCGAGGAAGTTGCAGCAGTTATGGTGGAGCCTATCGTCGGCAACTTCGGTATGGTTATGCCTAAGCCCGGCTTTCTAGAGGGGCTCTGCAAGCTTACGCATGATAACGGCTCACTTGTGATCTACGATGAGGTGATTACCGCCTTCCGCTTCCACTATGGCTCGACACAAACCTATGCTGAATTGGACAACCATGAGGACATCATTCCTGATCTGACGGCACTGGGCAAAATCATCGGCGGCGGCCTGCCTATCGGTGCTTACGGCGGACGTAAGCACGTTATGGAACAGGTTGCCCCGCTCGGCCCTGCTTATCAGGCCGGTACCATGGCGGGAAATCCCGCTTCCATATCAGCGGGCATCGCCTGTCTCGAAGTCCTTCGGGGTGAGGGAGTATACGAAGAAATGGAACGGCTGGCGATTCGCTTGATCGATGGACTTCAGGCGTCAGCTGCGCGCCACGGCATACCGCTAACCATCAATCGTATACGCGGCGCTTTTTCTACCCATTTCTGCGATCACCCAATTACCGATTATGAGGAAGCTCAGGATACGGACGGCGAGATGTTCGCCAGCTTCTTCCGCCACATGCTGAACCGCGGCATTAACCTGGCCCCGTCCAAATATGAAGCATGGTTCCTCACTACGGAGCATACAGACGAAGATATTGATGCAACGCTCGAAGCGGCCGAGGACTCCTTCCGCGCTATGGAGGCGGAGAGATAAAATAAGGGCTATTGGGGCGGAACCGTGCCACTTTGGCGGATTCTAGTGTATTTTTACATTTAAATTAGCCGATACGTGCCACTTCAGTAAATTCTAGTGTACTTATGCATTTGAATTCGCAGATACGTGCCACTTCAGCTGATTCTAGTGTACTTATGCATTTGAATTCGCAGATACGTGCCACTTTGGCGGATTCAAGTGTATTTTTACATTTGAATTAACTGAAACATGCCACTTGGGCGATAGCGTCAAGAAGTTTGTGTATGAGAGTAGAAGTATCTCCTCCGGTATCCGCGACCAAATACGGCAAATCGTCTAACTACATGGGTTTCAATATATATAGTTGCACAAAGGAGTCAATTTCATAATTCAATTTGCTAAATATTAAGACTTAGCCAAAATCTGAGGTCATTTTTTTAATTTAGGCCACTTGCTGGGATTTGCTCAA
>NZ_JAUSTK010000046.1 GCF_030812855.1 Paenibacillus wynnii
TCGTAAAATCCCACTCACTCGTTGTTCAGTTTTCAAAGATCAATGTCTCGTTTGTCGCTCATTTTGTCTCAGCAGCGACCTTTATAATATATCACGGCGCCCACGTTTCAGTCAAGCTTTTTTTTAAAACTTAATTTTCTTGTCTGTCTTTCTAACGCTTCTGAATTGAATTAACTCTTCAGAGGGACGAGTTATAATTTATCACATTAACAAGGTTTGAGTCAACCCTAAATATTATGCCATATATAGTATTCTACAAAATTAGGAATAAACAAAAAAAGAGAGTGCAAATGCCCCTCCCTATCCTACAGTATAAATCTTATCTCTACATGACGTAACGTACGGTGTGACCATCCCCGGCATTAGCATCTGCCCAAGAGGTTATTTCTCTAATTAATGAACGGGAAACAAGCTTTCTTAATATAATAGGCAGTTCAGCTTCCAAATGACTCAGACCAGGCTGAATCAATAACTCCTCAACGCTCCATGGCTCATTACGACTACCCAGAATGGTTAAAAGCATCGTGCAGCAATCGGCCATCTTCGACATAATTGCAAATTCACAGGCCAATAATACAAGCTCCACTCTCTGCTCCAACGTTTCGGTGCTAATCGTTAACTCCTCATACAATTTATAAACCGATGTATTCTGACTCTTCAGTTGGTCCCACACAGCCGGTTCTGGAAACCTGCCGCCTTCACTTACCTCAATGCGCGCCCAATGATATAAGGCAATTAAGACGCAATTGTAAGCGTCCATGATACAGCCGGCTGCAATATAACGTTTTGATTTCACATACATATGCAAGAACCGTGAAATCTCCATAAATAAAACACGTTCCTTAAGAGGCTGATCAAATTGGAGTATAGTCTGCCGCAGATTCTCAAGAATACCTTGCGGATCCCAAATTATCTCACCACCCAGCAAACTTGTAACAAGCTCATTATTATCTCCGGCGCTTACCGCCCGCTCCAAAGCCTGAATATCGACATGCAACGTCTGGGTACGCAAATCACCATCGATCGAATGACGAATAATCCGTTCCTTTTCCAGTTCATTATGCAGCATCAATACAAGCCTATCGTATTCGTGAAGCAGTGCGCTTTGAAAAGGAATATTTCCCTGCTGCCGCAAAGTGACGACGCCAAGAACACTCTCATCAAACGTTTCTCCACTTATTATTGTCAAATTGGATAGTTCCATGCCTTCCCTCCATCAAATATGGCGATTTTGCGTCAGTTCAGCTATAATTCAATTATAATATAATTCTACTTATTCATGTTAGTTCCTTCTGGACGTGAGAACTATATTTTAAGTTAGGAGCAAATACTCATGATTTTTAAATCAGCTAAAATTAATGCTTTTCGTACATGGGGATTGCTGCTTACCATGCTGGGTATGGGACTAATGATTCTCGGGACTGCCGGTATTGTGTTCTGGGGGCACGCGGGAAAAGTTGTAGCTGCAGTTGGGCTAGTGATTGGATTGATTTCGATGATGGCAAGTCTAGCTATATATTTTTGGGCAGGCATGTTGTCTACGAGCGCTGTACAGGTGGACTGTCCCGAATGTCACAAGCTGACCAAAATGCTAGGCAAGACAGACCGATGTATGTTCTGCCATACGATTCTAACTATGGACCCAGAACAAGCCAATATCACGGCAGAGCAACTTGAAAGTCAACAGCTCAAATCATAAACAAAAAATAAGGGGCTTCCGATTGCGGGAGCCCCTTTGCTATAGCCTGTTACTTGTGTATTTCATTCAGCTCTTTCCATGCCGACTGGTTCGCAAAGCTGCGGTTCCAAGAGCCTACTCCTCCAAGTCCATATGACTTCGAAAGCTGAACTCTCGCTTTAAGTGATATTTTATCTTCAATCCATATTTTACGGGGTATCCCGTCTTCCTTATATTCCACATAATTCTGTCCTGATTCTTGATCTAATTTCGGCTTTAACTTCTTTGAGCTAATAATCTCAGCAACCGCATCCATGCTTACAGCTTTGGAGCTCACCTTGATCTTTCCATCCACCTTAGTCTCAGACCAGATACGGGTGTACAAAGGAATGCCTAAAATGATCTTCTCAGGCGATACGTCATCTTCGTCGATGATCCGGCTTATAGAGTTCTCTACCCACGGCAAGGAAGCGACAGAACCCGCTAAAGGGCTTGATGCCCAGTGTTCATCGTAAGCCATAACTATGATAAAGTCAGCGATTTCTCCGAGAGCCCGGCGATCCAAAAACAATGACCACATTTCGCTGTTCGATTTTGGCGTTACATCTATAGATACAATTAGATTTTTGGCCTGTGCCATCGGCTTCAGCTCCCGCATAAATTGCGTGACATTATCGCCATCCTTCGTATGCACATTCTCAAAATCAATATTGATCCCATCCAAATCATACAGGTCGGAATATTCAAGCATCTGGACAATGATCCGCATACGTTTTTCATAAGTAGACAGCGCCACCGTAGTCATGTCTGCCTCAAAGCTGTTGGATAGAAGCCCCCATACCTCCATGCCCTGACTGTGGGCCCATTGCACATATACGCTGTCCGCTTGACTGCGTACATTCCCTTCCCCGTCTACAATTCGGAACCAGGTTGGGCTAACCACATTAACACCAGGAAGCTTACCGATCGATTTTGGATTTGGCTTGCGCTCATACACGGCTTCCCAGACCAGGTTCACGGGTTTACCTTTCCAACTTCGCTCTGCGCGTGTTGGGGATAACGGCTGTACTTTTACTACTTTATCACCATTGGGAAGAATATCTTTATTCTGGGTCCAACCTGTATATCCATTGCTCATCTGTACATAGATCCAGTCTTCATTGGTTTCCCAAATCTTCACGACAGTCCCGGGGGTCATATCTGCCACAATCGGAGCATGAATGGTTGCTTCATTCCGAAGGGGAGTGCTTTTTGCACCTTTATCTCCCTTAACCTTACCAAGCGGAACACTATCACCAGCGAGCATCAACTGAACGGCTCCGGTCACAGTATCTTCCTGTATTTCAAAACCATATAAGTCCTTCAAGGTTTCTGCAGGAAGATAAGTAAATCCAGTCTTTTCCTCTGGGGCTAGCCGCAGCTGCAAAGGTTTGTTATTCAGGCTAGCCTTAGTTGTATCTGCTTGCATATATAGCAACTCACTGTCAGTTGATAGAATAACCGACTTGCTCTCAGCCTCGTAACGAATGGAGGAATCAACATATTCCTGTAAAAAGGGCAGGGGTATCAGCAGACTTTCTCCGGTACCTGAAGCGGAATACTCAGTTAAAATACCCTTAACGAATAAAGGCTTGTCCATCCCTTTCCAGTCGGGATCTACATGCAGACGATTCGGCATTACATAAAATACGACCCAATATACAGCAGCCGCTATAATAAACAGTCCCAGCAGGCGGCGAAAAAGACCTCCGCGCTGTTTCACACGCTTCTGTCTCTGTCTTCTGTCCAAAATTAAATCCTCCATATGATAGCTATTTTTTGAGAATACTAAGATTGCCAAGAAGAAACGGCTGCGCCGTCCTTAATGGATGGCACCCGTTTCTCGTAGAAATATAAGCAAAGTATGGTGGAAACTTATACTTTCTTATATTTGTACAAAAGCGGCATAGCCGCCCTTGTAGAATACGTTTACGGAGTCCATTTGGTTTCCAAAAAAATAAAACGTGATTCCTCCGATTAAGGATTCAGCACGTTCTTAAAACTTCGGCAAGCATTTTGCCTCGGATCAATTCTATTATGATTTCAAAACTGCTACTCAGTGCAGCATTGGCAAACCCCATATAACTCCATTCGCAATCCTTTGATCTTAAAGCCGGTAGCCTGCTCCGCACGGTGCTCCACCTCGTGAAGGGATGGGTAACTGAAATCTTCAATCTTACCGCAAATCTGGCAGATGACATGATAATGATCAGATACATTCGCATCAAAACGGCTGGAATTATCACCATAGGTTAATTCACGAACCATACCAGCTTCCATGAACATTTTTAAATTATTGTATACAGTTGCCACACTCATACTCGGAAACTTGGGTTCCAGTGCCCGATAAATGTCATCTGCCGTAGGATGGTTCATCGCTTCCATCAAATAGGTTAATATAGCATGACGCTGGGGCGTAATACGGACACCGGTTGTCTTCAGTTGTTCCAATGCATGCTGAACGCCACTCCCCATCAATGTCACCGCCCCTTATGGTAAAACATATTTATTAATCTACTTATAATTGTAAGACTGTGCTTTCATTATTGTCAACGCAGTCTTTACATTATATTTATTATTATATAATAAATATTACTTATTTCAATATTTCCTCACATTTAGGTTGCTGTTTCCCTCCAAGTGAAGCTTATATTCGCCCGTGCCAACTTTTCCAGAGAGTGTTTTTTTATCAATAAAGAGTTCTGGAATATCAGAGGATATATCCCCATACCCGCTAGAACCCTCCACGGAATAGCTTCCATCTAAAGGTAGGAACAGATCGAGATCACCCACTGCACTGTATATATCCCAATCTCCACCAATTTGGCTTGAGCGAACATTGATACTGCCATTAAGAGATTCCGCGTGAACCTTCATTCTAGCCTCTGTGACGGTCAAATTCCCGTTTTTACTAAAAATATCGGCAGTACCACCGCTATTGACAGCCGCAACGTTCCCAACAGCTGTAGAAAGCTTTAGCGGGCCGATAACATCCCATGCATTCATATCCCCGCCGCTTGTTGAAAGATCTACACTCCCTTGAACGTCTCGAACACGAACGCCCCCGTTAAGCGTCTTTCCAGTAATGTCTCCATATACTTTGTGCAGTATGAGCTCACCATTACCGGTTTCCAGAGAAATATCTTTAATTGCTTCTACGTTTTGCAGCGTTATCCCGCCATTCATAGTTCGTACCTGCAGATTAAAGCGACGATCCTCAGGAATTAAAATATCCATATCGATACGTGGTTGGCGTTTTCCGGACTCTCCATAAGACTTGCCCTTGGGGGTTATCTTAATGTTCGAACCCTCAGTGACTTCAACGAAGGACTGCTCCGAAATCGCCTCCGCCATTACTCCCTCCAACTGATCCACCCACACGGTGGCTACAATCTCTATATCCTCAACCGGAGCTCTATGCAGCAAAATATCACCGTTAATCGCTTCAATGGTTAACTTAGCCGATTTCAGTTCAACCGGAACGATTAGAGTGGGCTTCTGATATTTGTTACCTGTCGCTTGCGCATAATCAACGGCTGCTGCTGTCAAATTTAAATTGACCCGGTTCCATAAATGAATATAGTGCTCTTGTTCCACCACTATAAATACACTGGCTGAAATTACGATTGCTGATATCACTCCGCCCACATCGAGTCTAAACTTTTTGCCAGCAAGAGATGTGCCAGAGCCCGCTCGACGCGTAGAAAAATACATAAGTAAATACTCTATGCCCCATAACACAGGAACAACAGGCCACCATTTGAGGAGTAGGAGCATATTTTCGGTATGGTCTTTCCAGTCTATTAGCTGTAAAACCCCAACGCTTATAAGGAGGAGGACCGCAGTAAACCTTCCAATCCGAAATATATTGAGGTTTCCGCTTCCTCTGCGCTTGTTAATTCTTTGGACAATCTCACGAGCACCCAGAAGTACACCAATACAAATAAGTACTCCTGCAACAGTCACTCCTGAATAAATTTCAATGTAAAACTGCAGCCAAACAGGCTTTTGACGGAACAAAAAAAGTAATGCGCCTCCAAACAGTAGTAATAGACCGAACGAAATCCCAGGTTCACTAACTAAAGAACGACGCTTGGAAACTGGGGAAGCCGAATTCAGATTAGAATCAACCCCATCTTCATCCTTTGCTCCGTTATGATTAAGAAGATTTAGAATCCGATCTGAAGTTTGCAGGACATCGAATACGTTATAGAAATAAAGCACAGGAATAAGCAGGGCCAATAAAATAAGCAGCGGCACATTGATCTGCATGCCAATAGAAGAAAAATAAAGTAGGGCCGCAATATCCAACAAGATAATAAAAATCAGTGAAATTCCTTTGCGGAGAAGCCCCAAATACAAATGTCCAGTTCCCGGTATCAGTACCGACAGCAGGCCGGCAACAAATTTATATTTCCTGGGTCGGCGTCGTTTGGGACGTGGAGGAATAACTTCACTCACGCTATCCATTCCATCAGATTCCAAGATTTCAGATTCATTCAATTCTTCGGTTACCGGGTGCATTTCAGGTTCATTTATCATTTGGGAGCTCCTCCTTTCTTCCGAATCTTAGAGGGATCAGCATGTCTCTAATTTACCGATACGGTTAAACTCAATAAGTTCCACACCCGGAGCCACTTCCTCTATTCCAGCAGCGATAAATCCATGTTTGATATATAAAGAAACCGCTGGCGTATTTAGCTTGCCGGTAGAAACAATAAATTGTTCCATGCTGTTATAGTGCTCAAACACATAATTCAACAGACTGCCTGCAATCCCTTTTCGAAAGTGATCGGGGTCTACCATCATCCGTGTAATGGTGAGCTTACCGGGTGACTCTTCCTGTGTTGCCACAGCCCCCATAATATCTCCATCCTCACTCAAACAACCGTAAAAGGTCTCCGAGCTGCGGCGGAGCATGTCCCTGGTCTCCAAAAGCGGTGGAATATCCAGAAAGCCTATGAGCTGAGCTTCCAAACGGTAAGCTTTATGCTGAAGAGACCATAGTTCATTGATCGTGAGTTCATCCTGCAGATCCAGCTTCACAAATTCATTCATGTTATCAATCCCCTTATAGACCGCGAAGAGCTTGTCGTTGCCGACAAGCCCTCGTTATAGGTTACTCCATTATATTACCCCAACAACAGACTAGCTGTTCAGAACCTCTGCCAAAAGCTTGTTGGCAAGCCCAGGATTAGCCTTACCTTTACTCTCTTTCATAACTTGTCCTACCAGGAAACCTATTGCTTTCTGCTTACCCGCTTTGTAATCCTCTACAGATTGCGGGTTAGCCGCTACAACCGCTTCTACAATTCCTTTGATGGCACCTTCATCGCTAATTTGGACTAAGCCCTTCTCCTCAACGATGGCCGCAGGCAGCTTCCCGCTCTCCAGCATCTCCTTGAAGACAGTCTTCGCAATCTTGCTGCTGATGGTCCCGCCAGCTATAAGTCCGATCATTTCACCCAGACCTTGAGGGGTAATCTTCACATCCGAAAGCTCGAGGTTATTTGCATTTAGATAGCCGAGCAAGTCACCCATGATCCAGTTAGCCAGAGACTTAGCATCTTGAGTGTAATGAAGAGCTCCTTCGAAGAAGTCAGCCAGCAGCATAGAAGAGGTAATCACACCTGCATCATAAGCGGTGAGACCGTACTCCTCACTATAACGGGCTTGCCGAGCATCTGGAAGCTCTGGAATCGTAGCCCGAATGGACTCCTTCCAAGCGTCACTAATATGTAGCACGATCAGATCCGGATCCGGGAAATAACGGTAGTCATGTGCTTCTTCTTTACCCCGCATGGATAAGGTCTTACCGCCTGCCTCATCCCACCGGCGGGTCTCCTGGACAACAATACCGCCGTCATCCAAAATTTCACCTTGCCGGAATTGTTCATATTCAAGTCCGCGAAGTACTCCGCGGAAGGAATTCATGTTCTTGAGCTCAGCCCGGATACCAAATTCCTCCTGACCTATAGGCCGAAGACTGATATTGGCATCACAGCGCATGGAGCCTTCTTCCATCTTGACGTCAGATACATCACAATATTGCATGATGGCCCGAATCTTCTCCAGATAGGCGCGCGCTTCCTCAGGGGATCTTAAATCCGGTTCAGAAACGATTTCAATAAGAGGTGTTCCTACCCGGTTGAAATCAACGAGAGAAGCAAATCCACCATCTACGTGAGTCAGTTTACCTGCATCCTCCTCTAGATGGAGGCGGGTAATTCCGATCCGCTTGGTCTCACCGTCCACTTCAATGTCGATCCAGCCGTTCAAACCGATGGGCTGATCGAACTGCGAGATTTGGTAAGCTTTTGGTGAATCGGGATAGAAGTAGTTCTTACGGTCGAACTTACTGACATCACCAATGGTACAGTTAAGTGCCATAGCTGCCTTCATTGCGTATTCCACCGCTTGCCGGTTCAGAACCGGCAGGACGCCGGGGTGACCCAGACATACGGGACAAGTGTGTGTATTAGGCGGAGCCCCGAATTCTGTGGAGCAGCCGCAAAAGATTTTGGACTTTGTATGAAGCTCTACGTGAACTTCCAGTCCGATAACCGTTTCATATTTAGATGACATAGTAACCCATTCCCCTCCTTTTGGAAGATATTACAGCTGTGGACGCTGCTTGTGGTGCTCTGTATTTTGTTCAAAGGCGTGCGCAACGCGCAGCACTGTAGTCTCATCAAATTCTTTGCCAATAATCTGCAGCCCTACAGGCAGCCCATCCGCAAGACCGCAAGGAATACTAACCGCTGGAATGCCCGCGAGACTTACCGGAATGGTAAGGATATCGTTCAGATACATGGTCAGCGGATCTTCGGTCTGAGAACCCAGCTTAAAGGCTGTCGTTGGAGCCGTCGGTCCAATGACAACATCATAATTCTTAAATACTTCATCAAAGTCCTGTTTGATGAGGGTACGGACTTTTTGTGCTTTTAGGTAATAAGCATCATAATACCCTGAACTTAGCGCATAGGTACCCAACATAATACGACGCTTCACCTCTGGTCCAAATCCCCGGCTGCGGGAGTTCAGATACAGGTCAAGCAAACCACCGCCTTCATCTATACGCGTACCGTAACGAACGCCGTCGAAACGAGCTAAGTTAGAGGAAGCTTCTGATGAGGACAGCAAATAATAAGCTGCTACTGCATATTCAGTATGAGGTAGGGATACCTCTTCCCACACAGCACCTAAACCTTCCAGCACTTTAAGGGCAGCAAGTACGGACTCACGGACAGAGGCGTCAACGCCCTCACCTATATATTCCTTAGGTACAGCGATACGTAGTCCCGTAACGTCACCGGTAAGTGCACTTAAATAATCAGGAATCTCCACCTTGGCAGATGTAGAGTCCTTAGGATCATAACCAGCGATAGCTTGCAGCACATATGCCGAATCTTCAACATTACGCGTAACCGGACCGATCTGATCCAGTGATGACGCAAAGGCCACCAGGCCGTAACGAGAAACCAAACCATAGGTTGGCTTAAAGCCTACTACGCCGCAATAAGAGGCTGGCTGACGGATAGATCCGCCGGTATCTGAGCCAAGCGCAAAGAATACTTCGCCTGCCGCTACACTAGCTGCGGAACCGCCGCTTGAACCGCCGGGAACGCGTTCCAAGTCCCACGGATTGCGAACCACTCCGAAGCTGGAGTTCTCATTAGATCCGCCCATAGCGAATTCATCCATATTCAGCTTACCCATGGTCACAGCATCAGCCTGTCGAAGCATAGCGGTTACTGTCGCATCGTAAATCGGTTGAAAGTTAGTCAAGAACTGACTAGCGCAGGTCGTACGCAGCCCTTTGGTTACAATGTTATCTTTAATTCCTGCAGGAAGTCCAAACAACAGACCGCGTGATTCTCCAGATGCCAACTTATCATCCAAAGACCGAGCTGTCGCCCGGGCACCCTCTTCATTTAAAGTCAAGAAGGCATGAATGTCTCCGTCTCGCCGTGCAATAACGGACAAGGATTCTTCGGTCAACTCACTGACCGATACCTCTTTGTTATGCAGCATATTATGTAATTCGGGTAATCGATATTCAAACAGACTCAAGATTACATCCCCTTTCCTATATCTTTGATCTATTCCAGAACAGCAGGCACTTTAAAATGTCCATCTTCATGATCAGGAGCGTTAAGTAACGCTTCATCTTGGCTAAGGCTCTCTCTAATCACATCGTCACGCATTACATTACTGACCTGTAGAACATGTGTAGTTGGCTTAACATTATCCGTATCCAACTCATTTAATTTTTCTGCATATTGTAAAATAGCATTCATTTGTTCTGTGAATGTTGCCTCTTCCTCCGGGCTTAACTGCAAACGGGCCAGCTTGGCCACATGCTGCACATCCTTGACCGTGATGCTCATAAGAAATTTCCCTCCTAATGTAAAGGGCTAAAGCGCCCGGATTAACGTTACTAATTATATTGTAGAAGCTTGGACAATTCAATGAGCTTGTATTTCCACCTGCATTTTCACATATGAAAATGGCCCCACAAAAGTGGAGCCTATGTCTTCCTGCATGCTTATATAGTTTTGTAAAAAGCCGGATTTGGCCGGCCTTCCGTTAAATCCAAGCCCGAAGATTCACCTGTTTGATGAATTCCGCCTGGGACAGGGTCTCTTGTGAAATAATTTCTGGTTCTTCCGCCTGGGCAGATTCGCCGTTCATTAAATGATGGAACAGCTTCTCATTGAAAGTAGATAATGCGTAATCAATCAATGCCTCGTGTGTAGCTCTTTCTGCCTCAACGATCAGCAACTCTTCTTCCGCCTCAATATCTTCTGCAGTGACGTAGAAATTCCGATTCGCCTGTGGTACACGAATGACATAATCAAATGCGTTATCTGGATTACGGTCATAAGCAATCAAGTAGCCATAATCCCCGATAGGAAGATTTTGCTCGAAAGCATCCGCAACAATGATAATCTTTTCTCCTAATTGCAGCATCGCCCTACCTCCTCGAATCCATATCTATCATGGTTTACTTATTTCAACAGTCTACTAAAAAATGATAGTGATGTCTACTAGGAGAGGGCAGTTAATCTATAAGCTTTTTTCTTCCAGTTATAAGAGAAGCTCCGATAATACATAAAATGATAAGAAGTCCCGCAGAAACTAGCGATCCGGTCAAGGCCGACCCCATACTCTTACTGCCTTCGGTAAGGAGTTGAGCGGAGTAAGCCGGCAAACTTGCCGGTGTCCATTCGAGCCAGTTCGGTAGAAAGCTGTTGAGCAGCGAAAGTGCTGCCGCAGACAATAAAGCCATAAATGCAGCAACGGGACCGCGAAGAAAGGCACTAAAAAGCAAGGTTAGCGATTGAATACATAGCAGCCACAGACCATATATTCCTGTAGCGAAAATGACGAGCATCCACGATAAGTCACCAATCAGTTGCCCGGTATAATAGGCTGCCACTGCCGCTCCAAATCCCAGACAAACAGCTAGCAGAATCAGCTGTGCAACCCATTTGGCAAAAACAATACTTATCATAGATACGGGTCTTACCAATACCAGCTCAGCAGTGCCGCTATAACGTTCACCGGACAAACTATTCATTCCAGCCAGCACAAGGACCAAGAGGCCCATCGTTCCATACTGTCCCAAGGCTTGGGCCATCGTAGCCGCAGCTCCCGGCATTTCATAAGACTCAAGCAGAGCCGGCGGAACATTTCCTGATGCCTTTAATATTTCGGGCATATAATAGGTTGTCAGCGGCTGCATGATGCCCAATATAATGAACACCACCGGAATCCAGGCCAGCTTATAGCTGCGGACAAGCTCCAGCATTTCTTTTTGGCTAAAAATCCACATCCCCCTCATGATCCTACCACCTTCATAAATAAATCCTCCAAGGTAGAGGATCCCGCTTCAAAATGCAGCAATGGAATCCCAAGTGCCGCCGCTTCCTGTACAATCACTTGGCGGGCCTCCTTAATATCGCTCACATTAAAAACAGCATCCTCTCCTGACACTTGGCCCTCCGTTACAAAAGTTCTAGAGGCAATGGATTGCAGCCACTGCACAGCTTGTTCCTGCTTCTCTACGCGCATACGGATAACAGGGATACGGTATTTGGAACGGAGGGCTCCTAATGTTCCTTGTTCAGCAATCACACCCTGATTGAGCAGTATTATGTCATCACATATTTCTTCAGCATCATGAAGTACATGCGTGGAGAAGATAATCGTCGTTTCCTCCCGAATCTCCCGCAGCATTTCCATCACCTCGCGCCGCCCGATGGGGTCCAGTGCAGATACAGGCTCATCCAGCAGCAGCAATCGGGGACGATGCACCAGTGCTTGGGCAAGTCCCAGCCTCTGCTTCATTCCACCGGAATATCCGGCAATCCGGCGGCGGGCAGCATCCTTCAAGCCTACACGCTCCAACACCTCGGCAGCCATCTTTACTGCATCCCGTGATCCTAATCCGCTAAGCTTGGCGGCAAAAACCACGTACTCCTCACCACTCATCCAGCCGTAGAAGGACGGGGATTGAGGTAAATATCCTAATTGTTGTCGGTAATCTGATCCAGGAATGGCCCCTTCAAAGCTAATACTGCCGGAGGTGGGTAATAGAAGACCCGCCATCATACGGAGTGTAGTTGTTTTGCCTGCGCCGTTCGGTCCAAGCAGGGCAATACAGTGGCCTTTCTCTATATCAAAATTGATGTTATTCACAGATAGATGTTTTCCGTAACTTTTAGATAAGTTTCGGACCTGCATAAGAGACGGCATTAAATATCCTTCCTTCCAAAAACGAAATAAGCGATGGAGCCAATGATATTACCAAAGATAAGAATAAAAACCCATAGCCACTTGGGTCCTCTCGTAGCTTCTGTTCTTCGGAGAGAAAACAATCCGATGACTGCCAGCAACACTTGAAGCGCCAGTAAAGGCCATAGTAATGACCAATTAATTTCGTCCATAAGTACATCTCCTATATAAAAGAATGTTATTCTTCTTATCCCTCTGTTCCCTTGCGCCTTAAATCAGGAAGCACTACTACTAATAAATAGACCACGGTCGGCATCGGAACCGTTGTAACTCCCCATAAGCCCCAGAACCATGCTCTCTTCCCCCGTCTCCGAGCATTGCGGAACAAGCAAGTTCCTTGCAGCAGAACTGCTAAAACAATCAGAATAACCAAAACTACCGGTATATCACGCAGCTCATTCATTCTTCCGCACCTTCTCCTTTCCGGGTTAGGCGAATTACAGCGGCAATCACGAGTGCTGCCGCCGGTACGGCTCCTTGAATCACCAGATAAAACAATGGAGCTTCCAGCAGTAAAATCAGGCAGGAGCCCATTAGACATAAGGAGAGCAGCCAAAAGAGTAGCATTTCTTTACGCTCTCGGTTGCGGCGATTGATCGCCTCAGCCTTTATTTGCAAAGTGAGTGCGCTTAGAGAAGGAGGACTAAGGTCTAAATAAACGTTATCCAGACGGTCAAGCCCTAACTTTAACTTCTCCAGCAGAGGGTCTGGCAGCTTCTTATCCTCATTATTCATCTTCACCCAGCTCCTTTCGCAATTGTCGCAGCCCGTAAGCTACTCTAGATTTAACCGTCCCCTCTGGAATTTGCAGCATAACTCCTATCTCCTCATAACCATAGCCATAATAATGCTTCAATAGAACAGCCATCCGCTGAGGTAAGGGCAGGCGGGATATAGCATCCAGTACGTCACTCCACTCCTCATTGCGGCTTTCGAACTGCCAACGAATGGACCGGATGCCTTGCTCCTGCCTAAGATTCCATTCCTTTTCCCGTTTACTTCGCCTTATTCGGTCTATGTACAATCGGGTGGCGATGGTTATCAACCAAGAGGAAAAAGAGGAGGAGCCATTATATGAAGTAATCTTCTCCATGCTCCTTAACATCGTATCCTGACATATATCTTCTGCGAGAGAAGGATCCAAAGTAACCTTAAGCAAATATTTGTGCAGGAAGGTATAATGGTCCCGGAGCAGTTCCGCTAATGCTTCAGCATTTCCCTGTTGAGCCTTCTTAATTATTCTCCGATCACATTTAATCATCTGCTCCCCCGCCGCTCCGCTGAAATGTCATTCATAATACGATTCAAACCTAACTATCGTTCAATGCTATCCAATACTTTTTTTAAAATTTATTCCGGTGCTCCCAAAGCTTAAGCCGCCACTGCTGAATATGACCTCTTTCATTAGGAAATCTCCAGAAAAGAGGAGTGGGAATATTATCGGACGGCAAAGATGAGCGGACCTGTTCACGGCACCTATTATATGTATAGTATTCTTCCACTTCTCGGCAGATAATCCCGTCCTCCTCCTGAGAAAGTTGCTCTATTACCCTCTTATCCGCTTCGAAATATCCCCCTAGATCCAGAAGATATTGCAGGTCTGTTCTCAAGAAAAGTTCCCCCTTTTTCAGCCATTATCTCTATAAAAAGACAAAAAAAAGAACGCAAACCGGGATTATTCCACAGTCTGCGTGCTTCGCGTAGTTAGATGTTACATTTAATTAACAGTATTGTAGCAACTTTGTGTCTTGCTGTCCACCCTAACTTCAATATTACCTTATTGGTGAGCCATCAGTGTATAGATTACCTGTGCACTTTCGGCACGGGTCATCAATCCGGCAGGTACAAATTGATTATTCGATCTTCCCTGAACCAACCCCAGCTCTGCGGCGGAATTCACGTAAGAAGCTGCCCATGCATGGATACTCGAAGCGTCTGAGAAAGTAAGCTGGTTGGCTGTACTCTCCATCTTCTTCCCTTGTTTAGCTTCCAGAGCCCGGACAAGCATAACGGCCATTTCCTCACGGCTGATCGTTGCATTAGGTGCAAACATGTCTTTGCTCCGTCCGTTAACAATACCCAGCTTAATAGCTGTTGCTACATAAGATGAATACCAAGCGTCCGTTGCTATATCGGCGAAGGCTGTCTGACCTTCCGCTTTCACACCGAGAGCTCGAACCAGCATAGCGGTGAATTCCGCACGACTTACATTATTCTTCGGTCTAAATTCTGAAGCTGTAGCTCCATTTACAATTTGCTTCGCAGAGAGTGATTTAATGGCTTCGGATGCCCAATATCCTTCGGGAACATCTTTATACGATTTATCAATCTCTAGTACGGCATACTTACTAAAGTGGGTTACTTCTGCGGTCATGACTTTCCCATTCAAGGTTCCGCCTACATACTCAAGCTTACCATTATCCCCTAAATAGTAGATGCCGATTAAGTCCTTATTCGGATTTCCTTTCAAGTTAAATGAAAGAGTGATCGGTTCCATGAAGCTCGCGGTCAAAACAGTGGTGCCGTCTTTTTTGAGCACACCCAGTTTGAATTCATACACATCAGATACATTGGTAACTTTAGTACCTTCCTTATTCAGTCGGTCCACCAAAGGTTTGGTTTCATTAATCTGAAGAGGATTTGCCTCAAATGAGATTTGGGAACCATCTGCTTCAGCATTGGAGACCGAACCTTGAATCGCACTCAATACCTTGTTAGGAATAGTTACGAGCATATCTCCCATCTTCACTACCAGATCGTTTACTCCGAGCGACATTGCTGCTTGAATTGGCAAAAGCACTATTTTCTTACCTTGGGCAATTTCGACTTCAACCTTACCATTCTTACCTTCCTTCAAGCTTTCGCTATTCACTACCTGAACGTTAGCAGGAGTCGTTGGAGAAGTAGGTACCGACCCTGAATCTCCATTTGGCGTAGCTGCTACAGCAGCCAGAATAACTGTTCCGCCGCTATCCCTGCCTGGCAGATTTACCGTTACCTTTTGTTCATTGGAAACCTTGTAGATGCTGCCGCTATACTCGTCTTTTACAAGAGCATTAGCAGCAAACGGCACCGGAATAGCTACAGATAAAGTATCTGTCTTCGTATTGATAACCGTTACAACATCATCATTTCCGTAATGTTTGTTGAAAGCTAGATATCCGAGCGTATCTGAACCCGCTAGCTTTGTACGTATACCTTTGGAATATACCTTCGAATATTTGGCACGGATATTCAGCAGCTTCTGATAGTGATCATGAAGCCCCTGTTCAGCAGTGAGCTGATCCCATGGCATATCTGCACGGTTCTCACTGAACTCTCCATTAGACATATCCCCGGCATTTTTACCAGAGCGGCCGAGCTCTTCCCCGTAGTAAATTACCGGCTGTCCTTTAGCCGTGATTTGCAGGGAAGCTGCGATCTTCAACTTGCCTTTGTCACCGCCTATAGACTCGGAGAGGAAGCCGTTCTCATCGTGGCTGCTCAGGAACTGGGCCATCATGGTTGTATTATCAATTTTGGATTCACGATCCTGCAGATAAGCATCGATATCATCGATTTTACCATTTGAAAAGTCTCTGGCTTTGTCCTTGAATCCAAAATCCAACAATCCATCCATTTGGCCTGTCTGCAGCAATCCACCGTTGTTATCTACGGTACCACCGAAGTATTCACCCACCATTTTAAAAGCCGGATCAATGGCAGTGAGTGCATTTTTGAATGCCTTCCAAGTTGTATCTTCCACATGCTTGACGGTATCGACGCGGAAATAATCAATGGTGTCTCCACGTTCAGTCCGTGCGTTATTCAGCCAGCCCGTCTGCCAGTTGATAATTTTCTCCCGTACTGCTGGATCTTCGGTCTTGAGATCAGGCAGACCTGCCAATTCACCTTTGATAGGATCTATGTTAGACGCCACGCCATCTGTGCGAAGCATTCCGTCAAAACGTGCTTTGTCTTCAGGAGTGATTGTCGGGCTATTATCTTCCGGCTTCAGACCATAACCGGTGTGATTGAGTACAACGTCAACCATAATTTTAATACCCTTATCATGCGCCTTCTCGATCAGTTCTTTGAAGGTCGTCATGTCACCCAGATGCTCGTCAAGCTTGGTGAAATCTTTTGCCCAATAGCCATGATAGCCATACTGCTTGAAATCAGCCCCTACATTAAAGTCAATGTTATCAACAATCGGCGTGATCCACAGCGTATTAATACCTAGCTTCTGTAAATAATCCAGATTATCTATCATTCCTCTAAAATCTCCGCCGTGATAGGCTTCCAATTGGGTTTTATCGACGTTGTCGTTGTTCGTCGTGTCCCCATCCTTGAACCGATCAGTCAGCGCGAAATAAATGCGAGCCTCATCCCAGTCAAAATCCAGCTTGGATCCGGTATAGGTTCTAGCTTTCACCTCAATCGTTGCGGTCTGTTTATGACTATTCCCATATTGGTCCACAAGTGTAATCGGAATACTCTTGATACCTGCAGCTACAGTAGCCTTCACTGCTATCGTCTGTTTAAGTATCTCTGTATCCAGTTTGACTTTGCTAGGGCCGCCGAGAGCAGTCAGATCCATATAAGCGTCTTTATAGATTACTTTCTCCGTAGAGCTCGCGTTCACCGTAACCGTCGCATTTTGGTTGGATGTAACTGCTTTTGGAGAAACAGTGGCCGTAATTATTACCGATGGATTGTGATATACCATTACGGATGTACCGTTAACGGTGTTTTTCGGATCATTGATCTCATTGGTAACGCCATCTTCAGTAATTAGGAAAGAATATTGGTTGGTCCCTTCTACTGCATGGGTCAGCTGGTAACTGAACCATTGCTTAGCTGAATCGTAAACCATCGGATATTCTGTACCGTTTATCTTCACTTTGGCACTCGTTATAGCTGCCATATTACCACTGCGGAAGAGTACTTCATCCCGGTAAAGGAACGTAATCCCACCGTCCTTCATGACGGGGCCGCTGATGCTCGGCTTAATATCGAGCTCTTTGACCATGCTGGTCACGTAGACTTTGGTGAAGGATTCACCCGGTGTCAACAAAATTTCACGATCTCCCGCATAATCCTGTTTGGCCTTATTCCAGTCCAGCGTATCCCCCGACTTCTTAATGAGCACAAATCCAACCTTCGTCGCCTGATTCGAAACCTCAATCAAAGCGCTTGCTTTTCCTCCTTCAAATTCCGTGAACTTGATCTCATCATCCTTGGCACCAGTAAACCATACCCAAAGACTCCAGTCCGAATAGTTCTTATCCTCACGGAGATAGGTAAACTTCACATAACGTTTACTGTCTACCGGCGCCGCAGTGACTTTAACTGTAACCTTGGATATTTTATCACCATAAGCCATTGTAATAACGGCCGTTCCTGGGGCGACAGCACTTACCAAGCCTTTATCCGTTACCACTGCTACTTCCGGTTTATTGGAGGAATAAGTGGCACTGTTCGTGATATTCTTTCTGCTGTCATCATCGTATTTCGCAAAAACACTTGTCTGATGAGTTGTATTGGTTTGCAGCGCGTAGCTCACACTGTCTGTTTCCAAAGAATTCAATACAACGCCCGCAGCGTCCTTTTGGATAATCACAGCGGTCAATGGATCAAGCGTGATGGTGTTAGACGTAAGGGTGAACCCGGATTTAGTGGCTGTTATCGGCGTAACTCCAGCTTCATCGTTATCCACCAATACCTTGCCGCCGGTCAAATCCTCCGAAAGCGTAAGCGTTCTTGAGACACTGTCTCCATTCATAAAGACATAGTAGTTGCCGGTTCCGTCAGTCGCTTTATTCGTGTAGCCGATCACTAGATCACTTGCCTGGATTTCCGGAGCCGCGATGAGGTTAACATTGGAGTCCACCAGACTCTTGTCGCCAAGCCGGAAAGCATCCGTGGACTTTCTCAGCTCGATGAGGCCCGACGTGTACTTCCTTGTCGTGTTTTGTACAGGGAAATTTACTTCATCGGTTGCTTTGGTCCAATCAAACATGTTGATCGCATCTGACGAATCGTATGAATCGTGAATGAAATAGCCGAACGAATTATCGTTCCCATCCGTAAGCTCTGTATATTTCTCCTCGGGAACACCCTCTGCCTTCCATTGTTTCGTACGTCCATATTCCTGGCCCGCATGCAGGAAGGACGTCCCCTGCGAAGTGAGGACCAGCATATTGCCGAGCCTGATCCGCTTCTGTATTTCCAACTCGTTCTCATCGATTGCCGGATCTTTCTTGATGGATTGCGCAATAACATCGTGCAGCGTCAGATTGTCATGGGCTTCGATATAAGGCACGATGTCGCCCGAATCATCCGCTGAAATATTTGAAGGCTGTCCTTTAATATTGTTCAGAATCGTTGTAATTGAACGCGCACCGCCCGTTATAAATCTCGGTTCACCTTCCGAACCATACCCGGACTTCAATTCATTGCGGAATTCATCGGAGAATACGCCAACACTGTCCGTCTCATCCATCCAGTCCTGGTCTGCGCCTTTACCCGCAAGGGATGGATCAGAAGCGGCACCGCCGAAGGTTCTCCAGCCTTCACCGATAAAAAGCGCCTTCGGGTTGATTTCTGCTGCGGCATCATAGGCGGCCTGTACCGCGTCTGCTGTCGCATCACCCATCATGTCCCAGCGCATGCCGTCTATTTTGTACTCACTGAACCAGTATTTTACGGAGTCCACCATCAGCTTCTCAGCCATCTTATGGTTGGTAGCCAAGTTGTTGCTGAAGCCTCCGATAAAACCTCCGTTTGCATCTTGGAATGCATAGTAATTAGGCACGATATCGTTCAAAAATTCCTTCTTTGCCATGTGGGTATATACGACATCCAAAACGACACCCATCCCGGCTTCATGCACCGCATCGATCAAGCCCTTTAATTCCTTGATCCTTTGCTCTGGATCGGCAGGATTCTCGGAATATGCGCCATCCGGTGAGAAATAGTTATGTGGATCATATCCCCAGTTGTATTCATTGCCTTTTGCCGAATAATCCGACTCTCTTTCACCCATAATCGTCTCATCCCCATAATACCAAGCCATTACAGGAAGCAGTTGAATATGAGTTACACCCAGGGATTTAATATAATCGAGTTTCTTTTCAAAAGCATCATATGAGCCCCATCTTTCGCCCGTTAGGCTGCTTTCAATGGAAGGATCCGATGTAAAATCCCGAACATGGACTTCATAAAGAATGGCATCTTCGCGTTTTTCGTAGCCTGTAATATTTGCGAAGTCAAACGAATCATTAGGGTCAGTTTGACCTAAGTCAACGATAGCCGCCTTACCCACCGTATCTCCATCAGCGCCCGGGGCACCCGTAGTATCCACTGTGAATACGGCCAGAGACTTGGCGTAAGGATCTAGAACCGGCTTCGTAATTCCGTCGTTGGTAACTTCGTATTGATAGTAGTAACCGCGAACATCTGTTACCCCGGTTAAGTCATCAGGCGTAAGATTTACCGACCATACGCCCTGCTCACCTTTAGTTAAATTCACACTGCCTATAGAAACAGCAGCATTATCTTTGTCGTATACACTTGCCACAACAGAGCTTGCTTTCGGAGCCCACAGCTTCAGGGTGGCAGACTTGCTGTCAGCTAAATAGGTAGCCCCGAGGTCATCCCCCGTATAATGGTACATTTCATCTAACATTCTCCACCCGGTAGAAGCAGTTACTGTTTTGCCCGAGTAAGTAACGCTTAGGGGAGCCTTATCCACATCAAATACCGGTGTATCCAATACAAGAGAAGTTGTACTGGCAATGGTTACGGCAGAAACCGGAATATCTGTCCCATCCTTGTCCTTCACAGTGATTTGACTCTTTAGGGCCGTTGCGTCCAGTCCGTCGGTCAAGGTGAAACCCAGCAATATTTTGCTGGTTGATACGACTTCAGCAGAAGTAAGACCCACTGCAACTTCTCCGAAAGGAGAAACATAGATGGTATTATCGCCTTCTTTTACCCATAGCTGCTTGTAACGATCCACTAGGCCAAAGGTTTTATCACCGCCGTCTTTCTCAGCGTTCGTTGGCTTTAATACGATAAAGCCGATTTTTTTGGCGTTTTCTTTTAGGGGAACATCCACATAAGCACCGAAACGGTCACTTTGTTCTGCTGTGAACGGGGTCGCGCCTGAAGACCAATTGGTCGATGGCGAAGCCACATCATCCCACAACCATAGACCATACTGACTATGATTCGTATCTGATCTCATATAATGAATCCGAACGGTATTGGCAGGAAGCACAACCGGTTCGTAAGAGGTAACTTCATTGGATCCTTGTTTGATCCAGATTTCATTCGTTTGGGGAGTGTTGATGGTGAAGAGCTTATCACCTGCATCTTTGTCCTGCGTGACGCGATTTACAACGAGGAAAGAGATTTTCTTAGCAACACTCTTCAGTGCCACATCTACATAGGCTCCATAGGAATCCGTCTGCCCTTCCGGAAAAGGTACTGCACCTGTAGGCCAGCCAGAAGAGGGAGATTCTACATCATCCCACATCCATAGTCCCTGATTCGCATAATCCCCTGCAGTCCGGTTGTAATGAATGCGCATATGTCCTGTCGGAACGGCACTAACTGTATCCTGTGCTACCGTAAGAGTAGGTGATTCCTCTGCACGGATCTTCAACGGAGCAAAGCCGAAACTTGAAAATACTAAAGCAATAATCATACCGATAGCAAATAATCTCTTTCTCCATAAAGCAAAATTCATTCGGTCAAACCTCCCATTATTTTGAATTCCTTTCATGCAAGCGGTTGCAACTTTTTGCATTCTCTCTCGCTAACTTTGGATCGTACCCTCCCTAAAACATTGATGGTCTTTGGAAGAACTCTTTTTAATGGCTATTCATACGTAAAATCTGCAACTCGGCGTCAATCCTGACTGATTGCAGACCTCCCTTCTTCAAAATTCCTTGTTTTCTTTCATAACTCCATCTTTTTTGCGCAAACGTTTGCAATTTAGAGATGAAAGAATCCGTTCACTTTGATTTTTAATTACACAACAAATAATTTGCATAATTAAAATGTTTGGAAGCGCTTGCCATGTGCTGTTTATCATATTAAACCTGCAATCAAAACATTGTCAACAAGTAATTTAATTCGCTTTTTCACAAAAAAAAGGCTAAATGACCCGAAAACCCGATAGAGACAACGTTTGCACAAAGTTGCACAAAACTAATTTCATGTCCGACCTTAACAAGGTATTCAGAATATCTTTAGAATAACCATATGTTTGGCTGAGAAAGGGAAGAACCCTTTTAGATGTAAAAAGACCCCGTCAGCCCTACTTTTTCTTGGTCGAATTACGAATACGACACTAAAAAGTAGGGTGATCGGGCCTCTCTGTGTTAAATTTTAAACTGTACCAGCAAATCCTGAAGCTCCTGAACCATTGAGCTTAATGATTGGGCGGAAGCCGATACCTCTTGCATGGAAGCCATTTGTTGCTCACTTGCTGCTGCTACGCTTTGTGTGGCGTCTGACGCTTCACCTGATATACGGGCTAGATCCTCCATTGTAGCGCTTATCTCCTGAGATCCGGTAGACATTTGCTCGGAGACGGCAGATACCTCTTGGATCTGACTAACCATATGCTGAATATCCGTTACAATGCCGGTAAACGCTGCCCCCGCTTCTTCCACTAGTGCAGTGCTGTTAAAGACCGCTTTTGTGCCAATTGCCACCGATTTCACAGCGGCTTCGGTCTCTCCCTGCATTTCTTCGATAATCTCCTTGACCTTCTCTGCAGATAGCTTTGTTTGCTCGGACAGCTTGCGAATTTCTGAGGCCACTACAGCAAATCCTCTTCCATGTTCACCTGCACGGGCGGCTTCAATTCCAGCGTTCAATGATAGCAGATTAGTCTGTATGCTGATCCCGCTGATAACGTTGATAATGTTGCCTATATCAGCGGATCTGACACGCAGCTGTTCCATGTGTGATGCCGTTATGGAAACGGACCGATTGGCTTCGTTCATATCACTGACTGCCTGCTGGATAATTCCGTTCCCCTCCTGCGCCTGCCGGGAGGTATTGTTCGAAGCATCATACAATGTGGCGGAAGACTCGGAGATACGTTGGATACCCATAGCTAATTCCTCTAGCGACCTAGCGCTTTCTTGGGTTCTAAGAAGCTGATTTTCCGCCCCTGCTGCCACTTCCTGAATGGTATTGGCTATGTCTTCAGCTACCGTGCTTGTCTGCTCGGCGCTAGCCGTCAACTCCTCCGAGGTCGATGCGACATGTAAGGAATTCTCGGATACCTTGGCCATCATTGTATTCAAAAGGCTGCTCGTATGATTCAAATTTTCGGCCATCCTGCCAAACTCGTCCTTCGACTTTACCTCAATAGAATATGTGAAATCACCTTGTGCCAGATGTTCGGCCATCGAATTAACACGGGCCGTATGGGCTGTTAAGTTGCGAGTATACAGTAGAATAACCACGACAATAAGAACGATTCCAATTAAAAGTACAGTTAAAATTTGCAGCATCAATGCATTTATTTGAGTGGTAAGTTCTTGATCCGGCAGGGCAACTGCTAAGATCCAGTCTGTCTGATCTAACTTTGAATAATAGACATGAATGAGCCCTTGGGAGGAATTATAAGTTGAAGCTCCATTACCTTCTTTCAGGATGGTATTTGCTAAAGTAGATATGACGAGATCCGTGTCTTCCTGGAGCTTTTTCTTCATGATTTTATCGGTCTCCGGCCCTGCTAGATAAGTACCGTTCTTGTCGAGCATAAACGCCCAACCTGTGGCTCCTACTTGTGTCTCAGTGACGATTTTCTGCACTGTGTCCAAGTTAATATCACCGGTGGTAACGGCAATAAAACGTTGTTTATCGTCATACACAGGAACGGATGCTGTAACCATCGTTGACTTTGTTGTTTCGTCATAAAAGGGATCCGTGTAACGCACCCCTTTTTGGTTAACAGCAATTTTATACCATTCTTGTGAAGGATAGTCATATTGGGGATCACTATAGGCGTGAGTTACGGTAACTTGGTTCTGATCGTGATACGCATAGGTTGAAGCATACTTCATCTTGTCGTTATACATATTCGGTTCAAAGTAAATGCCTACACCGAAAGTCTCTGAATTGACATCAAGCGTGTTCTTAAAAAGCATGTCATAGTCCTCTAAGCTGAGTTTGTTATAGTGGCTTTGAATCGACTTCGCTATCGTCTCTGGCACTCTCCCATGGGAGGATATCCGCTTCTGGATGCTTTGACTGGTGTTTGCCAGCTGTTCCTTCATACTGTTGCCCGTCTGCTCAAGCAGAAGACTACGGGACTTAAGAATGACAACTGACGAGATGCCCATGACAATGATAAGTAGCAGCGGCAGAATTATAAGAAGGGTTTTGGCTTTGATACTCCTAAGCTGCATGTTGTAAATGCTCCTTTTCCGTGATTAAAATAATAGCTCATAAGTCATATATCGACTTGTTTCGACATTATTATTAATGGTGTTTTCTAACAATCTTTAGATGGTATCATAAAATTAAAGGACAACAGCGGGGTTCGATGAGTTGAAGCAGGATATTAGAGGAAATAACGATTAGCCATTCGCTATTTTAATCAAAAAAAAGGACCTCAGCCATTACTAAGCTGAAGTCCTCATCATTATTCAGGTGAAGAAACTAATATCCTTAGGAAACATAGGGGTTACGCTCTCGTTCAAAACCAATGGTTGTCCGTGAGCCATGTCCCGGATAAACCTTGACCTCATCATCCATCTTGAACAGCTTACCCCGAATGGAGTCGAACAGATCCCTTTCTTTCCCCCCCGGCAGATCGGTGCGGCCTACACCAAGTCTAAACAACACATCTCCAGAAAACAAATCATTTCCACAGAGAAAGCTTACGCTCCCCGGGGAGTGGCCTGGTGTATGGTAGACTCTGAAATCCATTCCAATCAGCTTCAGAGTCTGCCCTTCGGCCAGATCAAACTCCGCAGGATCCGTTGTCAAAAGTGGCGAGACATTGGGCCACATTAACGATCCGTTTAACTTGGGATTGGTAAGCCATTCACTCTCTAGAGCATGTAGATACACAGGACAATTCTTGAGCTTGCGAATTTCATCAACACCACCCATATGATCAAAATGGGCATGTGTCAGCAAAATCGCCTCAATCTCCATCCCTTCGATATTCCGTATCAGTCCTGCGGGATTCATACCGGGATCGATTATGATACCGCGCTTAGGATCTGCTCCGGTCAGGAGATAGGCATTCGTCTGGAGGGGACCGAGATTATAGTTACGAATATTCAGCATGTTATTTTAGAATCCGGAGATCAGACTACGCAGTTCTTGGGCGATAACCGCGTGTGATTCCGTTCCTTCCCCATAGGCTTGCCCCATGGCTTTACGTACTTCAGCAATTTTGCTCTGATAATCAGAAGCTTCACGGTCCGGATTTTCCCGCTTGAATTCATTCATAAGACTCTGAACATGCTCCGGACGCGGACCCCAGTGGCCCAGTACATACCCGCCGGTATCAGCAAAGATAACAATCGGTACTGCGCGGCCCCCCATAGTCAGGAAATTATCCATGACCTCCGGATGATCTTCCAATATGAGCACCTCTGTCTTTATACCAGCCGTCTCCAGAATTCGGAATACTACAGGTACATTACGCACCACATCACCGCACCAATCGGCAGCAAGAATAAGCACACGCAGATCATCCCGATGATTCAGGCTCTCAAAATACTCTCTGTCACTGTCGTCTTCCCAGACAAATTTCTCATACCAGGATTCAAATGCTTGCTGATTCTGGGTCATGCCTTCTACAAATTGACGAGGGGAAAGACCCTGATCAAATTTAGCCGCTACATTGGGCTTCATACTTCACTACCTCTCTTCTTGGATTTGTACCACTTGAACAGGAAGTAAATAATGATCATAGCTAATGCCGCAAGAATAATCTCATGGGTATATTGCGCAGCAACCTCGTCAATATCCTTCCATTTGTCGCCAAGTGTCATACCTAGGTATACAAATAAACAGCTCCATGGAATAACAGCGAGTGTGGTTAATAGTATGAACTTACCAAGCGGCATACGGGAAATACCCGCCGGAACGGAAATCGCGTGGCGAACCACAGGGATAAACCGTGCCGTGAAAATTACGCCTGTACCGTACTTGTTGAACCACTCTTCCGAATGATCGATGTGCTTCTTTTTGATAAAAATATATTTACCGTACCTCTCCAACACAGGCCTTCCGCCATAACGTCCGATCCAGTAAACAAAAACCTGTGCAATCACACCACCGATGGTTCCGAATACAACTGCGCCCACAAAGTTTATTTGTCCATCCCAGACCAAATAACCTCCATATGCCAGTACAATCTCACTCGGAATCACTTCAATCATAAGTCCAATCATAATCCCGAAATAACCAAGGCTCTGAATCCATTCAAACAATTGCGAGATCAGATCAGAAATAAGATGCAATCCAACTCCTCCTCCCGTTTTATCAGAATACGGCATACAATAAAGATGATAGGTAACATGCGCCGTTTCTGCTCTATGTAGCCAGTGTCTCTTCTCTTAGCCTATTCTAGCATATGGGGGGATACGACTTCTACTTTGGGGATGTCCGGGAAATTTCTATCGTTTGAATACCGTATTATGCGATAGCTGAAACAGACGCTCCATCACATGTCTGTTCAGGGAATAGTAGTAACGGTTCTCGGAACGCTCGTAAACGACCATATTCTGATTCAGCAGAAAGGTCATATGATAGGAAATGGTTGCCGGGGTCAATTCCAACAGCTCCGCTAGCTCCTGTCCGTAGCATGACCGCTCGGAGAGGATGCGGATAATTTCAATTCTTTTTTTGTCGGAAAGCACCTTGAAGAAAAGGACGGCCTGTTCTACTGCGGCTCCGCCTTCTTCGACCCTGTCACTGCGGAGTCCCAGCACAAACCAGCGGGGATGGTTCTTTCCTTCCAGCTTGTAGGTGTGCCATCCAATTCCTTTAAAAAAGCTCAAATGCACTACGATTGTGCTGTCAGAACGTTCTTTATTACTATCCGCCAACCCGGATTCTTCCGCAGCTGTATTGAGAAAACGGCTCATAAAAGCCGCTGCGTCGGTATCATACTGGTTCTGAAAATAGGGCCTTCCGTTCTCCAGTACTTCAAGCACTTCGGCCTCAATCGGACCGTAATAGCCGCTGTAGAAGGAACGCAGCAAAAAGACAAACCGCGCATGACTTTCAGTAGGGTGAGCGAGCATTTCCAATACACGCTGTTTGCGTTGTGGATCAGGGAATATCGTCTTCGCAGCAAGGGTACTCATCGCCCTATAATCATCTTGTCTGAGCTTCATTCCGGGGTACACATCTTTGCAAACACTGCCCATCATATCGTCCATTAACGATGCTGGCCCATCACTTTCCAGATGATCAATAACTGCTGCTGTGTCCGTGATGCTGCTATGGCGGAGAATGCTTTTATATATCAGATATCCCAAACCGCTAGGATCAAAGAAATAATTCAGTTCCTGCAGCAGAAACGGTGACATAGGCTCACTGATTTGATCCAGCCATTCCGTCATTTGCTGCTCCGGGGTCATGCCGAAATCGCTTAACATATTCAAAAAATGCTGCTTGGTGCCCAAAGCAAAAAGAGCGTACATCATTTCCATCGGTGGATGTATGGCAAGGATAAGTTTGGAGTTCATATTCAGGGACGCTCCTTCCATATTGTTAATTAACGCCTTAGATGATTATCTAACATTATCTCGATCTCGTCAAAGGAACACTTGACTCACAGGATCATAGAGATTAACATTCGAATTAGATAAACTTCTAATACAGTGAGGTGTATATGATGAGTTCATTTCTAATCTTAGGCGGAGTTTCCTATGATACCATCGTTCCGATGAAGGAATTCCCCAAGGCAGAGCCTGCTACGTTGTACAGTCTGGGCTTTCACGAAACCGTAGGCTCTACAGGTGCGGGAAAAGCCTTGTGCCTGCACAAGCTGGGTGCCGAAACAAACCTTTTGGCTACCGCAGGGGATGACGAACACGGAAATAAAATCAGCCGGTATTTGGCACAGGAAGGCCTCTCCTTCTATCTCGATCACGATCCTACAGGTACCGAACGTCATGTTAATCTAATGGATGAAGAAGGAAGACGGATTTCAATCTTTTTGCATACCTCGTCCGCTGATTCGGAGCTAAATCTGGAGCGGGCGGAAGAACTGATCCTTAGTTGTGATTATGCCGTGCTAAATATCGTCGGATATTGCAAGAAATACATTCCTCTCCTTCAGAAGTATAACAAAGAAATTTGGTGCGATCTCCATGACTATAATGGGGATAATCCTTTTCATTCCGATTTTATTAATGCCGCTCACTACCTTTTTCTGAGCTCTGACAATTTGCCGGATTACCGTCCCCAGATGGAGAAATGGATTAAGGATGGTAAAAAGCTTGTGGTCTGTACTCACGGCAGCCATGGTGCAACTGCCTTAACCGCAGCAGGTCAGTGGCTGGAAATTCCTATTGCCGATCAATATGAGCGCGTGGACAGCAATGGCGCGGGAGATAATTTTTTTGCCGGTTTTCTGTATGCCTACTCCCTGGGTTGTTCACTGGAACAAAGCTTGCAGGCCGCCTCGATTGTGGCAGGATTGTGCATCACCTCAAAGGAACTCGTTGCTGAGGATTTAAGTGCCTTAAAACTGCAGGAGGATTACGAAAAGTATTACGGTAGTAATCTGCTGTAAACACAGATTGAATGATGATGCATCTGGATTATATCTTGGTGCATCATCTTTTTTCGAATCCTGCAGATCGTGCTGAGCATTCCTCATTGACGGGTAGATTACAGTTTGCTATTATACGTTTAGATAATTATCTAACTATCGAAAGGTCGGGTGTACCTTATGAATGAATCCTTTAAAGCCCTTGCCGACCCTACCCGCCGTCAAATTATCCGCCTGCTGCGGGAAAAGGATCGAACGGCTGGTGAAATTGCCGATTACTTCAACATGACGAAACCAAGCATCTCTCATCATCTAAATGCTCTAAAGCATGCAGGCCTCGTTCAGGATGAAAGACAAGGTCAATTTATGCTCTATTCACTTAATACCACTGTACTTGAAGAGGTTCTGGGCTGGTTGTTGGAATTAACCGGTACGGGAAAGTCAGATCATACTGAGTTACTGAAGGATAACAAAAAAAAGAAAAAGGTAGCCGAATCCCTGACGTCTGAGGAGGAATGATGATGAAAAATTTTCAATGGAAATGGCAGGATTCCGTTAGTGTGATCCTAGGCTTAATTACCTTAGTTTATGCGCTAGTCAACTATGACCGCTTGCCTCAGCTGCTTCCGGCCCAGTTTGGTATTACAGGAGAGGTAAATAAATATTGGAATAAGGGCTCTGTAATATCACTATTAGGAGCTTTGGGGGTGTTGCTCCCCGTACTGCTGCAATTCACCCGCAGCATAGATCCGAAAAGAGAAAATTACCGAAAGTTCGAGAACGCTTATGGGATGATTCGTCTAGCTATTTCCTTACTGCTTAATACGGCACTCGCGTTGTCTGTATCCTACGGTTTAGATTATCACTTTCCAGCAGGGAAAATCCTTATAGCTGTACTAGGACTGATGTTCATGGTCATTGGAAATTATTTGCCACAGGTTAAACACAACTATTTTCTAGGGATACGTACACCATGGACGCTGGCATCTCCCGAGGTGTGGCGTAAGACTCACCGCTTTTCCGGGATCCTTTGGGCCATAGCAGGTGTCTTGTTTATACTTGGAGTGTTTATGCCGAAAATTTGGGCGATCACATTTATTATTACAGGACTGTTGCTAAGTATCATCGTACCTCTAGTTTATTCTTGGATTGTATCAAGGCGGATAAGCGCTTAACCAGCGTAGTATTTGATATAAATAAACGCTGATAGGAATGAACTTTTAAGAAACTGAGACTCAAGATTCCAACTTTGGCTACAGCTAGAAGCTTCTAAGTAACTATCACCCAGCCGTAACACTGAGTATCATCAAAGAATCTAACTGTTGGCCTAGGTTAGTTGCTTGATCGGTGAGATGAAAGCTGCGGTCATTATATTCTTTACTACCTGCTCTTCCTGCAAGCAGCTTGTATTCGCGAAGTAATTCCAAACCGGAAGAGGCGCTGAGAAACGCTCCCTTCTTATCTCCTGCTTCCAACCTGCGTTCGCCTAGCAGCAGCATGGCATGTATCGCTATTGTTCTTTTTTTGAAATTATACACATCCAAACGTAGGCTCCTTCGAACCCAATATAATGCAGCCCCCACTCTGTCCTCATGCATCATTAACTCTGCCATATTCCAATTTAGAGCCGGATTCTCAGGTGAATAAATTAAACTGTCTACCAGCACCTTTTTACTCTGCGCTTGGGATAAATCCTCTGAAAGTGCTGCTGCCGCTCGGGGAGACAATGGATTCCTGTGCAATGATTGCTGCAGCAGCAAAATCCTCTCTGCGGGATTAGAAAGAATAACTGCCTTTCGGTACAGTGCGGCAGCTGACTGGGCTCGCCAGGAAATTATGCAAAGTACTGAAGACGAACAACAAATAACCAGTGCAATGATGAGCTTAGAAGAAGTACGGGTAGAAAACTGCCCCCTTCTTTTAGCAATGATGTCTAGCTGGATAGCTGGTAGAGTAGGCTGTGTTTCACGGGTATTGGCAACAGCGAGTGCTGCCAACCAGAATAGGAGGATCCATATCAGTCCATAACTCCAGTCAAAATCGACAGCACCATGGAGCACAATGACTAAAACAGGCGGCAGCAGCCTTGGTGAGGAGACAGCAACCAACCAGCACATCGCAGATAGCATGACAAGTGCGACGACCAAACCAGCAATCCCGAGATTCAGCAGAATATCGAGATAGCCGGAATGGACCTGGCTGCCGACATAAGGATGAGACTGGGCGGCGAGGTACACACTCCGCCAAGTCTCTCCTCCCCGGCCCAGCCAGGGGGCCTCTGCCGCCAGCCGCCAGGCGTCGCGGTAAAGAAGTGCACGCGCGGACACCGTCGCCGACGGTTCGGTGATCCGCGCCTGCACCTGCTGGAGGACGGCGGCTGCGCCAGCCGTCCAACAGAGCGCCGCCAGCCCCAGCGCGGCGGCGCGGCTCCCGCCGGCCATGCTGCGCTGGCGGCGGCACAGCCACAGGCCGGCTAGCAGCGCGCCGGCCCAGAGCCCGGCCAGCGCCAGCAGGCCGGGCAAGGGCTCTACCGCCAACCGCGCAGCGGCTAGTTGGCGGTAGAGCAGCGCCGCGGCAGCCACAGGCGCGGCGCCAGCGGCAAGAAGCGGCGCGAGTTGCAGCCGCTTCAAGGGCAGTACGGCGGCGCAGGCGCAAGCCGCCGCCAGCCAAGCGCCGCGCGACTCGCTGAGCAGCAGAGCGGCGGTGTACGGGAACAGCGGCAGCAGGCGCAGCAGCGCAGCACCTGCCCCGTGTGTTCCTCGGTTCCTCTCTGCACTGCTCCGCTCAGCACCTGTGCTCTCTGAACCACTCAGCTCCGCACCTCGTTTTCCTGTACCACTCTCTTCCGCACCCGTGATCTCTGCACCACTCCGCTCCGCAACTGTGCTCCCCGCGTAATACTCTGACACGGCAAATAACCGTTCCAGCAAAAAAACGGCCATCACCGCCCCGAATGTGTTGGGATATTGGAGTGATCCTGCTAGTCTGGCACCTGTAGCGCTCACACCGGGATTGGCACTGTAAGCTACAAAGTAGGGTAAGTATAGACCTCCGCAAACAGCTACCAGAGCGCTTAGGCTTAGAGCCATTCCGACGATATTCCAAGCTGCAGTAATCATCCAGGCTGAGCCTTTACTCTTCGTGCTTATGTAAGCCAGAACAGCAAATGTGCTGTATAAACTCCAGCGCAGTAACTCATTCATTGTCCCTTGAAAGGATACGGGCTCCCTAAACCAACTTAATGCATAGAGTACAGCTATTAAAAACGGAGCGCTCAACATAGTTATCATAGCTCGGCTTTTGCTCCAATTAAGCGTTCCCGTCAGACTCACAGCTGACTCCTTCGAAATAGACGCAACCAACTTAGCCAAAATAAGAAAAGCCCCAAATATGAACCAACCGCCTGCGAATCCATAAAAATCCTCAGCAAAGAAAAAACCGCGTCGTAAAATGGCAGTTCCTCCGGCTATAATTACTGCTGCTGCAGAAATATACATCACAGCGGTGTTCAAGTAACCTCTCATTTTGTTATTCTCCATTCCCATTTCCCCTGTAGTTTGATATATCCTCCAGTGTTTCCAGCTTTCTCTTAAAACAACAGACTCCTTAAGGCTGGAGATGTGGATCAAACCTAAAGTTTCACCCAAATCACCTTCAACCCCTAAGATTCTCCTGAAATAGCTGTATTTCATACAACTATTTCAGCCAAAATTAGCGGACTGATGCTGTTAGTTGCACTTTATACACTTAAAATTAGGTAAATCGGCTGTTTTCGCTCCTTTCAGCACATATAGCTGCAAAAAGTACAACTAAACCAACACGGCGTGTAAATAAATACGATTTAGTTGCACTTTGTACAACTAAACAAAGAAGAGGGTGACTGAGGGTTACGGTTTACGGTTTGCGGTTTACGGTTTACGGTTTACGGGTTACGGGTTACGGGTTACGGGTTACGGGTTACGGGTTACGGGTTACGGGTTACGGGTTACGGGTTACGGGTTACGGGTTACGGGTTACGGGTTAC
>NZ_JAUSTK010000047.1 GCF_030812855.1 Paenibacillus wynnii
TGTAATTATCAGTTACTAGAGAACAAACAAATCTGTGAGTGGTTCTCACCGCTTGGTCCTATATGAACTCCTAAACATCTTCGTAAGGCCTCTCATGGTTGGAAACTCAAAGCCTAACATACTCCATAGTTACTACTACATTCCCAATTCCCAAGGAGTAAATCTTTAGTACAATTTATATAGAGAATTTAATTACTGATCGCCTTCCCGTCCAAGAAGGTACACATCTTCCGTAGTCTGTACCAGAGAGCGTGCAGCTGTGCTCAGTACGCCGCTATCGCGATAGATAAGGCAGGTGGTTCGCTGGGTCTGTTCCAGTTCCTTGATGTGCAGGGAGACGAGTCCACCGCCGTTCAGCAGCTCGGGGCGCAGATAGGATTTGGGCAGCAGTGCAGCAGCCTTGATGGTTGGCAGCAGCCGGACGATGGCTTCGAAGGAGTCGATCTCCATACGTACGTCAGGATCAATGCCGCAGCGCTGGAACAGATCGTCGGTTAGGCGACGGTACCAGGTGCCTTTTGAGAACAGGATCATAGGCAGCCGGGAGAGGTGCTCCATCGTCAGCTTTGGAGATAGGGTCAAGGGGTGGTGCTCGGAGACAACCAGCCTTAGCTGATCCTCAAAGAGAGGAATGCAGCGCAGTCCAGGTTCTTTAATGGAAGAGGCGATAATACCGACATCGGACCTTCCTTCGCTAACTGATGAGACGATCTCATGGGTTCTTCCGGTAATAAGCTTCAGCTCTGCTGTTGGGTATTTCTCCATATAGGCATTCACAAGCGGCGGCAATGTTGTCTGAAGGGTAGTCAAACTGGCTCCAAGCGTGACGAACTGAGGCTCGCCTTCCTTAAATTTGGAGAGGGCCTCCAGGAACTTGGAACGCTGCTGCCGCTGCTCTAAGGCATAGGTATAGGTGAGTCGACCCACCTCGGTCAACTCCAGCCGTTTGCCGTGGCGATTGAATAGAGGAACACCCAACCGTTCTTCCAGCTTGGAAATTTTGCGGGATAGGGCAGGCTGAGACAAATTGAGCTGGCGTGATGCACGATTTAAGCTGGAATGCTCAACAACCGCTGCAAAAATATCCAAATCGTCAAACATATCAGGTTTCTCCTTTAGGCCAATGTATGGTTAAACCACTATTTTACGGGATTTTTTAAAAAAGGGAGTAGTGATAAATTGCATTGCTGAGTCTTTAAATTTCTCTTAATTTATAAGGGAATACAGGGTTTAAGGTGTATTTGGAGACTCTTAATGAGAATTATTATCAGATAAAAAATATTCTTATGCGTTTATTGTATAACGATTAATAATTAGATTGCAATTCCCTTATAAGAGAAAAAAGAGTAACATTAAAAGTGACACAAGATATTCACACATTGTGAATGTTGAAGCAAAGTCCGGGAAAACAAGGGATAGCGTTGCAAAAAGACATCCGATATCTCTACGCGCTTGACGTCAGCCTGTTTCAACTGTGGCCCCGGCGGTGTATGCTCATTAATGAAAACGCTGTTTTAATTGAAAGGGGACACTCTAGTTATGAGAGGATTTTATTCCAGAAAGATTCATTCCTTGCTCGGCGTTATCCCGCTCGGAGGATTTTTCCTTGAGCACATGCTGACGAATTTCTCAGCAGTAGAGGGTGGGCCATCCGGATTCAATGACAGTGTGCTATGGCTAAACAGCCTGCCGCTAGTCTTCTTCCTGGAATTGTTCGGTATATGGCTTCCCTTGTTGTATCATGGGGTATTCGGGCTGTACATTGCTTATCAATCGAAGCCGAACCTGAACCGTTATAACCTGGAGAGAAATTGGCGTTATACGCTGCAGCGTGTTACAGGTATTATTACATTCATTTTTGTGGTCTGGCATGTATTCGAAACCCGGTTTCAGGTGGCTCTTGGAAATGTAAAGCATGAAGAGCTGGGCGGAGTCATGCATGATATTGTGACCCAACCGCTGTTGCTTGCGTTCTATACAATCGGTATCATATCAGCATCCTTCCACTTTGCTAATGGCCTTTGGTCCTTCCTCATCAGTTGGGGAGTAACCGTTGGACCGCGGGCACAGAAAGTATCCTCCTTTTTATGTTTGGGCCTTTTCGTCCTTGTTACGTTCATGTTCCTGATCTCGCTGGTTACCTTCCGGGACAGTGAATTTCAGTCCGCAGCAGCAATTGCACAAACCTTAAAGGCTATGATCTAAAAATCACAGTAATCGTTCTGATCTTTTCATTAAAGGGAGTGAACTATCATGGCAACAGCCGATATCATTATCGTGGGCGGCGGTCTGGCCGGCCTGATGGCTACCATCAAGGCGGCAGAATCCGGCGCGCATGTTCATTTATTTTCGCTAGTCCCTGTCAAAAGATCGCACTCTGTCTGCGCACAGGGCGGTATCAATGGCGCTGTAAATACAAAGGGTGAGGGAGACTCACCTTGGGAGCATTTTGATGACACGGTATACGGTGGAGACTTTTTGGCTAATCAGCCGCCAGTCAAAGCTATGTGTGAAGCAGCTCCCGGGATCATACACCTTATGGACCGGATGGGTGTTATGTTCAACCGGACACCTGAAGGTTTGCTCGACTTCCGCCGTTTCGGCGGTACCAAACGTCATCGTACGGCATTTGCCGGTGCAACTACAGGCCAGCAGTTATTGTACGCCCTTGATGAACAGGTACGCCGCTGGGAAGCGGAGGGCCTTGTAACCAAGAGCGAGAACTGGGAGTTCCTCTCGGCGATCATCGATGACGAAGGTGTATGCCGCGGCATCAGCGCCCAGAATCTCAAGACTATGGAGATTCAGACGTTCCCTGCCGATGCTGTTATTTTGGCCAGCGGTGGTCCGGGAATTATTTTTGGCAAAACAACGAACTCCGTAATCAACACGGGTACAGCTGCAAGTGCTGTCTATCAACAGGGTGTGCATTACGCGAACGGAGAATTCATACAGATTCACCCGACTGCGATTCCGGGAGACGATAAGCTTCGGCTGATGTCCGAATCCGCTCGCGGTGAGGGAGGACGGATCTGGACCTATAAAGATGGTAAACCATGGTATTTCCTCGAGGAAAAATATCCGGCTTACGGAAATCTGGTGCCTCGTGACATTGCTACCCGTGAGATTTTTGACGTCTGTGTAGATAAGGGAATGGGCATCAACGGGGAGAACATGGTTTATCTGGATCTTTCCCATAAGGACCCGAAGGAGCTAGACGTCAAGCTGGGCGGCATTATTGAGATTTATGAGAAGTTCATGGGGGATGATCCCCGTAAAATACCGATGAAAATCTTCCCTGCCGTTCATTATTCAATGGGTGGCATGTGGGTCGACTATAACCAAATGACTAACATTCCTGGCCTCTTTGCGGCTGGAGAGTGTGAATATCAATATCACGGAGCAAATCGTCTGGGTGCCAACTCCTTAGTATCAGCCATTTATGGCGGTATGATGGCTGGACCTAAAGCTATTGAATATATTAAAGGCCTCAAGAAATCGGTGCAGGATATTTCTTCAACGGTGTTCGATGGCTTCCATAACAAGCAGGTTACTAAATACGAATCTCTGCTGGCTATGTCCGGCACTGAAAATGCGTACGTAATTCATAAGGAGCTTGGCGAGTGGATGACTAACAACATGACCGTTGTTCGCCACAATGCCAAGCTCGAAGCAACCATTGCCAAAATCAAAGAACTCAAGGAACGCTACAGCAACATAAACATGAACGATACATCACGCTGGAACAATCAGGGGGTTGCCTTCACTCGCCAGCTGTGGAACATGCTGGAGCTGTCGGAGGCTATGACCCTTGGGGCACTACTGCGCAATGAAAGCCGCGGTGCGCATTACAAACCGGAATTCCCGGAACGTAATGACGCAGAGTTCCTGAAGACGACAAAGGCAACCTGGAGTGCAGAAGGCCCGCAAATTTCTTACGATCCGGTGGATGTTTCACTGATTCCGCCACGGATTCGTGATTACTCGAAGGATTAATAAATATCGGTTACACAACTTTTAGGAGGTAACGATGATGGCGGAAATAGCTGCAGCTCCCAAAAACGTAAAATTTATTATCACCCGCCAGGACGATCAGCAAAGTACCCCGTATGTGGAAGAGTTTTCTCTTCCCTATCGTCCAGGTATGAACGTGATCAGCGCTTTAATGGAAATACAGCGTAATCCGGTTAACGCCATGGGAGACCATACGGTCCCGGTCTGTTGGGATTCCAATTGTCTGGAGGAAGTATGTGGAGCCTGCTCGATGGTCATTAACGGCAAGCCTCGTCAAGCTTGTGCCGCACTTATAGATAATCTGGAACAACCCGTTCGTATTGAACCGATGAAAACTTTCCCGGTGGTACGTGACCTTGTCATTGATCGCACACGGATGTTCAATGCACTCAAAAAAGTTAAGGCTTGGATTCCGATTGATGGCACATATGATTTGGGTCCGGGACCTCGGATGCCTGAGAAAAAACGGCAATGGGCCTATGAATTATCCAAATGCATGACCTGCGGTGTCTGCTTGGAAGCCTGTCCGAACGTCAACGAGAAGACCAATTTCATCGGCCCGGCAGCGATATCGCAAGTTCGTCTGTTCAATGCTCATCCTACCGGTGAGATGAACTCTGACGACCGGCTGGAGGCTCTTATGGAGGATGGCGGCATCGACGGCTGCGGGAACTCGCAGAACTGTGTGCGCGCCTGTCCTAAGGGCATTCCACTCACCACCTCAATCGCAGAAATTAACAAACAGACTACCAAGCACATGTTCAAACGTTGGTTGGGTGTTTAAGTACATCTCCATAGCTTAAAAACAAACCATAAAGCCATCCCTAAGGCTGATATTCTGCCGCTGGGGATGGCTTTATTTGTGTTTTGTTTCGTGCTATGGGGAACGGGGGGAGTAGATAGTTGACGGGCGCGGCGTGTGAATGGTGGACGGATGGTGATGAATAGTGAAAACTAGACGGTTGACTGATGGTAGGCTAAGGCGAATGGTAACTGGTGGACGGTGATTGGTGACTTGTAGAAGGTAACTTTTGTATTTCAATCCGTTGTGGGTCTAGAAGTGGGATTTGGGTTGGAATTGAAATAGATTTAGCTTAGATTGGGTTAAATCGTCATCAGCGGCGGATAATCCTTGGGACAGCCGTTTAGATGTACTTTGTGCAACTAAAACTAATTATTTGGGCAGAGGGAATGGTTTAATTGCATTTTGTACAACTAAAACTCTGATATTGAGCTAAATATCTGGGTTGGAGGCTTTTTAGTTGTACTTAGTGCAACTAGAGCTCAGCGTAAGGCGTTTTTATTCTAAATAAGTGTATTTAGTGCAATTAAACCTGAACAAAAGTAAAAAAACAGCTGTTTGAGGAGGTGGCGACTGTTGAAGCAGAGCGAATACTTGGGTGAATAGGAGAAGTAGATTACCATCCAAGTTAGGACAGTAATTATGTTAGCCTTTAGCTTCTGTGAAATTCAATTATTTTAAGGTATCAGTTATTTTAAGCTATTTAGTCCTTTCTTTATTTTATCTCCATATTTCGTTTCGCTAAGCTTTGGAGTTTGGGTTTTTGAGTTCGCGTTACTGTAATAAAGCACTAGAAAGTTTCTTTGCTGAAAAATGATCGGTGCATGAGAACTCAGCATCTGCTGTTGTTCATAGAAATGTTTATATCCAAGCTCCTGTTTTTCTTCGGAACCAAAGTCATAAACCCTTAGAGTGTCATTGTTATCCAGTTTATAGACCAAAGGTTTGATGTCATCAATTTCAGCATCCTTTGGGGATTCAACTTCAGTAAGCTTAATTTCTTGAGACTTCATGGCTTCGATGACGGAGTTATCCTTTTGATTAGATGAACATGAACTCAACAAGATCAAGCTAAAAATTGCAACGAATAAACATAATTTTCTCATAGAATTACCCCCTTTCTTATTAATCCCACATTCACACTGATACCCTCCAACCTTGCTAGATCATGCGGTCATATTTAGTTGATACTCCTTATTTAAGAGGTAGTTGCACAAGAGCAAGGAGTGTACTAAAGCTATCTAGGGCGCTTGCGGATGTTCTGAATCGTATACTCCAATAAAAAACAACCTGCCTCGCGGGTCATTTACTCTAAAATAGGGTAACTAAGATAAAATTAGTTCCAACTGACAGGACACTCCTGCTTCCTCTCTATGGAGGGCGCGAGAGGCTTTTCCAGAGAAGAATTGTAGTACCAGTATATGTTATAATCTCCATAGTTATAGTTATTGAACGTTAAGGTGAGTGACGATCAAGGGAGGAAGGAATAGTGATTTGTCGGGAGCATAACGGGTCGTTTGTTATGATTAAACAGCATGATCACGGACAGTTGTCTGGTGAGCTCGCAAAGCGGTTCCATTCAGAACAGGTTCCTGAACCGGCAAGGCGTGCAGAGGTGCTGAGAGCGGTTAGCAACCATGATCGTGGCTGGATCGATTTGGATGAAACCCCTTTTTGGAATGATGCCGAGGAAGCACCTTACACCTTCATTAATTTCCCCGTTGTGCCGAAGCTGACCTTTTATACTAAAGGACTCGATGAAATTGAGGCAGATACACCCTACGGGGCATTACTTTGCAGTTTGCACTTTGAACGGCTGATCGAAGTGTCCGGTGAAGATAACCCGGAGCTTACCGAATATCTGGTACAGGAAGAGGAACGTAGGGCACGTATCCGCCGTGATTTAGAGCAGTCAGCTCCTATTGGTGAGGCAGAGCTCTATAATGACACCCGGCTGCTGCAATTTTGCGATGATCTGTCCTTGTATATGGCATTGAATGAACCGGGATCACCCAAATCTGAGGAGCATCCCTGGTGGAAGGACGGCTTTTCGGGAAGTGAGGATTTTGGTTTTACTGAGGGACGTGTGATTACGGCAGAGTGGAAGGATAAGCATACACTGATGCTTGACCCCTTTCCGTTCACCGAGACCTTCGAGATAGCTCTTCCGCTGCGCAGGGTGTCAAAGGTGGAGGTTGAAGCCAAAGGAATTGCGCGTGCTTACCGCGATACACCGAAGCAGGAATTTAACATTGTTGTTAAGGGTAATATCGAATGGAACTGAAATGGATCAACAAGCGAGTCCTGCTGACCCCGATTCTAATCTATGTCCTAATATCAGTTGAAGATTTACTGAATTGGATTGATTGGGGGTCAATCGTACCCGGTAATGGCGGCATGCGAGGATTGATTTTATTATTTTGTCTAGCCTCCGTGCTGTTTTATATCTTGTTTATCTTTAACGAAATAAAGGAATCCAACAGCAAAGAAGTGGAGCTGCATCAGACATTGACCCGCATCAGCATCGCTACACTGAGTTGTATTATTTTTTTACCGTAGTCTATACGTCCATATACAAGCTGTTCGGTCAGACCTCTTTTCAGGGTGAAGGGATCGGCCAGGATTTGCTCAGTCAGTTCATAACGTTTCTCTATTTCAGTGTGGCGACTTTTACTACGGTTGGATTCGGAGATATTGCCCCCGTTGATAATACCTCGCGGCTTGTGGTTATCATGCAGATTTCCTTCAGATTTATTACGGTAGCATACGCCTTATCCATGCTGAGTATTTTCCGGAAAATATTAGGTCCTGCCTCAGAGGCTGAAATTGATGCGGAGTTAGAGTTTGACGATCAAGATACAATTAACGATTCTGAAGGTACAAAAAACAATTAACGCGATTTGTGCAGCAAGGAAGGAGAATCGCCCTATGAATAAAATAACACCGGGGGTTTCTTCGACGAAGAGAGTTGAACCCGGCTCCAGCCATAAACAGCCGGATCCTAGTATGCAAGGGTTCAACGATACTAAAATATCCCGAAGGAAGTTTCTTGGACGGGGGATTGCAGCTCTAATCGGCGCTGGTTTACTGACTGGAGGTTATGCGTGGAAGGCTGAGCCGAACTGGCTTGAAATCACAAGGATGGATCTCATGCTTGATGATCTACCCTCTGCTTTTAATGGTATTAAGGTTGTTCATTTCAGTGATACACATCTGGGCTTTAACAAGGATGCCGATGATTTATCCGCCTTGGTCGCAGATATAGAGAAAGAAGCCCCCGATTTAATCTGCTTTACAGGGGACATTGTGGATAGTGAATCAAGTGATCTTATAGCAGCTGTACCTGTCCTCGCACGCCTATCCGCTCCATTGGGCAAGTTCGCTATCTTTGGCAATCATGATTACAAACATACGGATCAATTGGCCCAATTGTTCAAAGAAGCAGGTTTTCGGCTTCTGAGGAATGAATCTTCGCTGATTAAGCGGGGGAACGAAGTCATTGCTGTGGCTGGACTGGAAGATTTGCTGCACGGTAAGCCTGATCCGCAGGCTACCGTAAAGAACATCCCGGAGGGAACCTTCACTTTGTTATTAATGCATGAGCCGGATTATGCAGATACGGCTGAGGCCTATCCTTTCAACCTTCAGCTATCCGGGCATAGTCACGGAGGACAGATCCGTCTGCCGCTCTTAGGTGCGCTGTTTACTCCGTATGGTTCGCAAAAATACATAGCTGGGCTGTATTATACAGAAGCTAAAAAAATGCCTGTATATGTGAATCGGGGTTTCGGGGAGACGTATATGCCATTCAGGCTGCTGTGTCGACCGGAGCTGACCGTGTTTACCCTGCGGCGATCTTGAGGGAGAAGGGAAGAAAGGAATATGAGTACCTATGAGGCCATTCAGTTCCATAGACAGAACGGAACAGCAGTTGAGTTGAAGCCTATGCTGCAAGAGGATGCTGGTACTCTGCGGTCTCTGCTCTCTCACCCCGAATTAAGGACACATATTGTCATGCGGGGCGAAGGATTGCAAAATGCCTCAATGGATAAATTAATGAACCGGATGCTGCTTGCTTATGACCCTTGTGCATTGCATGCAGGTATCTATCGCAGTGGAAATTCGGAGTTAATTGGTACAGTTTCTTTGCAGTGCTGGAATCGCCGGAACGGTTCAGCGGTATTGGGCTATTTGTTGGATCCAGTTTGGTGGGGCCGGGGATTTGCAACCGAAGCGGTAAGATTATTGCTGAATTACAGCTTTTATGAATTAGGAATTACAGAGGTGGAAGGCCGCTGCCGTGAGAGTAATAGCAGATCGGCAAGGGTCATGCTGAAGAATGGAATGGTGCTGGAGCGAGTTATACCTGGCGTGGGTTCAGCGAGCGATTGTATTAATGTTTTCAGATTGTTACACAAATGAAATAATGCCGTTATCAAACTCTAACAGTGTCCGGTTAAACTAAGTACATGACCCCCTTTTAAAAATATATATTGTTTTGGGACCCGAAGATTCGGGTCCATTTTTTTTGTACAAATTCTTAAAGCGCTACGGTTACTTTCTGACGCTGTTTATAATACACCCATTGTGTAAATCCAATGTCCTTCAAGCGCTCGGCTACCGCATCCAGTTCATCCGCCACCCTTGAAGGTTTATGAGCATCGGAACCAAACGTAACGTCCACGCCAAAGTGCAGGGCACGCTCCAAAATGGCATCGGACGGATACCAGCCGCCGCTCAGCTTTGTTTTGCCGGAAGTATTAATCTCGATGGCAACACCGCAATCTGCAATCGTGCGCAGGCATTCATCCACACTGGCCGGAACCTGAATATCAGCGAATGCGGGGTAATTCCCTTTCATGGCATCAATATGACCAAGAATTTGGAACATGCCGCTTTTTGCGGATTTGGAAATTAGATGATAGTACTCCGTTTTGACATCCATTTGTTCTTTACTCCCCAGCTTTTTCCAACGTCCCTTATTGAAAATACTGACACCACCCAGATTATGAACAGATCCAATCACATAATCAAAGGGATAGGTCTCTAAGGTCTTCTGATATAACGGGGCACTTTCGGGAAAAAAGTCGGATTCGATGCCCAGTAGAACGTCTATGACCCCGGCATATTCTTTTTTTAAGGAGAGAACCTCGTTTACATAAGCTGCGAGCTCCGATTTGCCCATAGCGATATGCGGAAAAGCTTGTTCTACCGGATGGGCAAAGTAAGGAGTGTGATCCGATATGCCGATGACTCCCAAGCCGGCTTTTATTCCGGCTTCAATATAGTCCTGGATATTCCCGTCCGCATGGCCGCAGCGGAAATGATGTGTATGCAGGTCGAATTTCATGGCTGTGACATCTCCTCTTTTATTCTGAGCCTATAAACTGCGTCTCGGGCATGCCTTTCAGATCGCTTAGAAATTGTCTCATGGCGGAGTTGACATACTTGCCGGATTTCGTAATAACGCCTACCGGATGGGTGACCTCCAGCTCGATAATGGGGACGATTTTTAGAGTGCCTAATCTAACCTCAGCGGTAACCGATTGCTTCGAAATGATGGCTGCACCAAGATCCAGCTCAACCATACGTTTTACTTCTTCGCTGCTCGTAAGCTCCATAATCACTTGAGGCTGTATGCCGTGTTTGGCAAACACTTCTTCCGCAAATCTGCGTCCAACTGTATCTGGTGAGAGCAGGATCAGCGGAGTGCTTCCGAGTGCCTCCACTCCGGCCGATCTTAATTTAGCCAGGGGATGACGTGGGGAAACAACCAGCTCGAATGTGTCGTAATACAGGGTGGATGTGCTCATACCCGGGCTGCGCCCAATCAAATATCCTATACCGACATCCACAAGCCCATTTTCCACATACTGATAAATTTGTGAAGATGACATCGACTGTATGGATGTCTTGATGTGGGGGAACTGGTCTTGAAAATAGGAAAGGATACGCGGCAAGATTTGGATGGCAATAGAAGTGGTTGTACCGAGAACAATATGTCCTTGAGGAGTGTCCTCCAGGTCTGCAAGCCGGTGCTTAAGCTCATTGACAATACTAACAATTTGCTCAGCATGCTCCAGAAAGACTTGGCCTCTGTCGGTTAGTGTAACAGGCTGGTTTCGATCCACGAGCTGTGTTTTGAATTCTTCCTCTAAGCTCTTGATCTGGGCAGAAACTGCCGGCTGTGTCAAGTTAAGCAGTTCTCCTGCTTTTCGGAAGCTCATCGTTTTGGAGATTGTAATTAATGTCTCTAATTGGCTGATGTTCATGAAATACCTCCTTTAAGTCAGGTCACCTATCACAGCCGCTTCTTACTATATATTACGCTCAATGTGGGCATTATATTAAATTATAGGAGATTACCCACGACAGAGCAATCTTGCTTAGAAAAATGTCTTAATAATTCCTTCTAGATAACCATTCATTTTTGGTGAATTGTGCCGATATATGAAGTATAATAAATCATATTGCTTGGGACTTTTGGTGTATGACTAAAGCCCGGTAAAGGAGGGACAGCACTTTTATGAAGGCAGAGGTAATAAACCCGTTTTTAGAATCTGCACGTATTGTAATCGAACAGGTGATTCAAGTCTCACCGTCCACCGGCAGTTTGGGAGTTAAAGAGATCGAACTGATTGATAATCATATATGGATCCAAGTGGGAATGACGGGGCAGTTGAGCGGAAATATCATATTCGGAATTGCGGAAGCGGTTGCTCTACGAATGGTATCAGCCATGATGGGCGGCTACGTTATTACTGAGATGGATGATATGGGCAAGAGTGCAATTTCGGAGCTGGGTAACATGATCAGCGGAAATGCCAGTACGATTTTGTCGAATCAGGGAGTATCGGTGGACATTACACCTCCCAAGCTAATGAGGTCTGAGAGCATGTCGTTTTTGCCTCGCAGAGCACTTAGCATCCCGTTGTTAATGGATGGAATTGGAGAACTGGATATTCAAGTAGTGATCGCCTAATAAGCGTTAGGAGTTGAAACAGAAGTGCACTCCATGAGATTGAAGGATAAGATTGTTGTTATAACGGGAGCTTCCAGCGGTATTGGGGCAATTACAGCCCAAATGCTCAGCAAACGGGGCGCAATTCCGATTCTGGTAGCACGTTCTGAAGATAAGCTTAAAGAAACGGCGGCTGGAATACAGGGAATGTTCGGAATGTATACTTGTGATGTAAGAGACTCTGCAAGGGTTGAGGAGACGTTTGCAGAAATTTTGCATGCGTACGGCAGAATTGATATCTTGCTGAATAATGCAGGGTACGGGAAATTTGCTGATTTTACAGAAATGCCCTCTGAAGAATTCCAAGATATGATGGATGTGAATTATATGGGGATTGTTCGGTGTACCAAGGCTGTCGTACCTCATATGCTGGAGCGGGGAAGCGGGCAGATCGTAAATGTAGCCTCCATGGCAGGCAAGATTGGCAGCAGTAGAGCAGTAGCTTATACGGCCTCTAAGCATGCTGTGCTCGGCTTCACTAATGCGCTGCGACAGGAGCTTCGTAAGAGCGGAGTTATTATTTCAGCAGTTAATCCCGGACCGATTGCTACAGACTTTTTCAAAATTGCCGATCCGACGGGTACATACGTAAAAAACGTAGCTAAAATGATGATGACACCTGAACATGTGTCTGAGAAGATTATCAAGACCATGGAGAAGAGCAAGGAAGAGATGGATCTTCCGGGGCTGGCGGCCTTTGGGATACGTCTGTACGGACTGTTTCCCCGTCTTGCTGACAAGCTTACCTATAATGTAATGAACAAGAAATAGAATGCAGCAGCGTGTAAGCGGGCCTTCCATTTGGTGGAGAGGCCTTTTTGGCATATAATGAGGATATTATCTCAAACGAAAAGGATGAATTACAATATGAATAGTGTTTCTTTTGCGGCAATCGGTATAGAGGAAGATTTTGTTGCCAGGTTGTCCGAATTCGGTATTGATGCTCCATCACCAGTGCAGGAGCAAACGATCCCCCTGCTTCTTGCAGGTAGGGATGTGCTGGCCGCTTCACAAACAGGAACCGGCAAGACGCTGGCTTATCTGCTCCCGCTTCTTCAGAGTATCAACCCTGAGAAAAGGATCGTACAGAAGGTTGTCCTGGCACCGACACAGGAGCTCGCGATGCAGATTCTTCGTGAAGCAGAGCGTTATGGCGCGCACCGCGGCATTGGTGTTATGGGATTGATTGGTGGAGCAGCTATCAAACGCCAAATCGATAAGCTGCGTGAGCATCCTCAGCTTGTAGTAGGAACCCCTGGTCGAATCCGGGAGTTGATTGGACTTCGCAAGCTGAAAATGCATGAGGTTACTACCATTGTAATTGATGAGGCGGATCAAATGTTCCAACTCAGCGGTGCAGGTGAGGTAACGAAGATTGTCAGCAGTGCACTGCGTACCCGTCAGTTAGTCATGCTGTCGGCAACGATCGGGCCGGAGACGAAAGCGCTGGCTTCTCGGGAAATGAAAAATCCGGCAGAGGTGGGTATCGATCCTGGTGTGATGACGGCCCAAGGTCTGGAGCACCATTATGTTGTGGCTGAAGAACGGAATAAGATAGACATGCTGCGCCGAGTCATTCGCCATTATAATCCGGAGAAAGCGATTGTTTTCGTAAATGCAACAGAGGATATTGCAGAGGTTAAAGCCAAGCTGGAACATCTTGGACTTACCGCAGCCGCCTTGTATGGCGATGCCGATAAGGTGACTAGGAGCCACGTGCTATCCAAGTTCCGTGATGGGAAATTCCGTGTACTCGTTGCAAGTGATGTAGCAGCAAGAGGGTTGGACATTGAGAATTTATCTTTGGTAGTCAGCTTCGATCCTGCCTTTGATTCCGAGCACTATGTACACCGTGCAGGACGTACAGGTCGGATGGGACGCAAGGGCTTATCCGTAACTCTTGTTACGGAGCAGCAGACGTTTATTATGCGTAAGTTCGCCCGAGAGCTGGATATTGAGCTAACAGAACGTGAAATGTATGCCGGAAAAGTATTGTCATCCGATGAAGCACGTACTTCCAATCGCAGCAACAGCGGGCCGGCCAGAGATTCAAACAAAGCTCCACGCCGCGAGGATACCGCTGTACGGAGCGACAAGCCTCAAGCCCGGGTAGCAGGAGTTGCACCGATTGCAGGCGCAGGCAGAAGACCAGCGACAACTACAGGTCAAGGAAATGTAAATAACCAAGCCGGTAATGAGTTCACGCGGGAACAGCCTCGAAGTGCTGTGCCTGGCCGGGAGTCGCGTAACGGAACCGCAGCACCTCAGGGAAGTGTGCGGGGCAGCAAAGCGGATCGTGAACGTGATCGTAAAAATAAAGGTGCGCCAAAATGGTTGAAGGACAAAACGCCAAGAGGTGATGGTCAATGAGTTCATCCCCCGTACTGCAAATTACGGGCTTAAGCGGCGGTTACAGTATGAATAGGCCTGTGCTGCACGATGTATCACTTCAGGTCCAGCCCGGGGAAATGATCGGGCTTATCGGTTTGAACGGAGCCGGTAAGAGTACAACCATGAAGCATATTCTTGGATTAATGTCACCGCACAAGGGTGAGATAACGGTACAAGGCAAGACACGGGAGGCTGATCCCAATCAGTATCACAGTGCATTGTCCTTTGTGCCTGAATCGCCCCTTCTCTACGAAGAAATGACGGTTCGCGAGCATATCGAATTTACAGCCCGTGCCTACGGAGTAGAACGCAGTGATTATGAATCACGCAGCAGTCATTTGGCTGCTCTGTTCCATATGGAAGACAAGATGGACAGTCTGTCGGCCCATCTATCCAAAGGGATGAAACAGAAGGTCATGATTATGTGTGCCTTCGTTGCACGCCCGGCATTGTATGTCATCGATGAGCCTTTCCTGGGTCTAGACCCGCTAGGTATTCGTTCTTTGCTTGATTTCATGTTGGAGTTGAAGAAGGGGGGAGCATCCATCTTACTCAGCTCCCACATTCTTTCAACCATCGAGAATTACTGCGACCGTTTTATTGTATTGCATCAAGGGAAGATTATTGCCCAAGGCACCCTGAAGGAAATGGCTTCGGCAGCCGGACAGCACGGTTTATCGCTGGAGCAGCTGTTCTACGAGCTGGTTCAGGGGGGGAAATGATATGAACTTGAAGCAGCTGCTCCGGGAGCGGCGCGGCCGATTCATGGGGAGCTTACTGCCTTATGTAGGTTATATTATTCAGAGCGGCGTAGCGATGGTGTTTCTGTTCGTTGTGATCGCCTTTTCAGCATGGTATACCTCATTGCTGAACAATATTCCGGCAAATGTTCCTATACGTTGGATTATGCTGGCACTGTTATTACCTTCTGCCGTTCATAGCAGCTTCAGGACTTATTTGCAGAGTCCTGACACCATATTCCTCCTCCCGCAGGGCCACCGAATGAGAGAATACTTTGTTTCTGTCTGGGTACGAGGAATCGTATGGAAAACGCTGCGGTTAGCGTTTGTATTAATCACACTGTGGCCTTTATACATACGAACTGAAGTGTCACCGAAGCTGTTATGGGCAACTGCACTCCTTGTGTTTGGTGTTAAGCTGCTGTCTAGCTATGGGCACTGGCGGGAGTTATCCATGTTGTCGGGTGCTGCCTCTAAAGCCTATATCCTGTTGCGGTGGGCCACCGGAGGACTAATTATTGCAGCATGGCTGTGGCAGCCTGCCGGAAGAGGTTTCATATTCATTATTCTTCTGGCTTTAGCTTATATAGCTGCGCTTGCCGTCCCCGGTCGTCATGCTGTTCCATGGGAGAAGCTGATCATGGAGGAAAAGAATCAAGGCGGACGGGCATTAATGATTCTGGGCTGGTTTGTCGACGTACCGGGGCGTGAGCAACGAGTATATTCCCGCCGGTATCTCTCCAGATGGGGGGGCGGCATCCCTTGGCAGCGAAGAACATCTTATCGCTATTTGCTAACCAAAAGCTTCGCACGAGGAGATATATTCGGTATCGTTATGCGAATGGCTCTCTTATCGCTGTTGCTTAACTGGTGGAATCACTCCAGCCTTATAGGCACCGCTATATATTTATTCTTCCTGTTCGTAATCGGGATTCAATTGTCATCGCTGCGTAAATTGCATAGCGAATCCTTTTGGCTGACGGTCTATCCACTTCCAGAAGGAACCCGGGCGGGCAATACCGTACAATTCGTATATCAGGTCCTCTTGGTAGGAGCTTGCTTTACGTGGCTTCCTTTTCTAGCCGCTCTCGGATCCCGTCCGCTTCTTGTGGCAGGAACGTTAGTAGCAGGTGTATTGTTGGCTTATTTCTTCAAAACCTACTTGTCCCGCAAGGCAGCGCGTTTAGAGGATGAGGATTTGTAGGGCATGGTTTTATAGCTACAGACTAAAGACGCCTTACCCTCAGCAGAAGCTTGAGGTAAGGCGTCTTTTGCAAGCTTATATAGGATCTGGTGTGAACATGCTATGGTGGGAGAGAGCTAAGCTCCCTCCCAGGGAGTTTTCCCGTTTAATTAGATAAAGAGTGAACGGCTGATGATAACCAACAGGATAAAGAGAACCAGGATGGCTCCAGTGCTGGTAAATCCGCCGTATCCGCCTCTTACTTCTTCGCTCATGTTCATTCCCCTTTCATGTAAGTAGTTGTACTTGATCTGTACACGGTATTGTATGTGCGGAGGGCGTTACGTGTATAGGCCAATGTCAGAAGGGAACAACAAAAAAAGTCAGCTCTGATTTCGCGGAGATGACTTTTTGGAAGTATGAGAAATAAAGTGATCTAGCTCGTAAGGTTGATGAATTGAATTGAATTGGAGTCAAGCATAACGGGTGGCTTATAAATTACCTCATTCTATGAGTAGCGGAGGTTGATTGGATTACCTCACTCTATGCATGCGGACATTAAAGCCGCTATTTGAGGTTCAATGGGCAATATAGATACTAAGAGGACTCAGGAGACGTTATTTTATCAAAAACACCTTATTAGTGGTAGTTAACCCGTCAATAACGTCTCTGGAGTCCGCATGACTTCAAAATATCCCGGTTTAGGACAAATAAGGGCTTCTCTGTCCGTATCACATTCATTTTGTCCCTTATAAAAGAAACGGGTGCCGTCTTGAAGGATGGCACCCGTTTCTTCTTGTATATTAGGTTTTAGGCTTTCTCCAAATCACGGATGCCGGAATAAACAAGATCGAATAGATCTTCCAGGTTTTCCTCTTCGATACAAGAGAATGCGACGCGCAGATCCGTTTCGCCGAGTGCGATCGTGCCCAATCCGTAATTATGGATCAGGTGCAGGCGAAGCGCTTCTGCAGAAACGGTGTGCAGCTTCAGACACATGAAGTAACCGGAGTTAAAAGGATAATAGGTCCATACGTCATCTCCGTACTTACCACTATCAAGCAGCGTCTTCACTGTATTGGCGCGGCCTTTCATAATCTGGAACTTCTCTTCCTTTTGTGCGGAGAATTCCGGCGCTTTGAGCGCTTCGAGTACGAAGGTCTGTGAAGGATGCGGGCCGCTGGAAATGGTGGCGCGGATAATGCCCAGCGTTTTTTGTTCCAGTGCGGCCAGCAATTCCTTGTTCTCCGAAGCGTAGGTAATGAATCCTACACGGAATCCCCAGACGAACTCCTCTTTGGTAGCTCCGTCAATCTTGATGGCGAGAACACGAGGATGGAGGTTAGCCAGCTTGCCAAAGAGAGATTCCTTCAATGAATCTTCGAAGAAGAGGCCAAAGTAAGCGTCGTCGCTGACAACAACCACATTGATGCCTGCTTCTGCCGCCTTCAGGATTGCCGCTACAATTTCTTCGCCTTCTTCTCTGCTAGGCGTGTAGCCGGTAGGGTTGTTCGGGAAGTTCAGAAGTACAATCGCTTTTCCTTTATCTTTCTGAGCCAACAAGGCATCAGCTAGTCCTGCACTGTTAAATTTATAGTTCTCTGTAAAAAGCGGATAGTTAACGGTTTCGCTATGACGGCGGATGCCAAAGGTCAGCTCGTAATTCTCCCAGTTTTTGTCCGGGTAGATAACGGCATCACCCTGCTCTGCAAAAAGATCAGCTACAATACTTAGGCCGTGTGTTAGGGCGTTTGTAACGATAGGGTTGCTGATGGATTTTCCTTCAAGAGAAGGATTCTCACGCAGCATCTTCTGAGCCCATACGGAACGAAGCTCGGGTTTGCCTGCAGGTGGAGCATAGCCGTAAAGATCTCTTGGATGGAAAGCAGACAGCTTATCCTGAATAACACCGAGATGCATAGGAACACCTTTTTCGGTTGCAATACCGATTGTGGCATTGTACTTCTTGGCATGGGCAGCCGCTTCAGCAGATTGACTGAGAATTCCTTCTTTTGGGAAATAGATCTCCTTGCCTAATGTGGAGAGCATGTCATACACATGTTCATTTCCGGACTTGATGCTTTCATTCAATTGTCCAGCAAGTTCGTTCATCATTTTCATCCTTCCGGTATCGTGGGGATACATACTGCTAACATTGCCTAACATTATAACACCGTAGCTTGCAGCCGTCACAATTTTTTTGTCATTTTTATTCATGAAGTAATCTTGTGAATAAAAAGGTGCGTTTGGAGAAGGGGGATTGCTACTGTCTGCTGTATGGGAATGAGGTGCAAAATAAAGCGCAAAAGAGTATGATGGTGAAAATAACATTCGGGGGGTAAGAGTATGCTGCATGCATCGCCGTCCTCTTTTGTCATCCTGCCCGCCCTTGCCAAAATTATGTGTGAGCCGGGCTGGAAGTGGCAAAAAAGAGAGAAGCCGCTGCAAAATTACGATTTATTCTATGTCTGGAGCGGGGAAGGTACGGTTGTTCGGGGGGGAATTCCTTTTCAGGTTGGTAAAGGAAGCTGCTTCTTATTCCGGCCGGGTGACCATACGAGTGCGACTCATAATCCGCAAAAGCCGCTTGTACTTACATACATTCATTTTGATGTCACCGGAGACATAAAGGATATCCCGCTTCCATACCGTGAGCTTACAGAAACGGTGGAATTTGAGCATATGCTGGCTCGGTATGTACGTCTCTTTCTGGTGAAGACCTTCGCCGCAGAGGAAGAAGGCCAATTGATCCTGAAACAGCTGATGATTCATCTGCTGCGGGAAGACCGGGTCATGCCTGTGGAACGCAATGCAAGCAATCAGTTGACGGAAGTGATTCATGAGGTAGCCAATTACGTGAGTCAGCATCCCGGTGCGTCACATCGGGTGGAGGACCTGGCTTCGCGTGCGGGTCTCTCACCGCGTTATTTTTCAATTAAGTTCAAGGAACTTATAGGTTCTTCTGTACAATCTTACGTTATTCGTGCCCGTATTGAACGGGCTCAGCACTTGCTGCTATATGCCGGAATGAACGTGACAGAGGTGGCGGATGCGCTCGGTTACCGGGATATTTTCTTCTTCAGCCGCCAGTTCAAGCAGCATACCGGTAAAAGTCCGTCCGAGATCCGCTGATGGCTGGATTTGTTTCGAACCTAGTTTACAGAGAATTTACGAAACATCTAGAAGGGAAGACTTAGGTGATGATCAGCAGACGCCGAATTTGCAATAATGATTACAAGGCGGGCGGTGGGGGAATCTTTCAAAACCACTTGAAACGGCTGAAGGCAGGCAGTGTTGCAAATTATTACTGGTTCTGAATGGAACCCTACTCGAACTGATGACTAAAACCTGAAAAAGAATATATGAAAGAACCGGGACTTCAAGGTACCCGGTTCTTTAAGTTTTCCGGTTGAAGAGTGAGGCTGCCTATGACAGAATACAGTATACACAGTTGCACAGAACCCTGAAGGGATGAACCCAATGAAGAACCTTAAGACGGCTGGAAACCGTCAAACAGCACTTGTTACCGGCACTTCGTCGGGCTTCGGTCTGCTGATCAGCATAGAACTGGCGAAGCGGGGATTTAATGTAGTGGCAGGCATGCGCCGTCCACAGGCCTCGGAACCATTAATGAAGGCTGCTGAGCTGGCGGGAGTAGCCGGGGCTATATCTGTCGTAGAGATGGATATAACGAATGAGAGTCAGGTACTTGCCGCCGTTGAACAGGCAAGGACACAGTTTGGAACCATTGACGTGCTGGTTAATAATGCAGGCGTAGTGTGGGGCGGCTTTACGGAAGAAGTGCCTCTGACGTTATGGCGGGAGCAAATGGAGACTAACTTTATAGGCAATGTATCTGTGACCCAGGCAGTACTTCCATGGATGCGCAAGCAGGGCAATGGATTGATCATACAAATGAGCAGTATCAGTGGGGTGGTCGGATTCCCTGGATTCGGACCTTACGCAGCGTCCAAATTTGCTCTGGAGGGATTCAGTGAATGCCTGGCGCTTGAGGTGAAGCCTTACGGCATCGATGTGGTGCTAGTAGAGCCTGGTTCATACGGGACAGACATTTGGGAGAAAGGTTTCGCAACCATGCAAGCGCCATCCGATTCCCCTTACCGAAGTATGTTGGAATCCGTGCTTGCTTATGCCAGGAGCAGTGCCTCAGGGAGCGGGAATCCACAGGAAGTAGCAGATTTAATCGGAGATATCGCCTGCTCCCGTCGCCGACGTTTCCGTTACATGCTGCCCCGTTCAACGGTGTGGACGGCTCGCGGCAGGAAATGGCTGCCGGACAGCTGGTTCCAGCGAATCCTAATGTCTACGCTGAAGCGCAACAAGTAAGGCGGCTGACTAGAAATTTGAATTCATCGGCACGCAAAAAAAAGAAGCTGTTCCAAGCACAAGTGGCTTGAAGAACAGCTTCTTTTTAATTGAGTTATAGGTCTCTTATTCAGGCTTATGAAGTGTTCCTAACCACTCGCCCATCTTCACCTTGGTATCCACCATTAAGCCCGGACGCGGGGTAAAGGTCCCGCTTTCCGTAAGTAGAACTACCGTTGAGCCGAACTCGAAGTAAGCAAGGTCGTCACCTATCTGCCAAGCTTCAGCGCTGTCATCCGAGTATCGGATACTGCTGACATTCATCGCGCCTACTTTTACTACTGCGGCTTCTCCATAATCCCCCGCGATATAAGTAATGAGCCGTTCATTACGGCTCAGAACAGCCTTCATATGCCTCATCCCGAAATCATTGACAGGGTATGCCCGGCCCCGAAGATAATCCGTCTCTACCTTTCGCCCTTTCAGGGGTGAATGAATGCGGTGATAATCGGTCGGACTCAAGTAAAGCACAAAAAAGAAGCCTTTCTTGTAAAGCTCTATATGCGGAGAATGATTTAGCAGGTCCTCCAGATTGTAATCCTGTCCTTTTACATTCATAATCATGCCTGCGGTGATATCCCCCATCGCGGTTATCATTGCATCCACAGGGCTGACCAGAGCATCCGGCTCTGCTGCAACAGGCCGCATTCCGGGTTTCAATCGGCGGCTGAAAAATTCATTGAGGGTACGGTATTCTTCAAGGTTCTTTTCCGCCTGGATTGCGGGAATTTGATAAGTTCGAATAAATACTGGGATAAATAGGCGACTGAGTCTGCTGTGGGATAAAGAACCCATCAACCTGGAAAGCCATCTGTGCGAGGATAGCTCGGTCATCAGCCGCAGAAATTGTTTAACCATGCCCATCTCCCTTCCATAATCAAGCAGTGCAGTCCTTCCTATTGACCTTCTCCGCTCTGCATTATATTGACATAGAATAGAAGACAAATCAATAAAAGTTATCCCCTTTCGTTCCGTTCCAGTAAATACCTGGCATATCCCATCGGTCGGCTATAGCTGTCTTTCCATGTTTCGGTGAGACCCGCTTTGTGAAATCCGTAACGCTGGTCACGGCCGTTGCATTCAATGAAAAACGGCCGCCCGTCCCCCGTGATTCCGATATCAAGCCCGATATCAGCGAGGCCAGGCAGACTTCGATCAAGCCCCCTCGCAATAGATAGACCCAAGCTTACAGCGGACATTCGGATGCCAGAGGCTTTTTCCTTAGAGAAGACACTTTCCAGAGCAAATGAAGAGCTTATAGCTTCCCCGCCGCGGGCAATATTGGACACAAATCCCCCGGCGGGTGCCAGTTTGGCAAACAGTCCGGTTACCTGCCACTCTCCTCCCCAACCGCGCTGGACTGTGACACGAAGATCGAAAGGACGTCCTGTCACCTCAGCAAGGGGAATACGCTCTTGTATAAGATAAGGTACGGCTGTCAGACGGGCCAGCAACTGCTTAGGTAAAGCGTCCTGATTCACAGTGACGCTTACCCAACGTCCTACCGATCGCAATCTGTAACTCCAACTCCATTTTCCGTTGCCTATGTGGGTTAAACGCATGACACCGTTGCCTACGCTTCCTCGGCACGGCTTGAGGATGAGATCCGGAAAGCGGCTCATCATGATCTTCAGACCGCTGATCCCCTTTTCTGTAGCCGGTAAAAAACGAAGTAGCTCAGGATCATTTCCAAGCAATTTGTGAATGACATCTTTCCCGTAACGGTTGCACGAATTGAACACCGTCGGCCCATATTCGATCAACTGGTCCATCCTAGTATTTTTCTGACTGTAAATCGCCCGATTGTGAATGACTCCGGGGATAGGAATAACTTTTTTTCGATATCCTTGAGATTCTTTTATATAGGCATAACAGAATCCGGAGTACATATCTATATCTTCCAGCCTCAGGAAGCAGGGGGTGATGCTAAATAGAGAGGCGGCATCCTCATAGTTGGAGAGGGATTCCTGTCCCGTTTTGAGCTGGGGAATACCCCGGTACATAGAGGAGTTGAGCAGTATTCCGACGTTCTTTCGCCCCATGTTGATACCTCCTGTCATCATCTGTGATTCCGGCGGTTCCCTATACTATCATTATATGTTTGTACGCAGCGTAAGGATGGACGAATGAGATGCGGCAGAAGCCCTTTTTTGAAAAAAAGCAGTCAATTTCCCCATGCTTCTACTCCATTTCAAGGGTGTCATAAGCCCACTCCACTGCATATGATGCCTAGGAGAAACAATAGTTGGAAGGAGGAGACTGCTTGTGAGGGGTTCCAAGAGAAAGCAGCCGCGCAGTGCGAAAAATCGACTTTATTTTGTTGATAATCCCGATACAAAAGAATTGAGTATGCTGGAGAGTGGTCGTAAGACGTTCCCTAGTTCAGTGACAGTCACCAACGAACAGGAGGTCATGCTAGAGCAGTCCTTGCTAGTATTCGGGGAGGAAAAGGCGGAAATTAGCGAGGTGTCGCTGCAATCTGCACCTAACTTGCTGCCTGAACCCATGGAAACACTGCAGCTTCAGAAGCAGGCTTATGTTCCTGCTCCTGTATTTGCCGCACCTATACCAGATCCTGTACCCATTCCCGAGAAGGAGCGATATCAGCCGGTTTATACGGATGACCTGTCCGATGCAGCGGTTACCGGAGCCAAGATTGCCCCCCGTACCATTGATGGAAGTAAGCTGAAATTCGGTATTATTGGCACACCTTGGCTGCAGGATTACGCTGTACAGAGTATTAATATTGCGGACAAGGCAGTGACTTCCTCCAAGATCGCCCCGGAGTCTATATCGGGGGAACACTTGGCGGAAGGGAGCATCTCCGGCGGGAAACTGCTGGATCACTCCATAGGCGGAGAAAAGCTTAAGGATGACAGTATTGGTCCGGAGAAGCTGGCTGATCGAATTATCGGCGGCGGAAAAATCGCAGATCGGTCGATTGAGAGCCGGCACTTAAGTGAGTTTATCATCACTGCTGAACTTCTGGAGGACGGGGCTGTATCCGGTGATAAAATACTTAGCGGAGGCATTTCCGGACGACATTTAGCCAACGGTATTATCGACCGTTCCAAGCTGGCAGATGAAGCGGTATCGGGTGACAAAATCGCGGATGGGGAGATCACGGGTTTTAAACTAAAGGACGGTATCATTGAGGGGCGTCACCTAAGTGAGGGTTCTGTATCAGCGAAGCATCTGGCACCGGGAGCCATCAACCGGGAACAGCTCGGGAACCGATTGATTGGTAAAGAGCAGCTGCAAGAGGGCAGTGTGGACAGCGGTCATCTGGCTGACGGATCTGTTGGCTCACGCCAGATTGGCTCTGAGGTTATACAAGGTCAGCATTTGGCTTTGGAAAGTGTGAGAGGCCTTCACATTGCGGAAGGGGAAGTCCATGGTCACCATCTGGCTGACCGGAGCATCTCCTTTGTGAAGCTGACTGATGGGGCTGTAGGCACAGCCCAACTCGTAGAGCAAGCTGTTACTTCCTCTAAAATAGCTGATCAGAGTGTACTGACGCATAAGCTGGCTGATGAAGCTGTACAGACCCGGCATATCGCTAAGTCTGCTGTACGCGGACCGCAAATTGCCCCTCAGGCTGTATCCGGGGCACATCTGCAGCGTGAAGCGGTAGAAAACATGCATTTAGGAACATCATCAATCGGACCCGTTCAGCTTCAGGAGAATGTTGTTCAAACCCGGCATATATCAGATGGGGCAGTAACAGGCCGGCAGTTGGCTGCTGAGGCTGTTAAAGATGGGCATCTTCAGCCGCTAAGCGTGAGTACGGCTAAGCTTGTGGACGGTAGTGTCACCCATACGAAACTTGCATCAGGAGCGGTGACAGGAAACTCCATAGCTCGGGAAGCCGTAAATGGGGAACACATTGGTTTTTGTGCAGTGGAAGAGAAACACTTGGCAGATTCCAGTATCAGCGGACGCGTTCTTCAGGACGCCGTTGTGGATGCAGAGCATTTGGCTCCGGGGTCTGTAGAACGAAGACATTTAGCAGAGAACAGTGTGACATCCCATGCTCTTCAAGCAGGCTCCGTATTGGCGGATAAGCTGGGCACGGGTGCGGTTAAGGAGAATCATCTTGCCGCCGCCGCTGTACAGCCGCATCATTTGGCCGATCATGCGGTTACATCCTTAAAACTTTCTCCGGAAAGTGTATCTACTGATAAAATCAGTGATTTGGCTGTTACAACTGTCAAACTCGCCGATGGTAGTATTAATTCTGCTAAGCTTGCCGAATCCGCAATTCTGGGGGAACATTTCTCTCCAGGTGCAATAGGATCGGATGCTATCAGTGATCAGGCCGTGCAGAGCCGCCACATGTCACCGGGAAGTATTGGCGGGGTACAAATCAGGCCGCTAACTATAGGCAACGGACATATTCTTCCGAATGCTATATCGTCGATTCAATTGCAGAAAGGCAGTATCAACGCCGACAAGCTGGCGAAGCAATCTGTGAATTCAACACATGTTCTGCCAGACAGTATAGGGGGAGAACATATAGCTGTTGGAGTGGTAGAAAGACGCCATATTCGCAACGGTGAAATTTCCCTGGAGCATTTGGCAGCGGAAGTGCGGAGTCCGGCTTTGCTGCCGGATGGCAGTATTACTGGCGACAAGCTGGCGGGAGAATCAGTCGGGTCATTCCAGCTCGCACCGGACAGCGTATATGGAGACCACCTGGCATCGGGTTCTGTAGACAGCCGCCATATCAGTTCAGGCAGTATTACACTAGAGCATCTAGCAGAAAAGACGAAGACATCTGAACTGCTGCCGGATGGCAGTATTACCGGCAATAAGCTCGCGGAAGGATCAGTCGGATCGTTGCATCTAGTGCCGGGTAGCGTCTACGGAGACCATTTGGTGTCGGAGGCGGTAGACAGCCGCCATATCAGTTCAGGCAGTATTACACTAGATCATCTAGCGAAAGAGACGAAGACATCTAAGCTGCTGCCGGATGGCAGTATTACCGGTAATAAGCTCGCAGAAGGATCAGTCGGATCGTTGCATATAGTGCCGGGCAGCGTCTACGGAGATCATTTGGCATCGGAGGTCATAGACAGCCGCCATATCAGTTCAGGCAGTATTACACTGGATCATTTAGCGGAAGAGACGAGGACTTCTGAACTGCTGCCGAATGGTAGTATTACCGCCAATAAGCTCGCAGAAGGATCAGTCAGATCGTTGCATCTAGTGCCGGGCAGCGTCTACGGAGACCATCTGGTATCGGAGGTGATAGACAGCCGCCATATCAGTTCAGGTAGTATTACACTAGATCATCTGGCGGAAGAGACGAAGACTGCTGAGTTGCTGCCGGATGGCAGTATTACCGGCAATAAACTGGCGGAAGGATCAGTCGGGTCATTCCACCTCGCAAAGGGTAGCGTACTCGGAGACCATCTGGCATCGGAGGTCATAGACAGCCGCCATATCAGTTCAGGCAGTATTACACTAGATCATCTAGCGGAAGAGACGAAGACTTCTGAATTGCTGCCGGATGGCAGTATTACCGGCAATAAGCTGGCAGTGGGTTCAGTGGGATCTTTACATCTTGTAACGGGCAGCATCTATGGAGACCACCTGGCATCAGAGGCGGTAGACAACCGCCATATCAGTTCTGGCAGTATTACACTAGATCATCTAGCGGAAGAGACGAAGACTGCTGAGTTGCTGCCGGATGGAAGTATTACCGGCAATAAACTGGCCGAAGGATCAGTCGGGTCATTCCAACTCGCAAAGGGTAGCGTACTCGGGGACCATCTGGTATCGGAGGTGATAGACAGCCGCCATATCAGTTCAGGTAGTATTACACTAGATCATCTGGCGGAAGAGACGAAGACTGCTGAGTTGCTGCCGGATGGCAGTATTACCGGCAATAAACTGGCGGAAGGATCAGTCGGGTCATTCCACCTCGCAAAGGGTAGCGTACTCGGAGACCATCTGGTATCGGAGGTTATAGACAGCCGCCATATCAGTTCAGGCAGTATTACACTAGATCATCTAGCGGAAGAGACGAAGACTTCTGAATTGCTGCCGGATGGCAGTATTACCGGTAATAAGCTGGCAGTGGGTTCAGTGGGATCTTTACATCTTGTAACGGGCAGCATCTATGGAGACCACTTGGCATCAGAGGCGGTAGACAGCCGCCATATCAGTTCAGGCAGTATTACACTAGATCATCTAGCAGAAGAGACGAAGACTGCTGAGTTGCTGCCGGACGGAAGTATTACCAGCAGTAAGCTGGCAGAAGGATCGGTCGGATCATACCAAATCGCGGAGGGCAGCATCTACGGGGATCACTTGGTGTCGGATGC
>NZ_JAUSTK010000048.1 GCF_030812855.1 Paenibacillus wynnii
CTCCCCTTTTATACCAGGGGTTAGGAATCTATTAATACAGATAAATCTATGATTCTATTCTAGCCAGCTTTACCCATCCAGTAGAGCGAAGAGCCATAAATAACAATGAATTAATATTTCAAGCCTTATATTTTTATAGCTATAAGCTTTATTCATTAATCTAGGAATATGAGGGTTGAACGACATAACCCAATATTCGATACTTCTTCCCTATGACCACTGATTTACGGAATCTTTGTCCCTCTTGATCTGACTCACTAATTCATCGTTCAGGGCCTCTTAGTCTCTTTTACTCACTAAGGTTTAGATTTAACAAACAACAAGGATGTGTATGAAGAAGTGAAAATAACAATAGCGGGAACAGGCTATGTTGGCTTATCCAATGCTGTATTACTGGCTCAGCGTAATGAAGTTATTGCACTAGATATTATTCAAGAAAAAGTTGATATGGTCAATAATAGAATATCTCCAATCAATGACACGGAGATTGAGGAGTTTTTGGCTACAAAAGATTTAAATTTAACCGCTACTACAGACAATTATAAAGCTTTCAAAGACGCAGAGTACGTCATCATCTCTACACCGACCAACTATGATTCGGATAAAAACTATTTTAATACAAGAACTGTTGAAGCAGTTATTGCCAATGTACTATCAATTAATCCTTATGCAGTGATGGTTATCAAATCAACCGTTCCTGTTGGTTATACAGAGAAGGTACGGGTAAAGTTTGAGACTGATAATATCATCTTTTCTCCAGAATTTTTAAGAGAAGGCAAGGCGTTGTATGATAACTTGTACCCTTCAAGAATTGTTGTAGGTGAGCAGTCAGTAAGAGCTGAAAAATTTGCTGGTCTGTTAGTAGAAGGAGCACTTAAAGATAACATTGATGTATTATTTACCAACTCAACTGAAGCTGAAGCTATAAAACTATTTGCTAACACTTACCTAGCCATGAGAGTGGCCTTCTTTAATGAGTTAGATACATACTCAGAGGTGAGAGGGTTAAATGCGAAGCAAATAATCGAGGGTGTAAGTCTGGATCCTCGAATAGGCGGACATTACAATAATCCATCTTTTGGTTACGGTGGTTATTGCCTACCAAAAGATACAAAACAGTTACTTGCCAATTATGACGATGTTCCAAATAATATTATGGCAGCAATTGTTGATTCTAATAGAACAAGGAAAGATCATATCGCTGATAGCATCTTGGCTAAGAATCCAAATATCGTAGGGATTTATAGATTAACAATGAAAATGGATTCTGATAACTTTAGACAGTCTTCCATTCAAGGAGTTATGAAGCGCATCAAGGCAAAGGGTATAGAGGTTGTTGTATATGAGCCAGCTCTTACTGAAGACGAATTTTATACCTCAAGAGTCATTAGTGATTTTGATGAGTTCAAGAAGATCTCGGACGTAATCGTAGCCAATAGAATATCGGATGATATCAGAGATGTTGCGGATAAGGTATATACGAGGGATTTGTTTAGTAGAGATTAAATTAGTTCAAGTCTCTAAGGCTACCAACGGATTCGTAAAATTCTCCATAGAAGGACTATTCGTTATTCGAACTGAAATTTTGTAGGAACTCAGAACCCCAAGAGATCTACTTGGGAGAGGGGGTGTAATAAACTATTCATGATGATGCCCTCATAAAATCCAATTTTAAAATGACGGGGGTTTTTACTAACCAGCTCCCTCTTACTTCTGGAATACAAGTTGTTGTAATGAAACTATATAAGTTGAACTAAATTATTAGACAAGAAAATAATGGGTAGATAATTTAGACCATAACCAAAGAGGTGAGGTCGATGAAAACCCGAATAACAGAAACTGAATCTTTAATTGAAGCTATGCGAAAGACCCAAAATAAACGATTGTATGAGCGATATCAAGCCGTTTGCCTTCAATTAGAAGGACGAAAAACGAAAGATATTTGTGCGGTTGTCAAACGAAACCGACAGACGATCGAACGGTATATCCAGGCTTTCAAGCAACATGGAATCGAAGGTTTGGTCCCTGGGCATTCGACAGGAAAGCCACATAAACTTAAGCCAGAGCAAGAGAAACTGTTGGCTGAAACCATCTCCAGCAAGCAGCCTGTCGATGTTGGTTTTGAATCTCAATATAATTGGACGCTTCGACTGGTGGTTGGTTACATTCACCGCGAATTTGGTCAGAGCTTTACGCTCCGAGGAGCATCCAAAGTACTTCATATATGTGGGCTTTAGTTATACCAAGCCCACATATACGCTCGCTCGTGCAGATCTAGACAAACAGAAGGCTTTTAAGGAAGAAATTTTTCCCGCTTTAAAAAAAGTCCTGAATCATGAGATTGATCATCTCCTGTTCGAAGATGAATTGATGATCCTGGATTACCAAGCTCTGCAATATAATTGGTTTCTCAAAGAAAAACAACGAAAGATAAAAACGCATGGACAACATCGAGGGGCCAAATTGCTCGTTACACTCAACTATGAAACCGGTCAAATTCTTTGTCATGAAGCCGAGAATTACGATATGTTGACCTTTGAGTCTTTTTTGAAGCGTGTACTGCAGACCTATCCCAAAGGCAAGATCGTGATGATTTTAGATAATGCTCGTATTCATCATGCGAATCACATTCAGTGTTTTCTGAAGGAACATCCACGGCTAACCTTTGTCTTTTTACCGCCATATAGCCCTGAATTAAATATGGTCGGAGGCTTATGGAAATGGCTCCGAAGTGATGTTATTAATAACGTATTTTTCGGGAAATTTTATTACATTCGAACTCATGTCCGTGAATTTACCCGGAGATTAAATCGCTCCTCTCTTGAGGTTATTGATCGATTGTGCGTAAAGTTCTAATCTTTTGTTCAACTTATATAGTCAGGTAAACACTACTTTTTCTTTAAAGATCTCTGATAAAAAAATAGGTGAACTCAAAAGTAGACTTTGAGTTCTTCTTATTAAGCTAAATAGCCAATATTGCGATTTCATGACCCTAAATGTATTAATTTAGTTTAATTATTGAAAGTGAAAATAGAGGTGCATATGATATGAAAGGCATTATCCTAGCAGGCGGCAGCGGTACACGCCTATATCCATTAACTATGGTAACAAGTAAACAATTACTTCCCATTTACGACAAACCCATGATCTACTATCCATTATCTACATTAATGCTCGCTGGAATCAACGATATCCTAATTATCTCTACTCCAGAAGATACTCCTCGGTTCGAGAGTCTATTAGGTGATGGATCTCAATTCGGTATCTCCTTACAATACATAGTTCAACCAAGTCCTGACGGTTTAGCTCAGGCTTTTATTTTGGGCGAATCTTTCATAGGTAATGATTCGGTAGCTATGATTCTCGGAGATAACATATACTATGGAAATGGTATTCGTAAGCTGTTGCAAGCTGCTTCTAGTAAAGAACAGGGGGCTACAGTATTTGGTTATCACGTCCAAGATCCTGAACGCTTTGGTGTCGTTGAATTTAATGATGATGGTAGAGTATTGAGCGTGGAAGAAAAGCCAACTCAGCCTAAATCTAACTATGCGATCACAGGACTCTATTTTTACGATAATAGGGTTGTTCAGATTGCAAAAGAGGTTAAGCCTTCATCACGCGGTGAGTTAGAGATCACTTCAATTAATGAGGCATATTTACAGCTTGGTGAATTGAATGTTGAACTCCTAGGACGTGGATTCACCTGGTTAGATACAGGTACTCATCAAAGTCTGGCAGATGCATCTAATTTTGTTAGAACCATCGAAGATCATCAGGGGATTAAGATAGCCGCTCCTGAGGAAATTGCGTATATCAACGGATGGATCTCTAAAGAGCATCTATGGAATTGCGGCAACAAGTTGAGTAAGAATGGTTATGGCCAATACCTTATGAAAGTCGCAACCGGGAAGATAAAATATTAACAACTGAAAGTGTGGTAGAGATGAAAATAACGGAAACTCCCTTGCAAGGTGTTTTGATTGTTGAACCTGCTGTCTTCGGGGATCATCGAGGTTGGTTCATGGAAACTTACAGTAGTTCGAAATTTAAAGAGAACGGTATAGACATAGAGTTTGTACAAGATAACCAATCCTACTCTGCAACTAAAGGTACTCTACGAGGTCTACACTACCAACTAAACCCTAAAGCGCAAACGAAACTAGTTCGCTGTACACAAGGGGCAATCTATGATGTAGCCGTAGATATCCGTAAGGGTAGCCCTACCTATAGTAAGTGGTTTGGACTTGAACTTAGTGCCGGAAATAAGAAGCAACTGCTTATTCCGAAAGGATTTGCCCATGGATTCATGACGCTCACTGAAGATGTAGAAGTTCAATACAAGTGTGATGAGCTGTATTCACCGGAATGTGACGGTGGTATACTCTGGAACGATCCTGCCATTGGAATTGAATGGCCTATTCATGTTACGCCAGTCCTATCTGCTAAAGACGAGAAGGCGCCATTATTAAAGGATGCCCAGCTGAACTTTATATACTAATAATTGATTTAAGCCAATAGATTTGGGGTGTATTTAATGAGTAAGCAAAAAGTATTGATAACGGGCGGTGCCGGTTTTATCGGAGGCAATTTTGTTCAATATATGATAGATACATATCCTGAATATGAAATTGTTAATCTGGATTTGTTGACTTATGCAGGTGACCTAACGAAGCACCTTCATATAGAAAGCAATGTAAATTATAGGTTTGTTCAAGCAGATATTGCTGATCGAGCGAAAGTCATGTCTCTTTTCGAACAAGAAAAGTTTGATTATGTTGTTCATTTCGCAGCGGAGAGTCATGTGGATCGTTCAATTACTGATCCTGCTGTTTTCGTCCGGACGAATGTGTTGGGTACTCAAGTACTTTTAGATGCTGCTAAAACCTTCGGGATCACCAAATTCGTACATGTATCTACGGATGAAGTTTATGGGGAGCTTGATTTTGATCCAACTGTATTTTTTACAGAGAATACACCTTTGCAGCCGAATAGCCCATATAGTGCCAGCAAGGCCTCGTCTGATCTGCTCGTACGTGCTTATTATGAAACTTTTGGACTACCGATGAATATTACCCGCTGCTCTAATAACTATGGACCGTATCATTTTCCTGAGAAGCTGATTCCTTTGACGATCTCCAGAGTATTAAATGAGGAGAAGGTTCCCGTGTATGGAGACGGTAAAAATATTCGTGACTGGTTACATGTATGGGATCACTGCGCCGCGATAGATCTTGTACTCCATAAAGGTGTTAGCGGTGAAGTATATAATATAGGTGGACATAATGAACGGACGAATCTAGAGGTTGTTAAGACGATTATTAACACTCTGGATAAATCTGAGGATTTAATAGAATTCGTTACGGACCGTCTAGGTCATGATAAACGTTATGCTATTGATCCGACAAAGCTAGAGCAATTGGGCTGGAAAGCAAGCTACACCTTTGAGACGGGTATTGCTCAAACCATTCAATGGTATATTGACAATGCTGAATGGTGGCAACAAATACTTAGCAATGAATCGCACAAATAAGTTATGGGTGAGCAAACCATAAAGAGAAGGCCAGCAAAGTTTACTAAAGGAAGATTTCTGTTTTGCTTTTGTATGCTATTGTTTCTAACAGCATTCTTGAGTGCAGGCAGATTCCTCCTCTTCACCCAAGCCCCCAAGCAAGCAGATGTAATCATCGTGTTGAGTGGAGGCTCTGGTCGAGTGGATCTTGGAGCAGATTTATTCAAAGCTGCTTATTCTCCCTATGTAATGTTATCCAACGCCGAAGAATCAATCGACGCTTCCGGGGACATGCTCCAAACCGCCCTTGCCATGGGCATTCCGCAAGAGGCCATCTTAACCGAGGATGCAGCCCTAAGTACTTATGATAATGCCAAGTACACCTTGCCTATAATGAAGCAACACGGTTTCACCTCGGCTATCGTTGTTTCTTCGGATTATCACATGCGGCGGGTAAAGTTTATATTTGATCATGTTTACAAGAAGTCCGGTATCGAACTGACTTATGTTAGCTCACATACGAGTTACAACGCCAAACGTTGGTGGAGCGATTCTTATAGCCGAGAGATCACCTTTAGCGAATATACCAAAATGATCGGCAATGCCTTCGGTTATGACGGTCCAGAAGCTAAAAATGCCCTTGATCAAATCAAGGGCTGGTTCTTTTAAATGCCCGGCGATAACTCACCGGGTATTTCTATATCCATCACAAACACATAATATATTTCCAAATATAATCGAAAAGCCCTATAATAATAATCCATATTCAGGTATAATTGTTTCCTACATATGGATTTTTTACTCTGTCTAGTATTTTATTGAGTATAAGGTCCTGGGAGAATAGATACACATGGGGGGCGAAGGTTGTGGGTGGAAAGAAGTTTAATGTAGTGGCAGTCTGGATCATGTTATTGACCTTAGCGCTGGCTGGAACGGCCAATGCTGCAACGGTTGTGCAAGAGACGACTGTGATTTTCGTGGATGTGAAGCAAACCTATTGGGCAAATGAAGCTATTGAGAGCATGAGTAGTCAGGGGATCATCTCAGGGAATCCGGACGGAACATTTAAACCGGAAGCACCGATTACCCGAGAACAATTAGCCAAGTTAATTACGCTTACTTTTGGTCTGGATGTAGATAGTGCAGCTACGCAGACTTTTTCAGATGTGAATTCGTCTTCATGGGCTTATGTATATGTAGAAGCCTCCAAGGATTATCTTACGGGGTACTTTCCTATAAAAGGCAAGCCGTTCTTCGATCCTCAAGCTAATGCTACGAGAGAGGATGTTGCGGTTGCTTTGGTTCGTGCGATGGCACTGGACACAGACAATGTAAATGCGGACTCCATTCTGGGCAATAAATTCTACGACTATGATGAGGTCTCTCCCCAGTTAGCCAATGAGGTGGCTGTGGCGGTCGACAATAAGCTGATCCAGGGGTTTCCGGACGGTACCTTTAAGCCAACAAGCCCTATCAATAGAGCTTCAGTGGCTACGCTGTTATATCGGGTTCTGAAATCATCTTATACCAGCGCTACCAAGGATGTTCTGTTGGATGTGCAGTTGCCGGAGAAGGTTTCCAGCAGTACCCTCAAAATCTCTGGTAAGGCTACAGCAGGTGCGAAGGTATACATCAATAATAAAGAAGTTGAGAATCTCAACGGTTCTTTCGCAGAAGCTTACAGCTTGAGCGAGGGAGAGCGTGTCTATGAATTTGTGTTCAAGGTTGTGTTGCCGAACGGACGCTCCAAGACGGTGACCAAGAATGTAACTTATGAGACCACAGGTCCTAAGTTGACGGTAACGGCTCCTGAATCAGCCAGTCAGCTCAGTGTGAAGATCAGCGGGAAAGTTACGGATGACAGTGACACTAACCCAAGTGTTACGATCAATAATAAAGAGGTCTATATCTCCTATAACGGAACCTGGAGTACAGACCTAACCCTGAAAGAAGGGGTAAATGCGATTGTGGTAACTGCGGTTAATAAATACGATAAACAAACGGTTGTCGTGAAGCAAATTGTAGTTACTCTAGGTGCACCTGAGTTGACTTTGGATCTGGTCCCGGAAACGAGCAACTTGTCCACAATTACTCTCACTGGTAAAGCAACGGATAAGAATGATAGCTATCCTAAGATCTATATCAACGATCAGCTTGTAGGCAGCTATGGCAGCTTCAGCAAGACGGTTACCCTGAATGAAGGGGAGAATATCTTCCGATTCAAGGCTACGAACAGCTTGGGTAAAAGCTCTACAGTAATTACGAAGACGATCACTTTCACCGTTGGCGGACCCGTAATTACACTGGATATGATTCCCGAAACAAGCAGCAGCACAACGATTACACTCAGTGGTAAGGCTACCGATAAGAATGACAGCTATCCTAAGATTTATCTTAATGATCAGCTTGTAGGCAGTTATGGAACCTTTAGCAAAACTGTGACTTTAAAGGAAGGGGAGAACGTATTCACCTTTAAAGCTACCAACAATTTGGGCAAAAGCTCTTCTGTAATTACAAAGACGGTTACCTTCACCGTCGGCGTGCCCGTGCTTACACTTGATAATATTCCCGAGACAAGCAGCAGTTCCACGATTACGATAAGCGGTCAGGCTAGTGATACGAATGACAGCTATCCGAAGATTTATATGAATGATCAACTGGTAGGCAGCTATGGAACCTTTAGCAAAACGGTGACTTTAAAGGAAGGGGAGAACGTATTCACCTTTAAAGCTACGAACAATCTGGGTAAAAGCTCGGCGCTGATCACGAAGACGGTAGTATTCACTGTCGGTGGGCCTGAACTGACTTTGGACGCCATTCCCGAAACGAGCAGCAGCTCCAGAATCACATTAAGCGGTCAAGCTACAGACAATAATGACAGCTATCCGAAGATTTATATGAATGATCAACTGGTGGGCAGCTATGGTACTTTTAATAAGGAGGTAACCCTGGTAGAAGGGGAGAATATCTTTACCTTCAAAGCTGTGAACAGATTAGGCAAAAGCTCCGAGGTCATTACTAAAAAAGTCGTATTTGTAATTGGATCACCGAAATTGGATCTCGATTACATCCCTGAGACTACGAGCAGCAAGCAGCTTACCTTCAGCGGCAGTGCAAGTGATTCCAATGACAGCAGTCCAAAGATCTACTTGAATGACAAGCTGGTAGGCAGCTACGGAAGCTTTAACCAATCGGTTACTTTAGTCGAAGGCGATAACCTCTTTGTCTTTAAAGTGACGAACAAATACGGTAAAGTGACAACTGTGGAGAAAAAAGTAGTATATACTCCGTAATAAGTGAATTCGTAATCTTCTCTCAAGATATACCTTACTAATAAAGAGCAAACTTACTAATCCTAAACCATGGAACCCCCATGGTTTTTTATTTATAATAATTATTATCTGAATTTCATAAAGCGTTCAAAAAATTTGTAAAATGTCCTATATGCCTGTGATATACTTAACACATTGATTATGTAGGTTATGAAAGCGAAAATGATTAGGATGGTGAACTTGCGATGCATATCGTCGTCGTTGGCCTGAATTACCGTACGGCGCCCGTAGCGGTTAGAGAATTGTTCGCTTTTGCGGAGAATGATTTGCCGGCAGCTCTCCATCAATTGATGCAGACGAAGAGTGTTCTGGAAGGGGTCATCGTTGCGACCTGCAACCGTACGGAAATTTATGTGGTCGTGGATCGTCTTCATATGTGCGGATATTTCATACGCAATTTTATGGAGCAATGGTTTGGGGTTAAGAGTGAGCAATTTATGCAGCATATGTATATATATGAAGATGAGCAGGCGATCGCCCATTTATTCCGTGTGACCTGCGGTCTGGATTCCATGGTTATCGGCGAGACGCAGATCCTGGGACAGGTTCGCAGCTCTTTTTTGACAGCACAGGGTGAAGGGGTTACGGGTACCTGGTTCAACCGACTGTTCAAGCAAGCGGTGACGCTCGGTAAGCGTGCGCACAGTGAGACGTCCATTGGCGAGAGCGCAGTTTCAGTCAGTTATGCGGCTGTGGAGCTGGGCAAGCGTATATTCGGCATGTTCACAGGTAAAAGAGTGCTGATTCTCGGCGCCGGCAAAATGAGCGAGCTGACGGTTAAGCATCTCTACAGCAGCGGCGCGGCAGAGGTCATTGTGGCTAACCGCACGTTGTCCCGTGCTGTTGAATTGGCAGAGAAATTCTCGGGTAAGCCGAGTACGATTGAAGAAGCATTGAAGCATCTGGATGAAGTCGACATCGTGATCAGTTCGACGGGAGCCGAAGGATACGTCCTGTCAGCTCAAAAGGTGGCAGATGGGATGAAACGCCGTCCGAACCGTCCTCTTTTCATGATTGATATTGCGGTTCCCCGTGACATAGACCCTGCAGCAGCTAATTTGCCGGGTGTATTCCTGTATGATATTGATGACTTAGAAGGTATTGTTGAGAACAATCTGGAGATGCGCCGGAGTGAGGCTGCCAAGATTGAGATTATGATCAGCGAAGAGATGAATGAGTTCCACCTATGGCTGAAGACTCTTGGGGTAAGACCTGTGATCCGCGCGCTTCAGGATAAATCGAATACGATTCATGAAGAAACGATGGAGAGCCTGTTCAATAAGCTGCCTGAACTGGACGAGCACCAGCGTAAGGTTATTCGCCGCTTAACCAAAAGCATTGTCAATCAGATGATGCATGATCCGATTAATGTGATCAAGGAGATGTCTGGAGGCAAAAAAGGCAACGAGGCTTTGGATTATTTTTCCAAAATATTTGCACTCCAAGAGCAGCTCGATGCTGGACCGGATGAAGAAACTACCGCGCCCGCGACTAAAGGTTTACAGGCTGGTGACAAAGGGTCAGCCGGCGGCGACTCTATTGTGCCAAAGACAACGCTTGCTCCGGCAGGCTTGTTGGGCGGGTGACCTTATGGTTTTACTTAATGGAATATACGATGCCGCTTTGCTGCTATATGCCCTGAGCCTGCTGTTTTATTTCTCGGATTGCCTCCGTCGGAGTCCGAGCGGGAAGCGGTTAGGTACGGGGCTTCTTGTCGTTGTGGCCTTGCTTCAGGCGGTTGGGCTCGGTATTCGCTTCGCTCAGGAGGCAGGACTGCCTATTTTTACCCCTTATGATTTCCTGTTCTGGTTCTCATTCAGCATCGTGCTGATCTCTCTTGTGGTGGCGTATAGACGAAAAGGGGAATTTACGGTTCTTTTACTGAGTGTAGCGGGATTTAGTGCTTTTTTGCTGAATCGGGTGTGGCTGACTGCGGTGGATCATAGCTTGCAGAGCTGGAGTGCGGTTCATGGCTGGCTGGCGATGCATATTATTCTAGCTAACCTTAGCTTTGCGGCGTTGACACTGGGAACGGTATTCGCGATTCTGTATCTCTTCCTCCATAACCGGCTGAAGGGGAAGCAGTGGAATGACCGGCTTCGCCGTCTGCCGAGTCTGGAGACCTTGGACAAATACTCTTATACTTCCATATTGCTGGGTACGCCGCTTCTGATGGGGTCGCTGATCGTAGCCGGGATTTCCATTGTTATTGAAGGGCGACTGTCTTTGCTGCAGGATTTAAAAGTATTATCCACGCTTATCGGGCTTGGGATTTACATATGCTATCTTATATTGAAGATTTCTAGTCGGCGGAGCGGTGTGATCATGGCACGTTTTGCGTTAGGCGGTTATGGATTTATTATTCTCAATTTCTTATTGAATTCTTGGTCTGAATTACACCGTTGGAGTGGGGAGTGACCCTGATGACCGTTTACTTGCCCATTATGCTGGATTGTCACGGTCAACGTTGTATGGTCATCGGCGGCGGTACAGTCGCTGAGCGTAAGGTGCTGGGGTTGCTTGAAGCCGGTGCCGCGGTTACTGTAGTGAGTCCTTCTCTTACGGATGGCCTTGCTAAGCTCGCTGAGGATAATGCATTGACCTGGTGGAAGCGGGTGTATGCTCCCGGAGATATCCGAGGAGCCTTTCTGGTATATGCAGCAAGTAATGATGCAGCAGTGAACAGGAATGTGGCTGAGGAAGCCCATGGTTGCGGCGTTCCTGTGAATGTGGCGAGTGAAGCCGAACGGGGCAGCTTTATTACACCCAGTGTTGTTCGTCGAGGACGGTTAACGGTGGCGGTTTCTACATCCGGTGCAGGCCCGGGAGCAGCTGCCGAGATCAGGGGATTATTAGAAGAAACCCTCGGTGAGGAATATGGGCCGTATTTGGAATTTTTACATCATATGCGTACGGAAATCAAGCAACGGGAGGAATCCCCGGAGGTCCGCAGCAGGCTGCTAAGGAAACTTGGCGCGTTGGATGTGTTGAATAAGATTAGACAGGGTACCTTTATAGAGTGGAGTCCAGAGGCTGTTGACGCCTGGATTGCACATCATCGGGAGGAATAGAGATGCGAACGATTATTGTGGGCAGCAGACAAAGCGCACTGGCCTTAACCCAAACCGGGCAGGTCATTGCAGATCTGGAGAAGCTAAGCCGGGAACATGGATTTCCCTTTACATTTGAGGTGCGGAAAATCATTACTAAAGGGGATCGAATCCTCGATGTCACCTTATCCAAAGTCGGCGGAAAAGGGCTGTTCGTCAAGGAGATCGAGCAGGCGATGCTGGATAAGGAGATCGACATGGCGGTGCACAGTATGAAGGATATGCCCTCCGAGCTTCCTGAAGGCCTCATGAATGGTGCGGTACCCCGGCGGGCAGATCCACGGGACTGTATCATTTCGGTGGGGGGCGTTAGTCTGGCGGAGCTGCCGCAGGGTGCTCGCGTAGGCACAAGCAGTCTGCGCCGCTCCAGTCAGCTTGCCGCGCTGCGGCCTGATCTGGTTATTGAATCGATTCGTGGAAATATTGACTCTCGTCTGCGCAGACTGGAGAGCGGCGAGTATGACGCTATCCTGCTCGCAGCAGCAGGACTAGCGCGTATGGGCTGGGAAGACCGCGTGAGTGAATATTTGGAAACGGAGATTTGCCTGCCCGCCGTTGGTCAAGGTGCGCTGGGAATCGAGTGCCGTGAGGATGACAGCGACCTTCGGAGCCTGTTGGCAATCTATAATGATGAGAATACTTCAATAACGGTCAAGGCGGAGCGTACTTTTCTTGGAGTACTGAACGGTGGGTGTCAGGTTCCTATCGGGGCCTTTGCAGTATGGAATACCGATGAGAATTCGTCTAGAGCGGAGGCTGCCCCTCAAGGTGCTGAGCGGACAATTTCGTTAACAGGTATGGTAGGAACACCGGATGGCAAGACGATTTTGAAAGAAACTTGTACAGGTAACGACCCGGTTGCGCTAGGTGAAGAGGTAGCGAAGAAGCTGATCGCGCAAGGAGCAGAGAAGATTTTGACAGATGTAAGGGGATGAGGGAAATGACGGGGAAAGTATATTTAGTGGGTGCAGGTCCAGGAGATGCGAAGCTGATTACGGTGAAGGGTCTGGATTGCATAAAAAAAGGCGATGTGCTCGTATATGATCGACTGGCGAGTCCCAGACTTTTGAAATGGATGAAGCCCGGCGGGGAGAAGATATATGTAGGCAAACGCCCGGATCGGCATACGATGAAGCAGGAGGAGATTAATCATCTTCTTGTGGATCTAGCCCTTCAGGGTAAAACCGTTGTCCGCTTAAAAGGCGGCGACCCTACAATCTTTGGCCGCGTTGGAGAGGAAGCCGGGCTTCTGCGGCAGCATGGAATTCCGTATGAAATCGTTCCGGGAATTACCTCTGCTATCAGCGTTCCTGCCTATGCAGGTATTCCTGTAACTCACCGCGATCATACCTCATCTCTATCCATCATTACCGGTCATGAGAACCCGGAGAAGCTGGATTACTCCATCAATTGGGAGAAGCTGACGAATGCAACGGGTACCCTGGTGTTCCTAATGGGTGTGGCCAAGATTGGTTATATCAGCGCACAGCTTATCAAACATGGACGGCCGCCGGAAACGCCGGTGGCGCTTGTGCGTTGGGGAACACGGGCGGAGCAGGAGACATTAATCGGCACGCTTTCCGACATTGAAGCGAAGGTTACCGCCGCTAATTTCCAGCCGCCTGCGGTCATCGTTGTCGGTGATGTGGTGCTCCAGCGTGAGCAGTTAATGTGGGCAGAGGCTATGCCGTTGTTCGGTAAGCGTATCGTTGTTACCCGGGCACGCAGCCAAGCGAGTGAGCTTGTGGATCGAATTGATGAGCTGGGCGGAGAGCCCTACGAGTTCCCGGTCATTGAGACCGTTATGCCTAGAGATGAAGATAAGAAGGCGGAGATAGCCTCCGCTCTTGCCGTATTAGAGACTTATGATTGGGTGATCTTCACGAGTGTGAACGGAGTGGAGTTCTTCTTCCGTCACTTAACGGAGCTGGGCGTGGATATCCGCGGATTGTTCCATGCTCGGATTGCAGCGGTAGGACCCGCAACCGCTGAAGCATTGGCTGTGCGGGGGCTGATGACAGAAGAGCTGCCAGCCCGTTTTCAGGCTGAAAGCCTCATTGAGGCGATCGGAGCTGAGCTGCTGCCGGGGCAGAAAGTTCTGCTGCCGCGCGGCGATTTGGCCCGTGATTGGCTGCCGGACAAGCTTATAGAGCTGGGTCTCCAAGTTACTGTAGCAGATACGTACGAAACCGTAGTGACCGGTGAAGATGACGATGAATTGCTTAAACTGCTGGAGGAGGGCCGTATTCACGCCGTGACCTTCACCAGTTCTTCGACAGTCCACAATTTCCTGGAGATCCTGAAACGGATGGGTCTGGAAGATCCGCTGCCGCTGCTGGCCAACGTCAAAATTGCTTGCATCGGCCCCATTACGGAGAAGACAGCAATCGAAGCCGGGCTTACACCCGGACTGCTTGCGTCCGAGGCCACAATTGATGGATTGGTGAATGAATTGTGCCGCTGGAATGCGGAATCGAAGCGTATATAGGTGTTGTTGGAGGTAGGTGGATTTAGTTGGAGTTTGGGTGTGCTTTAGGTGCAGGTTAGTTGCTTTAGGAGCACGTTAGTTACTTTAGTTCGCTTTAGGAGCACATTAGTTGCTTTAGTTGTGCTTTAGTAGCACATTAGTTACTTTAGTTCGCTTTAGGAGCACATTAGTTACTTTAGTAGCACATTAGTTACTTTAGTCGTACTTTAGTCACTTTAGTTGCACTTTGTACATCTATATTCAACGTTTGGCGCCTAAAACAACCTTTAATTGTATTCGATACAACTATTTTCTCGATTTCGGGGGTAACCCCCTCTACTGGGCACTTTTTAGTTGTAAAAAGTGCAATTAAACCGAATTCAAGGGCTAAAACCGAGGAAATAGCTGTATAAAGTGCAGTTATTTCTCCAACCAACCAACAACCAAACAACCAAACAACCAAACAACCAAACAACCAAACAACCAAACAACCAACAACCAAACAAACAACCAAACAACCAAACAACCAACCAACAACCAACAACCAAACAACCAACCAACCAAACAACCAAACAACCAAACAACCAACAACCAACCAACCAACAACCAACAACCAAACAACCAAACAACCAACAACCAACAACCAAACTTCGCGCGTCTACAATAGAGGTTAATACGGCTTCAATTGGACTAGCCCGAACTAAATTTCACCATTTATTTTTATTAAATACTATACATTCGGGAGGAAGCATAATGAGTTTTCCTATTACACGTCATCGCCGACTGCGCGGTTCAGCGGGTATTCGCGGAATGGTCCGGGAGACGATGCTGCATGTGCTGGATTTTGTACAACCAATCTTTGTAACCTACGGAACTGGTGTGAAGACTGAGATTAGTTCTATGCCCGGAGTGTATCATTTCTCGCTCGACACTCTTAAGGAAGAAGTGGACGAAATCGTTGAACTGGGAATCCCGGCAGTGCTGTTATTCGGAATCCCGGAGACGAAGGACGCAGTGGGTTCTTCCGGTTTTGATGAGAATGGAATTGTGCAGGAGGCAACACGCCTGATCAAGAAGTGGTACCCTGAACTGTTGGTCATTGCGGATACCTGCCTATGTGAATTTACGGACCATGGGCACTGTGGGATGGTACATACGCATACTGTAGATGGAGTTGTACACGGGGATGTGTTAAATGATCCTTCACTGGAATTGCTAACCCGTACGGCTGTATCGCAAGCAAAGGCGGGAGCGGATATTATCGCGCCTTCCAATATGATGGACGGATATGTTGCCGCTATTCGGGCGGGATTGGACGAGGCTGGTTTTGAGCATTTGCCTATTATGGCTTACTCTGTAAAATACGCTTCGGCCTTCTATGGCCCATTCCGCGAGGCTGCCGATTCCGCACCGCAATTCGGTGACCGAAAGACCTATCAGATGGACCCTGCCAATCTGCGGGAGGCGATTCGTGAAGCGGAGTCGGATGTGCTTGAGGGTGCGGATATGCTGATGGTAAAACCGGCGCTCGCTTACCTCGATGTCATTCGTACGATTCGCGATAATTTCGATCTTCCTCTGGTTGCTTATAACGTCAGCGGCGAATATTCCATGGTGAAGGCGGCTGCGCAGCAAGGCTGGATCGATGAGAAAAGAATTGTGCTGGAAATGCTGACTGGTATGAAGCGTGCGGGAGCGGATATTATTATTACTTACTTCTCGAAGGATGCTGCCCGTTGGCTGCGTGATTAATAAGAACAGAATAGGAGTGAATAGTGATGACCATAGAACGTGTTGCTCGGCGGGAAGAGGCTTCCCGGAACGCTTTTGAAGAGGCTAAGCAGTATATTCCCGGTGGTGTGAACAGTCCGGTACGGGCATTCAAGTCAGTGGGCCTGACTCCGATTTATGTAGACCGGGGCGAAGGCTCGCGAATCTACGACATCGATGGCAATACCTTTATCGACTATGTCTGTTCATGGGGGCCGCTTATTATGGGCCATGCACATCCGGATGTAGTTAAGGCACTGCAGGAGACAGCGGTAAAAGGGACAAGCTTCGGTGCGCCAACGCTGCTCGAGACAGAGATGGCTAAGACAGTCGTTGCCCGTGTTCCTTCAGTCGATATCGTGCGTATGGTGAATTCCGGTACGGAAGCAACAATGAGTGCCATTCGGTTAGCGCGGGGCTTCACGAACCGCAGTAAAATTCTGAAATTCGAAGGATCATATCATGGACATGCGGACAGCCTACTGATTAAGGCCGGTTCCGGTGTGGCAACGCTCGGATTACCTGACAGCCCGGGGGTTCCCGAAGGCGTTGCTGTGAACACGATTACCGTACCTTATAACGATCTGGAAGCGGTTAAGGTTGCCTTCGAACGCTACGGCAATGAAATAGCGGCTATTATCGTTGAGCCGATTGCGGGGAACATGGGTGTCGTACCGCCGCAGCCGGGATTCCTTGAGGGATTGCGTAAGGTCACTACGGGTTATGGGGCTTTGCTTATATTTGACGAGGTTATGACGGGTTTCCGTGTGGGCTTCAGCAGCGCACAAGGACTGTTCGGTATGACTCCGGATCTTACCTGTTTCGGTAAAGTCATAGGTGGAGGGCTGCCGGTGGGTGCTTATGGCGGACGCAGAGATATTATGGAGAAAATGGCTCCTTCGGGGCCGATCTACCAGGCCGGAACGCTAAGCGGCAATCCGCTTGCCATGGCCGCCGGTCTAACCACACTCAATCTGCTCACTCCTGAAGTCTACGATCGGTTGGAAAGCTTGGGAAGCCGTCTGGAGCAAGGGTTGAAGCGGAATGCAATTGATGTCGGAATCCCGTTAACCATTAACCGTGTAGGCTCCATGGTATGCCCTTTCTTCACTGAGGGACCTGTTACCAATTATGATACGGCTAAGGCAAGCAATCTGGACACCTTCCGCCGGTATTTCGGAGAAATGCTGGGTCAAGGAATTAGTGTGCCTCCATCTCAGTTTGAGGGCATGTTTGTATCGGCTGCGCATAGTGAACAGGACATCGATGATACGATTGAAGGGCATTATCGTGCCCTGAAGTCCTTATGATGAGCTTGGAAGGCACAGGCGGCGGACGCTGGACAAGACGCGGGGAGTGGCTGGAAGCTACACCTGGAAAAGTGATTACCGGAGCGGAAGATAAAGAAGCTGCGATTGATAAGTGGCTGCTGGAAACGGTTCGTATGCCTGAGAAACTTCATGCACGCCTCCGACGAGAGAGCGGAATTCAGTGGAAGGGTGATCGGCTGCGTCTGGCTCTGTTTCCAGAGAGGGAAGCGGGTATTGAACCCATTTGGGAAGAAGTTCAAGTCCTGCATGAGGATGACTTTTGCCTTGTGGTTCATAAACCGGCGGGAGTTGCGGTTCATCCTGATGGTAGCGGTAAGGGAGTAACACTGGATCATCTGGTTGCGGCGCATTATGCTTCAACGGGAGAAACCGTTGCGGTACGACATATCCATCGGTTGGACAAGGATACTACTGGGCCTGTTCTTTATGCCAAAAATGAGTTCGCACAGCTTGTTCTCGATGAAGAGATGCGTGTGAAGACCATTTCACGGTTGTATGTCGCCATCGTAAAAGGAAAAGTATCACCGGGACTTAAAGTGATAGATCAGCCGATAGGTCGTGACCGTCATCATGCTGCTCGCAGAAGAGTGTCCCCTGGAGGGCAGCAGGCGCTTACACGAATCGTGGGACGGGAAGTGTTGAACGAGGCGACTCTGCTGCATGTTCAGCTGGAGACGGGGCGAACTCACCAAATCCGCGTCCATCTGAGCCATGCGGGTCATCCTTTGATAGGGGATGAATTGTATGGAGAGGGGGGAGCCGGGACCGGGATCGGGATCGGGACGAACAAGCCGGAATTTGGCCGCCAAGCGCTGCATGGCGAATCCCTCACCTTCAGGCATCCTTGGAGCGGAGAAAAGCTGGAGATTATTGACCCACTGCCGGAAGATATGGAACGGCTGCGTGACCAGTTGAGCGGAAAATCACACGCTTAAGTCGATTTCACAGCTAAGACTTATTTTCAATGTATCACCAAAAAGGATCAAAAGTTCAGCGAGGCTGCTTTTGGTCCTTTTTGGTTTTTTCTAGGGTGCATTCGGCGATCAGTTGTAGCATGTAAACAGGAGCTGGAGGGCCTATGCGGACTACAGAGCCCTTATTATCAAGTAAACGGGTTTTTAGGATCACATACGGACAGAGGATGCACTATTGGGTGGAAGCAGCGACTTATTAACCCTATCTCCACACAATAGCGGCATCTGAGTCCGCATACAACGAAATCGGGGCGATTTCCACAAAGTAACGTCTTCTGTGTCCGCATAAACCACCCGTTTGAGCGCGATCGACTGACAAAGTCTCTTGTATCTATGTCATGAAGGAGGAGGCTGATTGCCGCTAAACGTCGGCCATTAATCCAGAATCAATGGGCCGGTAGTAACTCTAAAGGCAGATGTTGTTTTAACATGGGTTACTGTTATAAACTGGCGTCAATTTGTCATGTGTCCCTTTTTTACGCATATACATGAGGGGAGTAATAGTTTGGGCTCATGCTCTGGGCTTGTCTCAGGGTTAGATTATGCCAAGAAGGAGGACATTTCCCGTGTTTGACCAGTCCCACGGCTTGCGGTTTGATATTTATGAACGCATTCAACTGTCGGAAGAGCTTCCGGGAATCGCTGAACTGGAAGAGGTTGAACTTCTCCCGGAAATTCAGGTAATTCAGCGGGAGGACCGGGCAGAGCTGTATGGACAGCTGCTGCTAACGGGCCTTTACCGGAGTGAAGAAGACAGGATAGAGAGGCTTGAACACGCCATTCCTGTTGAGATTACGGTTCCGCTGACCCGGGTCAGCTCGCTTGAAGACGTAGGGGTGGAAATTGAGAATTTCGATATTGATCTCCTTACGATGCGAAGTGTGAATATAACAGGAGTACTTTCGCTGCGCGGGATCGGCGGCACAGAATCTGTTCCTGTTTGGCAGCAGGAGGAATACACCGTTGCTTATACTCCGGAAGAAGGGGAACGTTTTGCTGCTGACCCTATAGATACTCATGAACACGAGGGTGATGCCTTATATGAGAATTCTCTCTGGACGTTTGGTGAGGGTGCCTTCGATGAAGCTGCCGAAGAGCATAAGGCGAGTGTAGAAGCTGTCGACATTCAGGAGACGACTACTTCTAATATCCCGGAACAGAACAGAGAAAATGAACTCATAGTTCATACCCACAGTTTAAATGAGGACCCGAGCGCAGTTCAGCCGAATATAAAAGATTACTGGAAAAAGACAGAAGCCTGGAATCTGGGTGCATCCTTCAATGAACGTAAGGACAGTACCGTTACAGATGAAGTTGAGGTAGCTACTATAAATGTCTATGAAGCGGAGAATATCTCTATGGAGGATGACGTCCATCACGAGGCTAATTCTCAAGTAAAAGATGTATCCGACTTCATTCCAGTAGCGGAAAATGACTTTATAGAGGCAGCAGAGGCAGCTCCTATTCCTGTTCTGGAAGAGAAAGCAGATCTCAAAATAGCCTTGGGAAGCAAGAAGGAACCAAAGGCTGAAGAAAAGGAACCGATTACTTTCTCGAAGCTCTTGAACTCCAGCCGAGATCGTAAGGATCAGGAAAATCTTCAAGCCGAGGAAGTGAATACTTCCGCCGCGGTAATTTCTCCTGATTCCGGAAATGACAAGGAATGGAAAAGCAGATTTATCGGCGCCCAAGAAGGTGCAAATCTATTCCGTAAGGTCCGTCTCTGTATTGTTCAGCGGGAGGAAACACTGGACACAATTGCCGATAAGTACCAGCTAAGCGCACGGGAGCTGGTTATGTACAATCGGTTATCGGGTCAAAACGTGGAGGAAGGTCAAGTCTTGTATATTCCTTAATGCATTCCTACCCAGGTTGACTTAAGCTTGACTCTAAAGGTATTATGGAGTAAGCAATACTAGTCAAAGACTGGGAATGGGAAGAGTAGGCGGTCAGCCCTTCAGAGAGCGGAATTGGTAGTAGCTGTGAAATTCCGCAGGATGCATGTCAGCCGAAGTCGCCCTGGAGTCGCCTGTCTGAATCTGTCATCATGTTCATGAATGACAGGGTAGGATAAGGCCGGTCGCAGCCGTTATCTGTATGAGTGTCGCGCTAAGCCGCTGGAACCTTAAGGAACCAAGAGCGGAGTTGTATTCTTTATTGGCGCGAAACAAAGGTGGTACCGCGAAAGAATGGCCTTTCGTCCTTTGAGACGAGGGCCTTTTTGTGTTTTTTTAGAATATCTTTTTCCACGAAATATGAGAAAGTGACGGAGGTATCAGAGAATGGCTGACCAAGACAACTTAACCTCGGCAGAATTGCCGAACCTGCAAGAGACGGCGGAAGATCAAGCCGTAGCCAATGAGTCAAAAAGTGATATGCCGACTACATACGACCCTAAAGCGGCGGAACAGAAATGGTATTCGTATTGGACCGAGGGCGGATACTTCCGTGCGGGCCAGCGTCCGGATGCACAGCCTTACAGTATTGTAATCCCGCCTCCAAATGTAACCGGAATGCTCCACATCGGACATGCGCTGGATTTCACTTTACAGGACATCCTGATCCGTACGAAGCGGATGCAGGGCTATGATACCTTATGGCTGCCGGGAACAGACCATGCGGGTATCGCTACACAAACAAAGGTAGAGCAGAAGCTGCGCCAGCAGGGAATATCCCGGCATGATCTGGGTCGCGAGAAATTCCTGGACCAGGTGTGGGAATGGAAGGAACAATACGCAGAAACGATCCATGAGCAGTGGGCCAAAATGGGCCTTTCACTGGACTATTCACGCGAGCGGTTCACCCTTGATGAGGGCTTGTCCAAAGCAGTACGCGAGGTGTTCGTAAAGCTCTATGAAAAAGGCTTGATTTATCGCGGCAAACGCATAATTAACTGGGACCCTGCTGCCCGTACAGCATTGTCTGATATCGAGGTTGAATATAAAGAAGTTAACGGACACTTGTATCATCTACGTTACCCGCTGAAGGACGGAAGCGGCTATATTACCGTTGCAACAACACGTCCGGAGACTATGCTGGGTGATACCGCGGTAGCTGTACATCCGGAGGATGACCGCTACAAGGATCTGATCGGTAAAACTTTGATCCTGCCTATTATCGGCCGCGAAATTCCGATTATTGCCGATGATTATGTAGATAAGGAATTTGGAAGCGGCGCCGTTAAGATTACGCCGGCACATGATCCTAATGACTTTGAAATGGGCCTCCGCCATAACCTTCCGCAGATCAATGTGATGGATGAGAGCGGCACGATGAATGAGGAAGCGGGACCCTACCAAGGCCAGGACCGCAGTGAATGCCGCAAAGCCATCACGGCTGATCTTAAGGCGCAAGGTGTTCTGATCTCTATTGAAGATCATGTGCATCAGGTAGGGCATAGCGAACGCTCGGGAGCTGTTGTTGAGCCTTATCTATCTACACAATGGTTCGTAAAAATGCAGCCGTTGGCTGAAGTGGCAATCGCCGCTCAGAAGGACGGTAAAGGTGTTAATTTTGTTCCGGATCGCTTTGAGAAAATCTACTTGAATTGGATTGAGAATGTACGCGACTGGTGTATTTCCCGCCAACTATGGTGGGGCCACCGTATCCCTGCTTGGTACTCGGAATCTACGGGTGAGCTGGTTGTTGCGCGTGATGAAGAGGAAGCGCGGAGAATCAGCGGTCTGGATGATTTGAAGCAGGACGAGGATGTACTGGATACGTGGTTCAGCTCGGCGCTCTGGCCGTTTTCAACTCTTGGCTGGCCGGACGAGAGCAGCGAGGATTACGAGCGTTTTTATCCGAATAATGTACTCGTTACGGGCTACGATATCATATACTTCTGGGTTGCCCGTATGATCTTTACAGCCATGGAGTTCACGGGAGAGAAACCGTTTGCTGATGTATTGATGCACGGTCTGGTACGCGATTCTGAAGGACTCAAAATGTCCAAATCGTTAGGCAACGGTGTTGATCCGCTGGACGTTATCGAGAAATACGGTGCCGATGCTATGCGTTATATGATTTCCACTAGCAGTACCGCTGGTCAGGACCTTCGTTTCCGCTGGGAGCGGGTAGAGCAGGCACGGAATTTTGCCAACAAGATCTGGAATGCTTCACGTTTTGCCCTTATGAATCTTGAAGGAGTAACCTTTGAAGATATCGACATTACAGGGGAGCTTAGCACGGCTGACCGTTGGATTTTACACCGTCTGAACGAAACTTCCCGTGAAATTACGCGTCTAATGGATTCGTACGAGTTCGGAGAGATTGGCCGCCAGCTGTACAACTTCATCTGGGACGATCTATGCGACTGGTACATTGAATTTGCGAAGCTTTCACTATATGGAACCAACCCTGCAGCCAAGGCCAAGACTCAATCCGTGCTTGCTTACACCCTTGACCGTACGCTGCGCTTGATTCACCCGTTCATGCCGTTCATCTCCGAAGAGATTTGGCAGCATTTGCCGCATAACGGCGAGACTATTACGCTGGCAGCTTGGCCTGAGTATGACACTGCACTGGAGAACACTGAAGCTGTGGCGGAAATGAACTTATTGATGGACATGATCCGTGCCGTTCGAAATATCCGTGCTGAAGTGAATGTTCCTATGAGTAAGAAGGTTGAATTGATCGTTAAAGCAAGCAATGCAGAAACCTTGAGCATCATCAACCGGAATGGCAATTACATCAGCCGATTCTGTAACACCTCTTCGTTCGAGGCAGGCCTGAATCCGGAAACACCGGATAAGGTAATGTCTGCTGTGGTTACGGGAGCGGAGCTGCTTCTGCCGTTGTCCGGGCTAATTGATATCGAACAAGAAATTGCTCGTCTGGAAAAAGAAGTGCAAACCCTGAACAGTGAAGTTGAGCGCGTGGAGAAGAAGCTGGGCAACCAAGGCTTCGTTGCCAAAGCACCGGCTAAAGTCATCGAAGAGGAACGGGCTAAGCAAGCCGATTACTCCGCCAAACGGGAAAAGGTACTTGCCCGTATCGCAGAGCTGAGAGGATAAGGGATATGGGAGATATACTCGGGGGCAGTGGATCTGCCCCTTTAGGGACCTATACAGAAGCTGTCGACTGGATTAACAGCCTCATTCCATTCGGAATTCGTCCAGGGTTGGAACGGATCGAGAAGCTTATGGAAAAGCTGGAGAATCCGCAGCGCAGACTGAAGTTCATTCATGTTGCCGGGACGAACGGGAAAGGCTCGACCTGTGCCTTTTTAACAAGTGTGTTAATTCAAAGCGGTTACTCCGTGGGAACATTCACATCACCGTACATTACTAAATTCACGAACCGTTTTCAGTATAACGGTGAAGATATCCCTGAGGAAACACTGACCAAACTGTCAAATATCCTGCATCCCTTGGTGACTGAAATGGCTGAGTCTGAGTTAGGCTCTCCTACGATGTTTGAAGTAGCGACAGCACTGGCTATCCTTTACTATTCGCAGGAGTGTTATCCTGACGTAGTCGTATGGGAGACGGGGCTTGGGGGAAGGCTTGATGTAACGAATATCGTATTCCCGATCGTGTCGGTGATTACAAATGTGGGCTATGACCATACGGATGTCCTTGGAGATACGCTGGAGCAGATTGCAACGGAAAAAGCAGGGATCATTAAGCCTGGTGTTCCTGTAATCAGCTGTGTCACTCAACCGGAAGTGGTGGCGGTTCTTAAGGAAAAAGCATCAGCATGCAGAACCAGTCTGTATCTTGCCGATGAAGACTTTAGCTATGAAATTACCGGAATAGAGAACGGCCTGCAGTCCTTTACTTTCAAAGGACCGTTTCGGTCACTGGATATAGACATTGCAATGAAAGGCGTGCATCAGTGTACCAATGCAGCCGGAGCAATGATGGTTCTTGAAGTGTTACGGCAATACCTGGCTTTTATGCTGGACGATGAAGATGTTCTCAAGGGATTTCGCGATACTTTTTGGGCCGGCAGGCTGGAAGAGATAAGCTCTTCTCCGCGAATCGTACTGGATGGAGCGCATAATCCCGAGGGTGCAGAAAGTCTGGCGAAGAGCCTGCCTATCTTCTATAAATACGGCAAATTAAATTTGCTGATGGGCATGCTGTCAAACAAGCATCATGAATCCTATCTGGAGCATATACTACCTATAGTGGATACGCTCATCCTGACCGAACCGGATTTCCGGAAGAAAATGGACGCGGATAACCTGCATGGAATCGTGGAAAGTCTGCGGGGAAAATATGCCAAAGAGCATTTGGAAATTATAGTAGAACGTGATTGGGGCAAAGCGCTGCAACTGCTGAAGACGATAACAGCTGAGGACGACCTTGCCGTCGTTTCCGGTACGCTGTATTTAATCGCCGATGTGCGCAGCACACTTTTGCAGCAACCCGATTCTGAAAAAGGCTGGTGACAACTGTTGGATACTACTGAACGTGTTCATTTTATAGGGATCGGCGGTTACGGGATGAGCGCTATCGCCCGAGTGATGCTGGAGATGGGATATACCGTCACAGGCTCTGATGTAGCTGCTCAGGAACTTACGGAGAAGTTAATTGCCAAAGGTGCAAAAGTATATATCGGACATACCGCGGAGCAAGTAAAAGGAGCAGATCTAGTTGTCTACTCTACTGCTTTGTCCAATGATAATGTGGAATGGGTGGAAGCGGAGCGGTTGAATATTCCGATTATCCACCGTTCCCAAATGCTTGCACGCCTGCTTAACCAGCGCAAGGGTGTTGCTGTTGCAGGCGCTCACGGAAAAACAACCACCTCATCGATGATTGCTCTCGTGATGGAGGATTGCGGTGTTGATCCTACCTACATTATTGGTGGAGAAATTATGAACGTGGGTACGAATGCAAAGGCAGGACAAGGAGAGTTTGTAGTCGCTGAAGCTGATGAGAGTGATGGTTCATTCCTTCAATATCATCCATGGCTCGGAATCGTTACTAATATTGAAGCGGATCACCTTGAGAATTACGGCGGTGATTTCAATAAGCTCAAGGCAGCATACGTACAGTTCATGAATCATCTTGCTGAAGATGGAACCGCGATCGTATGTGTAGATGATGAGAATGTAATCTCTCTCCTGCCTGAAGTGAAAGGTAAAGTGATTTCGTACGGAATCCATTCCAAGACTGCTGATTATGTAGCTACCGATATCGTGCTCGGAGACCGCCAGGTTTCATTTACCATGATCGGATATGGAGAGGTTCTCGGACAGATTGAATTGTCTGTTCCCGGGAAGCATAACCTGTACAATGCCATGGCGACAGTTATCGCTTGTCTGAAAGCAGACATTCCTTTCGCCGCTATTGCTGCAGCTATCGTGAAATTTAACGGCGCCAAACGTCGTTTTCAAGTGCTCGGAGAAGTGAATGATATTCTAGTGATCGATGATTATGCTCATCATCCTACGGAAATACAGGCGACCATCAGCGCGGCAAAAGCAACCGGCAAACGTATTATTGCCGTGTTCCAGCCTCAACGCTATACGCGTACCTTCTTCCTGCTGGATGCATTCAGCCGTGCCTTCGCGGAGGCGGATGAGGTTATCATCACTGATATCTATTCACCCGCCGGAGAGAAGCAGATCGAAGGAGTTACTTCTGCGAAGCTGGTGGAGCTGATTGTTCAGAACAGCAACGCAGGTGCTCGTTATTTGCCTTGTAAGGAAGATGTCTTAGTTGATTTGCAAGATCGGATCGCTCCAGGTGACCTTGTCGTTACAATGGGTGCAGGCGATATCTGGAAAGTGAGTCATGCGCTGGCGAATTATTTGAAAAACCGCTAAGCTCAATATACACGAAGCCATAAAAGGCGTATTCTCTTCAGATTATGAAGGGAGTACGCTTTTTTTATAACAATTTAGTTTGTTTTTGGCTCTTTCTCGAAATCAGTGCTTGATTTTCCGTTTACGTCACTGTGCCGGGAACGATTTCGATTTAACTTCGCCTGATGTTTCACCGGGTTT
>NZ_JAUSTK010000049.1 GCF_030812855.1 Paenibacillus wynnii
CGGGTGCAGAAATAGAGGGAGAAAACGCCTCTATTGGGCGTAATGGATTTCTGTCTTTCTCGTCACCTGTCAAGAACTGATATTAGTGTTGAGCCTTGTTTTTATGTCCTTTTTTAAAAAAATTTAAAATAATAATTATTTTCTCCCATAAATCGACATGACTTTAGCGGAAAATAGGTTACTATTGATCTACATCTAAAGTTTCATTAAAGCAAACTTAATGCAAATTGTCCTGCTTTTTCACATGAAAATGCATGAATCAGGATCTTATATAAAGTAACAAGGAGCTAAGGTCATGCCTAAGAGAATGTTGTTTCTGTCTGCTCAAAATCATCAGACAGAAGATTTAGAAAGAGAAATCAGACAAAGAGGTATCCTCGGAATCCTGTTAGAGAGATTCAATATCGATCTTTTAACTTATGGTAATTGTGATCTGGAATATTCAACGCATTGCGGGCCTGCCCTTGTAGTACATAGAGTCAGGGAGTCAGTAAGTTCCAGAAGGTCAATATACCTCTCGTTGAGCAAGCTCAGGAAACGCTCCGAATTGAATAATGTGGACAAGGGTATGAATGGAACCATTAAGGAACTCTGCCATTCTAATGCATACTCACATGTTTTTATATCACACAGTTTATTAGGGAATTTCATTAATCTTATAAAACATCTCCTGCCAGATGCCACGATAATCACGGATGCCTACCGTTCTGATAGCGATCAGCCGGTCAGGATTACGTTCAAGAACATGGGCATACATCATAAGCTTAGTGCTGCCCGGGCTCGTTGGAATGAGCAGAAATTAATGAATAAAACAGGCCTTCTTCTTGCGGCTTCGGAATGGGATGCGCTTTTGTTCAAGGCTTTGTCATTCAAGGACGCCCCTAAGGTGCATGTGCTGCCCCATTTCATAGATATGAACCAATACCATTTTGCGGAGGCGACACCCAAAGAAAACCTTATCGTTCTTCACTGGAAAATGAATTCGATTCAGGGAAAGAAAGCATTCCAGATGTTTTATCATAAGATTTATCCTTCAATTATGGAAAAGGTCCCCGATGTGAAATGTTTTATTGTCGGCAGTGAGGTGAGTCCGGAGATAAGAAGACTGGTTAAGGAAGATGAATCCGTTGTAATCACCGGGCCGCTAGCGGATCCGGGTAGATATATACGCCGGGCGAAAGCCTTCATAGCCCCTTTGCAAGAGGGCTGCGGATCCCGTTCGAAGATTTTGGAGTCGTGGGCTCTAAGAACGCCAGTAGTAACAAGCTATAAAGGCTCTGAGAGGTTAATCTGCCAGAATAACCGCAATATTTTACTGGCGAATAATACATATGACTTTGCGGAAAAAGTGGTTAGGTTGTTGGAAGATCCTAAGTTGGGTTCCATAATAGCTGATCGGGCGCATCAAACACTTCTGAATCATTACGAGGCTAATAGTGTTAAGGAGAAAGTTTTCAGTTTAATATAAATTTGCTACATAGGAGAGAAAATGCATGCCCAATTACTATTTCAAGGAAATCTGGACACCTCTCAAGTTTTTCGGGATACATTTCTACCGGGATGATGAGGATCGTTATTGGATTAAAGTCTGGTCTTATCCACGTCGGCTTTTAACAAAGAGCTGATTCTGTACAGGGTACCTCACAGTTATCTCGCCCTATAAATTTGGATAATATCATCAGCATAGCTCCCTATTGTCTATCATATATTTTCTTATAGATGAGACAAGGTGAGGTGTGCGGATTGAATAACGGAAGAATGACCTTTCGGTTTGATGTTGATAAGGAGAAGTCGGATATGGGGGAGCAATGGAATAGTTCGTCTTCAAATATCCCACTAGACGATGAAGAGAGCTGGTACAGTAATGGTGAATACGAGCACGTTCAGAATAGAACCGTCTACGAAGATAGACCATCAGCAGTTGAGATTTATCCCAGTGCCTATCATTCCCGTAGACCTTTTAACGGGTGGAAGTTTGCAGCTTCCGTTACTGCAGCTATCGGCATAGGATTGCTGTTTGGATATGTAGCTTTATCCTTTTTTCGCGGTGGAGATCTGCCTGATACTTCTGTTACCGGAGTTTCTAATCAGATCGTTACAGGCGAACAGGACACAGGGGCCGTAGTAGAACCTGCTGGGACTGGTACTTCCGGGTTACCGATTACGGGTGAGGATAACGTGGGTGCCCTTCCTACAATACCGGTGCAAATTGCCGGGCAAAGCTACTATCTGCTGCAATACGGAGTATTCAGTACACCGCAGGGAGCATCCCAGGCTGAGCAGGAGCTGTTGACGGCAGGCTTGGCAGCAGGGTTGGACCCTTCAGACGGGAACCGGGTATATGCAGGTATATCGCCCGATCGCGAGCAAGCGAAACTTCTGAGTAACGGACTGAAAGCTCAAGGTATTGAATTGTACGTGAGGGAAGTAACCATTCCTGCAACAGAACAGCTTGCCTTTGGTGGAACAGCGGAGTCAGTGAACAACTATTTTGCGGTTAGCGAAAGAATTCTTGGGAAATTGAGCTCGTTATCGGCGGCGCTGTTAAGCAACGGTACAACAGCCCCAATCGATGATGTTAGCAGTCTTCATATGGAGTGGACGGAAGCTGTCAAGTCGCTAGAGAGCGGCTCCCCTCAGACAGCACTTCAGATTATCGCAGCCCAAGAAAAAACCGTGAATCAGGGGATTTCAGCTCTCAATGAGTATGGTAAAAACAAATCGGACGGCCTGCTTTGGGAAGTTCAGGCTGCTATGATGAGTTTTCTCTCCGGGCAAAAGGAGCTGCTTACTTCATTGAATTGAGAGCATGCACCTATTTAACTATAAGTTATGAGAAAAATCCGACCCGGTATTGGTAATCATTACCGGGTCGGATTTTGCGTTTGTGTTGAACTCCGTTTCACCGTATAATAATATGGGTGTCAAAAAATGGCGAGGGAAGACGGACATGAAGAAGAAAAATGTAGGTACACTGCTGTTATTTCTGATTCTGGGCTGGCTGGCCGGAGCGTGGATCGCTAAGCTGCTGCAGCCCGTAAAGACACTTTCCTTTCTTACACAATCGACCATGCTCAAATGGTCGCCACAAGCGGATTTGGACATCATAACTTACGACATCACTATTCAATTGAAATTGTGTCTGCTCAGTCTGATCGGTATTATTACCGCCGTATGGCTGTACCGCAGGCTGTAACTAGGGAAGGGACGTTTATAACGTGGACGATGTGAACTCACGCCCCATTATTCTTGCCTCGGGATCACCCCGTCGGAGGGAGCTTTTATCGATGCTGGGTATCCCCTTTGCGGTGGTGACCAGTGAAGCAGATGAGAGTACTCCGCCGGACTGGACACCGGAGAGAGTTGTGCGGTCGCTGGCCCTGCGTAAGGCAGAGGCTGTGATTGCTGCCGGCAATCAACGGGATACCGTAATTATAGGCAGTGATACGATCGTCGAGCTGGAAGGTCAGATCCTCGGCAAACCGGTGGACAAGCAGGACAGCAAGGTTATGCTAACCGCTCTGCAAGGCAGAAGTCATCGGGTGTATACTGGAGTAGCTTGTATCGGGCTGCCTGAAGGAAAGGTACTGGTTGATCACCGAGTAACTACTGTGACTATGAGGGCGTTAAGCCCTGAAGAGATTAATGCTTATGTGGAAACGGGAGAGCCGGCAGACAAAGCGGGTTCATATGCCATACAAGGACTCGGAGCTACTCTAGTGGAGAAGATTGATGGCTGCTATTTCAATGTAGTGGGTCTTCCTCTTTCACTACTTGGGGGTATGTTGTCCGAATTCGGTATACAGGTGTTGGTACAGCCGGGAGAGTAAAGGGAAGAGGGATCGGGATGGAGTCGCAAACATTAATGCTGCGAGACCTCCCCCATGAAGAACGACCACGAGAGCGCATGATGCAATATGGGGCAGAATCATTGAGTCAAGCGGAGCTGTTGGCTATTCTGCTTCGCACAGGAACACACCGGGAATCCGCGATTGGCATTGCGCAGCGTATGCTTTCTCAGGTAGGCGGTTTACGTCAGCTGGCAGATCTCAGCATCAAGGAATTGACTTCAATCAAAGGGATTGGGCCTGCCAAGGCGATCCAACTGAAAGCGGGCATTGAACTTGGAAGACGAATGTCCAACTCCAGGCTGAATCAGCCTGTGATCATTCGTAGCCCATATGATGCGGCGGATATACTGACAGAGCAGCTCCGTTATTTGCAAAAGGAGCATTTTGTCTGTTTATTTCTTAATACCAAGAATCATGTTATTGCTCAAGAGACGCTGTCGATGGGCAGTCTTAATGCTTCTATTGTTCATCCGCGTGAGGTTTTCAGAGCTGCCATTAAGTGTAGCAGTGCTTCTATTATATGTGCACACAACCATCCAAGCGGTGATCCTACACCGAGTCCGGAAGATATTTCTCTGACATCAAGATTACTTCAGGCGGGGGAGATTGTAGGGATCGATGTATTGGATCATTTAATTATTGGAGACAGCGGTTTTGTAAGTATGAAGGAAAAGGGATTAATGGGATAGGCAACGCATAGATTGATTTAGGAAAGGGAGATTACAGCATGTTTGGTGGTTTTACGAAAGATTTAGGAATTGACTTGGGGACAGCGAATACGCTAGTCTATGTTCGCGGTAAGGGGATTGTTGTAAGAGAACCTTCCGTGGTGGCCATAAATACGGATACAAAAACGATTGAAGCTGTAGGCGAATCCGCCAAAAAAATGATTGGCCGGACACCGGGTAACATCCGTGCTATTCGTCCAATGAAAGACGGCGTAATTGCTGATTTTGATACAACGGCTACGATGATTAAATACTTTATTCGTCAGGCTCAAAAGCAACGCTCCATGTTTGGGCGTCACCCTAATGTCATGGTGTGCGTACCTTCCGGAATTACGGCGGTAGAGCAGCGTGCCGTTGAGGATGCTACTAAGCAGGCAGGTGCTCGTGAAGCTTACATCATCGAGGAGCCATTCGCTGCTGCGATCGGTGCAGATTTACCGGTATGGGAACCAACAGGCAGCATGGTTGTTGATATCGGCGGAGGAACTACGGAAGTAGCCGTTATCTCACTTGGAGGTATTGTTACAAGCCGCTCCGTACGCGTGGCTGGTGATGAAATGGATGAAGCTATCATCCAGTACATCAAACGACAATACAATCTTATGATTGGCGAACGCACCTCTGAGCAGCTTAAGCTGGATCTGGGTTCTGCACTTTCTCTTGAAAAAGCTGAAACCATGGAGATTCGTGGCCGTGACCTTGTAACAGGTCTTCCGAAGACACTTACAATCACTTCCGATGAAGTTTGTGAAGCACTCTCAGATACGGTTAACGCTATTATTGAAGCCGTTAAGGTTACCTTGGAGAAATGTCCGCCTGAGCTCGCAGCAGACATCATGGATCGTGGTATTGTATTGACAGGCGGAGGCGCACTGCTTCGCAATTTGGATAAGCTTCTTGCGCGTGAGACTGGAATGCCGGTGATTGTCGCTGAGAACCCATTGGATTGTGTAGCCATCGGTACGGGCAAGGCGCTTGAGAATATTCATTTATTCAAAAGCCGCAGCAACTCAACTTTTCGTTCCAAACGTTAAGACCTAACCTGTCCTACTTTAGAACGTCAACCCCTGTTGTGGGAGAAAAATGTTTGTTAGAGGGTGTTGAAAGTGTTTAAGCTATTTAACAATAAACGGCTGTTCATCTTATTGATAACACTGGTGCTATTTATTGTAGTGATGGGCTTTAGCTTGGGCACAAGAAAGGCATTGTCTTGGCCCGAGAACTTTCTCCGGGACACAACAGGTTTCGTGCAAAATCTAATCTACAAGCCCGCTGGTTATATAGCGGGCTTCTTTGAAGATATCGGAAATTTGCATGATCTTGCCGAGGAGAATGAACGGCTCAAAATTACAGTTGCCCAGTTTACACGAGAACAGGCCCAGTATAATTTTGTCCAGGCAACAAATGAAGATTTAATGAAACAGCTTAACTTTACTAAGGCGCAAAAACTGATGTACAAGTACGACTACCATATCGCTCAGGTAATTAGTCTCAATACGGAACCTAATAACAGCACGCTTGTGATCAACCTTGGATCCAAAAACGGTGTGAAGCCCAATATGTCTGTCATATCCGTAGAGGGATTGGTTGGAGTGATTAGTGAAGTGAGCAACTTCACCTCAACCGTCAAGTTGATGACTATGCTGGACATTAACGACCCCAATTCACAACCGGCAATTGCTGCAACGGCCCGGACCAAAGAGAACCAGACCTTCGGCATGATAGAAAGTTATGATCCGAAGACGAAGATGTTGAAAATGAATAAGATTTCTCCAACCGATCCTATAGCCAAGGATGATGTCATCGTTTCCTCAGGAATCGGCGGATTGTATCCGCGTGCTTTAATGATCGGTACGGTTGAAAGTGTGGGGGTTGGGGAATTCGGCCTTACCCGAACAGCGATTATTAAAGCTGCCGCTGAATTTCAGGACTGGAAGGAACTAATTGTCGTTTTCCCATCGGAGGCGACAGAGTAGTGAGTATGCGAAGATCAGTACTTATCCTAAGCTTATTTCTGCTGTTTGTCCTCGAGGGAACGCTTCTGCCATGGATTATTCCGGATGCCTGGCAAATGCGGATTATTCCTAATCTCGTTTTGGTAGTGGTACTATTTGTAACGATTTATCATCATAGACATACGGCTCTAGTACTGGGACTTTCCTTCGGGATGCTGCATGATATTGTATTTTATGGACGAATCCTAGGTGCACACTCCTTTACTATGGGTTTGTCAGCTTATCTGATCGGACTTATTTTTCAAACTCCACGTGCGCCTCTGCCGCTCATGATGACGGTCATTCTGCTAGGCAGTCTTTTGGACAATAGTATGCTGTTCGGGATTTATAGTGTATTTAATTTGAATCAGCAGCCGTACAACTGGGCCTTACTGCACTATATGCTGCCCACGATGCTCTTTCACTTTGCTATCGCCTTAATCCTCTATATTCCGGTGCGACGACAGCTTGTACTATTGAACAATGAGACGCGCAAGGGAGAAACTACATGATCAGACCCATTTTCTTCCGTAGGAAAGCAGGAACTTGAGGTCCTCGGCACGAATGAATGAGGATAGGGGGACACGCAGATGACAGTGAAATCCAAACATGTAAGGATTAAGGGCGTAAAAGACGGCCTGGTATTCCTGCTAGACGATAAATGTCCCTTTGAAGATCTTCTGAGTGAGCTTCGATTCAAGCTGGAACATAGCCATCAAAATATTTTGACTGGACCTGTTGTTCATGTTGATATCAAGATGGGAACTCGTTTGGTGACAGATGAAGATAAGGAAGCCGTGCTAAGCATTCTTAAGGCTCAAGGTAATCTGCTGATTCGTTCGGTGGATACGTTGGAAGCTCCGAAGAGTGAGGTGGATAATTCATTATTTCTGATGAGTGGGATGATTCGATCCGGCCAAGTGCTGCATCACAAGGGAGACTTGTTGTTTCTTGGTGATGTAAATCCGGGAGGGACTGTAACCTGTACGGGTGATATTTATATACTTGGAGCGCTCAGAGGTATGGCTCACGCGGGAGTAGAGGGAAATGAAGGTGCTGTAATTGCAGCCTCTCTGATGTCTCCTACTCAACTGCGCATAGCCGAAATTATAAGCCGCCCTCCGGATGAGTGGGGAACACGAGAGAGCAATATGGAGTTCGCGTACCTTCAGAACGGGGCTATGCAGATCGACAAAATTCATAATATAGTCAAGTTTCGTCAGGATTTAAATGTGTTTAAAGGGGTGTAGCCTCCATGGGAGAAGCGATTGTCGTGACCTCGGGCAAAGGCGGAGTTGGCAAAACGACCACAACAGCCAATATTGGGACCGCGCTTGCGTTGCAGGGCAAAAAAGTATGTCTCGTTGATACGGATATTGGATTGCGTAATTTGGATGTTGTTATGGGACTTGAGAATCGGATTATTTACGATCTTGTAGATGTGGCAGAAGGAAGATGTCGCTTGAACCAGGCGCTTGTGAAAGATAAGCGCTTCGATGAACTCTACATGCTGCCTGCAGCACAGACAAAGGATAAGACATCCGTTACTCCTGAGCAGGTAAGAGATATTATTCTTGAATTGAAGAAGGAATATGAGTATGTTCTGATTGATTGTCCGGCGGGAATTGAGCACGGCTTCCGCAATGCGATAGCAGGTGCGGATAAAGCTATCGTTGTGACAACTCCAGAGAATGCCGCTGTGCGCGATGCTGACCGCATTATCGGTCTGTTGGAACAATCACATGTAGAATCTCCAAAGCTGGTTGTTAACCGGATCCGCCAGAACCTTGTCAAATCAGGGGATATGCTGGATATCGAGGACATAATACAGGTTCTGAACATTGACCTCATCGGAATCGTTCCTGATGATGAGATGGTAATCAAAGCCGCGAATAGCGGAGAGCCGACCGTAATGAATCCTGACTCGCCTGCAGCCATTGCTTACCGCAATATTGCCAGACGGATTCTGGGCGATTCAGTACCGCTTATGCAGCTTAACCGGAAGCCGGGCGCTATGAAGAAATTCAAGAAATTTTTCGGTATCGGCTGATAAAGCACTCATAGACTCATAAGATTTCACACAATAAGAGAGGTGTCCCGAAGTCCTTAAAATGGCTTTGGGGCGCCTCTTTGCGTTATTAAGTAAAGCTCATAAGTCAGCTCCCTCTTATTGGTTTTTGTTCAGAACGGATAGGTAGTTCAGAGGGCTTGTTCTAAAGGGACTTCTCTGCTTCATAAAATGAAGTATAACAAGCCCTCGGAGGGATCAATATGGATGAGAAGTCAACTAACAAAGATCGCCGTAAGCAGCGTATCCGCAATTTAATAGATGAGACATCAGGACAGAAAACAGTATCATCGATATTTGAGAAAGCGGATATGAGCAGAGAAATGAAAGAGCTCGATCCTGAAGTGATGTGGAAGGAAAACCGGAAGATATGGGAGGATGGCAACAGAGATAGACCACGTTTTGTCAGCGGTTTACTGCGACGTTTTGTAGTCAGCATTCTTATATTTGGATTCGTGTGGGGGATCTTCACCGTCCAGAGTCCCTGGACACTTAAGGCTCAAAATTTCATTGCAGATGCTATGAGTAATGAGATGGACTTTGAAGCGGCCAGGGTATGGTACGAGCAGAATTTTAATGGTGCTCCAGCATTCATTCCTATCTTCGGGAGAGAAGACGAAGCGGCTCAAAAAGCCGCAGCTCTTCATGGGCTAAGCGCGCCGATGTCGGGAAGCATTGTTCAACCCTTTGCCACCACCCTTAAAGGTGTGGAAATTATGCCGACAGTCGATTCAAGCGGCAATGTGACGGTGAAGAGTGTAGACATGGGACGTGTCCTCTCCGTATCCAGAGAACTGGAAGGAGGTATTCGGATCAGGGTCCGGCATACCGATAATATCACGGTGGAATACGGCCATCTAAATGGTACAAAGCTGGAAGTTGATGACTGGTTGCAAAGCGGTGATACTGTGGGCTGGCTGTTGCAGCAGGATTCCTCCTCATTACCAACCCTCTTTTTTGCAGTCATGAAAGATACGAATTATGTTGACCCGACAGAAGTGATTTCATTTGATTAGGATCGCTGGTATTCATTTTTCCTTGCATCCTTTGTTTGTGATCATCATGCTGCTCTCTATTTTGACAGGACAATTTTTGGAACTCCTCACTTTATTTACAATTGTGCTGATCCATGAATTAGGACATGTCTGTGCTGCTGTTCTGACCGGTGTTACTGTGAAAAGCGTACAGCTCCTCCCGTTCGGTGGCGTGGCTGTTATTGAAGATCACGGCAAGCTGACCGCCTATCATGAAATAGGGATCGCTCTGGCTGGACCGCTGCAGAATGGATTGATGATCTTGTGTGCTTTTATTCTCCAACGAGCAGGTTATGAGAGTAACGCATTTCTAACCTACTTTATAGGTGCCAACATGATTATTGCCCTCTTTAATTTATTGCCGATCCTGCCGTTAGACGGAGGTAAAGTGATGCAGGCAGTGGTCAGTCTGCTTATCCCCTATTATTCAGCACTTTTGTGGTGCGGGAGAGTGAGTATCGCTTCAAGTATATTAGTTATCGTATATGCGCTTCTGCCTTTGGGTACAACTGGCGGTGTGAGGCTTAACCTGTTAATGATTGGGACTTTTCTAATCTACTCCAATATTACGGACCATCGTAACTTGCCGTATCGTTTCGTAGCATTTCTCATGAACAGGGGTGCTGTTTATGACCGGTATATGCGCACGGGAGCTTTTGCCCGTCCGATTGTTGCAATTTCTGCGAAACCTTTGGATGATATATTGCGTCTATTTAAACGTAACCAATATCATTTTATATATGTTTTGAACAGTGAGGGGAAAGTAGTGGCTGTGGTGCCTGAACAGCGTCTGGTATCTTCTTATTTTAGAATTTAACTTTAGGTTAACCAGAGGTGAAGCCATGAAACAAATGATCGTTCACTGCACGCAGCATATGACCCGGATGGCTCTTCTGGAGGATGGAAAGCTAGTGGAATACGCAGCGGAACGCGATCAGCAGCAAGGACTGGTCGGCAGTTACTACAAAGGCCGTGTCATAAATGTTCTACCGGGCATGCAGGCTGCTTTTGTCGATATTGGGCAAAAGAAGAATGCCTTTTTATATGTTGATGATGTACTCCACCCCCATTTAGATAAGCAGCCCGCGGTAAAGCCTTCTATAGAGGAATTACTGCAGCCTGGGCAGGATATTATTGTTCAGGTTAGAAAAGAGCCCAGCGGAGGCAAGGGGGCAAGAGTGACGACTCACTACACGCTTCCCGGCCGCTGGATGGTGTATATGCCTTTCGCAGAATATGTGGGTGTCTCCAAAAAAATCGGACGTGAATCGGAGCGGAATCGGCTGAAAGGAATCGGAGAACGGCTGCGCAGGAATGAAGAAGGTCTTATCATGCGTACCGTTTCCGAGGACGAGCCCCCTGAAGCTGTAGAAGGTGACCTCACGTTTTTGCGTGCACAATGGGGAACTATTACTAGACGTGCAGCAGCTTCGACTGCTCCCGCTCTGCTTCACAGTGATCTCAGCATTGTGCAGAGGTTTATCCGGGATGCCTTTAATCCTCATCATGATGAATTAGTGATCGATTCGCATAAGGCTGTTCTAGAAGCAGAGGTTTTTCTTAATGACATGGCTCCTGACGGCTATAGACCTGTGGGTTTTTATAATCGACAGGAGTCTATTTTTACAGCTTATGGGGTGCAAGAGCAGCTGCATAGAAGCTTCGGCCGTAAGATTATCTTGGAGGGCGGAGCAACACTTATATGGGACGAAGCGGAGGCTCTTACGGTTATTGATGTGAACACGGCACAATATACCGGAGGGGGCTCTCTGGAGGAGACCGTTACTCGGACGAACTTGCTGGCTGCCGAACAAATTGGTCGATTGATCCGCTTAAGGGATACCGGCGGGATTATCATTATTGATTTCATTGATATGGAACAAGAAGAACATCGGAAGATGGTGACGGACTGCCTGGAGTCGGTGATTACCCGGGATCGTACCAAGACTCATATTTTGGGCTGGACAAGGCTCGGACTGCTAGAAATGACCCGAAAGAAGGCCCGTCACGATTCAGCAGGCTTTGCACCTGTTACCTGCCATTGCTGCGGAGGTACGGGTAAGGTGGGAGCTTGGTTGGAGGAATAAGTAAAGCTAGTTGACTATCGTTAATTAGTATGATAGAATCTTCAAGTGTGTGTTCGAGATAACTTATCCCTGCACATGCTGTAACCGCTCCGATCGGGTACATAAGCGCTGTTCCCCTTGGGAATATGCCACCTAGACTAGGCGAGTCTGAGACATGAGGAGGTGCAAGTACAATGTATGCAATTATCGAAACTGGCGGCAAACAATACAAAGTCCAAGAGGGCGACGTATTATTCATTGAGAAACTAGATGCTGTAGACGGCGAAAACGTAACGTTTAACCGTGTATTGGCTGTTTCTAACGAAGGCGGTTTGACTGCAGGAACTCCGCTTTTGAGCGGCGCAACTGTAACAGCTAAAGTTGAGAAACATGGTAAAGGCCACAAGGTTGTAGTTTACAAATACAAACCTAAGAAGAATTACCACAAGAAACAAGGTCATCGTCAACCGTACACAAAAGTAACTATCGAGAAGATTCAAGCGTAAGAAGGTGCGTTAATGATAAGCGTACAGATTACACGTTCTTCGGAATCAGGGACTATCGTTGGCTTTGAGATTAAAGGGCATGCGGGTTATGCCAAGCGCGGCGAGGACATCGTATGTGCCGGAGTATCGGCCGTAACGGTTGGAACCGTCAATTCGATTGAAGTTTTGACTGGAGTTTCTATGGATACGTCCATGAAGAACGGATTTTTAAGCGGAACATTAGGTTCTGTGGATGATTCCGGTATCTCCGCAAAAGTACAATTGCTGCTGGAATCCATGGTCGTTATGCTGAATGATATCGCAGAATCATACGGGAAGTATATTCAAATACAGCAAGTCATTATTTGAAGAAGGAGGTAGACAACATGTTAAAATTGAATCTTCAATTGTTCGCATCGAAAAAAGGTGTAGGTTCCACAAGAAACGGTCGTGATAGCCAATCGAAACGTCTTGGTGTAAAACGTGCTGACGGTCAAACAGTAACCGGCGGCAGCATCTTGGTTCGTCAACGCGGAACAAAAATTCACCCAGGCACAAACGTAGGCATCGGTAAAGATGATACTTTGTTTGCTAAAGTGGAAGGCGTAGTGAAGTTCGAACGTTGGGGCCGCGATCGCAAGAAAGTGAGCGTCTACCCAGTTGATGTTGCTCCGGTAGCAGCTACATTGGAAGCGTAAGCTACGAGAACCATAATTGCAAGAAGCCTCCGGCATGAGTGCCGGAGGCTTTTTTGTAGGAATACAAGAAGAATTTCATGGGTTTGTTGGTGAATTGCAGGGAATGCCTGTGTTATACTGGGAAATGGTAAATACTTTGAACGGTGAATTTACTGAATTTGTCATGATTTTGCGAACTGAGGGACGGGGAGAAAGAATGGAATCCTGGAAAAGTGCAATCTGGGTGGTCTTGTTATCCGTAACGCTTCCTTTGGGGCTTGTGTATTGGCAGACTTCCCTTTTAACGTGCTTACTGCTTGTTATTTGGATAACGGCAGTGCTTGTTTTCAGTAATATTTGGAATCGGCGTCAGTATGAGAAGGAGCTCCAAAAACAGGAACGAAGCCTGCAACAAGCAGCTATTCGGACACTGAATCACCACCGTCATGACTGGATGAACGAATTGCAGGTGCTTTACGGATATATCCAGCTAGGAAAGCCTGATAAAACGGTGCGAACTGTGGAAAGAATAAAGGAACGTATAGCGCTTGACAGCCGCATTGCCAAGCTTGGAGTTCCTTCACTGGTGTTCTATATCCAATCTTTTCGAACTCACAGCACCAGTCTGGAGCTGGAAGTAATCGTTGAAGACGGATTGAATCTGGAGGACAAGCTTACTTATGAAGCACAGGATGAGCTCACTGCAGTCATCATGCAGACCGTAAGAGCTTTTCAATACAGTGGACTTGCTCCCCAGGGTGAAGCCAGAAAGCTTATCATTGGCTTCACACAGGATGGTGGAGACATTCTTATCTCTTTCGAGGGTGAGGGAATGAACGGTAATCCCGCACTGCTTCAAGGGCAAATTTATAATATAGTACAAGGAAAAATCATGAGAGCGGAGGCATTGGGGCATAATCAGGATACTGTCCGATTGCGTCTACCGCTTGAAATGTGACTGAGGATGGTGAACGTTTATGTTTATAGATACAGCTAAGATTTATGTAAAAGGTGGCGACGGCGGGGATGGACTTGTCGCGTTCCGCCGTGAGAAATATGTCCCTGAAGGTGGACCTGCTGGCGGCGATGGTGGCCGTGGCGGCGACGTTATTTTCAAAGTAGATGAAGGTTTGCGTACACTGATGGACTTTCGTTATCAGCGTCACTTCAAAGCAGACAAAGGAATAAAAGGTCGTAACAAAAGTCAGCATGGAGCTAATGCTGACCACATGGTCGTTCGTATCCCTCCAGGTACGGTGCTGATAGATGATGATAGCGGTGAAGTGATTGCCGATATGACACGTCACGGACAATATGTGGTTGTAGCACGCGGAGGCCGTGGCGGACGCGGAAATACCCGTTTTGCAACAGCGGCCAATACTGCGCCAGAACTGGCTGAGAACGGCGAAGAAGGACAAGAACGCTATCTCCGCATGGAACTTAAGGTTATGGCCGATGTTGGTCTTGTAGGTTTCCCTAGTGTGGGTAAATCAACCTTATTATCCGTTGTATCTGCCGCAAAACCAAAGATCGGCGCATATCACTTTACAACGATTACTCCTAATTTAGGGGTAGTGGATGTTGGTGACGGACGAAGCTTTGTAATGGCTGACTTGCCAGGGCTTATTGAAGGCGCGCACGAAGGGATTGGCCTCGGCCACGAATTTCTTCGACACGTAGAGCGTACACGCATTATTATCCATGTCGTTGACATGTCCGGTTCTGAAGGTCGCGATCCTTTTGATGATTGGATTAAGATTAATGATGAGCTGAAGCAGTATAACGCTGCCCTTGCAGAGCGCCCGCAAATTGTAGCGGCTAACAAGATGGATATGCCTGAGTCAGAAGAGAACTTAATTTCTTTCCGTGAGCGTACAGCTGAAGTTCGTCCGGATATGCAGATTATGCCTATTTCCTCACTTACCAAACAAGGGGTTCAAGATCTGTTGTACCGTACAACAGATATATTAGACAGTATTCCTGTCGCTCCGATTGTAGAAGAAGTAGCGGAAACTACTGAGCGTAAGGTGTACAAGCTTGAGGCTGAGGAAGATGATTCCTTCACAATTACTCGTGAGAATGAGACGTTTATTGTAAGCAGTCCGCGGATTGAACGGATGCTGAAACGTATGCAGCTAAGTACGCATGATGCAATTTTGAAGCTTGCACGTACACTGCGTCATATGGGTGTGGATGCAGAGCTTCGTAAACGCGGTGCGGTAGAAGGAACAATTGTGCGGATAGCTGATTTCGAGTTCGAATTCGTTGAGAACAGCAGCTACTATTAAAATACGAAGTAATGAGACGCCGATCGGGTTTTCCTTCAAGAGGGATGCCGGGTCGGCGTTTTTTTTGATTTTAAATCGTATACAATATAACCTTTACATAATAAGTTTTTTAGCCCTTAAGTTAAAAAGTATTGCTTTTCAAGGGTTAAATCCGCTATAATGTCCACTATGTAAATACATAAGTCTTTGAGGAGAGGACGTTCGTGAAAGAACGCTATTATTTAGTCCGGGAAGATATATTGCCCGATGCAGTACTCAAGACCATGCAAGTGAAGCAACTGTTAGAAGCCGGGGATGCGAAGACCATCAATGAAGGTGTGGAGCAGGTAGGACTTAGCCGGAGTGCCTTTTATAAGTATAAAGATGGGATTCACCTGATTCATCAATTGGAACGTGAGCGTATTGTTACCGTTTCTCTTGATTTGGAGCATGAATCTGGTATGCTATCTAAGGTTTTGGGCTCTGTGGCAAGTCATGGGGCAAATGTTCTAACCATTCATCAGAGTATTCCGCTGCAAGGAAGAGCAAATGTAGTAATCTCAGTGGAAATTTCTCATCTTAATGAAGAACTGGGAGATATGATGGACAGTCTGAAAGAGATTTCCGGAGTGAAACGGGCCCTGATTGTTGGGCAAGGGTAGATCTAATCGTATTTTTTTGAAGCAGCCTGCTTCTTTGAAACTTTAAGGGGGATATAGATACAGATGAAGCCAGTAAAAGTAGGATTGCTCGGACTGGGTACAGTGGGTACTGGAGTGGTCCGTATCGTAGTAGGGAATCAGGAACATCTTAGCAGTCAGGTAGGTTCTCCGATTATTATTGAGCGTATTGCTGTTAAAAACTCGGAGAAGGCCCGCGATATCGATGTGGATGCCTCCAAAATAACTACAGATCCGTGGGAAGTGATTCGTGACCCTGAAATTGACGTCATAGTCGAGGTCATGGGCGGAATTAATGGAACGAAGGAATATATCCTTGAAGCATTGGATCGCGGGAAGCATATTATAACTGCCAACAAAGATTTGATGGCTCTTTACGGTTCGGAGATATTGGCGAAAGCTCAAGAGAAGCAATGTGATGTGTTTTATGAAGCCAGTGTAGCGGGGGGCATCCCGATTATTCGCACACTTATAGAAGGTTTCTCATCCGACCGCATTACCAAAATTATGGGTATTGTAAATGGAACAACCAACTACATATTGACAAAGATGAGTCAGGAAGGCGCAACTTACAGTGACGCCCTGAGGGAAGCACAAGATCTGGGCTATGCTGAATCCGATCCTACCTCAGATGTGGAAGGGTTGGACGCAGCAAGAAAGATGACCATTCTAGGTACACTGGGATTCCGTACAAATGTAGAATTACAGGACGTCACTGTACAGGGGATATCAGGGGTAAGTAAGGAGGATATCGCGTTTGCCAAACGTCTTGGGTACGAGATGAAGCTGTTAGGGATTGCGGAATGCAAAGACGAGGAATTTAACATTAGCGTTCAACCTACAATGATCCGGTCGGGACACCCGATTGCCTCGGTTAACGGCGTGTTCAATGCTGTCTATGTCTACGGGGAAGCTGTGGGAGAGACCATGTTCTACGGAGCGGGTGCAGGCGCGATGCCGACAGCAACCTCTATCGTAGCGGATCTTGTAGCTGTGATCAAAAACCTGAAGCTGGGCGTTAACGGCTTGAAGCAGATCGTTCCTTATAAAACCAAGAAAATTAAGAGTGATGAGGATATTTATTATAAAAATTTCTTGCTCCTTCATGTTGACGATAAAGCGGGTGTACTCGCCAAAATCACTCAGGTGTTCGCCGAATATGATGTCAGTCTAGACTCGGTTGTGCAGCAGGCTAATCCTAATAATCCTAACGCTGAGATTATTATTGTCACTCATAATGCCAGCAAAGCGAGCATGGATAAAGTACTCCGGCATTTCGAAGATCTGAATGTAATCCGCCGTGTTAAGAGCCACTACCGGGTAGAGGGCTAACTGAATGACTGTCGTATAAAAATCAACTAAGGAGAACGCAATAGTGAGAAACTCCATACAACCGCATAATAACAAAATAGCAAGGGTAAAAGTACCTGCCAGTACTGCGAATTTGGGTCCTGGTTTTGATACCCTTGGCATGGCCTTATCCTTATACGCATGGATTGAAATGCAGGAAGTAGAACACACAACCTTCCATCTCTATGGAGATGAAATGAAGGGCTTGCCGCAGGATAAGAGTAACTTAATCTATCAGGTTGCACAGATGGTATTTGCAGAAGCGGGTGTCTCTGTCCCGGAACTGGAAATCTCGATGTATTCCGAGATTCCCTTGACGCGGGGACTCGGAAGCAGCGCATCCGCCATTATTGGCGGTATGGCTGCAGCTAATGCTATGATTGGATCACCGTTAGACAATGCCAAATTATTTAGCATGGCAACCGCCATGGAGAAGCATCCGGATAATGTAGGAGCTTCGCTTTTTGGAGGGATAATCACCGCTGTATGGGATGGTATTGCCGCTGACTATATACGGATTGAACCGCCGGCCGGCCTAGAGGTGCTTGTAATTATCCCGGAATTTGAACTGGCTACCTCTAAAGCTAGAGGGGTTCTGCCGTCTCAAGTCACAGTTGCTGATGCAGTATATAATATTAGCCGCACATCCTTACTAACGGCTGCACTAGCAACCGGACGGTTGGACTTAATCCGTACAGCGATGCAGGATCGTTTGCATCAGCCATATCGGGCCCCTCTTGTTCCTGGAATGGAGAGGTTGCTTGCGGAAGCAACGAACCGGGGAGCTTTAGGTATTGCCCTAAGTGGTGCGGGTCCCACCTTGCTTGCGTTAGTTGACCGCCAGGAGACCCGAAAGAGTGAACTTGAAGCATTTTTAATGGATACCATGCAAGAGCAAGGCGTTGCTGCAAGAACATGCTGGCTCTCCCCCTGCATTGCCGGGGTAAGCATAGAGCTGCTGGATAGAAACGAGATGCAAAACGAATCATTTTTAGATATGATAAAAGGAGAAATACGGTCATGAAATCCATAGCGGTACTGCCGCAGGGCTCCGTATCTCACGAAGCCTTGCTGCATCTATTTGGTAATGAACGGTTAAATGTCGTTCATCATAAGCTTATTTCTGATGTATTCTTGTCTACAGTTGAGGGAAAGTCCGACTTTAGTGTAATCCCGATTGAGAACACGATTGAAGGTTCGGTTAGTCTGCACATCGATTGGTTGGTCAATGAAGTAGACTTACCCATGCAGGCTGAGTGGATATATCCTTCGGTTCAGAATTTGATCAGTACACCTGGTGAGTTCACAGATGCTAATGGGAAGAAAAATTTTTCAGGAATTGTGAAAATTCTATCCCATCCTGTTGCAACCGCCCAATGTGGGCAGTATATCCGTGAGCACGCACCGTGGGCGGAGCTGGAATCGGTGGGAAGTACATCAGAGGCTGTAGAGATTGTTAAGAACAATCCCGGAAGAGGCTGGGCTGCAATTGGTACGGCTCTTGGGGCAGCAACACATGGTTTGGAAATTGTTGAGCGGCAGATTACTGACCACGATAACAATTACACTAGGTTTGTGCTGGTCGGGCACGATAAGATTCAACTCCCCCGTAAAAGTTCAGGTAATAAGACAAGTGTACTTGTAACTTTACCGGAAGACTTTCCCGGTGCGCTTCATCAGGTACTATCCACCTTTGCCTGGCGTCGGTTAAATCTGTCGCGTATTGAATCACGTCCCACGAAAAAGAAGCTGGGAACCTATTATTTTTACATTGATGTGCTCGAACCGATAGAATCTATCCTTCTGCAAGCCGCTATTGAGGAAATCGAGGCGCTTCGCTGTCAGGTACGGATTCTGGGCTCGTATCCCACATACACCTATGAGGAAGAGAAAGCGGAGGTGCAGTAGTTCATGGCTGAACAAACAATCTATTTGGATGGACAATTTGTAACAAAGGAAAATGCAAAGGTATCTGTTTTTGATCATGGGTTTCTATACGGCGATGGAATTTTTGAAGGCATTCGTATCTATAATGGGAACATCTTTAAATGCTCGGAACACTTGGACAGGCTGTATGATTCAGCTAAATCTATTCAATTAGATATTCCATTGACATACGATGAAATGTTGGAGGCTATGGCGGAGACTATTCGACGTAATGAGATGCGCAATGGATATATTCGACTTATTGTCTCCCGCGGTCCCGGGAATTTAGGTCTCGATCCGCGTCGTTGTCCCAAAGCCAGTGTAATAATCATCGTTGAACAATTAGCCATTTATCCAGAGCATGCTTATATTAACGGACTTCGTGCCGTTTCTGTATCGCAGCGCCGCAATCTCCCGGATGCCCTTAATCCAAAGATCAAATCACTTAACTACCTGAATAATATTCTTGTTAAAATTCAATCTAATCTGGCTGAAGCTGATGAGGCCATCATGATGAACGCTCAAGGGTATGTTACTGAGGGTTCGGGTGATAATATTTTTATTATAAAAAGAGGGGTTGTTTATACACCTCCTTGCTATCTGGGGGCGTTGGAAGGAATTACTCGTCTGGCTATCATTGAGCTCTGTGAGAAGCTGGGGTACAAGCTGAAGGAAGAACCTTTTACAATGCATGATGTTTATATCGCGGATGAGGTATTCTTTACGGGTACAGCGGCAGAAGTTATTGCGGCACGCGAAATTGACGGACGGATTATCGGCGAAGGTCATGCTGGACCGATTACGCTTAAGCTGCTTGAAGAATTCCGTAACGTTGTAGACCAAGATGGTTACAAGGTATGGGAATCCTAAGTTATATGAAATGAATACACCCAGAAATCCTTTCATCAACGCATGAAATGATATCTGAATACACACAGAGATCCTTTCATGCATGCATGAGAGGATTTTTTTTATTTAAGGGATGTCAATCGCCTATGGGCTGCATAAGATGTAGTAACGAAGGAGGCGGCTGTACCGCATATAACTATGCATGAAAGCACCGCATTTTCTAAGGACGGATGCTTTCGAGATCAGTGACGTCGCGAAGTAGTTGAAATGTAACACTCCACAAAACTTTTAGGAGGTTAATGCTGAGTGAAAATACACATTGTCAAACAAGGCGATACGCTGTATGCATTATCGCAAAAGTACGGAGTCCCGCTGCAAAAAATAATTGAGAGCAATCCCCAAATCAGTAACCCGGATGTGCTGGAAGTTGGCGGGAAAGTGAAAATACCTTCGATCCCAGTTACCCTTCCGGACAACAATGATGTTTACTACAAACATACTGTGAAACAAGGGGATACATTGTGGAAGCTGTCCAAAGCATGGGGAATCCCTCTGCAGGAAATGATTAGTGCCAACCCTCAATTAAAGAACCCGAATGCCCTTCTTGTGGGAGAGGTCGTTAATATTCCTAAAAAAGGGATGGCGCCGCTGCAATCAACACAACCTATGCACATGCCGACCCATATGACAGATAAAACACAGCCTGGAGGAAAAACGTTCACAGGACCTATTGAACAGCCTCCGGTAGTAGAAATTCCAAATGAAGCTCCGGTTCAAGTGATGCCAATTGAAATGCCTCCAGTACAAGTAATGCCAGCTGAAGTGGCTCCAGTTCAGGAAAAGATGATGCACTCCGAGTCACAAAGCTTGTTTGTGCAGATCTCAGTACCTACGCAGGAGGTTGTATCCTACTATGAGATGCCGCCTGTTCCGGAAAACCAGCCTATCCCAATGGTCCTGCCTACTCAAACAACCAAATCTGCTCCAATACACCATATGGCTCCGGCAAACATGGCAGCACCAATAAACCAGATTGCTCCTATGGCTCAGCATATGCCTTGCAATTGTGATAAATCAGCGGGATATCCAGGCTTAACAGAAAACCCTAACTTCTTTGATTGCCCGCCTGCCTACCCGCTGTATGAACCGATGCCGAATATGGCTATGTATGCTCCTATGAACCAAATTCAACCGCTCCCGTATGAGCCAGAGTGTATGCCTCCTTATTTTTATCCAAACCATATGTACTCACCGGCAGACATTTCAGGTCCATGCTACCCCAATGCGATGCCAAACTATATGGAAGCATCTGTAGGGGGAGTCAACCCGAACAACAACTATCCTATATATGCTGCACCTCAATATGTGGATCCGTACCAGAACATGCCGTGGCCAACTTCGTGTGGATGTGGAATGGGTGAACATGTACAGTCACTCCAAGCTAATCCTTATGAAATGCCAATGAATAATTCTTTTCCGACATATACAAATCAGCCTAGCTACTCTCCATACGATTCTGTAATGCCGCACATGATACCTCAAAGTGGTATGCCGGTATCGCCTCAAAACATGTATGGAAATTCAATGGTGTCGAGTATACCTCCAATTCCTGAATATCCGGGCTTGGGTAATGAAAGTTACGGGTATCATAATCGTATAACCGAGTTTCAACAACAAGCCAATATCATCCGAGATGATTTTCAAATAACCGATGATGTTCCAACTGCTCAGGGTACTGAGGAATCACTCGCAAGGAGTGAAGAGATAAAGTCGGAATCATCTCCAAAAGTTAAAACTTCGAGTAGAAGTGCAAAACCAGTGAAGACAGAGACTTCGAAAGCTCAGCGTTCAAGCAAAAATAAAGGGACGGCCCCCATTAAAAAGCGTAGAAATCCATGGATTTCGAATTAACAATACAGGTAATTGGCCTTACCAATAGCGTGTTAGGATGTATCCCTAGATACGTCCTGACATGTTTTTTTGTGGTGTTTATTGAGGCAGTCTCTGAATGTATAGATTCAAAGGCATGATGAACCAGTAAAGATGTTAGGGGATTTTCTCAAAAATGGTAAAATTAAATTGTTGTTTTTCGTTTGGGTACTGTGATATATTATAAATCCAGCCACGGAAGACATATTGACTTCGTAAGTTGGGAAGAAGATTTGAAAGTCGAATTTTTAAAAAAAAGTGTTGCAATTAGTCGAAAGTCATGGTATATTATAAAAGTTGCTGGTGAGACATTGTCGCCGACAACGAGAACTTGATCTTTGAAAACTGAACAACGAGTGAGTGGGATTTTACGAGAGTAAAATCCAAAATAGAGAATTTTTAATTCTCGTCAGATGTTTCAAAATGAGCAATCGCTCTTTCTGAATACCAATTTGGAGAGTTTGATCCTGGCTCAGGACGAACGCTGGCGG
>NZ_JAUSTK010000050.1 GCF_030812855.1 Paenibacillus wynnii
TGGATTGAGTAGTGAAAACAAATCATAATTATACATTTTTAGTAATTTATTTAAACTATATTTTTCATGTCAGCATTTGTGCATGTCTAGTGCATAAAGTGCACCTAAACAACCGAAGCGCGGTAAATATTCGTTAATAGTTGCACTTTCTACACTTAAAAGAAGAGCTCGCACCGGGAACGCCCCCAAATGACTGTTACCATGCCCTACCATACCCTCGTACTGTTACGATTACTCTCCCCTGCTTTGTGTTACAGATACAATTGCTCTCCGTTACTTTGTGTAACATCCCTGCACCAGTAAAAACTGTCCTTCGGAATGCGCTGCAGATTAATGATTAGGGAATACCCTACTTCATTCTACAAAAGAAAAGGCTCATCACTTCTCCAATATAGGGAAGGATGAGCCTTTTTATCTGATTAGCTGAGGCTGCCTGGAACCGATTTGGAGACACGGCCAGTAGTAATCGCAGTAGGTTGAACTGCAGGACGAATAACCTTCATTTGTTTCACCTCCTTAAAAGCCCTCATATACGGCTCTTGCCTAGGAGCTTCATTTCATAATCCTTTACAAAATAGAAGCTTGCTCCTCAGCTTTACCTTGCAGCCAAATGGCGCGAAGTGTCTGCTTGATCTGCCGTTTTTCATAAGAACATGGACGGTTTCCAGTGCGCATGCGGTACAACGGGCAATGATTGCCCTGACAAGAAGGACGGAAGAAGCAGGATTGACAGTTGCTGTCGGTTTCCTCTCCTGAGGTGGTCCACAGGGCCATTTTATCCAGGTCAAGATCTAGGGTTCCGTCTTCATTAATACTCCCAAGCTGATTATTCTCCTGGTCAATAGCTACAGAGCACTTGTACAACTGGCCGTCTGAACCCACAATCAGCGAGTTCGGTTTAGCCGCATAACATACAGCTCCTGTCGGCAAAAGAATATCAGAAATAAAAGAGCTTACCGTTAATCCTTGAGCAATCGCCTGCTCGTTGAACTCCCAAATCTTCGTATCCTTGGTGATATCATCACATACCGGAAGGTTCAGGTCGTTCTCGCCGCCCATACATCCCACGGGACGGAAGTAGACTTTGAAACGCGGGTCATCCCCGAATAGATCTTTTAGAACAGGAATAAACTCAGTTACAGCCTCAAGGTTGCTGTTATCGAAGTTCACACGCAGGTTAATTTCAAAAGGACGATCCACTGCTTTTAAGGAAACCAGATTGTTTACAATTCGCTTAAAAGTACCTCCTCCGCCGGTCAATGCGCGACGTTGGTTGTGTACCTCCGTATCCCCGTCCAAAGTAACCATAAAACGTTCTACGCGCCAGTCCAATAGTTTATCGAACATTTCACGATCCAAAAAGTACCCGTTAGTGGATATTTCTGCACCATAAACTACTCCATTGCTGTCACAAGATTCGATAAAAGAATGCGAAAGCCTCTCTATTACTTGCGGAGCTAAAAGAGGTTCACCGCCATGCCAGCTAATCGTCAGACGGTTTAAGGTGGATACTTGAGCGGCTATATATTTTTCGAGTCCCGATGTTACTGTACCCTTCATCGTTCCTCTCGGGAAATATTCATAACAGTAATTGCAACGGAAATTACAGGCCTCTGTAGCCAGTAGCACAAGATGCATGCTGTCTTGACGGTGCATCGACTGATGTAAATATAACGCCCGCCGCAGCTCATCCGTATCCTGACTAACTAAAAATCCGTGCTCAAGCAGATCCTTATGTAAAGTGCAATCCCCATCAGGAACAGGATCATCCGGTCCGGAAAGCAATTCAATAACTCTGCTGCTCTCCTCTGGCGAAAACGCCGCGATGGCACCCGTATAGCTGTTGTACAGCATGAGTCCCCCGTCATCCACTGTTGTTCGCGCGTTAAAACGCGATGGTTTCCATTGCACTTCTTGTTTCATCGATTGTTCCCCATCCCTACTTTTTCGTATTAAGCTTCATTTAGAACTTTTTAATGATGCCTTTCTCTTTGCTAAAAATCAATGACTGTGGTCACGTTCGGCAACATTATTCATTGGACAGTTTTTGCGGTACAATTAGTTAAAAGTTAAACAATCGTCTCGAACATACTGAGGGGAGGACATCCCGGTGAAAAAAGGGCTAGCTCGTATTCGCAAGGGTTACGGGAAGAAACTGGTGTCCATTCATGCGTGGAATGCCTGGTTGGTTCTGTTCCTGGCTCTAAGCGGTCTGATGCTGCTTGGCGGGTTCTGGCGGGAACTGCTCGGGGAAGGCCGTGTGTGGCTGAAGTGGGGGCACATCGTAATCGGATTAGTGTTGCTGCTTCCTGTTATTTATTATTTGCTGCTCGCCGCTAAGCATTGGAAACGCCTCAAAGGGCGTACCTCACAAAAAGCCAATGTACTTGTTGTCCTGGGTTTGCTTATAGGGTGGATCTTGTCAGGCTTAGTACTGTGGCAGTTCAAAATGGCTGGACCCCGGGCAGCGAATGCAGCGCTTTTCATCCATGACCTGCTGACCTGGATCGGACTTCCTTTGATCATTTACCACTCTATTACCCGGACCAAATGGCTTAAAGAGCCCCAAAAAAGATCCATTGTCCCTGATAGTGATATGGAAGAGAATAAAGGGAAGCTAGTCGGTCGTGACACCCTCTCTCCTTCCCATCCGCAACCTTTCTATACGCGCCGAGGCTTCATCAAGCTGGCTGTGGGAGCAGGAATGGCACTAACTCTCGGTCCTACATTTACACGCTGGGTGGGGCAATCGTTCAAACCGCCAAGCCTGGAAGATTATGCGGCAGATAATGCCAATGCACTGCTTCCCGAACCCGTACCTCTACCGCAGTCTGCGCCTCCGATCGGCGGTGGTGCAGAAGGACATTTTCGCGTATACACGGTTACGGACATCCCTTCTTTCAATAATGACAATTGGTCTTTTATAGTGGATGGTCTGGTGGACAAGAAGCTGAGCTGGAATTGGGAGCAATTCGTTCAGTTGAAGCGTGAAGTACAGGTCAGTGACTTTCACTGCGTTACCGGCTGGTCTGTCTACAAAAATACTTGGGAAGGCATCCCTCTCGCTGCACTGCTGGATATGGCTGGTGTTCAGAAAACGGCTGCAACTGTGAAGCTGTATTCGGGGGACGGCGTCTATACAGATTCTTTAACGATGGAACAGGCACGTATGGAGGATATCATGGTTGCTGTGATGCATGACGGGATGCCGATTTCAAATCAGCTCGGTGGCCCTGTTCGCCTGGTAGTCCCAAAAATGTATGCTTATAAGTCTGTAAAATGGCTGAATCGGATCGAACTGATTGAGGGGGAGCATATCGGCTATTGGGAACAGCGGGGTTATGATATCGACGCTTGGCTGCCAGATGCCAAGAAAGTCTGAAGTATCTGAAGTCAACAAAAAGCTCCCATCTGAGTTCAGGTCAGCGGGAGCTTTTTTACTATCTCTATTCGATTTCTTTAAAGGAGGCATCATATAGGCGGAACATAGTCTTGTATCCGGAATCATCGATCTTAATGCCCACGTCCAACCGACCGGTAATCTGCAATGGACCTGATTTGTATCTCAGCTTAACGTCTTCAGGAACAAATACGATCATAATTTTATTCCAATACGTTTCGTCACCATTATCAAAAGGACACTCGGCACCCGGCTCCGGAATGAGCAGGAACCAATTCTTCTCAAAGGAGAGCACTTCACCCATGAAACCTTTAATGTAAACCTGACTGCCACGGAGGTCCCAAAAACGTTCTGAAGGCCGCGTCTGATCTTCTCCGTCAAAAAAATCCAACCATCCGATTCCTGTTATACCCTGTATATTAGGCTTTGCGGTGCTCACTGCACCCACTTTCGGTTCAGAGGACGATGTGGGCTTCACAGTCGGCGCAACCGTTGATCTCTTTGGTGTCAATGTCGGTGTAGCTGAAGGTGCAGTTGAAGGTACAGTAGAAGGTACAGCCGTAGGTTTCTTCGAAGGTTCTGAAATCACCTCGGGAACCGAAGAAGGCGGCGCCGAAGAGGCGGGGCTCGCAACTATGACCTTATCCTGTATGGTTTCCTTATTGTCCGGAGCATCGTCCGTTACTGTTGCTGAAGGCTGAGGTGATACTGAGTTGATTGCGGCGGCGAAGGATTCTCCTTCGTTTACGCCCTTTTTATTCTGCCCGCATCCTTGAAGAAGGAGCAGGGCAGCCACTACAGCTGCCCCAAGGTTCAGCCTTATTCCCCTTATTTTCAAAAGAACAACCCTCCTAAGATTTAAAAAGAGCTAAAGGGCTAAGCCGGTACATTCTGAACGCGGGTCCCACAGAGGACATGAGTCCAATCAACAAGGTTCCTATCACTATCCTCAGGTGATTATCCGTCAAATGAAACGGATCGATTTGAATCCCCGCTTGAGCGAATAAAATATCCTTCAATACATAGGCTCCCAGATGACCTAGCAGCAGACCCATTACCAGTCCGGTTGTCGTAATCAACAGACCCTCACCGGTCAACGTCATCCATACATAACCTCTAGATTTACCCAGAAGACGCAATAAACCTGCATCCTTGGTTCGCTCGCCTACCGCAGCAATCAAGGACAAAATAATAGAAATTGCAGCTAATACGACACACAACGAGGTCAATACACCCACCAGACGCGAGCCTTGATCCACAGCATTTACTACATCGGATACGGCCTTACTTGTGTAAGCAGCTTGAACTCCATTGGACCCATCTAAGGTTTCTTTTAAATCATGTGCCCCAAGCAGACTACCAGGCTTCACCAATATAGCAGTTATCTCTTTGTCCTTATCCTCTAAACCATGTACCGCCCAAGCATAGTCCACTGTCGTAAAAATGGCCCGATCATCCGGTGTGTTCAGATGAGGCAGAATGCCAACAATCGTGTATGTGAAGCTTGCATGTCCATGCTCTTCTTCCTCAGCCTCATGGTCTTCAGCAACACCGTGTTCATCTGCATGCTCCTCTTCCTGTACAAGACCGTGCGCTCCGGTGAAGGTATCTCCAACGTGAAGCCCTAGCGATGAAGCTACGTAAGAACCGACTAAAGCTTCACCCGTATTTCGAAAAATAGAGCCCTGCTCAAGATTTCGGTCGCCATATCGAGTTAAGAAGTATTCGGGATCTATGCCAACTACCGGAAATCCATCGTAGTTATCGCCAGTCGTCATAGCATAGGCCTTATCCACCCCGCTATCTGCCTTGGCTTGCTCCAGAACTGTCAGAGGAATATTACCTGTGGGAGCTCCGATATGATAGAACGCGTTCAAGACAAGCTGGGTTTCACTCCCCTCGGCGCCGATGACGAGATCGAATGGACCGTAACCCTTCTCGGCCCCCTGTTCCACGCTGTCTTGGGCCAGTGAACCCAATAAGATAAAAGCAACGGTAACCGCAACTGCGCTGATGGTGAGCAAGGATAAAAACCGCCGGTGCAGAACATTGCGGAGCGTAAATTTAAAAAGACTCATGCCATGCTCGCCTCCTGCTTACCACTTACTCCTGCCTGCCTAACATTATTGGATTCACGAATACGATTCACATCGTAAATATCAAGGCAGACGGGAAACCGCCGTGCCATATTCAAATCATGGGTTACAACGATTAAGGTCTGCCTTTCTGAAGCACTTAAATTCAACAAAAGCTCCGAGATTCCATCCGCAGTTTCCCAATCCAAGCTCCCGGTAGGCTCATCTGCTAATACAAGTGGCGGATCATTAACAAGAGCGCGTACAATGGCTACGCGCTGCTGCTGACCACGGGATAACTGGGAAGGAAGGTGGGTGCTGCGATTCTGCAGCCCCACCTTCTCTAACCAACCCCCGATCAAATCCTTTTTTTGTTTAGCTGACAAACGCCATTTCAGGGCGATTTCTACATTTTGTTCTACAGTAAGTGAGGGGATAAGATGAAAATCCTGCAGCACATAACCGATTTGGGTAGCCCGAAGTTTATCCAGCTCCACCTCTTTCAGCTTGTGCAGGGGAGTTTCATTTAAGTTTATCTCTCCTCTATCCGGCCGCAGGATCCCGCTGATCAAGTGAAGCAGGGTGCTTTTGCCGGAGCCGCTGGGTCCCGTTATTGCTACCTTCTCACCCTTTGCGATGGACCATTCAGGAATATTCAGAATCGGGACGGCGCGGCCGTCGACTCTAAACTGTTTCTCCAGACCGCGAATTTGCAGCAAGACATTACCCCCTAGCGCAGTATAATCCGTTCGGACAACGCATCCCAAACCAGCGTTTTACCCGTCAATTGGCTAAATGCGGCAAGCGGCAAATACAATTTGCCATTATCGATGTCCACGATGTAGGAAGCAGCCGCACCATTAAAGGCAGCGGTTTGCGCAGTCAAGTTCACACTGACGATGTTTTTTCCTACCGTAAGGTTCGCTGCTGAGGTATTTCCCTTGTAGGTACCGCCTAATGCAGTTACTAATGCTTCAGCAGGATAAAGCACCACATTCTCGCGGTTGATTTTAAATTTAGGATATACATATTTCGATTGCAGCTCTGTAGATCTTTTGGCGAGGTCAACCCCAATAACACTGGCTCCGACAGTAGCAATTTGTGTGTTGTCTACTTGGCCTTTGATCTTATCGGCTATTGGCCCGTACGCCCACACACCTACATCAACCGCCGAATGTCCATGACCGGACCAACCTACCAGCAGACGCTTCGAGATTACCGCATTGTATGCTCCCTCACGTTTATAGGAGGAGCCGTCCCCAGCCATAATCTGCTTAACCTCTTCATCCGACAGATCAGTGATCCAAGTATTTGCGGTTACGATACTGCGGATTTCCTCCGGCGTTTTTGCGGCTTCTAGTGCAGCTGCTAAACTTTCGGAAGAGTGCTTTTGCTTATCCCAAAGGTCGATATTGATCTCGTAAATGTTATCTCGGGACAGGGAAAGTCCGCCCGTTTCGTGGTCTGCGGTGACGACAACGGATGTGTTGCCATCTTTTTTGGCATATTCAATCGCTGTTTTAAATGCGGCATCGAAATCCAGTACTTCCTGTACCAATGTCGGCAAATCGTTGGCATGCCCGGAATGGTCGATACGGCCACCCTCAATCATCATCACAAAGCCGTCTTTATCTTTCGAGAGGATGTTTAGCGCTTTGGAGGTCATAGCGGCCAAACTTGGAATATCCGAGGTGCGGTCAGGAACATAAGCGACGTGAGAGCTGCCGAACAAACCGAGCACTTTGGTAGTTTGGGATGGAAGAGCGTTCAGGCTCGCTGTATTTTCGACCAGGGTATAGCCCTTGGCTTGGAAGTCCGCAAGGATGTTTTTATCCGTACGTTTACCCTTTTCCTCTTTCGTTACAAAAAACTGCTTGCCTCCGCCTAACAGGACATCGACACCGCTATCCAGATATTGCGAGGCAATAGCAGACTCATTATCCCGGCTGCGTACATGGGAAGCATAGACGGCGGGGGTTGCATGAGTGATTCGGGCTGTTGTAACAAGTCCGGTAGCTTTTCCGGTAACCTCAGCCGCCTCAATAATAGAAGCAAAGGGTTTCGATACGTCTTCGTTGGAGACGCTGATCCCCGCGTTGTATGTTTTATGGCCTGTTGCAAAAGCCGTTCCTGCAGAAGCGGAATCCGTAACAATTCCTGAAACAATTTTGCCTCCGTCCTCACCGCGATCTGCATATGTAGTAGATTGCCCTACATAATAAGGGTCAATATTAAGGTGACTGATCCCCTTCGTATACTGCTGGTAGTAACGGGCGGCGGAAACTTGAGCAGGACCCATTCCATCTCCGATCAGTACGATAAGGTTTTTGGACTGAGCTTTAGCAGGAATTACTTCCTTTTTCGGATTCTGTGCTGCTCCAACAAGGGTAGTACTTGATACAACGGCTACAACAATTCCGCCAACAACCATACTTTTCATGAATGTATTCAATTTCATTCCCCTTTCCTTATTGTCGAGATCTAATCAAGCTTACCTCTCAAAGGTTAACGAATGATCAAAACAAGCCGTGGTTTGTATTAAATTTTCAAAACGCAAAACATCCCGGCTCCCTTCGCTGCTAAACGAAATGGAACCGGGACATTATATGGTGATATATGAAAGTTTCGCTTCTTATTCTCTAACTTTCCAACAGGCGGAGCAGTTCATCTTCATCTTCGATCACTTGAATGCCCAACTGCTGTGCTTTGGCCAGCTTGCTTCCCGCCTTCTCTCCGGCGATCACAAGATCCGTTTTCTTGGAGACACTTCCGCTCACTTTTGCCCCCAATGCTTCCAGACGTTCGGCCGCTTCATCGCGTGTGAGCTTGTGTAATGTACCCGTAAGGACTACAGTCTTCCCGCTAAAAAAGGAATTTGTGCTTACCGGACGCGGAGCTTCCGGGGCCTTAGCCTCTACTCCGAGTGCCAGCATACGGTTAATCGCGGTGACCACAAAAGGATCCTTGAAATAGCTAACGATGCTCTCCGCAACAATACCTCCGATATCCGGTAATCCAGTCAGTTCTTCGGCACTGGCTTCCATTACAGCAGTAAGGTCACGGAAATGCTCAGCCAACATCCTAGTCGTTGCTTTCCCGGTATTCGGAATACCCAGAGCATAGAGGAATGAAGCCAGATCGCGGCCTTTACTGTCTTCCAGCGCCTGAATCAAGTTGCTGGCTTTCTTGTCGCCGAAGCGGTCAAGCTTCAACAACTGCTCAAAGGTCAACTCATAGAGGTCAGCTGGTTCACGCACATTAAGTTCTTCATGAAGCTGTCCGGCCGTCTTCTCACTGAAGGTCTCAATATCCATAGCATCCCGTGAGGCAAAATGCGTAATTCGACTGATAATTTGCGGCTTACAATCCAGCTTATTATTGCAGAAGAGGTGCGCACCGCGCATCTCCAACGGGAATCCGCAGGAAGGACAATTCTCCGGGAAGATGATTTCTTCGCCATCACTCTCTTCCGTTACCTTGCCTAGGATTTCAGGGATTACATCATTGGAACGCCGAATGAAGACACGCGTACCCAGTGCATGTTTTAAGTTTTTACGCTCAATATCCCCGACATTGTTCAGTGTGCAGTTCTGTACCGTAACTCCGGCAAGCTCTACAGCCTCCACTCGTGCAAGCGGAGTGACTTTACCTGTACGTCCTACATTCCAACTGACAGACTCCAATATAGTCGTCGTTTCTTCCGCTTCGAACTTATAGGCTACAGCCCAGCGAGGGAACTTATCCGTGTAACCCAAAGCTTCCCTTGTACGGAAATCCGTAATCTTGATAACGGCCCCGTCAATCAGATAATCCAATCCGGAACGGCTTTCTTCGATCTCCGCAAGCTGCTCGGTAACATCGTCAAAATTACTGAAATACGTGAGGTATGGATTCACCTTAAACCGGTTGTTCCGTAGAAAATCCATCATTTCCTGGTGGTCGGCAAACTCCACGCCTTCCGCGTACCCTATATTATAGAAGAATGCATTGAGACGGCGGCTAGCCGTTGTCTTTGGATTAAGGTTGCGAAGCGCACCGGCGGCACCATTACGCGCATTCTTAAGCGGTTCAGCCGCTCGGGTATTATAATCTGCCAAAACAGACAGGTTCATAATCCCCTCCCCCTGCACCTCAATCACACCGTCTTCAAACGGAATCGTTAGGGGAACAGATTTGATCGTTTTTACTTGGGCTAGGATACCTTCACCTGTGGCACCGTTACCCCGGGTCGCCGCCTGGACAAGAACACCGGCCCGATAGGTCAAGTTCAGGGTTAACCCGTCAAATTTCAGTTCAACTGCATAACATGGAGCGGGCAGCGGATTCTCCGGATTTCTGGTGTTATATTCATTCACGAGTCGATGAACACGGACATTCCAGCTCCGAAGCTGTTCGATATTCTGTGCTTTATCCAGACTCCACAGTGGCGCCAAATGACGGTGAGGGGTGAAGCCCTTGAGTAATTCGCCCCCCACCCGCTGCGTAGGAGAATCCGGTAAGACTGTGCCCGTCTCCGCCTCTAGGGCAACAAGCTTATCATATATAGCATCGTATTCTTTATCACTAACTAACGGCGTATCCAGTGTGTAATAGTGATAATTATATTTATTTAATTCAGCTACCCATTTGTGCATCTGGTCCATTCAGGGACACCCTCCGTCCATATATTCCTATCCTTAGCGTGTTCCAAAAGTGAGGCGGTTAACCCCATTTGCCGCTATTCCACTTTGGTAATCGGTGCAAACCCTGCTAATAAGCGCTTTATGCCCACCGGCGCTGGAAAAGCAATCTGCAGCTCAGTATCGTTGCCGCTGCCTTTGACAGACACCACCGTGCCGACGCCCCACTTGCCGTGAGACACCTTATCACCCGCATTAAAACCTCCGGATGACGCAGTAGCTCCGGTTCCCGTAGTACGCTGAGGTCCTCCGGTGGTAACAACCACGCGGTTCTGGCCTGCTGCAAGAGGTCCGGTACCTCCAGAGGAACCTGCTCCGCTTCGTGTGGCAGCAGAAGTGCTCCCTCCGCCAAAGTTGCCGCGGCTTCCGCCTCCAAAGCCACGTCCGCCATAGGCGCCGCCCACTTCAGTTCCTCCGCGCCGGAAGCGATCGGAGTTCATGACAGTGTCTTCTTTCAGTTCTTCCGGAATCTCTTCCAGGAAGCGGGATGGCGCATTCGCCGTTGTCCGTCCGAACAGTGTACGCATCCGTGCACAAGAGAGGAACAGCTGTTTCTCGGCCCGGGTAATCCCTACATAGGCGAGACGGCGTTCTTCTTCCAACTCGTCATTGTCCTGAAAGGCACGGCTGTGCGGAAATACACCTTCCTCCATGCCGACAATAAATACGGTCGGGAACTCCAGACCCTTCGCGCTGTGCATCGTCATAAGTACAACGGCATCACTGCGTTCTTCCTCATCGTTAACACTATCAATATCAGCAATGAGAGCCAGATCGGTAAGGAAGGACACCAATGATTTGTCCTCATTATTTTTCTCAAACTCCATGGTTACCGATAAGAACTCATCGATATTCTCCAGCCGTGAGCGGGATTCAAGCGTATTCTCATTTTGCAGTTCCAGACGGTACTGGGACATCTCGAGGATTTTTTCGGTCAGCTCGGTTACAGACAGGAATTCCACCATCCGATGCAGGGCTTCAATCATATCGTAAAATTCAACCAGCATGTTACGAGTCCGTCCGGCAAAACCGAGATCGTCAACGGTTTGTAAAACACGGAAGATGGAGATTCCTCGCTCCCCCGCAGCAGCTGCCAACTTACCTACAGTTGTGTCGCCCAGACCGCGCTTAGGAACATTAATAATTCGAGTTAAGCTGATATCATCATCAGGGTTGGACAGCAGGCGTAAGTACGCTAGTAAATCCTTAATTTCTTTACGGTCATAGAACTTGATCCCGCCCACAATTTGATAAGGAATATCAGATTTAATCAGGATTTCCTCGATTACCCGTGATTGGGCATTGGTTCTGTAAAGAATGGCATGATTTTGGTAAGCACTGCCCGCTTTTACATTTTTGCTGATTTCTCCGGTTACAAAATACCCTTCATCATGCTCGGAGTCTGCACGGTAAACCTTAATCTTCGGCCCCTCATCAGCATCCGTCCATAGCTTCTTGGGCTTACGTCCGGTATTCAGAGCAATCACTCCGTTAGCGGCATTCAATATGTTGGAGGTCGAGCGATAGTTCTGTTCCAACAGAATAACCTTAGCTTCCGGATAGTCTTCTTCAAAATTAAGAATATTGGTGATATCCGCACCGCGCCAACGGTATATCGATTGATCGCTATCTCCTACCACACAGATGCGGTGGTGATTATCCGCCAGCATCTTGCAGAGCATATATTGAGCCCGGTTCGTATCCTGATACTCATCCACATGGATATACTTGAACTTCTTTTGATAGAAATCCAGCACCTCAGGCACTTCTTTGAATAATTCTATGGTCATCATAATAAGGTCGTCAAAATCAAGGGAGTTGTTATTTTTCAAGCGTCTTTGATACATTTTATAAACTTTAGCGATGAGGCCTTCAAAGTAATCTCCGACCTTTTGCTCATACTGAGCAGGGGTGATGAGTTCATTTTTGGATGCACTGATTACAGCTTGTACAGCCTTTGGCTCGAATTTTTTGGTATCGATGTTCAGTTCCTTCATACAATTGCGAATAACGGATAGTTGATCTGTAGAATCCAGGATAGAAAAGTTGGAGGTAAAACCGATACGTTCGATATCCTTCCGCAAAATACGCACGCACATGGAGTGAAACGTGGATACCCAAATATCCCGGCCCTCGGGTCCAACCAACTTGGATACCCGCTCCTGCATTTCTCTTGCGGCTTTATTGGTAAAGGTTATGGCTAAAATCGCCCAAGGCGGGGCCTTGCGGGTTGCAATCAACGAAGCTATGCGGTGTGTAAGAACCCGTGTCTTCCCACTGCCCGCTCCAGCCATAATCAGCAGAGGATTCTCGGTGATTTCTACCGCCTGCCGCTGAGGGGGATTCAGACGACTAACGGCTTCTTGTATATTAACAGGTTGCATGTAGGACATGCTCCTTTCCAGATGTAAATTAATCCACTAAGTGGCTCTTCATAAAACTACTACAAATAAGTAAGGCGTTTCGTCATCTTGACAGCCGCCACTGTACGCAGTGCCTGCTCTACATCACGGTAGATGATATTGCCCACTACAACGGTGTCGCACAGGGCTGCAGCCTTCGCCGCTTCTGCTTCACTGGTTATGCCGCCTCCATAGAAAAGCTGGCTGTGTTCCACGTTCTCGCGGACCGTCTGCACCGTATCCATATCTCCAAACCTGCCGCTGTACTCCAGATAAACAATCGGCAGCTTCATTAGCTTATCTGCTATTTGTGCGTAAGCTGCGGCTGCTTCTGCGGTAAGTTCAGTCTCCGCGCTAGTCAGACGCGCCACAGATGAATCTTCATTCAGCACAATATAACCTTCTGTCAGCAGCATTTCCCATGGAATGAAACTTCCGTACCGCTCAATGGCCTGTCGATGGTGGCCAAGTATCCAAGCCGGTTCGGGTGAATTAAGCACCATAGGAATCATATAAAAATCAAACCCCGGCACGACGGCTTCCAAATGGGAAACCTCAAGAGCACAAGGAAGAGAAAATTGCCGCACTCTGGTTAGAAGATCCACGGTATTCTCATAGGTTACTCCTGTAGAGCCTCCTATTAGGATGGCATCACTGCCCGACAAGCAGACAGACTCCAGATCTTCGTCACTAATTAACCGATCGGGATCCAGCTTGAACACATGCCGCCAAGGCTTGATCATTTGTTGAATTGATTGCATTCTTTTCCATCCTTATTATTCATATGGGCATAAGAAGAAACGACTTCATCGTTTTTATGGACGATAGACGTTTCTCGTAAAAATAGATGCTCTTTCTCGAAATGAGTGCTTGATTTTCCGTTTACGTCACTGTGCCGGGAACGATTTCGATTTAACTTCGCCTGATGTTTCACCGGGTTTGGGGCAACTACGTCTTACAGGTAGCCGAATCCGGGTTGCGGACCAGTCCTTCGGTGAATTAGAGGGGAAAATGCCCGCTAATACCGACCGAAACGCCATGAATATGAGATTAAAGGGAAAATATCCCTATAATCTTTCCCATACCGTCCCAAAGAGGTATATCTTCAAAATTAGCGGGCGAAATTTCCTCTAATTGCCCAAACGGGGTGCAGAGTGCAGAAATAGAGGGAGAAAACCCCTCTATTGGGCGTAATGGATTTCTGTCTTTCTCGTCACCTGTCAAGAACTGATTTTAGTGTTGAGCCAAAATAGAATGATAATTTATAATGTGGAACATATAGATTCTTATATTTGGACAAAACGTCTTCTGCCACCGCAAAAGATATAGATCTAGTCTATGCTAGCATTGCATACCTGTCAATTTGCAGACAGAAAAAAATGCGAACATTTTTTCGCATTTTTCCCACTATCTATGGACAGGTGTTAAATCATTTTCTGCTATAAAATCAGTATAAAAGCCGTCCACCCCCATCCGGGACAACTTCTGTATCTGCTGCACATCATTGATGGTATGGACATATACCCGTGCTCCCGAATTTTTAAGAGCCTTCACAAATTTTCTGGTGGCCCTGTTTTCCGGCATGGATACATCGACTCCACTTTCCTTCACAAAATCAACCACCTGTTGATCGCTGTCCTGGGATTCATAAAGAGTATATATAACATGAGAAAAAGGGTGGATCTCATTGATCTGCGCCAGCATAGAACGGCTGTAAATCTGCGGAATGATACGCTCCAGCAATGCAGGATCACGTCGACCCGCTGCATCCGTCAGAATTTCAAATTCCTTGATCATCCGAACCGGGTCCGCTTCTTTCGTATCTGTCACAATATAAGCATCGGGGTAGTGCTGCAGCAGATCAAGGATCATCTCCCCAGTCCATAGGGGAGTACATCCTTTGTATCGGAGTATTCATGAATTCACGATAATTCAGTACCACTCCCTGCTTACTTGCAGGTAGAACCTCCAGCTGTCGAGCATCTCACTCATATGGGTAGTCCACTCATGACGCGCAACCAGCTTCCCGTCACCCGTCAATAGTAAGTCGGTTTCAAATAAACGAGTGCCCTGCTCATAATTAGCTATAAACGCTTCAAAGGTATTGGTATATGGCAGTTCGTTAATACCGCCCATAGCATGCGCTACAATGCGATATTCCGGAAAGTCAGTTCCAGATACCTCTTCTTGATTTCCGAGTGAGATCATTAGTAATACCACAAGTGATGCAGCAATAATAATGGATGGGATTAATCTTTTCTCATTCATAGTGGGATGGTTTCCTTTTCTAAGGTTAGTTAAGAAAACAATACCCCGTTCTGCCAAAGGCAAAACGGGGATCTTTTAACCAAAGTCAGGCCACAATGTACGATAAAGAATTAATAGGCGTTGGTATTCTTAATACCATTACGGATCGTTTTGAAGATAATGCGAATGTCGAACAGCAGCGACCAATTCTCAATATAGAAAATGTCATGCTTAATCCGATCTTCAATAGAGGTGTCACCTCGAAGCCCGTTGCTCTGAGCCCAGCCTGTAATGCCGGGACGAACATGATGCTTAACCATATACTTCGGAATTTCACCTCGGAACTGCTGAACATAATAAGGACGCTCCGGACGAGGGCCTACAACGCTCATTTGCCCCATCAAGACATTAAAGAACTGCGGCAGCTCATCCAGACTAGTCTTACGTATGAAGGTACCGAACCGGGTTCTGCGAGGATCCTCCGGCGTGCTCCAGCCTGTATCCTCCTCACCGTCCTGCTGCATCTTCATAGAGCGGAACTTGTACATCATGAACGGACGCCGATTCAAACCGACTCGTTCCTGCTTAAAAATAACCGCTCCAGCCGAGGTCAAACGCACCCCCAAAGCAACAAATAACATTACCGGAGACATCATAATAATAGCGAACAGGGAGAATACAATATCGAATACCCGCTTGGCCATCTTGTTGCCTGCCATATCAAGCGGAATATCACGCACATTAATCATAGGCATGCCCGCAAAGTTATCAAAGTAGGGTCTAGCCGGCAGATAATCGAAGAAATCCGGAATAATTAGTGTACGTACTCCAGCCTTTTCACAGGCAGCAATAATGGATGGGTACTTGGAATGGGCATCCAGCGGAAGAGCTAATATAACTTCATCCACAGGCAGCATCTCGAGCATCCCGGACAACTGATCGACTGTTCCCAGAATCGGCTTATAGCGTTGCTCTTCAATCCCGTCCCAAGTAAGGTAATCATCCAGAAAACCTATTGCTTCATATCCCAATTCAGGATACTGCTCCAGATTATTATAGAATCTTTTGCCCAGTGTACCTGCACCCAGAATGAGCACATATTGGCGGTTGAAGCCTTTTTCACGCAAGGATTTGAGCATGGTCTTCACCACATATCGATATAGCATAATCGACAGCAGTAAGAATCCCATATAAAGGGCTAAATAAGCCCGAGATATATCTATTTCTTTTACAAAAAACATCAGGCCCAGCAGGAAAAAGATAGACATAATGTGCACTTGAAAAATCTTTAAAAATTCATCAACAAAACGTTTCTTACGCTTGGGTAAATAAAGGGACAAGACAATACCAATCAGCACTGAAATGCCGCCATATATAAGACTCCAATAAGCGTAAGACTCTACGGGCAGCGGATTCACAAAATGCATCCAACCGCTCTTGAACTTGAGCCACCAGGCTGCCAGAAAGGACATCTGGATGACTACAAAGTCTGCAACCATATAGATCTGTGTTAAAAACCTTTGATTACGGCGAATCATAATCTCACCCCTGCGTTTGATTCATTCCGGGAATCGGCTTGCCCGATAGTAGAAAGGCTCTGTGACGGAAGAGGTACTTGTCTTGGAAAGGTTAATGCATTACGCAAAAGGGAGATCGCAAACTTTACTCCAACCCCTGCATATACTGCTCCATTTATCATACTGTTGTACTGCTTACTATAATGCTTGCGGTGAAATAAAATCATTGCTCTATGGAACTCGTAAACGATCTTGAACGGTCTGCGTCTGGCGCTGCCACCCTTCAAATGAATTATGGTCGTCTGCGGATAATAATAAATGCCCCAGCCGGCCTCCTTAATGCGGAAGCACCAATCCAAGTCCTCACCGTACATGAAGAAATCCTCATCCAGCCCACCTACCTGTTCGATCGTCTCCCGCCGGAGCAGCATGAACGCACCCACCAGACAATCTACAGGGTAATCCTTATCGGGATCTAGATAGCCCAACTGGTAACCATTGAACCTCGGACGATCCGGGAAAAGTCGGCTGAATCCAAAGGCATAATAAAACGAAGCCGCCGGCGTAGGAAAACCTCTTTTACACGCTTTATCCAGCGACCCGTCCGGCAAAATAATTTTACAACCAGAAGCTCCAAGATCCGGCCTTGCGTCCATTAAGGCAACCATTGTCTCGAGGGTATCCTTCTGCACTACCGTATCCGAATTCAGCAGAAGAACATAACGTCCGGAGGCAATCAGTATCCCCTGATTATTGGCACGGGCAAATCCGGTATTCTCTTCGTTGGCAATTAATAGTACACCTGGATACTCTGTGCTGATCATCTCTACCGATTCATCTCGGGAGTTATTATCTATTAGAATAATCTCATAGGAGTAATTCGTATCCGAGTCATATACCGACCTTAAGCAATCCATCGTCAGGCGGCATGTGTTGTAATTGACGATAATTATGCTGACATCTACATTCACTGCATTACTCTCCTGACAAAAATAGTAATCTATCGACAATAATTATAACACAAACTCCCCCTGAGAGGAGCGCCCTTTAAAGGGGGAGTTTACCAGATATCAACTCAATGGGAGGAAAAATACTATAACTTACGACTGTCCGAATCTGTCACGGCATGCCCTGCTCTTCCTTGTATATATTTCCGTTTTCTTTTAAGCTCCGGGATTTGATAGAAAAATGATTTCCACGCTTTGATTAATCCCGGTTCCTTAAGTAGCATATAGCCGTGTGCAGCAATTTCATAAGGTATTGATACGATTAACGTCATGAATAAGGTTCGTAACTTCTCATTTTTATATATCATCTTATATCTATTAATATATGAAATTCGACGAATGAACATAGGCTTACTATCTCGACCTGACACTTTCCATCCACGCTCATGGTACCCGACAGCTTCCGCATCATAAAATCCCTGCCATCCCAGTAGTTGCGCTCGCCAAGCCACATCCACATCCTCTTTATAAGCAAAAAAGTCACCATCAAAAAACTCTCCATCGACACTGATATCGTTAATCATACGCCGGGAGTACATTGCGGCTGCTCCGGATACGCCAAATACTGGACCTGACTCTCTCCATTGATCAGAGGGCTCTCCAGCTCCACGATCAAATGCCCTACGAGATCTGTTCATTCTCAGTCCTGTACTGTCTACGATTTGATGATCTGCCCTCAGTAAAAGCTTCCCTGTAGTACTGCCTATTTGTGGGTTTGCCTCCATCCTTGCTACCAGTCTTGATACATAGTCGGGAGCGATAGATAAATCTGGATTAAGAACTAGAACATAGTCTGTTTGAGTAACGGAAATAGCCTGGTTGTGGGCAGGGGCGAAGCCGGTGTTGGTTTGGTTTTGGATAAGAACGAAACGAGAGTTATCCGAACCCGAATCACATAGACTATAAAATGCTCTTACTTTCTCCGCACATCCATCCGATGAAGCATTATCAATAACTATGACTTGCTCTATAGGGTAATCCTGCTCTAGGACTGCGGTTAGGCATTCAATGATATCCTCCGCACTGTTATAGGTAACTATATGTATACTAACGGTTTTGTTTTTCATATATATTCCTCGAATTCATAGTTTCAATAATAGAACACAACTTAACTTATAGCTCTATTATACAGAATAGAGAAAAAAACTCCCGTACCGTTATTCACGATTCGAGAGTACAGATTAAGTTTTATTCCTTTAGCTCCAACAAAAAATCCCGTAAGCCCTCACGCCAATGGCGGATATCCTGAAACCCGTTCGTCCGAATAGACAAATGCTCCATTACTGAGTTCCGCGGACGTGGAGCAGGCCTAGGAAACTGCTCTGTATCACAAGGCTCAAGCTTGGCTGTGAAGTTCAAACCCAGAATATCCTCTGCCTCTGCAAAAATAGCCCCCGTAAATTCGTACCAAGTACAGGCTCCACTGTTGGAAGCATGGTAGACACCGTATTTCTCGGTCTGAATGAGTTCCAAAAGGAAATGTGCTAAATCCACTGTATAGGTCGGTGAGCCTTTTTGGTCATCTACAACTTGAAGCAGTGGTTTTTCCTGACCAAGCTTCAGCATCGTCTTTACAAAGTTGTTGCCATACTTTCCATACACCCAAGATGTGCGGACGATAAAATACTTGGATGATAGGCTTTGTGCCAATATCTCCCCGGCTCGTTTTGACTTACCGTATATACTCTTCGGATCGGTGTTATCATACTCATGGTAGGCTTCAGTTCCCATCCCGTCAAAAACATAATCTGTACTGATGTAAACTAGCTTCGATCCTACCTTTTCGGCAGCAAGCGCAACGTTCCGAGTTCCTGTAGCATTAATTAGATACGCCGCATCAATGTCGCTTTCGGCCGCATCTACCGCTGTATGGGCAGCGCAATGAATAACAGCATCAGGAGCAAATCCACCAATAATGTCTACGCACTGATCCAGATTGGTTATATCCATCTCTTGACGATCGCAGCCAAGCACCTCATGGCCTTCCTGTTGCAGAAGTAAAACAACATCCTGCCCTAACTGTCCGGCTGAACCTGTAACGAGTATCTTCATCTTTGGCATTATAAGGAGTCCCCTAGACGACTACCATACTGCAGCTCAGCGTATTTCTGATATTCGCCTGACTGGATCCGCGCCCACCAATCTTTATTATTCAGATACCACTGAATCGTCTCTTTTATCCCTGTCTCGAAGGTATGCTTCGGTTTCCAACCTAACTCTTTTGTGATTTTGGTTGGATCTATGCCGTACCGGCGATCATGACCAGGACGATCCTGGACATAAGTAATTAGTGAATCCGGTTTGCTCAGTTCCTGTAGAACAGTATTCACGATGTGCACATTGGTTCGTTCATTGTTTCCACCAATGTTATAGACTTCACCATTTACACCCTCATGAATAACCAGGTCAATAGCGCTGCAGTGATCCTCAACATATAACCAATCCCGAATGTTCATTCCATCGCCATACACCGGCAGAGCCTGATCCGCCAGAGCACGGGAAATCATAAGCGGAATCAATTTTTCAGGGAATTGGTAAGGACCGTAATTGTTAGAGCAGCGAGTGATATTAACCGGCAGTCCAAACGTTTCATGGTATGCACGTACAAGTAGATCCCCACCCGCTTTACTAGCGGAATAAGGACTGTTCGGAGTCAGCGGGGTTTCTTCAGTAAATAGACCCGTAGCTCCCAATGATCCATATACCTCATCGGTAGATACCTGAACAAACTTGGTCACATTATACTTCTTCGACGCATCCAACAGGACTTGCGTACCCAGTACATTCGTCTTTACAAATACCTCAGGCTCCAAAATACTCCGGTCCACATGAGATTCAGCCGCAAAGTTGACCACTACATCAATACCTTGGCTCATCAGAGAATCTATGGCCGTTGCATCGGTGATATCTGCTTTTACGAAACTATAATTGAGATTGCTCTCAATGGATTTCAAGTTCTCTAAATTCCCTGCATATGTTAATGCATCTACGTTAACAATTTGGTATTCTGGATGCTGCTGCAGCATGTATATTACAAAGTTGCTGCCTATAAAGCCGGCTCCGCCGGTAACTAACAGTTTCATTTGAAAGCCCACCTTTTCAATCAATAAATGATATTACCTTCTGCTATAAATCAAAGTTCAGTTCAGCATCCTTAAATAATGGATGACGCTGATCTTTATCCGAAAGTACCGGGGCCGAAACAGGCCAATCTATACCTAAAGCTGGATCATTCCATAATACGCCGCGATCATTCTCAGGGGAATAATATTCGTCCACTTTATACAACACTTGTGAGTTTGGAACTAAGGTACAGAAGCCGTGAGCAAAACCTTTTGGTACAAGCAACTGTCGTTTATTATACTCGCTTAAAATAACACCAACCCATTGACCGAATGTTGGCGAATTACGACGGATATCAACAATAACATCGTAGATAACGCCGGAAAGTACCCGAATTAATTTCGTTTGGGCTTTTGGATTTAATTGATAATGGAGGCCACGAAGTACTCCAACTTCTGCTGATAAAGACTGGTTATCTTGAATGAAATGATTATTAATACCGAATCCATACATGATTTGTTCGTTGTAGCTTTCCATAAAAAAACCACGGCTATCTCCATGGATATTAGGCTCTAATATACTCGCACCTTTTAATTTAAGAGGAGTGACTTTCATAAAGTAGTGTTCCTCCCTATTCTTATAGTTTTAATTTGCCGAATGCATCTCCAAAATTCAATTCCTGCGATAACTCGTTGGCCCGTGCTAATGAGGAATGTGTCCCTGCATCCGTCCACCAACCTTGAAGAATATCAAATGACAGTTCACTACGATTAATATATGCATTATTAACATCTGTGATTTCTAATTCGCCTCGGTTAGAAGGCTTTAGGGTTTTAACGATATCGAATACTTTATGATCAAACATATAAATACCCGTTACTGCATAATTAGACTTCGGTTGTTCTGGTTTTTCCACAATAGAAATAATCCGTTCTCCTTGAAGCTCAGGCACTCCGAATCTCTTAGGATCTTGAACTTCCTGAATTAGGATTTTGGCACCAGTCTTCTGTTCTTGAAAGTTATGAACATAAGGAGTGATATCATCTTCAAATACATTATCCCCTAGGATAACTACCATTTGATCTTCACCAACAAAATGCTCAGCCAAATCAAGCGCTTGGGCAATGCCTCCAGCTTCATCCTGAACTTTATATGTAAAACACACGCCCATATCTCGGCCACTACCTAGTAAATTAACTACGTCACCCATATGGTCTTTCCCTGTTACGATGAGAATATCGTTAACCCCAGCTTGTTTGAGCTTAAAGACAGAGTGAAAAATCATAGGATATTTACCAACAGGAAGTAGATGCTTATTAGTAACTTTGGTTAAGGGGAAGAGGCGAGAGCCAGTACCACCTGCTAAAATTATGCCTTTCATTAATTGTCTCTCCTAACATATTTAAATGAAAATAATTAAAAGTTAATTCGCTCTCTCTCAACTACCAATGTTCTTTTTTAACCTGTGATGAATTGATATATATATTTATCCGTAAATAGTCTGATAAAACCTGAGGAATTTTAGAATGATTAGTAATTACGGCTCTTCGCTCTACTGGATGGGTAAAGCTGGCTAGAATAGAATCATAGATTTATCTGTATTAATAGATTCCTAACCCCTGGTATAAAAGGGG
>NZ_JAUSTK010000051.1 GCF_030812855.1 Paenibacillus wynnii
GTACTTTATACAGGATTTCGAGCGCAAAGGATGCCTAGGGAGCCGTATTGTTGTACTTAGTGCAGGATTTCAGGTGCAGACGTTGCTTCAGGAGCGGAATTGTTGTACTTTATACAGGATTTCGAGCGCAAAGGATGCCTAGGGAGCCGTATTGTTGTACTTAGTGCAGGATTTCAGGTGCAGACGTTGCTTCAGGAGCAAATTTTGATGTACTTAGTGCAGGTTGATAATTAATTTTGTATGTGGAATTATGCGAATTTTCGCATTATGAATTGATTATCTTTTATCTTTTATCTTCAGCCTCAGTTCGGTTTGAGGCTGTTCTTTTGAACTTATCTTTTAGGTTTGGTTTTGTGTTTTGGTGTTGGGTTTTGGTTTTAAGGTTTGGTTTTGAGGTTTGGTTTTGGTTTCCCCCGTTGACGGAGTGACGAAGAGGAGGTTTGGAACTGGAGAAGCGCCAGCGTTCGCCTTTATGGTTGGATTTCAACCGCGTGGCGGTTCAAATCAGGAAATCCAACCATAACAGCGATCGGAAGTCCAAACATCCCTCGCAGTCACGCCCAGTCAACGGTCCGCCGATTCCCCACCTACCAACCACCCGCCCTCCCCACCAACACCCATAAGATAATTCAACAATCGGCGTCACCCCGAACCCCTCCACAACATATGCTATCGCACAGTGGAGGTGAACACCCATGCCGTACAAAGGTTTTATTATGCATCATTCGCACTGTTCTTCCATTAATGGTAAGGGCTTCGACTTCTGGGTCGATCCGGATGGCCGAATCTATGCAGCGCCGCTGCTAACAGATCCCGACAACATTCATATCTGCCTGGAGGGAAATTTTACATATCACACAGGCACCGGGTCAGCTTCTTCCAGGAAAGAACAGCTATTTACAGCAGGAAAGCTGATCTTGGAGCTGGCTGGACGGTATCAAATTTCCCCATTAATCATTGAACCACACAATGATTCTTGTCCAGGAGCTTTTTTTCCTTGGAATGACCTTGTGATTTATCCCTCTGATGGTTATCATTAATCTGAGGTGACTAGTCGAAAATGGAAAGATTACAGAAAATTTTAGCGCAAGCTGGTGTAGCATCCAGACGTAAATGTGAAGAAATGATTTTGGCCGGCAAAGTTGAGGTCAATGGGGAGCTTGTAACTACACTCGGTACAAAAGTTGATCCTGATAAGGATACGATTACTGTTTCCGGAAGACCCATCAAAGGTGAGAAAAAAATCTATGTGATGTTCAATAAGCCAAAAGGCGTGATTACAAGCGCATCCGATAACAAAGGGCGCAAGGTCGTAACGGATTACTTGAAAGGCATTGACGAACGTGTGTACCCGGTAGGCCGTCTTGATTATGATACGGAAGGACTTCTAATACTCACGAATGACGGGGAGTTCGCCAATCTTCTTACCCATCCCAAGCATCACGTACCTAAGACGTACCATGCTACGGTAAAGGGAGTTCCGCATGGCAGCGCACTGGACAAGCTGAAGGCAGGTATTAACCTGGAGGACGGCATGACAGCACCTGCAGAGTTAGAGTATAAGGATATTGATGAAGTCAATAAGGAAGCGGTTATTAGTATCACGATCCATGAAGGACGTAATCGTCAAGTTCGACGTATGTTTGAAGCGATATCTCACCCCGTTCTTCGTTTGAAGCGAGTTTCATTCGGGGATATTTCTCTGCAAAATTTAAAACGCGGTTCCTATCGCCATCTGACCAAGGATGAGATTAATCATTTGCAGCAAATAGCTATGTCGGGATTGCTTAAATCAAAAACACCGCGTAAGGACACATAAAGTTCACAATATAACCCCCGAAAGTCATGACGATATTCGTTATAATGTTCATAGGATGTTCACACCTAACAACGAAGTTATGAGTTACGTCATAGAAGGGGGATTATGTGTGGGCAAAGCGAGAAAGCCTGTTCAAATCGTAATATTGCTACTGGTTGTCATTCTCGGCGGTTATGCAATCGGTACCTCTTTAGTAAGAGGAGACGGAAAGCCAAAAGAAGGCAGTAAAGCGCCTTCTTTTGAACTGCTGGGGCTTGACGGCCAGAATCATACGCTTGATGAATACAAAGGCAAGTCAGTTGTATTGAATTTTTGGGGATCTTGGTGTACGCCTTGTGTAAAGGAAATGCCCGCTCTGCAAGCTCAATGGCAAAAATGGCAGGATAAGGGCGTTGTTGTCCTTGGGATCAATGTAGGTGAGGATCAAATGACTGTGGAGAACTTTGTGAAACAGGTTGATATCGATTTCCCGATTGTTATGGACCCGGGCCGGAACGCTGTGCGCAGCTACGGTATTTCACCTATGCCGACCACGTTTTTTATCAATCCTAAAGGCAGAATCGATAGTATTCATATCGGGCAGCTGGATCTCACCACTCTGGATGATGTAATCGGGAAGCTGGTGAAGCCATGAGTCAGCGTACTCCTTTTATCACGAATACCAAATGCGAATGCGGCCATCAGAATCCTGTGGGGACTGTGCTGTGTGAAGCATGTGGCAAACCACTTGATGATAATGGGAACACCAACGAGAATCTTGAAATGCGATATGACGGAAGAGCCCGGCGTTCTCAACGTGTGAATCCAGGTCTAATTGATAGGGTCTGGAACTTTTTTTCTTCGGTCAAAATAGCGATCTACCTGATCGTGCTCACCCTGGTAGGCTCTATGCTGGGCACAATTTTTCCGCAGGAAAGTACTTTTCTTAACATTGATGCGTCAACCCATTACAAGGATGAATACGGAGTTGCAGGGGACATCTATTACAAGCTGGGCCTCTCACATACCTATGAATCATGGTGGTTCGTGACTCTCCTAGTAATGATCGGTGCTTCACTGGTTATTTGCAGTTTAGATCGTGTACTGCCCCTATACAAAGCTCTTAGCAAACAGAAAATTCGCAAACATCGTCAGTTTCTGACGCGGCAGAAGATTGTTCTGATTACCGAGGTTGAGGAAGATCCGAATCTATGGGTTCAAAGAGCGGTTCAGCCCTTAAAGAAGAAAGGGTACCGAGTCGTTACAGAAAATGGTGCACTGCTGGCCGAGAAACACCGTTTTAGTCGTTGGGGGCCTTATGTTATACATATCGGCCTTATTATATTTTTACTAGCTGTATTGGTCAGAGGATTGCCGGGTCTTAATATGGATCAGCATCTTGCTTTTCCTCAAGGCGATACCGTCCCAATTCCGGATACTTCGTATTACCTGAAGAATGAGAAATTTACTGTAGAATTTTATACGGAAGCAGAAATGCCCGAGGAATTCCGCGGCACCAAAGTTCTTCCTAAGCTATATGAAACCAAAGCGGTATTGTACGAATGTACGGCTGAATGTGGAGACCCTTCCAAGGAACCGAAGCTAAGGGAAGTTGCATCGCATGATATACAGGTGAATAGTCCTTTGAATTACAAAGGTCTGAAAGCGTATCAATTTGATTATGACCTTACACCGGTATTGCGTTCAGTACAGCCTAATTTGGTTAATTCAGTGACCGGAGAGGCTTTTGGCAAATTTAAATTAGTGATGAAAAATCCGCAGCGTGTGTATCAAGCAGGGCCTTATGAGCTAACGCTGAAAGAGAAATATATGGACTTTGGTATGAATGAAGAGGGGCAGCCTGTCTCTAAATCACCGTATCCCAATGCACCTGCTTTTCTTTTCCTGATTCATGGTCCGGGACTTCCAACCGAAGGACAGCAATACTTTTATTTTCCCAGACAGGTTGATCAGGTGAAGTTCCAGCAACAAGCTATTAATGACAAGCTAGGCGGCAGCGAACGCTTTCTGGAGTTTGAGGTAACCGCTATGAGTGACGTCGATTTCTCAGAATCTACGGCGTATCTTAACATTCGGGTAGATAAGGTTATGCCTTTTATCTGGATCGGGGCCGCTATTATTATGCTGGGACTTGTGCTCGGTTTTTATTGGCAGCATAGACGTATTTGGCTGATTGTGGAAAATGGCGAACTGACGCTGGGTGCTCACACCAATAAGAACTGGTTCGGATTCCGACGTGAGATCGTTTCTTTCTTAGGAAAGATGGACATGACAGTAGATGAAAAATCATTGGATAACGGGGGAGGTCTATCATGAGCTTGCTCGATTTCAGCAGTAACGTCTTTATAGCCGCATTTTTCTTATACAGCGGTGCGTTCATGTTATACACCATCGCTATTATGGGGCGCAAGTGGTCTGGCCGTAAACCGGAAGAACACACTGCCCGCTGGGGTAAGGTGGCTTTCCTCGCTTCTTCTTTGGGTCTGTTATGTCATATACTGTACTTCTTTACACGCTGGTCCGGATCGGGACATATTCCTGTCAGCAACATGTACGAATTCATGACCTTTTTGTCAATGATGGTAATGGTTGCTTTTACCGTGATATTCGCTATTTATCGTAAAATCATACTGGGTCTGTTTGCAGTTCCTATTTCAATCATTATTATGGCGTACGCAGCGGTGTTCCCGCAGGAGGTTCAACCTCTAATCCCGTCGCTGAAATCTATTTATCTGAATATTCATGTGACCCTGGCAGCTTTAGGTGAATCTTTCTTCGCCGTAGGTTTTGCTGCGGGACTCATGTACCTGTTGCGAACCGTTAACTTCGACAGTGTCGCTAAAAGCGACAAAAAACAGCAAAGACTAGTAGAGTTTACGCTGTTTTCAATCATTGTCATTATCGCTTTTCTGGGCTCCGTTTTTGCTTTCCGCGGGGCTGGATACGAGACTGTTTTCATAAGACAAAACGTTACGATTGACAGCCCGGGGCAGGAAGATAGTACAATAGAGAAAGTGAGTTATAAAATGCCGCCAATTGTGGCACCTTACCATAGCGAAATAGAGAGCTTTCAGTCGTTTCTTGGCCTAAAAGAACCTATTTTTGAAGCTCCCTCATGGATGAATGGTGTCAACGCTGGGCGCAAATTTAATACTGTGATCTGGTCATTAATATCGGGTTTAATTCTATACGGCTTTATTCGTATGATTGCACGCAAACCGCTGGGCAAGGCTCTACACCCCCTCATGGATGGAATAGACGCCGATGATCTCGATGAGATCACATACCGGGCAATTGCGATTGGTTTCCCTATTTTCACATTAGGGGCATTGATATTTGCAATGATATGGGCTCAGGTTGCCTGGGGAAGGTTTTGGGGATGGGACCCGAAGGAAGTCTGGGCACTCGTTACCTGGCTGTTTTACAGCGCTTATCTCCATCTACGGCTTGCCCGCGGATGGCAGGGACGCAAATCCGCTTGGCTTGCTGTACTTGGATTTTTGGTCGTAATGTTTACACTGGTTGGCGTTAATCTGGTCATTGCAGGACTTCATTCCTATGCCGGAACCGACTGAGTGTAGGGTATGGCTGCTTAAGCAGCATATGAATAGCGGTTATTGTTCTACTGTAATTGATGAAGGGATGTTGTGAAATGGCAGAACATTTGAATAGAATCCTGGTGGTGGATGACGAAGAGCGAATCCGCCGCCTGCTTAAAATGTACTTGGAAAAAGAAGGATACGAAATCGATGAAGCAGAAGATGGTGAAATTGCCCTCCGCAAAGCAACGGCTAATGATTACGGTCTTATTTTGCTGGATGTAATGCTTCCCGGCATCGATGGAATTGAAGTGCTTACAAGACTCAGAGGTGTTAAATCTACACCTGTCCTGATGCTTACTGCCAAAGGTGAAGAAATTAACCGGGTACAAGGATTTGAAATGGGTGCAGACGACTATGTGGTTAAACCCTTCAGTCCCCGCGAGGTAATATACCGGGTGAAAGCTATTATGCGCAGATCGTCAGCTACAGCTTTTCTATCCAAAGAGAGCAATTCCAGCAATAACATTGTATTCCCGCATCTTATTATCGAACATGACGCACACCGTGTGACGGCTGGAGGACAGGAAGTAAGTCTGACTCCTAAGGAATACGAGTTGTTGCATTATTTAGCAATCTCACCGGACAAAGTGTTCTCCCGAGAAGAACTGCTTAAGGACGTTTGGAATTATGAATTTTTCGGCGATTTACGGACGGTAGACACGCATGTAAAACGACTTCGTGAAAAACTTAATAAAGTATCACCGGAATCGGCAGCGATGATCACGACGGTATGGGGAGTAGGCTATAAACTTGAGGTCCCGAAATAAGTGAACTTCTGGAGAAGTCTTGTAGGTAAGCTGTGGCTTACGATCATTTGTCTGGTAGCGGTCGTGCTAATCACGCTAGGCTTATTCTTACTTCCCTACATCGACAGTAACTTTGCCAATTCCGGGGCAATCAAACGCTTATTTATGTATACATGCATGATCGGATTTTCTTTGACCACCTTTTTTGCTTTGTTCCTGTTTACCAAAATTACGCAGCCCTTGCAGCAGGTCATTGAGGCTGCCAATAATATTCGCCGCGGAGAATATGGGACAAGACTAAAGCTGGTAACCAGTGATGAGATTGGTCAGTTAGCCACTTCATTTAATCATATGGCTGAGGATTTGGACGAGAATATCCGTAGTTTAAATCATGAAAAGGGCCATCTCTCCAGCGTATTGCGAAGTATGAGCGATGCTGTTATTACCTTTGATATTGATGGGCACATTATACTTACCAATCCCCATGGACGTACCTTGCTCGAAGCATGGAGTGATTTGAAATGGGATCAGGAAAGTGACTCAGAGTTATTCCTTGAGAGAGAGGATCAGGGTGATGTACCGCTTCCACTCCAGCCGTTGTTCCAAAGTACGATCCTCAGAGGCGGGGACCAGCGTTCGAATGTGCATGTTCGTCAGGGAGTATGGTCGGTGCATATGGCCCCGCTTTACGCCGACAATGATATCCGAGGGGCAGTAGCTGTTCTGCGTGATGTAACTGAAGAGGTGCGTTTAGAGAAAATGCGTCGTGATTTTGTGGCGAATGTCTCCCACGAGATACGTACCCCTCTATCTATGATGCAAGGTTATAGCGAGGCACTTTTGGATGGAATGGCCTCCTCACCGGAGGAGAGCAGCGAACTTATACAGGTTATTCATGACGAATCGCTCCGAATGGGACGTCTGGTGAAGGATTTACTTGACCTCGCCCGAATGGAAGCCGGCCATACAGATATGATGAAGGCTCGTATTAATATGGATGAATTTCTAGAGAGAATATATCGTAAATTCGCAGTTCGTGCCAAGGAGCGGGAGATTCACTTGCAATACAGCAAAATGAGTCCGCAACTATTCCTGAAGGCAGCGGATGAAGATAAGCTGGAGCAAGTCTTAACCAATTTGCTGGACAATGCCTTTCGCCATACACCTACTGGTAAGAGTATCGTAATTACCGGGGGAGAAATGGAGTTAGAAGGAAGACGCTATATAGAAATAACAATTGCCGACGAAGGTTATGGTATTCCTCCTGAGGATCTACCTTTTATATTCGAAAGATTCTATAAAGCAGATAAAGCTCGTTTGCGCGGAGAATCAGGCGGTACGGGACTTGGGCTCGCGATTGTTAAAAATATTGTAGAGTCTCATCATGGTCATATTTCGGCATCAAGCAAGCTTGGTGAAGGCTCCAGCTTCACACTTCGACTTCCTGTCGAAAAACTGTAAGTATATCAAACAAAGCTTGACAGCGCCTCTGACAACAGAGGTGCTTTTTGTTGAAAGAGGTATAATAATCTTGTTCATCGTGGAACAAAGCTATAACTAGCACTTATGATTTATCCAGTATTGCTCAGGAGGTCATGATGTAATGGCAGACTATATATTGGCGTTGGATCAGGGGACAACGAGTTCGCGGGCTATTTTATTTGATCAAGAGGCGCGGATCATTTCCCAGGGACAGTATGAGATTAAGCAATCTTTTCCCCATCCTGGTTGGGTAGAGCATGATCCAGAACAAATATGGGAAACTCAGCTGTCTGCAGCGAGGGATGCTGTTGGCAAGAGTGGTATTCTCCCTGATCAAATTTCAGCAATTGGGATCACTAATCAACGTGAAACGGCGATGGTGTGGGACAAGTTCACAGGCAAGCCTATTTATCCGGCTATAGTATGGCAGGATCGCCGTACGGCGGGGATCTGTGAGGAGCTTAAGCAGAAAGGCTTCGAAGAGGAAATTTCCAGTAAAACAGGACTGGTCATAGATGCCTATTTCTCAGCAACCAAAATTGCCTGGATCTTGGATCATGTAGAGGGAGCACGGGAACGAGCCGCTAAGGGCGAGCTTCTTGCCGGGACGATCGACAGCTGGTTGATTTGGAAGCTCACCGGAGGTGAAGTTCACGCCACGGATGTTACGAATGCTTCACGTACAATGCTTTTTAACCTGCATTTTCGCGCTTGGGACGACTCTATGCTGAATGCATTAAATATTCCGCGCTCGATTTTACCTGAGATCAAGATGTCTGGGGGACAATTCGGTACAGCAAAAGAGCATTGGTTCGGAGCCGCCATCCCTATTAGTTCAGTTCTGGGCGATCAGCAGGCGGCTTTGTTCGGTCACACCTGTCTTGAAGCGGGCAGCGCTAAGAATACATATGGTACGGGCTGCTTTATCCTCATGAATACGGGCACAGAGGCCGTGGTATCACGCCATGGTCTGCTAACAACGGTCGCATGGGGAATTGGCGACGAGATGTATTATGCACTTGAAGGCAGTGTATTCGTAGCAGGAGCAGCCATACAGTGGCTTCAGGAAGGTCTTGGCCTGATTCAAGAACCTGCTAGTTCTGAGGATAAGGCAAGGGAGGTCGAGGATAGCGAAGGGGTTGTTGTCGTTCCCGCTTTTACAGGACTGGGAGCTCCATATTGGGATATGTATTCTAGAGGAGCTATTTTTGGATTAACCCGTGGAACGACAGCGGCACATTTGGTACGGGCAACCTTGGAATCCCTTGCTTTTCAATCACGCGATGTAATAGGGGCTATGGAGAAAGACGCAGGAATGCCGCTTACTGAACTGCGTGTGGACGGGGGAGCCGTTCGAAATGATTTATTGATGCAATTTCAAGCCGACATTTTAGGCAGCGATGTTACACGGACGGATTATTCCGAGACCACTGCGCTGGGTGCAGCACTTCTTGCCGGTTTAACCTCAGGCATCTGGACAAGAGAGCAGCTACTCACCTTCAACAAGTCAGAGCGGGTATTTACTCCACTTATGGAGTCGGAGGAACGTGAACGTCGTTACCTCGCCTGGCAGGATGCGGTCTCCCGGACCATGGGGTGGGAAAAGCACTAGATGGAGCTATTATGACAAGAGCAAGCCAACATGAACCTTGGCTTGCTCTTTTTTGTCCATATATCTATCTACTTAACTTCCTCTAGAGTTGTGAGCAGGACATTAAAGGCACTGATTACTCGCGGCAATCCTACACAAGGGGTTAAATGCAATAAAGTCCCTTTAAGTTGTTCAACGGTAATCCCGACACTAAGAGCCATGACATAATGAAGAGCCAGTTGGTCAAACTGACCCATAGTAACTAAGGAAGATATAATTGCAATTTCCTTCCAGTCATCCCCGATGGTGCTGTGTTTAAAAATATCCCCGTATACAGTGCCCATTATAAATTCAGCGAGTTCTGGAAAATTCTCTTGAATCGGAGCTAACATTTTAGCCCCGTAGTCTCCGGATAGAGTAGAAAAATGATCTAGACCAATATTAATGTTGTTGCTCATAAGGGCCTCCTGCTATAGATTTAATGACCGGTGTGCCGTTGGGGGGATTTCATTACGATCCGTAATCAATTCAATTACAGCAACAGCATTTAAATCGATAGCCGCACGGACAGCAGAGGCGAATTGTTCGGCAGTATCACACTTAAAACCAGTAGCCCCCAAGGATTCTGCAAATTTCACAACGTCCATAGGTACTTCGAATAATGTTCCATCTATTCGGCCTGTAGTTTTCTCCATTCCTTTAAGCGCCATATCCAGCTGCTTATTATTCACAACGATAAATATTACAGGAATACCTTTACATACGGCTGTATTAATTTCAGCACCCAGCATCATGAAGCAACCGTCACCAGTGAGGCATAAGATAGTTTCCGCAGGAGAAGCTAGCTTAGCCCCGATAGCCATACCGATAGCATTGCCCATGCAAGCAAAGTAGGCATCGATGATAAAGCTCCCAGGTTTTTTTACCTTATACCATTTAACTGCTGTGTAGGCATGACTGCCAACGTCAACAAAAATGGAGTTGTTATATGGGATTAAATCACTCAGTGTACTTAATACCGATGCAAGTGAGAGCTCGGGAAGAATAGGCATTTCATCTGAATAATTTACGTATTCGACACTGCGCTCTGAAATATTGTCTGTATTAAGATTATTCCGAAATAAGATCAAATTTTGGCGAAGATCTCCGCTCACTTGAATGGTCTTGGAGGTCAGTATTTTTCCTACAAAAGTAGGATCATTGTCAAACTGAATAAGTGTTTTCGGATGATTGTCCCTCTCTAAATTGCAGATGGTCATATCGCTTAAACGTGATCCCAAAACGATATACAAATCACTTTGGTTCAAGAGTTGATCACCATGGGAACAGCCCCCTACACCAACCGGGCCGTGATACAATGGATGATCCCACGGAACAGCACCTTTTCCTCCTGGTGAGGTCACAATAGGAATATTAAACGTTTCTGCCAATTGAATCAGCTCATTATGGGCTGCAGACCGATTTACTCCTTTACCGGCAATGATTAAGGGATTCTGGGAGCTATTGATGGCTGCAACAACACGATCATGATAATTATAGCTTACAAGGGATTCCGGTTGAGGTATGACGATATTACATTCTTCAAGCAGTTCCGTCTGAACATCAAATGGAATGCAAAGATGTACAGGACCGCGTTTACCGCTCAGTGCAAGGGAAGTCGCATGGTTGAAAAGGGTGCTGAAATGGTCACCGCGTTCGATGAGCTTACTAAATAAGGTGGCGGGTCTAAACATCTCTGCCAGATCGGCAAGATATGAGGATGAATCCTGACACTGCGGTATTCCCAGTTCTTTAATGGACTGGTGACCGGTGATGAATAGAACGGGTAGGTTATTCGCTTTTGCATGAGCTGCTGCTGAAAGAAGATTAGTTCCTCCAGGGCCGGAAGTACCAATAGCTACTCCGAGAGTCCCCGTTTTTAGAGCGTAGCCGGAGGCTTCGAACCCGGAGCTTGATTCATGTCTCCCCGGAATGAATTCAATACCGTGATCCACCATTTTGAGGACGAGAGGACAAATTGATTTACCTATGATACCAAAGGCATGAGTTACTTCAAGGTTACGTAGTGCTAACGCCATATGTTCAGCTACAGTTTTCAAAATTTACACCTCTTATTAAGTTGATAGGATCATTTCACGGATAATTACAATTACAAAACAGGGTATTTTTTCCTATAACATATATCCCGCTTTTCCCTTTGTCAATAAACTTATACAAGAAGTATTGAGAATTGACAAAAGTTGCGAGAGGTTAGGAATAGGAATGAAAAAGGCTACCCAAAGTAATATTACCTTGGATAGCCTTAACATGATTACTGTATATACTTGAGATATTTAGCTTATAGACTAGAATTTGAAGACATGGATTGTTTTTTGAAGCTGGAAGACGGCCTTAGTCATGATCTCTGTTTCATCCGCTACCGTTTGGAGGGCATGGATTTGTTCGTTCATCGCTGCGGAAACTTCCTCAGTCCCAGCAGCGGTTTCCTGAGTGATGGCAGAGATATTCTGGATGGCGCCTGAGATTTTTAGTGCACTCTCCAGCATTATGTCGCTCTCGGCAGAGAATGATGAGATTTGTTCGGTTATATACTGAACACTTTGCACGATTTCTGCAAAGATCTGTGCGGTTTCAACGATCATTTCATTTTGCACCTGCACGACTTCTTCATTAATAGCAATATTCTCGATAGCCTGCTTGATATCGCTCTCAATGCTCCTTACCAGGCCAAAGACCTCTTTAGTCGAAGCGGTTGATTCTTCGGCTAGCTTCCGGACTTCCTGGGCAACAACAGCAAAGCCTCGACCATGCTCTCCAGCCCGAGCGGCTTCTATGGATGCATTTAAAGAGAGCAGGTTGGTTTGTTCAGCAATTTCCGTAATTGTTTTTGTAATCATCGTAATCCCTCTGGCATTATGAGAGAGGGCATCTATCGTCTCAGCTACTTTTTGAGTAGCCTCAATATTTTTTCGCATGCCGGAAGCTTGAGTATCTACGGACTGTCTACCTTTTTCAACAAGCTCTAGCGTATGTATAGAACGTTTATTCATTTCTTTGGTTGAACTGGTGTAATTGGAAACCTTGGTTTCTATGTCTTTTATGGATTCCGTCATATCGGCAATATCAACGGATATTTCATTAGCTCCCAGAGCAAGTTCATTGGAAGAGGAAGCGACTTGGGCCATTACAACTTTTAAGTTTTGATTCTTATCCTCAATCCCGCGGCTTGCATCCATAACCTGGCGGGTAATTTGTGAGGCTTCGGTCAAGATCTTCTTCAGTTTATCAATCATACTGTTAAACGATCGGCTGATATCCCCCATTGACCCTGACTCATCTGCTCTGCCTGTAAAGTCTCCTTTTGCTATAGAGTGGGTAACGTTGGAGATTTCTTCAAAAGAAGATGTAAGCGTTCTCTCGATAAAGCGTGCAAGAGGGTATGTAAGGCCAACTAGCAGGGCTACTAAGATAATACCTAAAAATACTTTACCCATTATCAGAAAAGCAATTAAAACAGGAATAGCGAACAACGCGGCAATCAAGTAGCATCCGGCAACAATTTTTTCTTTTAAAGCAAGTTTATTCATCCATGCCATGACAAATAAGTCCCCCTTATTTTGATGTATCTTGTAATATTATAGGTGATTTGACCAGGCTAGGTCTATTGTAGGAACTGACATAATTAATCTTAAGTTCAACTTATATAGATACTTATTTTCTAAAAAATACTACATATAATCTAAAAAATGACTCCTATATTTATGTACACGCTGAAACTCTTTACAGCGCTTGCTGACCGTTCCAATGGACAAGGCAAAATTGAACAGCAAATCATAGATACCTATATGAAGGAGCATTCAAATGTAACAGTTGAAGTGGAAGCACTGCAGGATGAACCCTATAAATCCAAAGTTAAAATATATGCTTCGTCCAACGCTCTTCCGGACATTATTCAATCCTGGGGACAAACTTCTTTTATCAAACCCCTTATCGATGAAGGGATGCTGGCAGAGTTAAATGAAGCGGACTTCACCTCTTATAGTTTCGTGTCCGGTTCATTAGACGGTTTTAAGCAGGCAGGTAAATTATACGGATTACCTAGGAACACTGATTTCTTTGTTATGTATTACAATCAAAAAATATTGGCTGACAACGGCATTAAGATTCCTAAAACAACGCAAGATTGGTTTGCAGCCACTAAGAAGCTAAGAGCAAAAGGTATTAACCCTATTACAACGAATGCTGTGGAAGGATGGTCACTCCCGATCTGGTTCGAATACATAGCTCAGCGTCATACAGGTGATTTCACAAAAATGGATGATGTTCTTGCCGGCAAAGCAACCTTCACGGGTGATGAACAATTTCTTGCAGCGGCGAATGAGTTACAACAATTTCAGAAAGACAATGCCCTTGCCGAAGGCTTCTTGACAGCGGATTACGGAGCATCACGTAACCTTTTCGGACAAGGCAAAGCAGCATTTTTTCTGATGGGCAGCTGGGAATCTGGTCTTGCAACGGATGAGAATTTCTCCGAGGAGTTTCGAAATCATGTTGCAGCTGCACCGTATCCTGCTTCTGAAGTGGGCAAACTGACTGACATAGCGGCTTGGTTCGGTGGTGGTTACTCTGTCTCCGCTCATTCTAAAAACAAAGCAGAGGCTATACAATTCTTGAAATATTTTTACGCCCCGGAGAATTGGGCGAAGCAGATTTGGCAAAGCGGGGCAGGAATCCCGGCTCAGAAGTTCGATCAATACCTGACGGGGACGGAGAATAACCTGCAAAAAGGGCTGGTCAATATTTTTAGCTCCATTTCGACTTCCAGCGGGACGCCCCTTCAGGATCAAGGAACTAATGAGTTCAAGAATCAAGTCATGGAGGCTCATCAATCCCTTATGGATGGAAGATGCACTCCGGTAGAGTTCTTAAAGAAACTTGATGCAGCAGTTAAAATAAATCAGTGAAAGGGGACCAAAGGATAACAAAATACGGCATGCATATTCCAGAGTGTTGAACTCTGCTTCTACCTCCAACCATACCGAATCGGGTGATTCATCTATTGCCGTCAAAGTCACGTAACGTTCTTGTTTCAGCTCTTGCAGGGAGGTAGCTTTTATAGAAATCTTAGCTCGGTAACGGGGCAGGGCTGACTTGAAGGAAGCTTTAGAAGATTCCCAGTATGAGGCAAGCTCAAAATCCTCAGGACGTATGAAGGACTCCTCAATAATCTCAGCACTAAGGATTCTTGAAACACGATAGGTTCTTAGGATTTCGAAACGAGGAAGGATATGACTAGCGGTTCGATGAATGAATGAACCGGAAAGTGTGTTTAGACAAGAATAACCGGGGAATCCAGCGTTTCCTGCTTCGAGGTTTGCCAAAAGTGACCTTTGAAGTTGGGTGGCTTACGCTTGCCCAGACCTGCTGAAACAGGCCGCTAGGGATCGAAAAATTAAAGCTAGCCAGTCTCCAATAACCCGGAGACTGGCTAGTTTCATGATCAGCCTTCACGACAGCTCCCAACCAATTGGGATATGTAAACCAAATGGACATTCGATAGTGATAAAGTGGAGAGAAAGCAATAACTTTCTCCGATTTCTTACGGAATCTGGAATGGGTGGGACAGTGCCCTTTTATCAATCAAATTTGGAGTCTTGCTCCTCTATACATATATTATGCTCAATACTAGAAACTCAATATAGTCTTTTCTCTAATCCCTCACTCATGTAATAAGGATATCATAAAGATAACTTTTGCTTACGTAAGCAAAAGTACATAATTGATGTAAAAAAAACTATATACACAACTGTTAAAAACAAACTATTACTTAAAGTATAGTAATCAGATATTTTATTAAAAGTAACCATACCACCATAAGAGGTTTGCTCAAATAGAAATGGAAGCATGGACTTTTGAATAAATAACGGAAACCACTGACCAACAACAAAAATATCAAGTAATGAAGATTCGAAAATTGGATATAAGAATCCAACTATAACGCCTATTAACATATTTTTAAATACTACAGAAATACATGCTGCAAAGACAGCCCATAAAAGAAGACTTAAGAAAGTCCCAATTATCTGAAGTAGTGATGTGTAAAAGGGTACGGTTACCTTGGATTCGGTAATTAGATCCATAGGTAAATGGAATACTGCCGGTGTAATTATACTGAGTATATATCCACAAATAATACTGACACCCAGAAAAATAAATATAAACAAAGATAAACTTATTAATTTCGCAGCGGTTACATTAATTTTACTCATCCCACTTAACCATAGTTGTCTCATTGTATTATGACGATATTCAATACCAAATAACGTCGCACCAAGAATCGATATAAACATTGGGCCTAGCGTGTTTACGATAGCTAAAGTATAGGTTATTACCATTGATGGATTAATTATATTGAGTTGAGCTGGAAGCGGTTCGGTAATTTTTGTTTGTTCTATATAGTTATGAAGGAGTTGTGTTGTATTAAAGTCGCTATTTTCCAAAAATAATTTATAAGAATTGTTAAATTGATATCCCACAATAAAATAACAATAAATTATAAAAATCATAAAAAAGAGAATTATCAATTTAACTGATGGATGTTTGAGTAGCTTATTTATTTCCCGACTACAAACGCCTCCCATTCTCTATCCCTCCTTCTCAAGCAAATTATTATACATTATCTCCCATTCCTGGTTAGGTTCAACGGGATACATTTCTTTAATAACGATATTGTTCTCGTGTAAAGATCGTTGGAAATCTGACGCAACAAAAGAAGAAGAAACCGACAAAAACCATGTGTAATTGTCAACGGGAGTACACTTTTCAACTCCGCTTAATAGTTCGATTTGATCTTTTTTATAGGGTTCCCAAGTTTTTAGCTTGATAATTGTAATTGAATTGGTTTTCAAATTCATTTCTTTTATAATTTTACCATTAGATATCATTCCCACCTTATTACAACACTCTTCTACTATACTCCACTCGTGAGTGGCAATTAGAAATGAACATCCCTGATTAGCCATATCATTGATCAAGGTAACTAAATTTTTCCTAGAGGTTACGTCCAATCCATTGGTGGGTTCATCCAGAAGATATAGACTAGCTTTTTGTGAAAGTGCTATAGATATTCCAAGACATTGTTTTTGGCCATATGATAATTCCTTTACTTTTTTATTTAGTACAACTGAGGGATTTAGCTTCTTTAAAAAGTTTAAAGCAGCCGAAGGTTGCAGACTCAACAATCGAAGATTGTCTTTTGCATTTAAGTGAGTATAGAGGGAAGGAGTTTGATAGGAAACAGAAATGGATTGTTTATTGTAAAGAGACTCTTTCTCATAAATCGTTCCTTCTATTGTACCCTCATCAGATTGTAACAACTCACTTATGATGGCTAATAATGTTGTTTTCCCAGATCCATTTTGACCCATTAAAGCATATACATCATGTACTTCCAAAGAAAGATTGATTTTATCTAAAACTATACTATTTCTATATTTTTTAGAAATTTGTCGTAGTGTTAGTATTGCTTCATTCAAAAAAGCTCACACCCTTACTTTAAAGTGAATAATTAGTAATATTAATTGAAGGAATCCAAATTGTTTTCAAAACATTTTTCTTTCCTATTGATTAATAGCGGGCATAATTGAATCGTTATTGGATTCAAAACAATTCATTTTATCATGCCCGCACGGTTACTCTAATTTATTCGAACCATTTATTGCGCTGTAGCCGTTCCAGTTGATGTGACATTTAAAAGGATTCTACTAGTAAAAGTACTTCCTCCGACACTTCCCCATGGAGTAGGAATGGAGCTTGAAAATTTTATACTTTGATTGGATTGGGCAGTTTTTGTACCTTTAGTGTTCCAGTCATTTTTTTCATCTGAAAATGAATAAAGCACTGCTGTCCAATTATCTTGCCACAGGCTTCCCCAATTAGTAATGGATCCATTGCTCCATGTCCACTGATAGAATCCACCCCTATATTTTACTCGTAGTAGAAATATATGTAAGTTTATTTTAATGATATATTTGTAAATATAATGTAATATTTGGCACATTTATATAAATAAATAAATTATGTTTTATTTGGGCAATTTTTGTTCAAAATCTAATGATTCACTGCTCGTGCTGGTTCAGAAAATACTCCCGTGGGAAGTCCCGCTCCATTAACCATACAGCCTTGACCCATCTTTGAAATTCTAACCGGCTTCTGCAAGCACCACATTTTCAGCCATTTTTAAATGTCATTACCGCCGCCTTGGTAATAATCCTCGCCAAATACTGGAGGATAGGTCAGGTCCCCTGGACGACCAAGAAAGAAAGAAAGAATAGATCGCAGATTTCGATGAGTTTAACGTTTTAAAGACAAAGTAGACTGAGCAGCGGATAACTGCAGTGGTCTTCTTTTCTTTACTGGAGGGAATCCGGATCATTATCATAAGAAATACTCCGTTTCTCTCCGGCTTTTTGGCCGAGTTCAGCCTTCACGGCAGCTCCAACCCTGGCGTCTACTAAGTGACAAGACATTTCCCTTGTATTTGGTGCAACATAAGAGTCAACTCTATGTAAAGGGGCTACATTGAACCTCTAAATAGAAGGGGCTTAGCGCCCCTCTACTCCTTCTTCGCACCTATGATTAGAGAGTTGGCGACAAACATATTCTAATACCTGCATTAGAAGTTGGGTAATGTCAACGAAATATAACATGACGATAACTTTTAATATATTTCCGACTTTAACTGACACTAGGTTCCAACAACATTATTTATATAACTCTATACAAATCCCATATTAAAAAGAAAAGAGGGAATTACTATCGAATTGGCGAAAGCCGGTGCCTTTGTCTACGTAACAGGCAGGACTACATCGGCTTCATCATCTAATCCTTGGACCGGGGATATAGATAGTACGATCCGTGAGATCGGACAAGAGGGTGGAAAGGGTTCCGCGATATGCTGTGATCATACGATTGACGCTGATACGGAGAGCGTTATTCAGCGAATTGCCGAGGAGTAGGGGAAGCTGGATATACTGGTTAATAACGTCTGGGGCGGAAATGAGCTGGAGATTGTCATTAAACCCTTGTGGGAGCTGCCTCCGGCGCACTGGGATAACATGTTCACCTCAGGAGTCCGGGCGCAATTAATGACCAATTATTATGCCATTCCACTTATGCGGAACAATCAGAATGGCGGTATCATTATTCATACGACCTTTTGGGATCATTATAAATATGTTGGCAATTTTTATTATGACCTGTCCAAGAATGCCTTAGTGCGTATGGCGTACGGTTTGTCAATCGAACTCAAAGAAGATGGAATAGCTGTAATCCCTTTTTATCTCCAGGGTGGATGCGCACAGAGCTCGTATTGAAAAGTATGAATACGGATGAGGCACGTTGGCATGAAGTAGACTCGCTGAAAATCAGCGAGTCAACACGATATGTTGGGCGGGCGGCATGTGCTTTGGCATCTGATCCGGCAGTTATGATGAGAACGGGAATCCCGCAGCGGGTGGGACAATTGGCAGAGGAGTATAAGTTTACGGATATCGACGGGCGAAGGGTTCCTGTTTTCACCATACCGGAATAAGTATGACGCACATCAAAAAGTGGGGCAGTCCCATAAGTAGAATTTTCTACGAATGGGACTGTTCTTTTGTTTTTAAAAACCGTAAAACGAAAGCAGAGCATCAATTCTCCTGTTGCTGGAGAATTGATGCTCTGTGTTTTTGGTCATTGGCTGCTTACTTCAACAGATTATGGGCAAGCGCATGCCACCCGACCTCAAGTGTCACTTTCTCCATGCCGCGAAGAATAAACCGCCGGAAGCCCGGTTTCTTTTTGTGATTTTTGGAAGAATTATAGAAACTTTTTCCGCTTAAACAGCGGAGAGAACGGAACGATTGTGGAAAAGCGATAGCGGTCGCCCGAAAGTTTTCCGAAGGAAAACTAGCTTCGAAAGCAGCGTGCCCAGCTAAGCACGCAACCTCTAGCCGGTGAAAGTCCGGTCGCGGGAGGGGCCAAGCCCCCGCGTAGCTA
>NZ_JAUSTK010000052.1 GCF_030812855.1 Paenibacillus wynnii
CTTTGATTTTTTTCACTTTATCCAAAAAACACAACTGTAAAATTATTACTTTTTTAGTTTTTCGATTTCGTGTAAGGTTCTATGCATGTCTAGTGGCTGGAATGCGGCTGACCACATTTTGATAATATTCGGGGTTATCCAAACGTTCAGCTGTACCTGGTGTATATGTAAAAGTAGGGGCTACCGCATTCACATTAACTCCCTGACTTGACCATTCCAAAGCTAATACACGGGTTAACTGATTCACTCCCCCTTTGGAGGCGCAGTAAACCGCATGATCTACAATACCGACAACACTGGCCTGCGAACTGATATTCACTATCCGCCCGCCGCCCTGCTTCAGCATAATTCTCCCTGCCGCCTGACAGCAGAAAAACAGTCCCTTCAAGTTCACATCCATCATGCTGTCCCAATCCTCTTCCGTTACATCCACGGCTGGATGATTGGCTCCGAGTCCCGCATTGTTCACCAGAATATCTATCCGGCCAAAAGCTTCCCTAATTTCATTCATAACCGTACTTATCTGGGCAATGTTCGTTACATCCAGCTGCCGAACCTCCGCCTCGCCGCCTTCCACCCGAATTTCCTCAGCTACGCCTTCAAGCGCTTGTACACTTCGAGCCGTTAGAATGACTTTTGCTCCTGCATGTGCCAATGCTTTGGCCAGTCCTTGACCGATCCCCATGCTGGCCCCCGTAATTACTGCTATTTTGCCTGTTAAATCGAAAGATGGATACATAGTAATTCCTCCTATAGTGAATTATTGGGATACTCTGATTATAAAAAAACGGCCACCGGCAAGAGATCATGATCATCCTTGGCAGTGCCCGTTATCCTTAGAAACTTAAAAACGTAAACCTTAAAACGAACCTTAAAACGTTAAATCCCCATCATACGAGGAGATCAATCGGTAAAGCTCAGGCCGGCGATCCCGGAAGATCCCCCACTCAATCCGTCCAACCTCCAAAGCATCCAGGTCAAACTCACTAACCAACACCGTTTCCTCATCCCGTCCAGCTTCCACAACCTTGTTCCCTTGCGGGCCGGCGATAAATGATGAACCATAGAAATTAATACTGGATTCCTCATCTGTCTCTTCACCGATCCGGTTGGAGGCAACTACAGGAATCAGGTTGGCGGCTGCATGCCCAAGCATACAGGTCTGCCAATGATCCTTGGAGTCAATAGATCCGTCCTGCGGCTCAGAGCCGATGGCTGTAGGATAGAACAGGATTTCCGCCCCCATCAAGCTCATCACTCTGGCGGCTTCCGGATACCATTGATCCCAGCAGATGCCTACGCCGATTTTTGCATAACGTGTGTTCCACACTTTGAAGCCGGTATCTCCGGGGTTAAAATAAAACTTCTCCTCATAACCCGGACCGTCCGGAATATGACTTTTGCGATATTTCCCCATAACGGTTCCATCTGCATCGATAACAGCAAGCGAATTGTAGCGTGCATAGTTTTTCTTCTCATAGAAGCTGATCGGCAGAACTACTTCAAGTTCTTTGGCTATCGCTTTGAAATGATTCACTGCTTTATTAAGCTCAAGCTCGGTTGCGTAGCTATAATAATCGGACTTCTCCTTCTGGCAGAAGTACGGTGTTTCGAAGAGTTCCTGGAGCAAGATAATCTGCGCACCCTGCGCCGCTGCTTCTCTAACCAACTTTTCGGCTTTGCTTATATTCTCATCAATGTTGCCTGAGCAGCTCATTTGTGTAGCAGCTACTTTTACTTTTCTCACGTATCTTACCTCCTTAAATTAATGGATCTTGGGCCAATCAGGTAGCGTCAAGAAGTTTGTGTATGAGGGTAGAAGTATCTTCCCAGGTATACGCGACAAGTACGGCAATCAAATCGTCTACCTACATGGGTTTCAATATATATAGTTGCACAACGCACACTTATATTTCTCCCTTAGCACACTTTAGGATGTTTAAGTGCACTTTATACACTTATATTTGGGTATTCTGGGGTTTAAACGACTTATTCGTGCTTTTAGTTGCACAAAGTACATCTATTCATACATCCGAGCGCCAAAATCTAGAAATAAGTGTATAAAATACATCTATTTAACTGACTGGGTCAAGAAGAAACGTTTATCTGATGAATTAGAGGGAATATTCCCGCCTAATGTTCTTCCTTAAAGCAATATCCAACTAGGCATGCTTAAATTTGTTAGTTTCGTGCCGGCATTTGCTGCGTGGTGCAATGAACGTTCCCGCCTTCACGGATGACAGCCATACCATTGACGGTACGTATTCTGCGATCCGGGAAAACATCTGCCAGCACTTGCTCCGCCAGCTTGTCCGTCTCCTCCGCAGTACCGCCGAAGACGGGCAGAATGATGCCCCCGTTCACGAAATAAAAGTTCAAATAGCTGAGCGTTAAACGACTTTCCTCATAATCTACACGCGGCGGCTGTTCAATCTTAATGATCTCCAGCTTACGTCCCCTAGCGTCTACAGCATTCTCCAGAATGCTTAGATTATCCAACGTAATCGCGTAGTTCTCATCCTCCGGATCCTCACACACTTGAATAATCACTTTGCCGGGTGCAGCGAAGCAAGCAATATTGTCGACATGACCATCCGTCTCATCTCCGCTTAAGCCTTGCTTCAGCCAGATAATCCGCTCCGTACCGGTGTATCTGCGCACCGATTCTTCAATCTCTTCCCGTCCAAGATGAGGGTTACGATTAGGATTCAGCAGACACTCCTCTGTTGTAAGAAGGGTTCCTTCCCCATCCGTATGAATCGAACCGCCCTCCATTACAATCGGTGCATCCAAACGCTCAAGCCCCAAGCTCTCGAGAATCTGCGGGGCTACTTTATCGTCAAGATCCCAAGGAGCATATTTGCCTCCCCAGGCATTAAAAGTCCAATTTACTCCGGCCAATACACCATCATTATTCACGACAAAAGTAGGGCCATTATCACGCAACCACGCGTCGCTGTGTTCTATAGGCAAAAGCGTAACACTCGGACCGCCAACCAGGCGTTCTACGGCTTCCAGATCGGCTGGATTAACCACTACGGTTACGGGTTCAAACTCTGCTATAGCATTGATGATATCCGCGTATCCTTTGCATACGGACTCATGATCTTCCGGGAAACACATGGAGGCTTTGACCGGCCAGGATATAAAAGTACGCTCATGCTTACCCCATTCGGGCGGCATGGTATAGTTCGAATCTTTAGGATGCATGTAGGTAACTACCTTTACTGTTATATTTGGAGCCCGCTTGCTTCAAAGCTCCATACCCATAATACATGAATATTCCCCTGCGCTCAATTGCCGCTAGGCTATAAGATTATGGTTTTTTTGTTATAGAACAATACTTTTAACCGTATTCCCGTCAAAATCCTTCACACTGAACAACCCGCCTTCAAGGATCGCGTAGCTGTTCGGATTATTTTCTTTGGGCAACGCTATCGAACCGGGATTCAGTACATAGACTCCCTCTTTAACATCCGCCACCGGAAGGTGGGTATGCCCTTGAATGAAAATATCTCCTTGTGAGAGCAGCGGCAAATTCTCGATGCTGAAGCCATGTCCGTGCGTAACATAAATTCGTCTGCCTTCGTGCAAAATCATCACATAATCCCCCATCATCGGGAACTCCAGCAGCATTTGGTCCACCTCGGCATCGCAATTCCCGCGTACAGCGACAATAGATTTGCTATAAGGATTCAGTCTGGTTGCAACACCTTGTGGATCATATCCATCCGGCAGCGGATTTCTAGGTCCGTGATACAAAAAATCGCCTAATATAACAAGGTTATCCGGCTGTTCCTCTTGCATCTTCTCCAAAGCCTTGTCGAGCCAGTAAAGTGAGCCGTGGATATCGGAAATAAACATTAATTTCATAACTGCCATCCCCTCTATATGAGTATATTATTTGAATTCCTATATCCCTATTATTAACTTTGGAGTCTGTGAACGCAAAAGCGGACGCCCCGGAAGGCGTCCTGCTTGTAATATGCTTAGTCTCAAGTAATTAAGGAAGATTCGAAGCTCCCATCAAAAAGCGGTCAACCTCACGCGCACTTTGGCGGCCTTCGTTAATTGCCCATACAACAAGGCTTTGTCCACGGCGCATATCTCCTGCGGCGAACACACCCTCAACGTTTGTCTTTTGTTCTCCGAACTCTGCCTTTACATTGGAACGTTCATCACGTTCCAAGCCCAAACCTTCAAGCGCTGTTTCTTCCGGTCCGGTGAAACCCAAGGCCAGCAGTACCAGCTGTGTCTTGAAAACTTCTTCACTGCCCGGGACTTCAACCGGTACGATACGGCCCTGCTCATTACGGGTCCACTCGATCTTCACGGTGTGGAGTTCCTGTACATGCCCTTCCTCATTACCGACAAAACGTTTCGTCGATACGAGATAACGGCGCGGGTCCTGCTCGAACACAGAAGCCGCCTCTTCTTGACCGTAGTCTACCTTAAGCACCTTCGGCCATTCCGGCCAAGGGTTGCCGGCTTGACGGCTAAGCGGGGACTGCGGCATAATTTCCAGCTGGATCACACTGTTACAACCGTGACGGATAGAGGTGGCTACGCAGTCCGTACCCGTATCTCCGCCGCCGATAACCACTACATCTTTGCCTGCTGCGGATAAGTATTGCCCATCCGTCAATTCGGAGTCAAGCAAGCTTTTGGTGTTCAACGTCAGGAACTCCATCGCTTGATGGATACCCGATAGCTCGCGTCCTTCCAATGGAAGATCACGGGCTTGAGTTGATCCGCCGCATAGGACAACTGCATCATACTCATCCTTCAGTTGGGAGGTAGTAATATCCTTGCCAATTTCCGTATTCGTAATAAAAGTGATGCCTTCAGCAGCAAGCAAATCTACTCGGCGCTGCACGGTTTTCTTATCCAGTTTCATATTCGGAATCCCGTAAGTCAACAAACCGCCGATGCGATCAGCGCGCTCGAATACCGTTACGCTGTGTCCGGCTTTATTAAGCTGTGCCGCGCAAGCAAGACCCGCAGGTCCGGATCCGACAACGGCAACCTTCTTACCAGTACGTGTTAGCGGCGGTTCAGGAACAATCCAGCCTTCCGCAAATCCCCTGTCCACAATAGCCTTCTCTATGGACTTTATCGTTACAGGCTTCCCAACGAGGCCTACCGTACATGATCCTTCACATGGAGCCGGACATACCCGACCTGTAAATTCAGGAAAGTTATTGGTTTTGTGCAATCTCTTTAAAGCAACCTCCCAGTTGCCGTGATACACGAGATCGTTCCATTCCGGAATTAGATTATTCACAGGACAGCCCGAAGCCATACCTGAAAGTACACGTCCTACATGGCAATACGGCGTTCCACAATCCATACATCTTGCACCCTGCTCACGCAGTTTCTCTTCTTCCATCGGTACCGAAAATTCATTCCAATGTTTAATTCGCTCCAGCGTCGCACATTCTGCCGGTGTTTGCCGTTGATATTCCATAAATCCCGTTGTTTTACCCATAACAGTCATCCTCCGAGTCTCTCTTATTAGCCGCCGGAACTTAAGGCGGTGGTGTCCTTGCTTTTATTCCCGGCGCTCAAAAGGCTTCACTCTCGGTCACCGATCTAAGTACCGCTGTAAAGCGGCGAAGTAGGAGGCTGTAACTTGGCGACTTCCGCCACACTTTCAACTTCCTGTCAGGCATGAATAGGGGAATAAGTGCTTTTATATTAACACCTGTACTTCAATTTTGTAATGAATAATATCACGATTTACACAAAACGACACATTCAACCTAACTTTATCACAAGTATTACCATATATTTAAGTTTATCGGAAAATAAAATGCAACCCATAAGTTTCTGAATGAATGAACAGGTGTAGATCTCTGCTTCGCATGAATAGCCTACTCCTTCCCCTCTTGATGTACGAACACGCGTGGATATCTGCTCAAGATGAATGCGTGAGCTTAACGGACCCAGCGGACGCTATTTACTCCATTTACCTGAATTCCTTATCTATGCGGACTCAGAAGGCCTTATTTACAAGAATTCGGCTATAAATAGCCCAGTTTTCATAAATAACGGCAACTGTGTCCGCATAACTTACTTATAGAGCAATTTATAGACAATAAGGGATCTGTAGTCCGCATAGCGTTCTTAAACCGATCTACCTTAATCTATATTTACTTTAGCTACTGCTATTTGGCTCAAGCTTAATTGCTAATTTCATGTATATATAAGCAAGCTGTATCCGAATTTCAACCGCCCACAGCAGGTTCAATCAAAGAAATCTGGAGACAACAGCGGCCGGAAATCCAATAGTAAAAAACCTCTCTTTGATCAAATGGAGTGAAGTCCAACCATTTACAAAGGAGAGGTTTCTTTTGATCCACCTAATACGGCTGAACAGCTAATACGACCATGCCAATGCCTCGGGCCGTTAATTTCCCTTTATCCACACTTTGTACGAACTCTGCGCCGAAAATAACATTCCATTCTCCAAGCTCCGGCAGATCCAAGCAAACCTCTTGCGGCTCAGCGTTGTAAAGAACGTACAAATGCTGCGCAGAGTCTCCCCCGGCATGATCACGCAGAGTGTACGCAACCGTGTGAGCCGGCGCTTTTTCAAAAATAAGTCTATCCCGGATATCGTCACCCGAACGCAGCCGGAATGCCGGATGAGCCTTGCGTAGTGAGATCAACTTCTTCATGTAGGCTACAGAATCCCCATGTGCCGCACATAGCTCCCAGTCCATCCAATTAATCTCCACGGGTGACTGGTAGCTGTTCTCGACTCCATTTTTTGTCCGCATAAACTCTTGCCCGGCATGGAGAAAAGGAATCCCCTGACTCGTTAATACGATGGCTGAAGCAAGGTGATGCATGGCTCGACGTTGTTCATCGGTTTCTTTCGGGGAGCATAGGATGATTTTGTCCCACAGGGTATGATTGTCATGACACTCTACGAAGTTTACACATTGCTGCGGCTCTTGAGCATATTGTCCCTGTCCAAGCTCGTAAAAGATACCGCCGGCAACTCCTGCCCTTATACTTCGTTCAAAGCCTATTCCGCCCCCGACAAATCCCCTTTGGTCATGCAGAAAGATATTCCCTTTAATCGCATTTCGGAAGCCGTCGTTAAAATGTCCTACGCCCGGCAAAACATTGGCATGACTCTGGTTGGCCCTCCGTTCCGGAGGCAGTTCCGTTTCCATAATCCAGCCCTCGCCAATCGTCAGAATCGAATAATCAATCTCATCGAGGCGGCGGCGTGTTTCGTTGATCGTATCAATATCCATCAGTCCCATCAGATCGAACCGAAAGCCGTCGATATGGTACTCCTTTGCCCAATAGACCACCGAATCGGCAACAAACCGCGACATCATCTTGCGTTCCGTAGCACAGTCATTCCCGCAGCCTGAGCCGTTGGACAGACGTCCATCCGGTTTATACCGCAGATAATAGCCGGGAACCAGCTTCGTGAAATTGACCCGGTATCCGTCATACACATGATTGTATACGACATCCATAATCACCCGAATTCCACGATCATGCAGCGCCTGAATTAAGGTCTTCAGCTCTTTGATCCGCACTCCCGGAACATAGGGGTCCGTAGCATAGGAACCTTCTGGAACATTATAATTTTTGGGATCATATCCCCAGTTGTATTGCGCGTGATCAAGCTGGGTCTCATCTACACTTTCAGTAGCATAATCATAAATAGGCAGCAGCTGCACATGGGTTACTCCAAGATCCGTAATATGATCCAGCCCGGTTAAAATACCTCCCGGTCCCCTCGTCCCTTCCTCTGCGAGGCCCAGGTATTTACCTTTATGCTTAATGCCGCTGTTCGGATGGATAGATAAGTCCTGTACATGAAGCTCGTATATAATCGCATCAGCAGGATCTTCAAGCGGAGGTTTGTTCTCGCTCCACCGTTCCGGGTCCGTTGTACGCATATCTATGATTGCGCCTCGATCTCCGTTCACGCCAACTGCTCGCGCGTAGGGATCCGCAGCTTCATTCCACTGCTCTCCAATACGAACCCGATATGTATAAAACATGCCCTCGAGATCCCCGTTAACCGCGAGAATCCACGTCCCCCTGGTATCCCGGGTCATAGGTAGCTTTTGCGAAGCCTCACCCTCCCAGGATGGGTATAGAACGACCTCCACTTCCAGCGAAGTGGGCGCCCATAACCGAAAGGAAGAACGCTCTTTAGTATAGGCCACACCCAAGTCATCGCCATCATAGCTAAACAAGTCATCAAAGTCTTGAGCAAATACAGAAACACCACTAGTGACCACAAAATCCCCATAATAAATCGGTTCGTCTATTTCCTTTTGTACCGCCAAAGAAATCTTCCCCTTTACCCCTTATTAAGGGGAAATTATAATATGATATACGCGTTAGTGCAAACGATTGTACTACACTTTTTCTATATTTAATGCCACCATTGTTAGGATGTCCTTATTTATGCCATAATCTACCCGCCGTTCCCTGCTCAAATTAAAACCGGCGGCAGTTTTCACACCGTTATCCAGAATAATCAGGGTCGCTTTCCCGCTATCCGCGGCATCTTCATACCCAATTCCGATTACCCAATGATAATCATAGACGTAGTTTCCTTTCCAGCGAAGGTTGAACCATTTGTCGAATTTTATAGCAACGGGTCTGCCAGCTTCGATCTCCGCCTTATATTGAGCAAAGTCATTAAAGGTGCTGATCGAAAGCGTGTGCCGCCGGCCTTCCTCTGTATCGAATGCAGCTCCGAGATAAGACTTTATCCCTTTCTTGAAGCCTTTTACACTCATTCCCCATGGAGCTCCTCCATGATGTCTATATATATAATTAATATGCGCCGCTTTGGAATGAAAATGACTCCATCTCTGAATAAAAGCCTGCCCCTGCTGGGTTCTCCAATATTCCGCCAACGCTGCCATCGTCGCGGGTCCACAGGCTGAGGAGGGTGAAGCCACCTCCGGCTCCCATTGCGTATAGGGCTCAACGGCAATCTTTTTATATGAGTTTATTCAAATCCCCTCCTCCATGCTATTCATTCAGTATACGATAAGACGGATGCCGATAAAAATGTGCCCGCTTGACGCAATAGATCGTATTGCACTATAGTTTGAGGAAATAGATCGTTCGTGACTTTTTACGTGGAAGCACCCGTAATAAAGGCTTTTTTTAGCCTTTGCTACGGGTGCTTTTTGTCGTTTTGGGGCTCACGGATGAATGAGGAGGAAAATATTTGTTGAAGCTGAAACGTTTTACCGGATTACTGCTGGTGCTTGTAATCGCTGCTCTATCTCCTGCTGACGCTTTTGCCGCTTCTGTTGTTCAATTAACACCAGACATCAAAGCCTCTTATGACGAAACCGCTGCTGTTGCGGACTCTGCAACCAAAGCCAGATTAACTAATTTATACGCAGAGCTGGTTATGCTGCAGACCCAGTACGATAGCCGGGAGGAGAGAATAAGAGTCCTTCACTACAAGAATGAGCAGATGTTGAGCATAGTCCGTAAGCAAATCAGAGAAATAGATGCAGGCATTGTGTCACCACTGGAAGCTCAGACCAAGAGTACGAAGGAACGTTATCAGCCTCTATTTGATCAATACAGCTCACTTAGCCGCAGGATCAGTATCGCCAGGAACTTGAAAGACAAAAATCTAAACGCAGTGTTAAACGCTCAAGGGGATGCTATGAGAGTACTCGTGCAGCTGGCCCGACAGGACATTCGGGACAAGGAAGCAAAATTAAAAACGGCCAAAGAAACGCGGAGCCTGAAAATTGCTGCTGCCCGTAAAACCTTAAGCAGTATCGAAAGCAGCCAAACGGAGATTAAATCTAGGAAAAGTGTAGTCACCGCTCTAAATAAGCGGCTCTCTGCAGATTGGAGCAGCTTCAAATCCGCCATCCGCAAGCACAATCCAATGATCGCCTCACAGTCACTATCCTCTCTTGTCTCTATGTTGCGCCAAATCGCAGGAAGCAAGCAAACCATAGAAGGGCTTGAGCAGCGGATTTCAGTGGTCATTGAGAGGACAAAAGCGCAGATTAGCTCCTAGTTTCAACCTTTTCAGCCACGGTGAACTCCGCTCTTGGGATGTATCTCCTACCTACAGCTCTGCATATGGTACAAAAAGACTCAATGTTGAGGGTCGATCAGGGAGGCATGAACCATGCGTGTCTGTATCATCGCTCCGGAACAATTTACTGTTCCCGGGAACAACTCGGTAGAAATTTGTATCCTGGCGATTGCCAAGCAGTTGGCCCTGCGTCATCAGGTTACCATTGTAAGCCGGAGAATACCGGGGTTGTCACTTACCGATGAGCTGGAGCATGTAAATATTATTCGGCTGCCCGCGGATAATCCGTCCCGATATCTTGATGCGGTGCTGAACTTCGTAAGGGAAAGTTCCTTTGATCTTATACAGGTTGATAATCGTCCAAGACTCATGGCCGCTGTCCAGAAAGCAGCTCCAACAATACCCATAGTTCTATTTCTGCATTCTCTTACCTTTGTACCGAATACACGAGCAATCCTCAGCTGTCTGAATCATGCTGATCTGATTATTGCCAACAGCCGCTCTTTGCAGCGGCGATTGGCTCGCCGCTTCCCGAGCTGTGCTGCGATCATACGCATTGTTCCGCTAGGAGCGGATCTGGAACGGTTTGTTCCTCCGTCTCCGGAAGAACGGCGATATCTTCGCCGTTCTTATCGGCTTCCGCAGAAGTTTACTGTGTTATATGTAGGACGAATAATCCCGCGCAAAGGTGTGTCCGTTCTTATTCGTTCCGTATCCTTACTCCGTAGATGGTTACCCATTCACCTGCTAATTGTAGGCAGAGGTAAACCGCTTTATATCAGGCAATTGAAGAGATTGGCAATGCGCCTCGGCGTATCAGTCACTTTCCTGGGAAACGTAGCTCATGAGGAGATTCACTTGCTGTATCAAGCAGCCGACTGCTTCGTTTGCCCTTCACAGGGTCATGAAGCCTTTGGTCTGGTCAATGTGGAGGCCATGGCTACCGGTCTGCCTGTTATCGCTTCAAATAATGGCGGTATCCGTGAAATTGTCGTATCCGGTGTAAATGGATACCTTGTGAACCGTTATCGGGAGTCGTTATCCTTCTCCAGATATCTGCTGATTATAGGCCGTAACCCGAAACTGGCGGGAAGTATGGGCATTCAGGGTCGGAAGGATGCACTGAATGCTTTTGATTGGAAGCATACGGCCGCACGTTTGGAGGAATTGTACCGGACTTTAACACTGAATACGCAGGATAAACAGGAGAAGGCATCTGAATAAATCGCTGTTTTCACATGTATCCTCTACCTATCCATTATTTTCACTTGTCTGTTTATCCCGTTAATGCGACATAGTGTAAAAAGGAATTTGTGATGTTAATCGTATGTTTCCTACTTCAAAAAACTTACACTTATATTGGAAGCGTTGCCACTATAACGAATATTTTCTTTTATCCTGCTACCATGAATTTGGCAATATCCCTACACATTATTCGTCGTAGAAAGGGTTGATTGTGATGTTAATGATTAAGGCAATTGTACGGCCGGAGAAAGCAGATGAGGTTATGGCTGAGCTTATGCTTGCCGGCTTTCCCTCCATCAGCAAGATGGATCTTTTAGGACGCGGCAAACAAAAAGGCATACAGGTGGGTACAAATCATTACAATCAAATATCCAAGAAACTCTTGATGATCGTTATTAATGATAACGAGAAAGAGGATGTACTCAGTATTATCATGAGAACTGCAAGAACCGGGGAGAAAGGCTCCTTCGGAGATGGCAAAATATTCGTCGTTCCCGTTCTGGAAACCTATACAATAAGTAACGGCAAAAACCAGCTGTAACTACTTATTCATATCAAAAAGCAGTGAGACCAATCCGCGAGTAGGACATTCATCCTCCGGCAGAAGTCTTCACTGCTTTTATATTATCTATACCATTTGAATTAGGGTCAGAATTAGACCGACGACAAATCCGCACAGCGCACCGTTTACTCGAATCCACTGCAGATCCTTGCCGACCTTATCCTCAAGCATATTGACTAGACTGGCGTCATCCAGCATCTCTAGATTCTCTTTGACCAGTACCCCGAGTCGATAATGGTTGTTCCCCACAAATGCAATCAGTGAAGCCCGTATCCGCTCTTCCCAGCCCTGAATCCACTGCTGCTCCTTACTAATACGGCGTACAAGCATGGCATAGAGTGTAAATAACTTACGACCACCCTTCGCCTGATCCTCTTTCAGCATCGCTACAGCCTTGCTGCGGATCTCTTCCAAGCGGGCACCCATGAATTCAGTCGAAGCCTCGCTTTGAAGTTCTTGCACTGCCCAGTCCTTCAAGGATGCCACTCGTTTCTCATCGTTCACAAGCTGGAATAACGCCACTCGAATTTCCTGGATAATCCCCTCTCGGTACGGACTGTCCTCCTCCTGAAAATCACGGATTCCAGAGACCAGCATCCCTTGCAGCATTTCGCCCAGCATCTCCTCATCCATAAATCCGACAAAGGCCTGAAACGCCATACCCTTCAATCCGCCCAGCTTAACTTCGGATAGCTTTTGACTCGCGATTTTGCCCAGCATAGCCCGAGTTTCTGTTCTACCGCCCCACATAGATACCTGCTCCAACGCATAGTCAAGAGCAGCAACATCTTTACCATCGTTCATGAGCCTCGTTACTACGCTATCCACCGCTGTGCTCAGATCCGCTTCCTGGATATAGCCCACAAGTGCAGATTTTAAATGAGGAACTGCTTTTTGCAGCGGAAGGTGAAGTACAATTCCACTAATTTGCTCTAGAATTTCGGCCCGCGTTTTTTTTCTACGGAGAGACTTGGTTAATAAGCCCGCTCCCATCGAGACAATCTTAATTTTACGCAGCTTGTTCTCTATGCTCTCTTTGTTCAGCAGCTCGTTCTCCATCGCTGAGATCAACGATTGAACAAGCTTATCGCGATTCTTCAGCAGCAGGGATGTATGCGGAATGGGCAACCCCAAAGGATGACGAAACAGTGCAGTTACAGCAAACCAGTCAGCTATACCGCCCACAAGTCCTGCCTCAAAGCCGCCCCGGAGCAGAATCACAGCTAAATTTTCCGGTAGAAACAGAGTGAAAAGAAAACCGCAAGCCATTACGGCGAGCGATATTGTAGCCAAATTCTTGGATCTCATAATTAAAAAGCCCCCTTACGTATAACAGACTCCGCTTGTATGCCCAGACCAAAAACCGCCAATACGGTGTTGGCGCTAGGATATTAACACATACCATTGTACCACGAACGATCTCTATTCTAAAAATATGCAAATTAATGATAAGATACAGAAAACAATTTCACTTTCCTTTCAAAGGACAATACACTTGAGTAGGAGGATATACAACATGCTGATCGCACTGGATATGGATGGAACTTTATTAAATGAGGATGGCGTTATCAGTCCGGGGAATCGCGAGGCTATTGTTCAGGCCCAAAGCTTAGGACACATTGTAGCTATCGCTTCAGGACGTTCTTATATGGATGCCGAAAGACAATTGCGTCTGGCCGATCTGCAGTGTCCGGTGGTTAGCCTGAACGGAGCAGCGGCGGCACTGCCGGGCGGGATGATTGTAGCAAGCCGACCGCTCGACAAGGAAGACCTCCTTCCTGTTCTCCGTTGGATGAATGAAATTCCCGAGCTGTATTACGAGATTTATACGGAAGACAATGTATACGTTGAGCTGAATAAAAGGGTACGGTTAGAGAAGCTCGCATCTATGGAAGCGGGGGAAGTACCGGAGAATGTGCGGTGGATTATCAAGCTGTTGGTGGAGAAGCAATTTCAACAGGCTGCGGTCACCTATGTAGAACATATGGATGAAATCTGGAGTAAAAAAGAGAATGTGATATATAAGGCCTTAGCCTTCTCTTTCAATCTTGACCTGCTGAAGGAGGCTTCTACTCGATTTGCTTCCATTCCCGGTCTCATTATTACGTCATCGCATGAGAATAACCTTGAAATCAACCATCACGAGGCTACAAAAGGTCATGGGGTAACTCTGCTGGCCTCACACTTTGGAATAGCGATGGAGGATGTGGCCGTAATGGGTGATAGCTACAATGATTTGCCTATGTTCAAAGTAGCCGGTCACCGGATTGCCATGGCTAACGCCGCTCCCATTCTCAAAGAAATGAGTGATTACATTACCTTCAGCAATAATGAGGATGGGGTGGCGGAAGGAATCAGGTATTTATTGAAAAAGTAATAACCCAACCGTCAGTGTAACCAGTCCCAGCGCCGCAACTAACATATTCGTTCCGAATATGGAGGCCTTGGCGATGCGGACAGCAACTAGGTTCAGCCCGCTGTGCAGTGGAATCAGCAGTATGACTGACCAGGGGTTATGCGCTATGATCAGTGTTGCTCCGATATGAAATGCTGACGCCCAAATACGCTCCAATATTCCCCACAGTGGGCTAGCCTGAATGTTTCCCTGGGCCTGAAGCATTTCCTTTGCTTGCATGGCTTTCTCGTCTGTCCGATTAATGAGGGCTGTGATCATAATGACGTTAATAATGACAAATAATACTTCAATTGCCGCCCAGCCTTGACCCACCGATTGTGCCCAGGTGAAGGAAGTGGAGGTAAGCACCAGCAGAATCAGACGAACCCCTTCCTCCAGAACACCGGAGCTGCTTACGATAACATTCTTGGCCTTCTCGGGCGGCCACTTCTGAACCAGCAAGCTGAGCGGTCCGCGCAGAAACAGGGCAACGGTCCACCCAAGCGCCCCAAGGCCAAAACCTTTCCAATCCAACTCATAACCCATGGTTTTGAATAAGGTCCAGTACATGAGGGGAACTAGGACATAAAGCGGTAGAAATTTGAGTGCCTTCTGGGACACACCTGCGAATGGATCCGTGGTTTCCCGAACCTCGTGGACTAGTTGTGCTTCTGATCGTTCAGTTACTGTCATCGTTACTCGCCTCATCTTTCATATTTCCCCCTTTATCCTCCTGTACTTCGGGAATTACGATGGTCGATATCATACGTCTGCGACGAGTCCCTCCGGCTTCATTACTTGCATATTTCTGCATAGACTGGCGAAGCTCGGTGAGAAGTGCCGCATACTCTTCATCATTTAGATGTAGATGCAGCTGCCTCATGGAAATACCGTCCTGACGCATGTCATAATGCTCCTGACGAACATATTGACTGAAATCACCAATAAGCGAAGAGATAAACTTCAGAAATAAGGTCATGTGTTCACCCGAGGAGTTCTCCGTAACATCCAGCGGCGTTAAATCTTCACCACCTTGAGCCAGGTAATATACCTTTTCTAGAGTTCCACGGACTTTATTCTCCTCTGCCACCTGCAGAATTCCGGCCTTCAGCAGCTTGTTCAGATGACGATACATTGTCGCTTGAGGAATATCCTCCAGCTCTCTAACCAGCTGCTGTGTAGTCCGTTGTCCGCCCAGCGCAAGAGATTGAATGATGCGCATCCGAATGGGATGCAGAATCAGATCTGCTTTTGACTCCGGCATACTTTCACCCCTCCATTATTATCATTATCAATAATGATAATGATAATGACATCGAAATGCAATATTTTTAGTGAAAAAAACAGCAATGCTCTCCAGTAATGTAGAACTGTTAGGTGAGCAAATTGCTGATGACCTCTTGTTCTAATTGTATCTCTTTTACACTTTTTACTTGTGCAGCAACGGCTCTCGAATGGTATATTGTAGATTGGTCAAAACCGTAAATGAAACAAATGAAGGTGAATTTAATGAACAAGCTGTTATTTCATAATATTCCTCTGGGTGCTACCGGTGAGCGGATCCCAGAGGCAGCCATAGCTTCTGCGCGAACCAGTAAGGAACTGGTGAAGGCAGGAGACCCTGACTCGGCTTATTTCCGGAAGCTTGAGAATGGCGGTATTCTTCTTAATCAGCCCCAAATTGCAGCCGTCAGGCATCATACGGGGCCGCTGCTTACTCTGGCAGGTGCAGGCTCTGGCAAAACCTCGGTTCTGATCTGCAGAACCGGTTATTTGCTGTCTGTGCGTGGCATATCGCCGAGCCAGCTGCTCCTGCTGACCTTTTCCAATAAGGCCGCAGCGGAAATGCGCGAACGAATTGTGCTGCTTCCCGGAGTGAGCGAACGTGATGCTACCACCCTGCAGGCCCGGACATTCCATTCCTTTTTCCTATATTTCTTGCGAAGACAAGGCTTGCAGCAGGATATATTCAGCGAAACGCGCCGTCAGCATATTTTATTGAAGCAGATTATGCGCGAGCTTGGGCTTCCTAAGGATGCTTATCCACCGGAAACACTGCTTACCCTGCTCTCCTCTCATAAGATGAACATGGGCACACTTGAAGATTTACCGGAGCTAACCACGGCAGAGAAAGAAATGAAAGAGATTCTGAAGATTTATGAGCAATGGAAGCTTGAGAATTTCAAAATCGATTTCGATGATGTTCTTCTAATAGCCTATCGGATGCTGAAGGAGCGGCCGGTGCTTTTACAGGAGCTGCAGATGAGGTACCAGTATGTAATGGTCGATGAGTTCCAGGACACGAATGCCCTGCAATATGAATTGGTCAAAATGGTCGCGCATCCCCAGCATAATCTAATGGTGGTCGGCGACGATGATCAGACGATTTATTCCTTCAACGGGGCGCGCAGCGAGTTCATTTTGGAATTCGAGAAGCTATATCCGGGGGCAAAGGTCATTACGCTCGATATTAATTACCGTTCAGGTCCTGCAATTGTCGGCCTGGGCAACGGCATTATCCGTCATAATACGCGGCGACGCTCCAAAACGCTGCAGGCAGCGAAGAGCAACGGCAGTCAGCCCCGGTATATGCGTCCGCAAACAGCAGACGAGGAAGCGGCGCAAATGGTGGAGCATATTGTCCTTGAAGTGGAACGAGGGAAGCGGGAATACAAGGATTTTGCCATGCTGTATCGGGCGACCAGTAGTAATCGGGCTCTTCTGGAGCTGCTGCTTCTGCGTGACATCCCTTATATTGATTATGGCGAAGGCCAACTGCTCTATGAGCACTGGTTAATCTCCCCTGTGGTGGATCATTTGCGTCTGTCGGTGAATCGGAGGGATTTCGCAGCGATTGAGAACATTCTACCCACGCTGTATATGAACCGAGAAAAAGGAATGAACCATATCCGTAATATGGAGGCTATCCAGCCGAAGCAAGGACCGCTGATCCACCTGATGTCGATGCCTGGTATGGAGGATTTCAAAGGCGTCAAGCTCAGAGAGCGGCTCGATCTGATCCGAAACATGCGGGAGCTGACACCTATACAAGCTATCCGCCAAATACGCTCGCAATTTTACGATTATTTTATTGAGGCTAACGAACGAAGTCAGGCAACCCTGCACAGGGAGACTCTAAAGGAAATGCTGGACGAGCTGGAAACTTCAGCGGAGCGGTTTGACAGCATCCCGGCCTTCCTTGATTTTATTGAGAATATCACGGAGCGAAATGAGCATCACCGTCAGCCGGGTACCAAAGAGCAAGGCAACCGGATTGCGCTAATGACGATTCATAAATCGAAGGGACTGGAGTTTCCGGTCGTGTTCCTGATCGGAGCCTCCGAAGGAATTCTGCCGCACAGCTCCGCGCTCGAAGGGGATCGATTGAAGGATCGGAAGATCGCCGCCCCCGGTAGCGGAGCCTCAAGTCTGGCAGCACTCGAGGAGGAACGGAGATTGGCATATGTAGCTGTTACGAGAGCTAAGGAGGAGCTGTTCATCAGTTCTCCGGCCCAACATCGGGGCAAAAAGGCAGACGTCTCCCGATTTATGCTATCGGCCTTCCGGTCGGCGGTGTCTTCTTACAGTGCTCCGGCATCTAGAAGCGTTACCGTTACAACAAAATCACTGCCGACCAGCAGATCAACGGCAGCGGTAAGAACCCACACGGTACCGGTATGGAAGTGTACGGGGACAAGCTGTCCCGGTTGGACTCGTGTAAAAGCCGGCGGTAGCGAAGACCATGTATCCACCAAGCCATGCCCGCTCTGCAGCTCGCCTATGGAAAAGGACAGCCGGGTTGTTCCGGTATAGTCTGCAATAAAAAAACGACCCTTAGCGGTCGTTTTTTTAGGTCCAGGCCCAGAGAAACCCATCCCGATCCCATGCAATTTTGCCCCCATGCAGCTTACGGAAAGCCTTCTTAACGTCCTTGGATAAGGAGGCGTTGCCGTTCTCATTCACAAACACGAATTGTTCTCCAAAATTCGCCTTCACATATTCAATGGCAGCGGTTTGATATAAATTTCCGGTAAAGCGGATCTCCTTGACCATCCACTCGGCTACTTCTTGAGCTGTTACTTCCATAGGATGTCGTTCCCTCCGATATTTCGTTCTACAATGCCCACTCATTATAACATGAATCCAGCCCAAACCGGCCACACTGATACGTATACAACTCGTTATCTAAGGCTACCTTTCATTGGGATTAGATATCTCCAACATTCTTTATCGTGAACTACCCTCCACTTAAACCAAAGGTTTTGAAGTGGGGCTTCGAAAGAAAAAACTCTTTCTCTTTTATTGCTGATTCATCCACAGAGCCAAC
>NZ_JAUSTK010000053.1 GCF_030812855.1 Paenibacillus wynnii
TGGACACCCTTGCTCTTGGCTAGTGGTTGGTAACTACAGACCCCCACAGTGGACTTTCACCACCTAGTTAGTCGCCATGCGTGGCGCACTAAAAAGAGGTTATCCATTAGGATAACCTTGAAGCTGATAAGTTTTACAGTTTTGGTGAATTACTCGTTCCCTCTATGTAACTATTTAGGACACCGTATCTATTTCTTCAAAAAATCCAATTGAGGATAATCTTTACGTAAAATGTTATTGATTTTATATTACATCTCTTTTTGAAAACCAATACGTGTTTGAACTTCCTCCAGTTACCACAATCCTTGCGAGATGACCCTTTTATATCAGGATAAATATATGAATGGCGCGGTGCCCAGTTACATTTCTTTTACTTACTATATAATTTTTCAGCACTTACGAAAGACTCTGAATTCAGTTATACTTTTTCCTGAATACCTCTACATTTATCAATAAAAGCCAAGAACACCCCTACCTCTATAGGTTGGGGATGAATCGGCAGTTAAGAAGCCGAACATATGTGCTAAAATATCCCTATAACCCATTTGAAAGAAGGTGTGTGGCATGCTGGAATCGGATCCAGATTTTGGTACACAAAAACGTGTCCATAAAGCCTATAAGTACCGAATCTATCCGACAAAGGAACAACAGCAACTCATCCATCAGATGTTTGGCTCAAAACGGTGGATAGTATCGCTTTGCAATCCGCCGTTCGACACGTAGCAGATAGCTTTGATCGGTTCTTTAAAAAACAGAATCAGGCTCCACGCTTTAAAAGCCGAAAGCATCCCGTGCAAAGCTATACCACGAAACAGACCAACGGCAACATTGCAATTAAAGAAAACAAACTTAAGCTCCCGAAGCTCAGTTGGGTTCGGTTTGCCAACTCCAGAGCCTTAGAGGGACGTATCCTTTCTGCCATGGTGCGACGAAATGCGGCTGGTAAGTATTTTGCATCCATTGTCTGTGAAGTTGACATACATCCCCTGCCGCAGAACAACAAGGAAATTGGCATAGACCTTGGACTCAAGGAGTTTGCGGTCTGCACCGATGGATTACGTGAGGCCAATCCAAAGTGGTTTCGCCACTACGAGAAGAAGTTAGCCTTCTGGCAACGCCGCATGGCTCGTCGCACGAAAGGCGGCTCCAATTGGTTGAAAGCCAAGCAGAAGGTTGCCCAAATCCACGAGAAGATTGCGAACGGTCGCCATGATTTTTTGCACCAACTCACCACCAGGCTGATCCGTGAAAACCAAACGATCAGCATTGAAAATCTTCGTGTAGCGAATATGCTCAAAAATCATAAGCTGGCGAAATCGATTGCCGATGCGTCCTGGGGCGAGTTCGAACGCCAAATTACATACAAGGCGAGTGGGTACGGACGGACGGTTAAGATGGCTGACACCTTCGCCCCCACCAGTCAAACGTGCCATGTGTGCGGCTTCATCAACCAAGAAGTGAAAAACCTTTCGGTGCGGCAGTGGACCTGTCCATGTTGTGATGCACTTCATGATCGGGATGAGAATGCTGCACACAACATTAAACAAATGGCTATATAGCAGGATAGACTCAACTGTGGGAACCACAGGGATCGCTTGGGATTCGATTTTCCATTTTTGGAAATCGAATTATCATAACTCTGCTTCATTGGAAGCAACTACCCAAGAATCCTCCACCTCTACAGGTGGCGGGAGTGTTCAACAAAACCCTATCTCTACATGCGAGACCCAGCAAGTCAGGTTACCCAATACTAAGGAGGACATTCATCATGAGGACAATGAAACTAGGAACCAGCACTTTGGAGGTTCCGGTTATTGCAGTCGGTTGTATGCGCATTAATTCACTGGAAAAAGGTGAGGCGGAGCAATTTATCCAAACTGCGCTGGATGAGGGTGCAAATTTCTTTGACCATGCGGATATATACGGTGCCGGAGCTTGCGAGGAAATCTTCGCCGATGCCATTCATATGGATAACAATATTCGTGAAAAAATCATTCTGCAATCCAAGTGCGGTATTCGGCAAGGGATGTTCGACTTCTCCAAAGAACATATTCTAGATTCAGTAGACGGCATCTTGAAGCGGCTAAAGACCGATTATCTAGATATTCTTCTTCTGCACCGTCCCGATACATTGGTAGAACCGGAGGAAGTAGCTGAAGCTTTTGATATCCTTGAAAGCTCGGGAAAAGTACGTCATTTCGGTGTTTCGAATCAGACTCCAATGCAGATCCAGCTGCTGAAGAAAGCAGTTAAGCAGCCGCTTGTTGCCAACCAGCTGCAATTGAGCATCACTAACGCTAACATGATCTCTCAAGGATTCAATGTAAATATGGAGAATGAAGCCGCTGTGAACCGTGACGGTCTGATCCTGGATTATTGCAGACTGAATGATATCACGATTCAGCCATGGTCACCTTTCCAATATGGATTCTTTGAAGGCGTATTCCTTGGAAGCGACAAGTTCCCGGAATTGAATCAAAAAATCGATGAAATCGCCAGCAAATATGAGGTTAGCAACACAACAATTGCTATCTCATGGCTCTTGCGCCATCCCGCACACATGCAACCGGTTATCGGTACGATGAATATCGAACGTTTGAAGGATTGCATCAAAGCAGGCGATGTTCACCTGACACGCGAAGATTGGTATGCTATCTATCGTGCGGCAGGTAATGTGCTTCCATAAACAAAAATTAAGAAAGGCGACATTTCGTTCGATTTTGAACGAAATGTCGCCTTTCTCTTTAGGCTTTGATGGCATCCCAGCTCATACGTATAATTTGCTGCAAATTTTCCTCATCCGCTTGGAATTGGCCCTTGAAATGGGCTCTGGCTAACTGTGTAACAGGAAAGTAGCAATAGGTTAGCAGGAAGACTGTAGGCAATGGCTTTAGTTGTCCATCCTGTATCCCTTTCTCTACAAATTCAAATAATGAATTGAACATCGTTGCAGTATCTTCAAGCTCCAGCTTATCGATCAATGGAGAGGTTGAGAACTGCTCGAGAAACAAAAAGTAGTCCTTATTCTCCATGATAAACTGCATGGAATTTCTCATGAATCTTTCGCATACTTCTTGTGCTGGCAAAGTATCATCAATACCCACCATCATGTGTCTGCTCAGCTTCTCTTTCACCTTGACATATAATTTACCCAGCATATCCTCCTTGTTCTCAAAATACACGTAGATCGTTGCCGATGAGACATTGGCCCGCTTGGCGATTTTAGACATCGAAATGTCAGACAGTCCTATTTCATTTAGTAGTTGAATGGTGGCTTCAAAAATAGCCTCGTTTTTGTTTTCATCTTTATGTCTCATGAGGCCAATGTTAAATGATCGTTTGATTAATGTCAAATGTTTGATGCATCTAACAAACAGCATTCTGAATATCCACAGTAGGGATTAGGGTACAAATCACAAAGTTTTTTCTAAGGCATATTCTAAAGGCGTTGCAGTCATCCCAAACCGTTCCGAAAACTTGCGACTGTCTCCGCATTCGGTACATGCCATACCTCTCCAAAGGCATCCTCGTGTTGACTAAGCACAACGAGTGCTTTTCCAAAATCATCAATAAAGGTGTACGTATGCTTCTTATCTGGATTACCCATTACCGTGCAATCTTTCCCCTTCGGAACAGCTGCCGTTCCGCTGAAGCTAATCATTTTAACAGGTTCCTCCCGAGCAACAAGCTCCCTCATTACAGCCATTCCTAACGGACCTGTTCCTAAAATTAAATTCATTATTATCCCCCTCATTAAATACTGGATAATAACAAAATAAACCCTATAGTAACTATAGGGTCAATGCTTTGATTACAGGAACCTGAAGCTCGACAATGAACTCCTCGGGCTTCATCATTTGTGTCATATCAACGATATAATGTTCAATAGAGGCGCCATTTTCAACGTATCCATTCTCCTCGATCCATTGCAGCAGTTTACTATAAATCCGTTTGCAGGATATATCGTTAGGAATTCCGCAATAAAGGGCGGTAATATAATCACCCTCAGGTATGATGCGAGTATCCACGGTATCCGGGCCTGCAGGGTTAAGAATGATACAGTATTCCAGGTCGGATTCCATACGGTCAAAGGTCATGAAGTTCTCATGGTATATGGTCATGATGTGACCCGGGTTTCCCCCGATAGCATCCACCCTGCTGAACAACTCGGTGAATTTTACGATCGAAGGTTCCATTCCGCAGGCATACCGGCCTCTGTCAGATATGATTTGTCGGTCGGGGAACCGTTTCAATTCCACAAGCACATCAAGGTCTTTCAGACCCCCTCCTAATTCCTGAAGCATAAGGAATCGAGCCGTTCGTTGTTCAATCGATGTAAAATGCAGCACCTTCATATCCTGAACGATCTTAATATACAGCAGGTCACGATTTGAATAATAACGATAGCCAGTCAATTTGTCCGTATAGTTGGGAATTATCAATCCGATTTTATCGTAGTAGCGCAAAGTTTGAATAGATATCGAGCAGATCCTTGCCACTTGACCTATAGAATAATATTGATCAAGACTCATCGTGCCCGCAACCCCTTTAATAGATAAGCTACTGTCCCTGTTATGATAATATATTCATTTTATCATGAACACCGCAAAGAACATCTCGAGCTCAGTATTCTGCCGCGTCATATCGAGGTGATTGTGCCTGAGGAGGATGAAGAAGCTTAAAAGAGGCATATCCTCTCTATGAAATGCCCTACCTAAATTGCCCCACCCTCATATTATGATGGTAGATTCATATATGGAGGTGTTGGGAAAATGGCAATCAGTCCACTCTGCAGACAATATGCAACCATTTTAAGAGCTACCCCGCAGATTATTAATGGGGTTTGTACGGCTTCCTCGGTCAGAAATAATATTAAACCTAGAATATTAGGTAAAAACTCAAGATCCTTTTTAACGATTCCACAAGCTTTTTCGTTTGAAAGCATTGGCCGTGACGGAAGAGCCCTGAATCTGGGCGAGACGGTTATTCTGACTGCTGAAATTAATCCGTTTATTTCACGTCTTCGCAAACACGGGATAAAAGTAACCGCCCTCCATAACCACTGGTTATTCACCAACCCCAACATTTGGTACATCCACTTCGAAAAGGTGGCGAAACCATTGGTTTTTGCAAGAGACGTTCGCGATGCTCTAAATGTATTGACTACAAAAACAGTTCGGCCCTTAATGGTAAAAAAATAATCTCAGGAACAACAAAGGAACAGGCTGCCGCTGAGCACGGTGACCTGTTCCTTTTTCTCATAATTTGAATTTATAAAGTCGCTGAGGCATCCTTTAAAAGTGATGTTAAAACGTCCATTTCAACCTCTTGACCCTCACGGATTTTTATAGTCTTTCGTTCAGGAGGACCCTCGAATAAACCCTCAGGCAGATCAAGCTCCGTGGCATTAAAGATTGTGAAGCTTACCGCGGCCTTAGCTGTTGAGATAACCGCCGCATATTTACCGTTCTTCAAGAAGTGAGGTTTCTTGTATTGTATCCGCTCTTGAACATCTGGGATTGCTTGTCGGACTACTTCGAGGAGCTTATTGCAGATCTCGGCTTGCCAGGGTTCTTTTAAATCTTCAATAAATTCTGCGACAACATCTTGGCTCATAGGATCGGCTCCCTTTCCTTTATTAAAGAATGATTGCGGATAGCTGATGCTTGTACCTTAGTTATACTAGAAAATTCTCCAATAGTCATTAAATTTCAACCCTTCTAAAATACAGAGGGGTGACCCAGTAACCATTCGCATGGCTGCTGAGACACCCCCTGAAGGTTGGCCGGCAATTCACTTAAATTTGGTACTACATTCGCTCTTCGTTACTTAGACACCATCAGGGTCTACAGCATCAGGGGCTGCTCCATCAGGAGTTACACCGTCAGGCATTACACCGTCAGGTCTTACACCACCATCGGGTCTTACGCCTTTGGCTCTACCGCCTCCCCCGCCTCCACCGCCTGGTCCAAAATTATTGCTCACTTCGGTCGTTACACCCGATTCGTTCAACCAGGTCACGCTTTTTGTAATCTCGAACTCGGTCACCTTCGTGCCGCCAGAGTATTCTCCATCCGCATAATACCCGCTGACTTCACTGCCAGTGGATGTGCCTCCTGAGTAAAGGATGTAAGACCCATCCATCTTCAGATCCGGCGAGCTGATCACAACCGTTTGATAATCCTTGGCAGGGGCAAAGGTCATGATATTGTTTCCTTCACTGTCTTCAAGATGAACTAAAGTTCCAGCCTTCTGAGTCTGAGGAAAACTCATAAGGATCGAGAATTGGCTTGAAGTGTCTGATGGTGCTTGGGCCATTCCCGAACTCCCCGCCGCCGCTAACGTTCCGCCGGTCATCTCGAAAGTACCGTCATAGTCCAATGTGCCATTTCCGCTGCCGGTAGGACCGCTCACAACCACGGTGCCGCCGGACATGGAGAGGGATCCGTTAGCATCCAATCCATCGCCTAGAGAGTTAACAGTTAAGTAACCCCCGGTGATATTAAGCAGATTGTTTGTGCCTCCTGCCGCATTTGTTCCGTCATCAGAAGCGACCACATGAGTTTCGCCACCTGAAATCGTGATCACGGATCCTTCGATTCCTTCATAGCTTTTGGTGATATCGACTTTTCCGCCGGAAATCGTTAACGAGGTACCTGCATGTAATCCGTCATCGCCAGATGCAATACCAAGTTCTCCGCCAGATACAACTACGCTTCCGTTACTGTGAATGGCATCATCTGCAGAATCAATTGTAAAGGTTCCGTTATTAAACACAATGTTCCCTGTAGCTTTCACACCCTTCGCACTTTGTGATTCCGTTACTTCCGTTTCAATTTCTGTGTCAGTGCTGGACTGGGCTGTATCGCCGCCCCATGGACCGCCTTGCCCTCTCTCTTCCACTTTCACTTCACCGTTCTGATTGCCACCGCCAGTAACCATGGTATAGGTCCCGCCATCAATCAATACGGAGGTCGCCGCCTGGATACCATCGGCACCAGCCTTCACATCAAACGTTCCACCTGCTATAGCAACAAATCCTTTAGCAGCATCGGTGTCATTGGTTGCTTTGATCCCATCACCTGCTGAGACAATCGTGATATTTCCGTCTGCAACGGCCACCATATCCCGTCCCAAAATCCCGTCATCCGCGGCCTGAACATCGATAGTTCCTTCTATGATCTTCAGGTCGTCTTTACTTGTTATTCCGTTGTTGTAGTTCGCAAGAACCGACAGTTTACCTGTTCCATTAATCGTTAGATCTGACTTACTGAAAATAGCTGCATTGGGCTCATCTGTTGAAGCATCCGCGAGCACGTAGATTTTCCCATCGGTAACAACATTCTCTGTTCCCTCTTGCAATGTAATCATCGCATTTTTTGCTTCTTTGATGTAGATCGGAGCGCTGTCGCTATCATGAATATCCACGCCGTTCAACACCAATCGAACGTTTCCTTCATCCTGAACATCTACGACAACCTGACCCTCGGAGAGCTTTCCGCTAAGGACATAGGTTCCCGCTGCTGTGATCGTCACCGATCCGTCCTTTGCTTCAGCCCCGGAACCTTCAATGCTGGCGTTTGTTCCATTTAGTGTAATAAGAACCGGATTCTCTGTACTCCAATCTGTAGCTTGATCATCTTCATCAAAGGTCACTAAATCGGACAGCTTCATACTGACTTGTTGTCCATCTACGGCGACTGCTGCGCTCTGCTCTGTCGTAGTTGCTGTGGTCGCCTCAACCGTCTGTCCCTCAGATGTATTTCCACAAGCAGCGATTAAGGCTGCACACATGAACACCATCGATAATTTACTTAATTTACTTCCTGTTATTAACTTCTTCATATCTCATCTATCCCTTCAGTTATTTATGTTTAATAATCAGTTGAGGTAGGACTCATCGTTAGCGAGATGTCCAGATTGCCGTTTCTGCAACGGATATCATCTAGAAATTCCTTCTGGTTCGTAAGCTCATCCATCGAAACGGCATATACCAGTTCATACAAGCTGCCGAGCTCTGTCGTTCTAATCTTTTTAAGTTCATATCCAATATTATATTTTTTAAAAATCTCATCGAAGGCTTCGTCATATCCCAAATTCTCTGGAATCGTCACTTTAAGCATTCTCTGTAATGTTTTTCTCACGCCAAAGTTAAAGTGGTTAAGGATGAACATGAGCACACACAGGATGATTGTAAACAATACGGCGTAACCGAAGGATCCAACTCCGCATGCAAGTCCGGAGGCCATGGTGAACAAGACAAAAGTAATATCTTTGGGATCGCCTGGCGCGCTTCTAAACCGAATGATGGAGAAAGCTCCGGCAAGGCTGAAGGCTCTTGCGATATTGCTGCCGATTAAAAGAATGATGATCGCCACAATCACCGGCAGCAAAACCATAGTCAAGGTGAAGCTTTGAGAATATGAATTGGGGTTGGTCTTCATGTAAGTGAAGCTGATGATGCCGCCTAATACGATGGATAAAAGGATGGTTATGATTGCATGGGTTAAACTTAAGTCTGTATTTGTTAAAGTAGTGTTGAAGATTGAATCAAGCATAGATGACACTCTCCCTTTCAATTTTGCTGTTGTTCAGCATCTTTCTGTATTCATTACCGTACTTGGAAAAGCTTGTACGGAACATTTCGTGTTCGGACAGCATTTTCGACAACCACAACGGAACCGTCTTCTCTGCTTTCACTTCCATCAACCATTGGCCATCCTCCACCAGAGGTTCTCCGTGGTCTCCATTTTCCAGCTTAAGATCATACCGTCTGCTTCTAATATTGGTGTCGAAGGTAATTCTGAGGTCTCGGTTTTGTTTACAGAAGAGTGCTTTTCTTTCATAAGCCAGGTACACTTTAGGTTGCAATTCATAACGTTTCAGGAAATACGTAATTTCATTGATGACCTGTTTATTCATGTAACCCTTGAACTCAGGTTCGATTCCGGTACGGACAAAATCATAGGCTTCATTCAATTGGAGCGCCGTTCTTCTTTTATTGACCAGTCCGAATACCTTTTTCTTGATTTCCAGATACACCTTCGCATCCTGATTCGGAACACCGTAAGCTCTTAGGCGCAGTTTTTCTTTATATTTCGGCTTCGCCAGGCTGTTTCGAATTAAAGCATCATTCTGTGTATCAAAATATAAATTACTTATGGAATAATACTCATGCTGCTTGTTGTACTCGTCCAGTTCCATATACTCCAGTAATCTATTGTAGAATGTTAGATAGGCTTCATGATCAAGCAAGTACTTGTTCTCGTATCGGTTAAACACCTCTATAGCCATATGGGTCAGATCCTTTCTATTCTTCAATGTTTTCAATGTGATCTCGTTTGCTCATGTTTGTAGCTTAGCCCCCGAACCTTTAGTGAATCTTAAATGATTTTACATTGCGATAATATTTCTATACGGACTCAGAAGACCCTATTTGTTCAAAAACGGGCAATTGCGAGGTTATGCGGACACCAGGGGCTCTATTAAGAGGAGTTCTATCTATAAGAAGGTGTTTTCCATTCAATAGCGTCTCCTGTGTCCACTTCATCATTGATAATGCAGCTTGAGACCCCAATAGTGGCTTTACAGTCCGCATAAAATATTGAGGTGGCTCTAATCATTACTTCAGCCCATTAAGGTTCGCTAAAGGTATACTTGATATAATTACTTCAATAACAGATCCACAATTTACGATAGAGGATGGCAAACCCATGAGAATATTAATCGTAGAAGATGAGCTTCATCTAGCGGAGGCCTTAACTCAAATACTAAAGAAGCATAACTACTCCGTAGATGCTGTACATGACGGCAGATCCGGTCTCGATTATGCGTTAAGCGGTATATATGATTTGCTGCTGCTCGACATTATGATGCCTGAAATGGATGGGTTCAGCGTGCTGAAGAAGATTCGGAATGAGGGTCTGTCCACGCCCGTAATTTTTCTTACCGCAAAAGGGGAAATCACCGATATGGTGACAGGTCTAGATCATGGAGCTGATGACTATATCGCCAAACCTTTTTCGTCGGAAGAGCTGTTGGCAAGAATAAGAGCAGCATTAAGGCGTAAAGGTGAGGTTGTACCCGATGAGGGTCTAAAGTTCGGAGATATAGAGCTTAATACAGCCAATCTGCGGCTCTCCATTAACGGAAAGGAAATGAAGCTGAACTTGAAAGAGAGTGAGCTGCTAGAGCTGCTGATATTGAGGAAACAGGCGGTAACCTCTAAAGAACAGATTATTGAGAAACTATGGGGTTTTGATTCCGAGGTGGAACACAACAATGTGGAAGTGTACATTTCTTTTTTGCGAAAAAAGCTGACCTTCCTGAATTCGGCGGTACGTATTAGCACGCTCCGCGGGGTTGGGTATGTACTAGAGGTGACAAGCTGATGTTCACTAAGCTTAGAAATCGATTTCTTATTGTTAACCTAGCCACTATTTCTGTGATGATGCTTGTCGCCTTTGTCTCCATATACATGATTACCTATCAGGATGTGCGGAGAGATATCGATATGGAGTTGCATAGATTAACAGATTCTAATCAGAAATTCCCTGGCAATTTCGATCACCCGCGCTCAATCGAGCCAACCTCACCCGAAACGGATGAAGATAACCCTATGGACAACGGGAAAAATCCGCCGGATCGGTCGGTATTCTTCACGGTTCAGACCGATAAGGACTGGGTCCTTATCGACAAAAACTCCAAATTTGATATCGACAATGAAATTTATGAGCTTGCACTGCAGGAAGCAGTATCAATGAACAAGGACACTGGTCAGTTTAACTTGGATGGGAGTCACTGGACTTTTAACGTTCAGCCAACGGATGCGGGGTACATGTTTGTATTCCTTGACGTCACCGACCAGCAGGATATTTTAACGAACCTTATTTACACCTTCGCTTTTGTAGGATCGGTGATGCTGATTGCCCTATTCTTCACTAGCCGGTTCTTTGCGAATCGTTCCATCACGCCGGTCAAGGAAGCTTTTGATAAACAAAAGCAGTTTATTGCCGATGCCTCCCATGAACTCAAGACGCCTCTAGCCATCATTAACACCAATACAGATGTGCTATTATCCAATAGCGAGGACACGATTCTTAATCAGTCAAAGTGGCTGTACTATATCAAATCGGAAACTGAAAGAATGACAAAACTAACCAACGACCTTCTGTACCTGACCCAAATGGATGACTCCAAGGCAAATATGATCTTTTCGAAATTCAATATAAGCGACACGGTTGAGGATATCATTTTGACTATGGAAGCCGTAATATTCGAGAAACATATTCAGCTAGATTACGATATTGAGCCTCACTTGACTGTGCTTGGAAACAGCGAACAAATCAGGCAGGTCGTCATGATCCTGTTGGATAACGCCGTCAAATATGCCAACCCTAAAGGTTCCCTCACCCTATCTCTGAAAAAGCAGCAGAACGATGTAATTCTATCGGTAACCAATACCGGGGAGGGCATTGCTGCGGAACATCTGACTAGGATCTTTGACCGATTTTACCGTACGGATGCATCCAGAGCCCGGAAGCAAGGGGGATATGGCCTAGGTCTAGCTATTGCTAAATCCATTATCGAGCAGCACAAAGGAAAAATTTACGCTAAAAGTGTGATCGGCGAGTCCACCACGTTTTATGTTCATCTATCGTAAGTAAGGATAGCCCCAGCAATGGGGCTTTTTAGTTTCAGTTCACCTTTTTGAAATAATGATAGACCTTATTCAATTTTTCCTTGTGCTTACCCCGAGGACTCTCCATACCGCCAAATTCAAAGAATTTGACTTGTTTGATACCCACATAACTAAAAAGTGCTCTTCGCATTAAGGTCTTGTGTGCGTTATTCAGCCAGAACAGCGGATAAAGGGCAGGTCCCTTCATACTGGAGATACAGACTACTGATTTCCCCTTCAAAAGCCCCTCCGGCAACATTTTTCCCGTATCCTTATACGCAAATCCGGAAGAAAACATTTGGTCTATATAACCCATAAGCATAGCGGGAGGACGTCCCCACCAAATCGGATACACAAACACAATCTTGTCCGCCCATATCAGCTGATCACGATACCGAGCTAACTCCGGGTCCTTGTGCATATCTCTCCTGCGTTTCGTTTCATTAAAGACTAGTAGGGGGTTGAATCCTTCCTCATATAAATCCAATACCCGAACCTCTTCAACAGCCGTATTCTCCCCACTACCCCGGATGACTTCCTGCAAAAATGCATAACTTAAGCTCTGATGATTCGGATGAGTATAAACGATCAGCATCTTCATTTTTAAGGCCCCCAATTTACTTATCATTTGATAAGCAAAGGGTAGCACGCTTAACTATTAGTTGTCAAATGATAATTGTTTTATGATAATTATTTTGCTATCGTTTGACTTGAGGTGATACTATGAACAACCATACTCTGTTCCAAAAATTCGTAGCCTTTTCGGCTGCCGTTCATCAAATGACGAATGAGCTGACCAAAGATGTGAAATCCGAAGCGCTTACGCCTGTTCAATATAAAATTGTTGAATATATTGCAGTTAGTCAGCCGGTCACCCTAAGTGAAATCAGTGAGTGTATGCTCATGTCTATGCCGAATACGAGTCGTGAGCTAAGAAAATTAGGCGAGAAACAATTCATTGAAAAAGTAACCGATGACGAAGATCGACGCAAACAATATATTAGACTTTCCGAAAAAGGGGCGGCGATGATGGGCGAGGCTTTCCAGCGCATTGAATCCCGTTTCATCAAACATATGGAAAAGATTTCAGAGGAAGAACTGCAAGAAATCGAGCGTGCGCTCGATCTACTTCATAGCAAGGTATTTTACTGAAGAATTATGAATTCTCAATGCAATGTAACCTACAATTCCACCCGAAGTATTCAGGATAAGGTCATCCACATCGAAGGTGCCCATAAACAGAAGCAACTGGGTCACTTCAAAGCATAAGCTTAGAGCCAAGGAGAACAGAAATACCTTTATGAATAACGCCTCTCCCGATCTAAAAAGCTTAGGTATGAAGATACCCAGTGGAATAAAGGCCAGAACATTGCCTATCAGGTTCATAGACGAAAATGGATTAGAAATAGACAAGCTGTCAATCCCTCTTAAGATTTCCTTGAAAGGGGTAAAGTTGCCTGGACGATCAAAGATATGATTAGGATATTGTAAGGTATGCTTCAGTTGATAGAGCAAGAAATGGATGTCAACAGAACCCCACTTAAATAGAATCAGCTTAATCAATGCATACAGATAGATAACAAACCCTACAGCCGTAACTATCTTTTTCAAAGATGTAGTATATTTCACTAGTACCCCCCCTTTCTCTTTTATGTACTTCAATTTTTCACAGTCACAATAATGCCATTCGTATTATTTCCTGATATTTCATATTGGCCGTTTTCCGGTACTCTAAGGATGTCTTGTGACATCGAATAATAATACACGTGGTACTCTTCACCCTCCACAATGGTGGAAAGCCTCCTATTTTCTTTCAGGAAATCGGAATATTGCTCCATCACCAGATTGTTGTCCTGCATGATGGCACTATGAGGCAACCCGACATATCGAAAGTGCCACGGTTCATACTGAATACCTGTGAGTTCAACTTTATTCTTGGGATATCGCAAAATAAACCCGTATTTCCATGCGTTTTTTTGCAGCCATTCCCCTTCATCCGCTTTGCTCATCTCCGTCTGTGTAGAGCCTATATCAAGGGATAACCCCAAGTTATGTTCGCTGTAGCCCGCGGGCAAAGCATAGTCTGTACCCTTTTCACGGTAAAGCTCATCTTGCCGCTCGAAGTCTCTATAGCCGCTGCTAATTAGAAAATGATTAACGCCCTCTTGGTCGGCAGCCTGGATCATCCTTTGGAATTCCTGCACTACTCGCTTGGACAACTGGATATTATGATCTAATAATACATATCCTTGGGTCAAATCCTTATGTTCAAATAAATTCACAATATCGAATTTCACGCCTTCCCGATGGACCGGGTGATCCTTGTTAACCAACAGTAAATTCCCCTGATACACTTGATCCTTCGGAACAATTTTAATCGTTTTGTAGTTTTGCTGACTGATCCCCTGATCCCCATAGTCTTTAAGGGTATTCTCTTGTTGCTCTTGAAAGTACCCTGTTGTCAAAATAACTGCATATCCTAGCAACAATACTATAAATATAAAAAAGCCCCACTTCTTCATCCACTATTTCCTCCTTAGCGCCTGTTCCTCATACATTCAGGATAGAGAAAAATAGTTAAAAAAAAGCAGGGCAAATATAAAGTTTTTCTTAAAAATATGGCTCCATCTCGAGAGAACCTGTCCGGAAACGGACAGATTGGACTAGACTAATAAGTGGACACGGTAAATGCAACCCAGGATAATAAAATAGACTCTAGAAGATGTGGTACCTGCGGCTGAGCGTCGACGTTATAAAAATGAATTCCGTCGAATCGCCGTCGAATCGCCGTCGGATGGTGCATTCCGCCAAATGAGATGTAAAAGTGCAATTGAATTGCCCTCGGATGGTGCATTCCGCTAATTGAGATGTAAAAGTGCAATTGAATCGCCCTCAGATGGTGCAATCCGCCAAATGAGATGTAAAAGTGCAATTGAATCGCCCTCAGAGGTGCAATCCGCCAAATGAGATGTAAAAGTGCAATTGAATTGCCCTCGGATGGTGCATTCCGCTAATTGAGATGTAAAAGTGCAATTAAATTGCCCTCGGATGGTGCATTCCGCTAATTGAGATGTAAAAGTGCAATTGAATCGCCCTCGGATGGTGCATTCCGCTAATTGAGATGTAAAAGTGCAATTGAATCGCCCTCAGATGGTGCAATCCGCCAAATGAGATGTAAAAGTGCAA
>NZ_JAUSTK010000054.1 GCF_030812855.1 Paenibacillus wynnii
AGGCATCCTAGCTACGCGGGGGCTTGGCCCCTCCCGCGACCGGACTTTCACCGGCTAGAGGTTGCGTGCTTAGCTGGGCACGCTGCTTTCGAAGCGAGCTTTCCTACGGAAAGCTTTCGGGCGGTCGCTCTCGCTCCTACAGTTCCAAAATTTCCCTTCGTTGCTCCTTTCCCTTTCCGCAATTTTCTAAGTTCAATCTATAACTAGTTGTTACTGTTATATCACGTGATCATATGAAGCATGTTAACCGGATGTAAAATAAAAGTGACCGGTGACGGAGAGAAACACTGTGTTCGACTAAAGCATGACTTGTGACCGAGAGCAATCCCCGTGTTCCGATCTACAAAATTTCCGTATTGAGCGTAAAACCTTCAATCACGACGTCCTCGTCAATTTCGATCATAATACAGCGTTTGCCCTGATAGTTCACCTGTTTCACATACCTTAAATCCTGCGGGCTGACCGCAATGGTTGCAACCTTCGTCTCAATCTTGATCGACTTCGTAGTAAACTTCGGAATCACGCTGCTGGCTTTGAGTTCATAGTTCCGGTCATCGATGATCGTCTCGAATGCACGCTCCACCTTTTCCGCCGTCAAATTCTCCACACCGCTTGCCGTCAATACTCGTTCCACATCTCTAAAATCCAACTTAGGACCTTCTTCTTCCTCATTGGATTCAATGACTTGGTGGATCTCCTCGTATACATGAGCTAACGTTAAGACGTCGAATTGATCGCCCGCCACTTCTTTCACGATTTCTTCAAAAATAACTCTCTCTTCCTTCGCCGTTACCGTCTTCTCGGCATTCAGGACTTGATCGATGAAATGAGGGTTCGGTTCATTGGCTTTGCCCGAGCAATATAGAACGCGGTTTACATCGGATGCGTTGTCCGTAACACTTGGGTAGAAAAAACCCTGCTCCGGCGTACTCAATTTGATGATGGGGTCTACGATGATATTGTACTTGAATTCCCGCTCGGCATAATCGAACAATAACGATTTCCGCTGCGGTTCAGTGGTGTTAACACTACACAGGATGAACGGATGCGCGAACATCTCGTTCTTCTCGCTCTCCTCAGCTTCATCGTTTCGGCTCTTGGTCGGCCGGAAGTACTGCCCGCGAACAAAAGTAACCACCGTATCCCGTTCAAGCTTGGTATCCTTAATCATCCTGTCCACGAGCAGGAGCATCAGGTCCTGCCATTCATCCCGGTCACCAGTTATCATGCCTTGATGAAGAAGCACCTTCGTAGGCTCCTCCGCTTCTTCTTGAAACCGTACCTCGAACAGCTTCTGATCCAATTCACCGGTCAGCAGTTTTTTGAAATTGCCTATATACAGCTCCTGCTTCTCTCGATCTACCAGCTCGAACGGCTGGCACTCGTAATGATAGATTTCACTGCTTTCCTTCATGATATACACGTTAAGAATATCAAAAAGCTTGAGCATATCATGGTCCAGCTTGAATTGTTTGCGAATGTGCGCGACTTCTTTTTTATTCATAATCGGTTCAGCAGCTCCTTAGTAGTAATATGCTTTATTAGTATAAACGATAGGGGACGTGAATGGGTTAGTGGTTGTTGATTTAGGATGAAGGTGAGGTGGCATTGTGTGCCGGTATTCTCAAAAATTTGAAAATGATAAAATACCCGTGACAGTCTGTCATAGGTATCTTGCAGAAAGTTAGGAATGAACACTTTTTCTTTAGACTGCAGTAATCGATCTGATATGTCTACATTTCGGAAAACTGCTACAGCCATAGAACTGACCTCTGGCCCCAGAACGAAGTACAAGCTTGCTGCCACATTTGGGACAAATCATCTCAGCAACCGGTGATTCTATAATAATAGCGTTCGGAGTAGGCACAGCCCCCGGGTTCATAGCCAGGATCATTTCAATCAACGCCTCACGGTTAATTAGCTTCACTCTGTTGGAGTTAGCCAGATCATAAGCAGCTGTTGTATAATCACTATTTGATATGACCCAGGCTTCAGTAGCTCCATAATGAGCGATAGCTGCCTGTGCCTCCTGAACCGCTTTGATTCCAACGTTCTTACTGTATCGCTTGGCCTGAACGACGATCTTCTTACCATCTTTCTGAATAAGTAGATCGGCACCGTAATCGCCGGCGGCCTTAGTTACTTCAGCCTTGTAACCTTGAGCCCTGAGCAAATGACCAAGGTATTTTTCGAATTGAACACCATCCATCTTGTCTATGTCATCAATTCCTGACATCTTCAAGCGTTCTGCTCTCTTGTTTCCGATATACCTCATGATGGAGAACACCATTGCCAATCCCAAAATAACGCCGACTACTACACCATACAATGATTTTGATATCATAAATCCAACAAATCCAAAAGCCATCGCTGCAATACCCGCCAGCCCTTCAAAAAACTCTTCTTCCTGTTTCGCTTTACTCTTTCTTCTTGCCATATTCCATCCCCCATGTCGCTTTTCCCCAATTTTAGTATCCTTATATCAAGTAGGATAAACAACCACTCCAATATAATATTTCATGTAATCACATAGCCCTGGTATTGCGGCATTTCGGATAGTGGCTGCAACCCCAAAATTCAGCACCTTGCTTACTCTTTCTTCGAACCATTGGCGCACCGCATTTGCAGGATGTAGTATTTGTTGCCGCAACTTCCCTTTTGGCTTTTGCGATCTCAGCACGGGCTGCGGATTCTGGCTTTGCCACTGAACGGGGTTTCTTGCTAGGCTGCCATTTCCCCCAATTGTTGAGTTTCTGTTCAAGCAAACTTCCGTGCCAGTAGTCTACTTTGAATTGTTCCGCTTCCTTCTTGGCAGGAGCAGTCAGATCCGATGTGGTGATGAGCAGAGATAAAATGCAATCATGATTTCTCTTTGCCGCTACTAGTTCACGCACAGGCATTACTCGTACCGGATTATGATCAGCGTAACATTTGGCCTGTACAGCTGTTTTTTCACCGCGACGATCAATGATGACAAGATCCACTCCGCCGTCATTCCCACCCACACCCACTTCCTTAACTGTATATCCCTGATCCCGAAAGTAAAGAGCAAGCAGACGTTCAAACTCTGCCCCAGATAAATCATCTAAACGACTTGTCAGAATCATTTCATCAGATCTAATCAATTTACTAGAGCGTCTTGAGACTGTCTGAGTATTCTTCCTACTCGCTTGCTTAGGTTTCTGGTTTTTCTTCTTTCTTCTGCTTCGTGTCCATATTCCCCCAAAGATTTCAGCTGCTATAACAGAACCCAAAATAATGACAATGAAGAGACTCCAATGCAACCCCGGAATATTGAAATAAAGCGCAAGTCCCCCAATAATGAACAAACCTCTCAGGATATACGCAATCTGCCTGCCTTCCGCCTTGTACGTTCTAGCCATTTATTTACTCATCCTTCCTTCTATGTATCCATCCAAAATTCGACAATTAACCCTTTATTCCCTTTTTCAGAGGTAAAAGAAAAAAGCACCCTAAATGGGTGCCAAGTAATATAACGAATGCTTTCTTTTATTAGGTTATAGCGGAAGATCCTTTCTCAAGGTAATTCCTATCCCTATTAATATAATCAGCTTTAGTACGTAGCTTTCCCCATATGATCGCACTGGAATCGAACAGGCTAATTGCCGTCATATTCTTCAAGAGTTTCAAGCTATCGCTGTCTACTGAAAGTGCCTTTTATTTCAGTTTATTGCTTGTAATTTCTCTCTTTAATTGATTTCAATCAAATTAACATTTCCCGACACTTCATTGGCAACAATCAGCAAAGGGTTTCCAGTCGGACTGTCTTTACCCTCAACCAAGCACAATCCTTCCGGCGCAAGAGAACCGCTTCCTGATACTCCTGTCCCCGTGAAATCTCTTAAATTGATATAGTCGTAGAATTTCACATCATTTATATCTGTAACATCATACATCATCACTCCGCCTATTCTTTCAAGAGCGATGAATGCATAGGTTTTACCTTTTATTTTCATCACTTTAACATCTTCAGGTTCGGGGCCTTTTTTGCCGCTTCTCGAGTCGAGCTCAGATTTATTGTTGGACGAGTTGAATACAGTCGGATAAAGCTCTGCCGTAATTTTTTCAAAATCGCTTCCGCTGTCATAAACCTGGTTCATTGTAGCTGCATCCCAGATCGAAAAGGAACGGCCTCCGTAAATATAGTTTTTATTGTTATCCAAGCCATCTCGCTCTGCATTCAGGACCGTGTCTATTTTGAAAGTAGTCCCCGGGAACGTATATGAGCCTGTATCCGCATATTTGTAAGGCTTCGTTCCCCATTCTCGGGCATCGCCTTCATTAGCTGTAAACAAGTACTGATTGCCATCTATTTTTGTTGTGGTAATCCCATCCGGCATATAAACACCATAAAGATTTTGTGGTGAAATTTCAGCCTTTCCGTCTTTCAATGCATCCAGGCTGTTGGCAGCCAAATTATGATCTTTGAAGCCCAGACCCTTTACGCTAACAAACGTTTTTGTTTTCAGATCAAGGGTTGCAATGGCATTGGCTTCCTGCAATGAAACATACGCATACAAACTGTTCTCGGTTACTGTTATATATTCCGGTTCTAGATCGACTGAAGGCGCTGTGTTAGGTTTTAACAACACTCTGTCTGCAATAAGCGCCTCTCTTGCCCCAGTATGATCGAATGCTTCAAATCCGATTGTAGCCACTGTTGCTTTGTTTACGCCCTTCTTGATATCAACAATGGTTACGGTCCCTTTAGGGTCAACAGCACCCGGCGCAGTGTATCCTTCCCTCGGTTCACCTTCATTTGCAGACAAGATATACTTGGAGTCAGGTGTAAAAACGACCATATCCGGCTGATTCCCTGCCACAAAATGCTTCAAGTAATTACCGGCATAATCAAGAACCACAATATAACCGTTATCCTTGTAGGTAGCACCCTGTACAGCAACTGCAATGATTTTGTCCTTTGTGTTTACATCAATGCTTGTAATATCTCCGCAGAGGAACCCATTTGCAGCGGCCATAGCCGTAATATCTAAACGAGCCTCCAAGTCAAGGACTTTCATCTTGGTCGAAACAATAGCTGAAGCATCAACAATATCAACCGATTTTGCTGCACCGTTTACAATATACATCTTTTGATTGTCTTCATTAAATTTTACGATTTCGGCTATTCCGCCATCCGAGTTACTCATACCCGTCTGATAATTGGCAATGTAATTCAATTTGCCGTTAATACTGTTTACTTGGAGTCCTGGAAAAATAGGAGGTTCTGGTTGGGCTGGTGGAATCGGTGGGGTGACTGTTCCGCTGTCCGTGCTTGTCCATACCCCATTGTCCAGGGATCTCGGAAAATATTTGCTAATAAAAGTTTCGTTAACCGCTGGGTCATTCCAGGTTAAAAGTTCAAAATCCGAAAAATTATTATCCGTATCCACAACATTAATTCTTCTAAGCGTTTTCTGTTTGGAGGTTGGGACGGCAGGCATATTCCCCTCACCGATATTGTTAAAGTTAGTTACTCTGTTCGAAATTGCATCAACCTGAATTCCTTTATTGTCAACAAGCTTTAATTCAATGGTCTTATCGTTGTCGATATATCTTGTCGACCAGTCTAAATCTTTTGCTGTAAGCGAATATATCAGGTAGGTTGCCGATGTTGTCTCAGCAGCTCCTCTGATTAAAAATGAATGCTCTGCAGGGATAGAACCTGTGAGGTTCAACGTATCCACCTGAAGATTTCCCGATGCGTCTATTGTAGAACCCGGATGCGTGTTGGGTCTGTTAGAGGAATAGGCTAGTGTATAGCCGGAGAGATCAATCGTAGTATTCGTCGGGTTGTAAAGCTCTATAAAGCTGTGAGAAAAGGGCGTATCGCTTTTTCCTCCGCCTCCATAAAGCTGGTTAATGACTAAGTGGTTTCCTGGCTGTGTATCTGCAGACACACTCATTGGCAGAATTCCAGCGAACAAACACACCATAATCATCAGACTAATGATTCTTGATTTCAACATGTCTTTACCTCCCGAAAATGATTGTGCGGTCTACGATCAACCCGCCATGGAGCACTGTAGTCCATACTACAGATGAATTATTATCCTAGGCGTGGGATTGTGTAAAATTTAAACTTACTGGGATTAAATAAAAAAGGCTCTCGCTAAGAGCCAGCGAGAACCGTAAATATTAAGCTTTCTTATACACTTTTTTTACACCCATACCTGTGCTTCGACTTGATAGGTACATGTGGCTACAAATAAGCTATTTCATCAACTCATAGAAATATTTGGATTCATGACTCTTATTAAGACTATACCAAGCATCTAATGTTTGTGAAGAAAACACACCCAGAGCTTTCAAGACGTGAACAGAAAATTCCAATGGAGCTATTCCAGATGCAGTGATCAGTTTTCCATCAGTTACAGCAGACTCCATTTTGTAATACTTTTCGCCCGTGTAAGTGGGACAGATCATTTTAAGGTATTCCAGATCATTGCTTGTATGCCAACGTGAATTCAGCAATCCTGTCTGGGCAAGTGCCATTGTAGCACCACAAATCGCTGCAACCAATATATCTTCCTTTAAACACCTCTGGGCGACTTTTAAGATGGGTTGGTGAATGGTTTCTGTCCATGTATCTCCACCGGGTAAAATCAATGTATCTGTGCTTTCAATGCTGCACTCATCCAGTTTGATGTCAGGCAGTATTTTCAATCCGCCCATTGTAGTCACAGGAGTTTTTTCAATTCCCACGGTAACTATTTTTGATGGGGCCAGCCCCTTTTTATAATATCTTCCCGAGTTCAGTTCGGCAGTTAAGTAACCTATTTCCCAGTCTGCCATTGTATCAAAGACATATAGATATACCGTATTATTCATTTGCAAGTTCTCCTTATTTTACAATTCATCAAGTGATACCAAGCATTCATCGGTAATCAATGACTATCATCATTATAAAATAGCTTCACTGACATCTGCTGTCAGTGAAGCTATTAAAGTTGATAGTATTCCATTAACTCCGACGCAACTGCAACAAGTTTTTCCTTCAAACTCTGCGGTTCGATTACTTGAATGGATTTACCGTAGGATAGGAGAAGATGAGGTACATATCTATGAATTGATTCTTCCTCAAGTAAAAAGATTGCTTGATTTGATGTCCGCTCTTTCAGATGATGCCCCAAAAACCAATGCAGGCATAAGTCATCCAATGCCTCTGACCTGCCTCTGATAGTTAAAGAAATTAACCCGTCCTTGCCCACTAAATCAGGTAACAGATTTTGCTTAAAAAAATCACGGGCCGAAAAAGCTTCGGAACGCTTAAATATTCTTTGAGTACGCTTGATTTGTAGAATCCGATCTGCCCTAAAGCTGCGCATCTCATTCCTTAGGTGGCAAAATGCAACAGTATACCATTTATTGTTCCAGTAAACCATTCCATAGGGGTCTATCACCCTATTCTTGGGTTGTTCTTTATGGCTTGTGCGATAATCAATTTCTACAGAGAATTCGTTTGCTACAGCCTGCTCCAATTCCGCCAATACCGGCTGAACAGAAGGGTCTCCCATACGGTTTATAACTTCAAATCCGGCTAAATGACGGCTAAGTATACTTTCCTGCTCCTGATTCGAATACATTTTCAATTTTGATGTTGCATTGCCTAATGCCTCACACAAAGGGTATCCGGCTTCTTTTGCAAAAACAGCAGCATGAAGGAGTGCCTTCTTTTCCTCAATATCAAATAGCAGAGGTGCTCTGATAAAATTATTCAGCAAGCTATACCCGCCATTATGACCTGTGTCGGATATTATAGGCACTCCACTGGCACATAGTGCATCAATATACCGATAAACTGTCCTTATATTTATTTCTAACTTTTCGGATATTTGTTTTGCAGTCATTTTCACACCCGAATTCAGCATCCAAAGAATTGCCAGCATATTATCGTTTTTTGGCATAACATAAACCCTCATCTTTTATTAAATCTCAATATTTTATAGTACAGCATTCAACGTGACTCGTCTGCCTATCTTTTAACTTCCTTGAGCGGTACTGTCACATCTCTTTTCGTACCAACAACCTATATACGATGCGCATTTCTATTCCCTCTACTGGTGGGTTTCTTCGAGTACAGCAGTCTATTTATTCTTCCAACTCAAGGATTGATTATCCAGTCAAAACTCAGACCCTAAACGAGCCACGGAACCCCCTGGCGGCATAGTAAGATTCCGCTCCGTTATGATACACGAAGACATGGCCGTAACGGAAATCAGCAAAGATAGCACCACCGAGCTTTCTAATCTCCGAAGGAGTTTTCACCCAACTCGATGTTTTTGTATCGAAATCCCCTAGCTTCTGCAGCTCCCGGTATTGTTCTTCTGTTAGCAGCTCAATGCCCATGGCATCCGCCATATTACAAGCGCTATCTTTCGGTTTATGTTCTTTCCTTGACTCCAGCGCTTCATTGTCGTAACACACACTTCTGCGGCCTTTAGGACTTTCCGCTGCACAGTCATAGAAGATGTACTCATCCGTCTCTTCATCATACCCAACAACATCCGGTTCACCGCCAGTTCTCTCCATTTCATGGAGTGACCACAGTTTTGCTGTATTAGCTTCCAGCTTTGCTTGTACTTTAGCCCATTCTAGACCTTGGTGGCGGTTCATGCTTTTCTCAAAACGGGCTTTCAATACTCTGAGTAGTTCTTCACGTTGTTCTGGTGACAGCTCACTTTTTTCATTGATCATAATTAACCCTCCTCGTCCTGCTTGCTAGTGTTGGAGATAGCGCGAAATATAAGGTTGTAATTGTAGTTCTCGCAACTCTTCGGAATATTTATAACTAATGGGTTGTTTTTCTTCCGTTTGTAACCATCCCATTTCATTATGTGCATATTCGCATATTTGTCGGGAACCATAATCTTTGAAATGCACTTCAATTTCCCGCATTGTCTCTAATTCATCTTCGGTAAAAATCGTTGAGTCAAAAGGGTCAGCAGCTTTAATTATCATCATAGTCCAACCCTCATCGTTCGTCCTTTCATCAACTTCAATCACATTCATATGCTGTAAATGAGCTAAGGCGATATCATGATCTTTTGGCACTGGCCCAAATTTATATTTAACATATGTTGCACCCGTAATCGACACCGTTTGTCGTTTGAAATATAAGAAATCACTGTACCATAACAATTTCATAAGCTTCGTTTTCAAAACACCCTTAGTCGTAAAATATAAAATCATATTAATAAACTTTTCTAAGGAGAAATCACTATAGCCAGTAGAATCTGTTAGTTCATGAGTTTTATAAATGGATTCAATAATTTGTTCATCTGTTTGAGTTGCTTGTTCGGGAATTGTCCAAGCCTCAAGTACGGTTTCAACCATTTTTAATTCTCTACTCGTTAGCGAACTCTTATTTCTATTGAAAAATTCTAATATGACATGTGGATGTTGCTGAAGCCGTCTATAGATCTCTAAATGACTAGCTTGCGGCAAACTCCCGGATTCGTATCTAGTTACACTTGCAGGTCCAATATTCAACAATTTAGCAAAGGGTCTTATACCCAGGTTGTACTGTCGTCTTACACTCTGAATTCCTAGTGATGTCATCCCATATTTTTCACTATAAATTCGGGTAACCCTTTCCATTGCTTCATTTTCCAACTCTTCAACATCAATAAGTAAACCGCAATTATTACACAAAGCTATCCTTCGTTCAATCTCAATATCCTGCCCTCTAAATTTAAATATTTGAGGTTCTTTTTGTATGGTATAGGTATGTTCTGCATGACAAGATTCACAATAATTCATTATGTTCATCACTATTTTCTCCTAAGTAAGGGTCGAAATTTATATAAAGCAGGGAACGAAGTTTCCGAGAAACCCCGTCTTCCCTATGTATTCATATACATAGATTTTGGTCTATGGTTAGCTTGATGTATGCCATTTGTCCGTTGAGTTCTTTTCTAAAGAACCACACCAGCTCCCCAGACCCTCTTCGGGAGCTTGAACAGTATCATAATCGTTCCGTTTGGAAAAATACGTACGTCCGTTAGAAATGAGTGCTTTTGCTGGCCTGAGAAATTCCGCCGTCGTCATCTATAATATTCACCCCCTGCAATTAATTATACCCTCACAGCGAAATAAGTGTAATCAATTGATTACAGATAATGAATACATCGAGTCTTATACTACAAAAAAATATTAAGAATACCATTGTTTGATCATTTCTATTTCCCCATCCTAATCTAACTAAAAAGCCGAGCGAACCTCAGGACAAATGCATGAGTTTCGCTCGGCTAACTGGTAAACATTAAGTGATAAAGACCACAATTACGTTAATCTAAAGTATGCCGAGAAACCGCTCGATCTCTGCGAACTCAATATGATCGCCAATATGCTCACCATAGTATGCTGTATGAATGGTCAAATCCGGATTCAACAAAAAATCCGCAGGCAGTTGGTTCATATCCCCGTCCGCCTCCAATGGATTGAACCTGCCTTTTAGCGCTTTCATCACGAGCCCGGGCTCCCGCATGACCTTAAGCGCGCCTATCCAGGAATTTTCGACATGGTACAGGCGATAGAAGTTCTTTTCTGGATCGGGAATCATGGGGAACGGTAGGTGCTGCTGTCCGACATGTTCCAAGATGGAATTTGCAGGGGACTGCCAGAAGCTTATCATTCGGAGGCCCTGTTCCTCAAATTTCGAGTAATTGCCAAGTATCCGCTGGATTCTCAAGTTACAGAACGGACAAGAAGCAAACCGATAGAACGATACCATTACCTTCTGTCCCCTATATGTGTTTAAATCGACAGTATTACCGAACACGTCTTTCGTCACAAATAACGGTGCTTGCAGCCCTTTATTCAATTCCATAGAAATCACGCTCTCTTTCCTCGGATTTAAGATACCAACTAATTAGTATGTTATAATCTATAATTAAGGCGCGCATTCCTGCGCACCGAATTAGATCGAGACTTTTATCTCACTATATGAAATAAAGCGGTCACATACATTCTAAAGTGTTCCACGTTCTGCCCCAGTACGGCCCGATTCCGCCTCGCCTTCGCGAGGATGAGAGATCCTTGATACACCGCTAGAAAATAATCAGCCAGTTGTTGACTGTCAACGGGAGACTGGGGTGGGTATTGTGCAATAACCTCGTCGAGAATATCCTTCAGCGGTTTGGCGTTACCTGCCAATTTCTCCTCACACAACGCACAGAATTCAGCATTACTCTCCGCCATTTCCTGGGTTATCAACGCGGTCAGGCAACTATTGGGAGCATCAGGGTTCTTCGCCATTAAAGCAAAAACGTCAAGGTAGCGGTTCAGCTTCTCCCATGGGTCAGCGATCCGCTCCCACCCAGTCCCGCTTAACAGATGTGATTGCAGCCTTTCAAAATGGTCCAAAGTCGCCTTGCCAGCATCTTCTTTGCTCTTGAAATAATAAAAAAAACTGCCCTTCGTGACGCCGGCTTCCGCGCATATTTCATCTACTGTCGTCCCGTGATATCCTTTGGACAGCATCAGTGAAAGGGCTGCGTCTAGCAGCTTGCCCTTTTTTACTGAAATGTTCGGGTCTGATATCGTCGTCATCAGAAGTACCCTCCAGTCTTAAATACCAACTAGTTAGTATCTTAATCAACATACCATGATTTGTCAACCTACATTGGAATTTCCATGAAGTACAACTGGCGGCAAAGTTATTTCGCAAAATTCTTAATGTTCATTACACCTTAGCAATAGTCTGCAATAATCTAATCCGTAGTTGACCTTATAGCATTTATGCTTCCTCGCTGTAGTGAATGCCCGATGTCTGTTTACTAGAGGAGTTGTCGATACTGCCTAGTAAATAACTTTAATAGGTGGTAATGACGA
>NZ_JAUSTK010000055.1 GCF_030812855.1 Paenibacillus wynnii
CCGGGGGCGATTCTATTGTACTTTTACATCTGATTTGCTCATTTCGGGCTCCCGGGGCTGATTCTATTGTACTTTTACATCTGATTTGCTCATTTGGTGCTCCCAGGGGTGATTCTATTGTACTTTTACATCTGATTTGCTCATTTGGTGCTCCCAGGGGTGATTCTATTGTACTTTTACATCTGATTTGCTCATTTCAGGCTCCCGGCGCGGTAGACACTAACTCTCAACTTAACGCTTGATCGCCAGACGATAACCAAGATTCATTATAAAATTATAGAACAAATGTGTTCGGGATACGCGCATCCGTTTGATAAACGAGGGAAAGGAGTAGAATTGACGCCGAAAATTGTTATATCCATTAAGAAGCTGCTCACTCGACATATGTAAAGGGTTAAATACCACATCCGTTTTACCGTTATACTGGCTCCAATCCTCATTTAAAAGACGCTGCTCGCGTTTCATTTGTGCATAAACGGGTGTTTGGGGCAAAGGGGTAAGCAGGCTGACAGTTACTCCATCAACCCCGAGCGACTCACAGGCTTCCAGGGTGTGCTGAAAGGTTGCCGGTGTATCCTCATCAAAGCCAAATACGATGCCAGCCTGGATCATGATTTTATGTTTATGCAGCTTGTTGATAATATCCTGATAGGAGCCTACGCGATTAATTTGTTTATTGACACCGCGCAGTGCGGAAGGAGAAAACGATTCAAGGCCCACAAACAAATACAAACAACCCGCTTCCCTCGCCTTTTGCAGGAGCTCATCATTGTTGCAGTCCGCCAGCGTCACCTGTGCCGCCCACCTTTTACGCAGAGGCTTCAGGCTCTCCATCAACTCCAGGGCATGCGCTTTATCAGCAAAAAAATTATCATCCCAGAACACAAAAAACCTCGACTTCATCAAAGAAATCTCATGGACAACCTCACTTGTGGGACGGGAGCGGAAGCTATCGTGATAGATTTGCTTTAAGTTACAGTAGGCACACCGATAAGGACATCCTCTAGTTGAGAATACCGCACCTTTCATTAGCGAGCTTCTTTTTAGCAGATCCCACCTCGGTAATGGTACACTCCTTAAATCCGGGACGGTGTCCGAACGATAAATCTCCTGAAAGTCTCCCTCGTAGAAATCCTCCAAAAACTTAGGCCAGATCCCCTCCGCTTCACCTATCATTAGAATGTCGCAATGCTTGGACACTTCATCAGGGAGTAACGTTGCATGAGGCCCACCCATCACCACTCTGGCACCTTTTGCCCGAAACTTCTCAGCCATGGAGTAGCAATGATAAGCGTTAGGCGTATTTACTGTGATCGCCACCAGATCAAAATTTCGCTGATAGGGAATCTTTTGCTGATATTCATCTACTAATGTGATCTTGTATTTATTCTCATCAATAAAACCAGCCAAATACGGCATCGTGATCTGCACAAAATTGTTGAACTGCTTTCGGCGGAACCGATTAATCTTCTCGTTCTCCGGCTGAATGAGCAGAATGCTTTTTCTCATAATTCACCTGCTTGCTTGGAATTAATATTCACTTGGCTTATCTCATCCCATAGAAAATTCGTGAGGCCCCACCCAATCCCCTCCACAAAAAGGAAAATTATCCCTGCGAATTGGATGCTGTGAACACCACCCTCCCTCGTAATAACACCTCTCTCTCACTCGTTAAACTGATGACTGTTGTATTTTTAAGTGTACTCTGTGCAACTAAAATCACTGGTTTTGACGGAATCCACACTTTAATTGCACTTAGTACACTTATATCGTCAATATTGGGCCGTGATGCGTTAACTGCTGCCATTTAGTTGTAGAAAGTGCGATTAAAGTGCAGCGACAGCCATTTTATCACTAAATAGATGTACTGAGTGCAATTAAACCTAATCAGCCAAGTTCATTGACACCGCACAAAAAAAAAAGCAACCCGCTGAATTCCTCCGCCTGGTTGCTCTTCGTAACTCTTTTCCTCAACACCCCGTGTTCCTAAACCTCTTACCCCGCCATATTATTGATAGAGTCCTTTTCAGAGAATACAGAGATGTGATCTACTTTGCCCGTTGAACTCGGAATAATGAACTTGAGTTGAAATTGGTTATTGGCTTTATAAATATAGATTTTGTCGTTCTTATTAACCTTAACATCATCGGGTTTGCCTAGTGCAGCCTCAATTTGCTTGAGCGTCAGCTTTTGCAGCTGGGGACTGCTTGAACGGACATCGAAGATTTGACTACCTTTGTTAAAACCAAAAACGACCTTTTTAGCTGTGTAGGTGGCATATTGGTTACCGCTGACAATGTCCAATTTATCCGCTTTACCCCACACCTTCTCCACATCGTCAATTAGTCCGGTATGCGCTGCAAATGTCACGTTTGGAACCTTTCCCTTTTTAGCTATATTAAGTAGTACCTTAATTTCTTTGCTGACGTTTTGTGTGCTTGATGTGTTAGCAACCTTTGTCGGTGCAGCAGTAGAATTGGCCTCCGGTTCAGATACGTTTGAGTTAGGTACTGTAGTTACCGTTGTTGTTATTGTGGGCGCGTTGGTGGGAGTTCCATTTGCTGCGTCTTGGTTACTTGTATTACAGGCAGTTAGTCCTAGCAACCCTGTGAATATCATAAAACCGGCTATGGCTTTAAAATGTCCTGTCATTATGTCCATCTCCTTGGTTGTTCTGCCGCAATTCATAACGGAACTAATTCTATAGACGGTGGAGTTTTCAAAATGGTTGCATTAATTTGATCAGCACGTATGGAGCAGTAATCAGCTTATATCAGATCCGATTTCTGTAAGAGTCTTTGGATGATGGCGGCAACCTCTGCCTTATTCGCATCTACAAATGGACTTAGTAATTCCGTCACGAAGAGAAATGTTCCTCAATATGTACTATGATCTTTTTATTATTGCTTATAATAATTCTCTTGTCGGCAAACTCATCTGTTAACTCCAAAATTGTACTAAAGCCCTCCTGATCATAACCACGATTCCACTCAAAAATCATCTGATACAGATTCTTAAAGGATTGTTTGTATTTCCATTTCTCTAATCCAATTCTTGTTCTAAAAAATCTACGCACCACTCGATAGTTCCTGGTCAGCTTATTAGGTTTGAGGATAAAAATAATGTCAGCTTTCTTGAAGCTCTCGGTTCCCCAGCTGTATTGGGCTCCCTCCACGATCCAGGAATCCATGCTCAGAATCTCATCCAATTTCGCTTCTCTTACTTCAATGGGAAACCTTAGATTCTCGGCACTCCGATCCCACACAAGATTATCCAGCTCATAACCCTTTATGTTGTACTTTTTCGATAACTCTTTAGCTATAAAGGACTTCCCACTTCCACAAGGCCCAATCATTCTGATTTTTATAGGTATCAACTCATTCCGAAATGAATTAGGGGTTCTACGGTCTTCCGTGAAACTGAGCGGGGTGTTTTGGAACAACTGGATACGCCAACCTCCATCCTTTTTGACCAGAACTAGGGTGTGGTGTGTATTAACTTTAGGATTGATCTCGGATTGCCCGTGCGGCACCATACCGGCAATGGCTCGTATGAGGGCTATGTCAGTATAGACTTCAAATGTGTAAATATCTCATCTCGTCCCCGAGACTGACTGCCGTCAAAACCTATACTCTCGCCATCCTCTGTGAAAAGTTCTGCCATTTCAAAGGCACTCCGATTATTCCAGTCCTCAATCAATTGTCTATAAAGTGTTTCGATGGGGTACATTTCTGTTGATTGCATATTAAACCTCTTATCGCTGAAAATCCTGTAATAAATACATTATTTCATTAAAAAACTCTTGCCCCGGGCGCAAATCATATATAAAATGCAAGAATTCCGCCTGTTTTTGACCGTGTAGTGCTTAATGCTGTATTTAATACAGCAATCGGAAGTTTTACAATTGTTTGGACGATTATTATTGTACATCAGACAACATTTTACAGGGTTTGATATACTGCTTACAAACAAAGTACTCAGATAAAGAATTACTGCACAGGAAGGAGCAATTTCACATGCACAATAATCCCTTCAATGAAATCTACGCGATCATGGAAGCGTCATTCCCTATCTCCGAATTCCGTACCCTAGATGGTCAAAGGGCGCTGCTTGCTGATCCGAGGTATCGCTTGATTACAGACTATAACAACACAGGCCGGGTTATCGCTTTTATCGCTTCATGGGAATTTCCGGTATTCCGTTTTGTAGAGCATATTGCAGTTCATCCGGCTGTAAGAGGACAAGGGTTGGGAGACAAGATGATGCGGGATTATATTTCTGAATCAATAACTCCCATTCTGCTGGAAGTAGAGCCTCCTCTCAACGAATGGTCCCTACGGAGAGTCGGTTTCTACGAAAGACTGGGCTTCTTTCTCAATCCTTATGAATATAGGCAGCCACCGCTTAGAGAAGGACAGGCGGAATTGCCTTTAAAAATTATGAGCTATGCTCAACCACTTCCCGTGGAGGCGTTCGCTCTTTTCAAAGAGACGGTGTATAGCCATGTGTATAAGGTTTCCGATTCTCACCATGAATAATACAACCTCCATAAGGGATAATAATCTGGTCTCACTAACCGACCATTCCAAGGAGGATAACTATCTTGAATTCAAACTTAAGTAACCAAATTAATCAATGCGAACAAATCGTGCAGCAGCTTGTCAGCCAAACCCAACAGGCTACCCAAATGTACCAACAAATGCTGCAACAAGAACAACAAAATGCAATCCGATTAGAAGAACTGGCGCAACGTGAGCATAAAGCTGTTCAAATGATTCAATCTGCTCTGCACGGACATCAAACAGCTATTCAACAACTGCAACAAGTATCTCAAATTTGCAGACAGCTGGAACAAAGCTCGCAAGCGGGCAACTACAGCACTTCAGCTTCCGGCTTTAATCCATCATATACTCCATCCTTCAATCAACAACCATCTACACAGTACCCTTCACACATTGGGAGTGGTTCCTTTGGATCCGGCATCGGTTCAAACATCGGTTCAGGCATGAGTTCAAACTTTGGTTCCGGTATGGGTTCAAACATCAGTTCCGGTATGACTTCCAGTTCCGGTATGGGCTCAGGCATGGGAATGAACCCACCAATGAGCCAAGGTTCAAATCCATCCTCCATTAATTCATCCTTAAACCAAAATAGAAACTTCCAATAAGAGCAAATCATCTGTTGGAGCTTAAGGTTCATGACATAAAAGGGTTGGACGGATGATTTTCCCGCCCAACCCTTTATTCTTGTGAATGGATTCCCACGTATATTATTCCGAAATACTCACCGTCTTGAGCTCCGAATTCCACTTCACCTGAAGTCCGAACATTTCGGGAATGTTTTTCAACGGAATCATTACTCTGTTATCTTGACTAAGGGACGGTAAAATGGCGATTTCTTTTCCATTCACAGTTGCCGTATTCGTCAACGGCCTATGCGTAATCGTCCTCTCATCCCTTGTAAGGGTTAGAATCTGCTCCTTATTATTCCATTTCACCTCTCCACCCAGACATTTTATGAATTCCCTTAGTGGTAGATATACCCGTGAATTTTCCATAACAAGAGGCTGATTCAACTTCGTGGACACATCATTGAAGATCAAGGTTCCGGCAAACAACGTTCTCCCTAAGGTGTACCCATGCTGGGCAGCGAGCTTTTCCATCCCCGCATTACTTGTGGTAATTACGACTGTGGTGTTTTTTTCGACCTGTGGAAAAAGCCAGTGAATATCCTCGTTATGCATACGTATGCATCCTGAGCTAACATATTTCCCAATCGAATTTTCATTGCTGTTCCCGTGAATGGCATATGTGGTTCCATAGGTTCCATTAACCTCTAGTCCCATCCAACGGTCACCTAACGGGTTACGCGGATCTCCTCCAGGAATTTTTTCTTTGTAATAGGGTCTGTTCTTGATTTTTACAACGATTTTGAAGCTACCTTCTGGAGTTAGACTGTAGGTTCTTCCAGTAGCGACTGGAAAAGTCCGTACCAGCTTTCCATCACTAAAGAATGCCAATTGATTCACCTTTTTGTTGATGATGATCAGATCATTGCCTGAGGCGCTTGCTTTTCCGGTAAAGAAAGCGCAACAGAGTAAACCTAGTACGAGCAATAACTTGATGATCCGCTGAAAATAAGAACTCAGTTGGAAATCCCTCCTTTTTCTCTCGGGTCTCCAACTAATATATCGATGCTCAGGGGTGTCCTATGATACCAATCTTCAGCACAACAAATAAACAATCATTTTTTTCCTAAAGTGTAACTTTCCTCCACAAAGAAACGTCTAGATATTCAGGGGGCGAGACCATGAAAAGAAAAATGATTACCGTTGTAGCCGCCGGGTCAAAGATTGAAAGCCACGCTCCCTTAAGAGTTAAGAAATTTAGCATGATCAATATCACCGAGGGTTTCGAAGGCGACCCCTATAGCTATTCTGCTCCGGCTTCGAAGGGTGTCTACATCTTTAGAATCAATTGCGAATGGTTCCTGGACCAAGGGCAGGCGGACTATTTTTTCTCTATTCAGGTGAAGTGATCCGTTGTTATACCTTTTCAACTTTTTCATTGCGATATGCACTAGGACATAGGCCTCAGTGTTTTTTAAACATCTTTGAAAAGAAGGGAGGATCTTTGTATCCTATAGAATGGGCAATTTCTGAAATAGAGAGTGATCTATTATGCATTAACTCAACGGCCTTATCCATTCGGAACTGGTGAAGATAATGCTGCGGTGAAGTATTAAGTATTTCTTTGAACAGGCTTGTTAGATACATTCTATTAATACCCACTATATTAGCAATTTCAGCAATGAATATCTTGCGCTGGTAGTTGCTATGAATATATTCGATCGCTTTCTGGACATATCTTTCTTTAGGTTTAAAGGTTGAAACAGCGGAAGATAGTTCTAGTAACTCACTAAAAAAACGGTAAAGTATACTACAACTGGCAAGCTCCATACTATTCTCCTTTGCAAGCGTTTGGTCTAATTGGGCTGCAAACGTATTAAACCAAGAAATTACGGGTGCATAGAAGATTGGATGTTCCTTACTTAAATGTGCTCTGGTTAATAAATCTTCCGCATCTTTACCTTCGAAAACGATCCAGGAGTAAGTCCAGGGATTGAATTCGTCTGCTATATAAGTTGCCTCTTGATGTGGATAAATAAGAAAACCATGCCCCGGCCCTAAGGCATAGCTGGTGCCTGAGGAATGGAGAGAGCCCTGCCCATGATGTATGTAGTAAATCTTATATTGCTCGTTGATATCTGGCCCACATTGATGATTGGGAGAACATGCTTCCTGACCGTGATAAATATAACGAAGATCTAGATTCATAGAAGTTACTCCTCCTTCCTGCCATACAAAACAGATCATGTCATGTAAGATAACTAATTGTAAGCGATTGCAAAATTGTTAGGTTATAATGAGTTAATTAGGCTAAAAATTAGCACCATCCTTTATCTTATATTGAAAATTTGTCATGCGGGGAGTAAACAACGCTCATGCTTGGTACGATACACAATCCTATAATGCACTATCAACAATCAACAATAACAAGGCCAACACCGTTCGCATTGTCTGGACGTTGAGTGGAACCGCATCTCGTTTACAGCAAATCGTCGACCGTTGCAAGGAGCTTGGTTTAGTTGCGATGATCGAGCTTCATGACGGTACAGGTTCAGATGATGCTGTACTTCTGAATCAATTAGCACAATACTTCACCCGCAGTGATATTAAACCGATTTTGACCAGTAATGAAAAATACGTCCTTGTGAATATTGCAAACGAATGGGGGGGCAACAGCCTCTCGGATACCGCTTGGCGTGATGCTTACAAAACAGCCATCTCAACCCTTCGTAACGGGGGAATACACAATACGCTAGTGGTTGACGCATCAGGCTGGGGACAAAATTCATCCCCCATCAAGGCTTACGGGAATACTCTGCTGAGTCATGACCCGGATCATAACACTATGTTCTCCATTCATATGTACGGCTCTTGGAATGACTCTTCCCGCATCGGCACCGAGCTTCAAGCCATCAAAAATTTAGGATTAGCTGTAATGATCGGAGAATTCGGTTACAACTACAATAACGGAAATAACAACCTAGGGTGCACAGTAAACGCTCAAGAGGTTATGAATCAAGCACAATCCAAAGGTATCGGGTATTTAGCTTGGTCTTGGGCGGGTAACGATAGTAGCAATGCATGGCTTGATCTAGTGTCCAGTAGTGACTGGCAGACATTCACCTCCTGGGGAAATCTAGTTTTCAACGGGACCAACGGGATTAAGGCTACCTCGGTAAAAGCTTCTATTTTTAATACTGGAGGCACGGGTACCACTCTCTATGATTTTGAAGGAGGAAGTACTTTAGGTTGGACTGGTTCTAATGTTACGGGGGGACCATGGTCTGTAACCGAATGGTTTGCTAGTGGATCTAGCTCATTAAAAGCGGATGTGAACCTAGGTGGTGGACAATTCATATTAAACCGCGTAGCAGCTCATAACTTCAGCGGCAAACAATCACTGACGGCTAAGGTCAAACACGCGAACTGGGGAACTATTGGTAATGGACTTCAAGCTAAGCTCTATGTCAAAACAGGTTCAGGTTACACCTGGTATGACTCGGGAGCGGTACAAATTAATTCCTCGGGTGCAACGACACTAACCTTGAATCTATCCAGCGTTGCCAATTTAGGAGATGTAAAAGAAGTGGGTGTACAGTTCCTATCTCCTGCCAACTCCAGCGGATCCACTTCTATTTATCTAGATAGTGTTGTTGTACAGTAGAAACGCAAGTAACATTCATCTTGTCAAAAAGGGGCTGTCTCAAAAGCAGAACTTTTTGACGAATGAGATAGCCTTTTGTACTTCAAAGCGAATAAATAAAATCTGGACTGGGCAGCGATTATAGCAACGATCCGTTCGCGGAGCGTCCTTATAAGTACAACCATCTATCCGACTCCAAAAACGAGGGGTGTCCTAAGTAGCCATTTCATGGCTTATGGGACACCCCTCGTGGCGGTCGCTGCCGCTCTTCCAACTTCAAAATTCTTACGTCTACTGCCGTCCTATTCTGGTGCATTGCATAAAGCTATTGTCACAAAAATTTAGATGTACTTTGTACAATTAAAATCGGGTGATTTGAGCGAGAAAGCGGTTTAGTTGCACTTTCTGCAGTTATATATCTACAATATGGTCATATAGGTCTTTAAGGTAGTTTTTAGTTGCAGAAAGTGCAATTAAAGTTCATCCTAAACGGATTTCAAGGTAAATAAGTGTATAAAGTACACTTAAACTAACATCTCAAACTAATTAATTAGTCTTATTCACAAAAATGAGGCTGTCCCAGCAGCCATTTGTATGGCTTTTGGGACTGCCTCTTTGAAAAAGTCCCTATACTAATTTAACTTGAGACTAAACATTTAAGGAGTTAGTTTAAACTACGGGGAATATTTGGACTTCCGGCCGCTGTTGTCGTAAGACTTTCTTGAATTATACCGCTGTTCGCGGATGAAATCCGGAGACAAAGGCGGTCGCTGTCGCTCCTACAGTTCCAAATTTCCCCTCCCTCTGTATTAATCATTTTTCTTTCAAATACTCGCTCATTCGCAGGATATCTCCCTGTTAATCAGCTGAGGAAGAGGGGGAGGCCTGTTAAAACCTTCTCTCCTCCTTGTCAGGGGCAACGGGAACAAGGGAGGGGTGATTTCCCTGGTTTCACGATATGTAGGAGCTGGATCCACTCGATCCCTGGAGGTTTTCCCTCCCATGACTCAACGG
>NZ_JAUSTK010000056.1 GCF_030812855.1 Paenibacillus wynnii
TGGATTGAGTAGTGAAAACAAATCATAATTATACATTTTTAGTAATTTATTTAAACTATATTTTTCATGTCAGCATTTGTGCATGTCTAGTGCAGTTTGTGCAATTAAAATCACTGTATAAAGATTAAAAGCCACTTAATTGTACTTAGTGCAGCTATTTGGCAGGAAAAGGCCATAAAACAGGTGAATCTTAACTTTTAGTTGTAGAAACTGCAGTTATTAGTGAAATATAGCTTAAATCAAACCAAATAGGTGTATAAAATACAACTAAAAAGTTGTCTCATATCTCTAACGTTACTTTACAAATCGTCAAACCCGTTATCATCGCCGACCTTGCCGTAGTTTCGCGACTTGGCTTCGAAGAAATCAGTTTTAGTCGCATTCAGTGCATCATCCGAGAAAGGCTTGATCCACGGCATGCAGTTTACATCCACACCCGCATAAGCTTTTTCCATGCCCATCAGAGTAAGGCGTTTGTTCGCGGTATATTTGATATAATCGCCAAGCTCATTCAGGTCGATTCCCCGAACATTGGTCAGGGTGTAATGCGCCCAGTTGGTCTCGAGCTCCACTGCACGGTCGATGGTGCGATACACGTAATCCATGTTCTCTTTGGTATTCAGTTCCGGGAAATCAACCAGTAATTGTTTGAATACTTCAGCAAAAAAATAGCAGTGCTGGTTCTCATCACGTTGAATGTAGGAGATCATCTGGCTGGTTGCCATCATTTTCTGGTCACGGGCCAGATTGTAGAAGAAGGCAAAGGTGCTGTAAAAGAAAATCCCCTCAAGAATTAAATCGGCTACCAATGCGTGGAAGAACGTCTGTTTTGTAGGATTGTCGCGGAATTCCTGATAGATCTCCGAGATGAATTGGTTGCGCTCCAGAAGTACCGGATCTTTTTTCCAATATTCAAAAATCTCCTTCTGCTCACTATCCGACACGATTGAGGAGAGGACATACGAATAGGACTGGTTATGCACAACCTCTTGCTGACCGATAATCGCCGAAATAGCCTCCAATGAAGAGTCGGTAAAATATCGCTTCACATCGCCCACGAACATCGTCTGCATCGAATCCAGCACCGCCAACAGCGAAATGTTGATCTTGAATACGCGCCGCTCCTCTTCATCGAGGATCTGGAATTGCTGCGCATCCTTGGACATTGGAATCTCATCAGCGATCCAGTGATTGAGCAGCAGTACTTTGTACAGCTTATACATATGCGGCATACGAATATCGTTCCAGTTCAGAATGCCCGAGCATTCCCCGTCGATGATGCGTGTGGATTGGTTAGGGGCTTCTGTATTAAAAATCTTTTGTAGTAGCATTTGTCTTTTTCTCCTCCTTGGTTTGCGAAGCTAATCTTTCTGTTGTGACTTGCTTATAGAAAATGGCGGTTATAGTAACGGAGAGGAATTTTGGAACTGGAGGAGCGTTAGCGACCGCCCGAAAGCTTTCCGTAGGAAAGCTCGCTTCGAAAGCATAAGCTGTCTCCGGATTTTATCCGCTAAAAGCGGTATAAATCAAAAAATCTGGAGACAACAGCGGCCGGAAGTCCAACATTCAGCGCAGTTACGACAAAATCGCCATGCTCTATTTCACGGCACTAAGACAACTTAGCTAGCGCAAGACTCACACTCTTCGATCGTAAGCGCCCGACTCCGCACATAATAGGTCGATTTCATGCCGCCCTTCCAGGCGTTGAGATGCAGCTCCAGAAAATCGGTGGCCTTTATGTCTGGCTGCACGTACAGGTTGAAGCTTTGCCCCTGGTCAACGTGGCGCTGGCGGGCGGATGCCATGCGGATTGACCAGTTTTGGTCAATCGTGAAGGCCGTTTTATAATACCAGATCGTCTTCTCGGACAGATCCGGTGCAGGATTAGCAATCTTGTAAGTGGTCTTCTCCTCGTAGGAGAGCAGCTCATAGAGCGGGTCAATACTCGCTGTGGAGCCGGCGATGATCGAAGTAGATCCATTCGGCGCAATGGCGAACATCCACGCGTTACGAACGCCGTCTTGAGCGACCTCTTGCTGAAGCTGACGCCATTGTTCCGTAGTTACGTACTTGCCTTCCTGCTCACCGCTGAGGTAGCCGCGTGAAGTGAAGTAAGCACCCGTCTCCCAATCGGAGCCGGCGAATTTCGGATAACGTCCTTTCTCACGGGCCAACTCCATGCTGGAACGAACGAGCAAATAGTTAATGTGTTCATACAGGTGGTTGTTGAACTCAACAGCTTCCTCAGACTCCCAGCGGATACCCTTCAGCGCGAGTAAATGATGCAGGCCGAATGTGCCAAGGCCGACAGCGCGGTATTGGCTGTTGGTGTACTGTGCTTGAAGTACTTCTATATTATTAATGTCGATTACGTTATCGAGCATACGAACCTGAATCGGCACAAGACGCTCCAGAACACCAGCTGGAATGGCGCGTGCTAAATGTATGGAGTTCAGGTTGCAGACCACGAAGTCTCCAGGGATTTTGGAGATAACAATCCGGGTTTGGCCGTCTTTGGTCACAAGCTCTTCTGTTTCGACAACGGTAGCCGATTGATTCTGCATGATTTCTGTACAGAGGTTGGAGGAGAATACCATACCTTCATGGCGGTTCGGGTTGGCACGGTTAACGGTATCTCGATAGAACATATACGGTGTACCCGTCTCCAGTTGCGATTTCATAATTCGTTTCATGATATCAATGGCAGGGACCGTGATGCGTGACAGGTCCAGATTAGCAGTTGCCTCAGCATATTTTTCACGGAAGGCGCCTTGTCCAAGTTCCTCATCGTAAAAGTCCTCAAGTCCAAGAGGGCGGCCGTTGGCATCCTTCCAGCCCATCACCTTTTTGATTTCATGCGGGCAGAAGAGGTTCCAGTGTCCCCGTGACTCTACCGCTTCCATGAACAGGTCGGGCAGGCATACGCCGTGGAATACATCATGGGCACGCATACGCTCGTCACCGTTGTTCAACTTGAGGTCGAGGAAGGCAAGGATATCCTTGTGGAATACGTCCAGATAGACCGCAATGGCACCTTTTCGTGTTCCAAGCTGGTCTACGCTGACTGCCGTATTGTTCAACTGGCGAATCCATGGGATGACGCCGGAGCTGGTATTTTTATGTCCGCGGATATCGGAGCCGCGGGCCCGGATTTTGCCAAGGTATACGCCGATGCCGCCGCCCATTTTGCTAAGACGGGCTACGTCCGTATTGGAATCGAAAATACCTTCCAGCGAGTCGTCCACGGTGTCGATGAAGCAGCTGGAGAGCTGTCCGGCCACTTTTTTACCGGCATTGGACATGGTCGGGGTAGCCGCCGTCATATAAATGTTGCTCATTGCCCAGTAAGCTTCTTTAACAAGCTCCATACGTTTCTCCGCAGGCTCACGGTGCATCAGGTACATGGCTATAATCATATAACGTTCTTGCGGGAGCTCCATGACGCGTCCATCGAAATCATGTGCCAAATAACGATCAGACAAAGTTAGCAGGCCGATATAATCGAACAGCAGGTCGCGCGTATAATCAATGCTGTGTTCCAGCTCGATAATTTGCTCTTTCGTGTAGAAGGTCAACAATTCCTCGCGGTAAATCCCCTTTTTCACCAAATCAACGATCAGCGGGTACAGCTCACCGTAAGGTTCTTCTGGATACGCTTTGTAGCGGCGGTTAACCGCAGCTTTTTTATAGAGAGAGGTTAGAAGAGAACGTGCAGCCGCAAACTTCCAGTCTGGTTCTTCCTTCGTTACCAGCTCCAGGGCACTCATGGTAAAGGCACTGCTGATTTCCTCTCCGCTGACTTCTTCACGGCGTAATTTGGATTGTACACCGCGAAGCAGTGTTTCTTTGCTAAGCTGGTCCAGATCCTTCAAAATTCGGTCGGCATAGACGGAGAGACGGATTTCATCAAAAGCCAGTTGGCGGTTATCCGGTTTTACTACGAGTTGAGGCATTGTTCATCTTCCCTTCTAGGATAGAGTAAATTTTCAATATCAAAAATTGATGTATTAAAGCGCAGAAGGCTGCCAAAGAACAACCTCAGGACCGGTTAAACTTACGGCAACGTCAATAATTCGCTGATTGGTGCTTCCCCGATAGGGAAGGGTAGTATCTTTTAAATCCTCCACAAAACGTCCGTCGATGAGTACCTGACACTGCTGTAGCAGTTGGTATTCAGGGGATCCGGGAATAGCTGTAATTTCTTCATAGGTGTATCCGCTGTAAATCCAGACAGGGAAGCCTGGAAGTGTGGCTCGAAGTTCATTGATGAACCCCGCAGCCTCACCAGCTGAAAAGAAAGGATCGCCGCCCGCCAGTGTCAAACCATCAAGCAGCGGATTTGCGGCAATCTCCCCAATGATTTCTTGCTGACGTTCAGGGGTAAATACATCGCCAAAGTTAAAATTCCATGTCTCGGGATTGAAGCAGCCCGGGCAACGGTGTCGGCAGCCGCTGAGGAAGATGACGGCACGCATGCCCTCTCCCTCATTAATGGACTCCGGATAATAGCCGCAAATATTCATAGATGCTTAATCCGATCTCTAACTTCTGCCTGTTTGGCGGCATTGAAGCGGGTCTGATAATCACCGGTCAAATAACCGGTTACCCGGCGCAGCCGACGGATGTGTACTTCACTCTCATGACTATGGCAGGAAGGACAGTTTGTACCGATTACACCTTCATATCCGCATCCCGAGCAGCGGTCTATCGGGTGGTTAATGCTGAAGTAGCTAACTTGCTGCTCTAGAGCGTATTTAATAATTTTGACAAAAGCAGACGGGTTGCTGCGGGCATTACCGTTTAACTCTACATAAGAGATCGCGCCAGCGTTGCAGAGCTCATGGAAAGGAGCTTCCAGACTGATTTTTTGGGCAGCGCCCAGGTTGTAATAAACAGGGATATGAAAAGAATTTGTATAATATTCCCGATCCGTGATGCCCGGGATAGCTCCTAGACTTTTACGGTCAATCTTCGTGAATTTACCCGACAAGCCTTCTGCCGGCGTAGCGAACAAGGTGATGTTGAGGTTCAATTCATCACTCTTTCGGTCGCAATATTCGCGCATATGACGCACGATAGCCACTGCTTTGGCGTGAACTTCCATATCCTCGCCATGGTGTTTACCATACATCGCCTTCATACACTCAGCCATCCCAATGAAACCCAGTGACAGACTGCCGTGCTTCAAAAGCTCGCCTACACTTTCCTCGGGATGCAGCTGTTCGCCGCCCTCCCAGACACCCTCACGCATCATGAAATCGGACGCTTTGGCTTTCTGGGCGGATTGAATGCGGAAACGGTGCAGGAGCCCCTCTAAAGCAATATCCATATAATGAGTAAGATCATCATAGAAGCCGTCTTCATCAGCTGCGGTGCGGCGGCCTGTTGCTATGCCGTAGTCCAAACCGAGCCGGACCAGGTTCAATGTATTGAAAGACAGGTTGCCTTTGCCGGAGCAGTGATCACGGCCGAAGCGGTCACCCAGCACGCGGGTACGGCAGCCCATGGTAGCAAATTCTGTATCAGGATTCGTCGGATCATAATACTGCATATTGAGCGGTGCATCTAGATTAGCGAAGTTAGGATACAGTCTGCGGGCGGAGCACTCAGCAGCTTTCAAGAACAGATCATAGTTGGGATCGCCCTGCTGCTGGTTCACACCCTGCTTGCATTTGAAAATCTGAATCGGGAACACCGGCGTTTCGCCACTTCCAAGTCCGTTCATAGTAGCTGTCAGCAAAGAGCTGATAACGAGCTGACCTTCAGGAGTAGTGCAGGTTCCGTAGTTGATACTTGTAAAAGGAATTTGTCCACCGGATCGGCTGGACATCGTATTTAGGTTATGTATCATACTTTCAGCAGCCTGCAGTGTTTCGCTTTCTGTTTCCTTCAACGCATAGCGGAAGGCTCTTGGGTACTGCTCAGCAAGATCCGTCCGGCTCATCGTAATTTCACCGAGATGCTCGCCAGCTTGTCCTTCTTCGAAGTATCCGAGACCCTTACGGAACAGCTTGGCGAAGGATTTGGTTACATAAGGGGCCAGATCATAATCTATTTTATTCGCGGATACACCGCCGTATTGGGCATTTTGCTGGGATTGAAAAATAATCGCCACCAGCGACATCGCTGTCATAATGGAATTCGGAGGACGGACGCTGCCGTTGCCGGTATTGAAGCCTTCGCGCAGAAGTCGTTCAAACGGAATGAATATACAATTGGTTGTCCCAATGGCATATTGATCCAGGTCGTGGACATATACTACGTTATCCTCAATGGCTTGAACAAGCTGTGGAGGCATGGTGAAGTTGCGAGCATACCACTTGGAATACTCACTGCCGAACTTGCTCATTTTACCGGAAAAGCTTTCCCCGTTCAAATTGGCATTCTCACGCAGCAGATCCAGGTCCAGACTCTCGATAATATCCCGTCCCAGACTGATTACTTCCTCCAGCAAAACTCCCTTAGTCTCGTTCACAGCGTTGTATCGCTTATCCAGCAACGTCATTGTACCGTTCTCCTCTCGATATTAAAAAAGCATTTCCTGCCGGATGGCAGAAAATGCCCGTATGCGTAACGTAACTATCCCACCTGGATATTTACAGAGTCTATTTATGTAAGACGCATGCGGACACCGTCCCTGTTCATCGCAGGTTAGTTATAGATGGTGTCGTCGAGACAGGCAGGTCTCCTGGCTTCCGGTTTATCTCTCCTTGATGCCTTCCCGAAGGACAGTTTGTCGCCCTCAGTGGCTTATGTTGGAGATCGTCCGCGGCTCTAGCTTGTACCAGTCGCGGGCATCCGGTTAACAGTGGCGGGACCGCAGCGGAATCTCACCGCACTTCCCTATTAAGCTTGAACTAATAGACATATAAAGATCCAAAATAAGCTGTGAAACTTATCATTTTATCTTTATGTCAAAAAAAGCTCAAAGCGCCTGTCTCTACTATATTTTGTTGTCGTTACATAAAAATAACCCAAGATGTTGTGTTTGTAAACATTTTTTTAGCAAACCCATACGGGGGGCGGCTTCCCAACAAGTACTCCACAAACCATCCACAGCTAGTCCACAGGTAATCCACAATTGATCCACAAATATGCCGAAAATGATTCATAAATCATCCCCAAATACGCCGCAAATCGTCCATAATTACTGTGAGCGTGGTACTGGGCTTTAGCCTTAGAAGTAATCAAGTGTGAATGTAGAGAAGATACAACAGGCCTATGTTTGTGGGGCGAGGGTGGAGTTGCTACAATAGAAGAAAGATAGATACAAAGGTCGTATATGCTCTTATAAACTTTAAGGAGGTATTCCGATGGCTATTGCTGAAGTATCGGTCATTCCGATTGGAACAGGCAGTACAAGCCTCAGCAGCTATGTTGCGGATATGCAGCGTGTGCTGGAGACAGTAGAGGGTGTAACCTATGAGCTCACTTCTATGGGGACGATTATCGAAGGCCCGTTGGGACGGATTCTCGCAGCAGTAGAGGCTCTGCATGAATCTCCATTCACGGGTGGTGCACAGCGTGTATCGACATCTGTTAAAATAGACGACCGCCGCGACAAAAGCTCGACCAGCAAGGGGAAACTTGAGTCTGTGGAACGCAAGCTTCTAGGGAACTAAACACCTCAGGCACAAATCCAACTATTTAGGAGTGGGACTTTCATGGCGACAAAAGTACAACAGGTAGGCATTCAAATGTATACTCTTCGGGACCAGACTGAAAAGGACTTTCTAGGTACCTTGCGCAAAGTAGCTGATATTGGCTATGAAGCGGTGGAGTTTGCGGGTTATTTTGGCGTATCTGCTAAGGAATTGCGTACAACCCTTGATGATCTTGGATTAGCCGCTCCGTCTGCGCACGTTGGTCTTGATTTCAGCAGTCTGGACAATATGCAAACGGCATTATCCCGAGAAATTGAATATGCCCAAGAGCTTGGACTTCAATATATAATCACACCGGGATCTCCTGTGCCGGCCAACCCTTCCTTAGAGGATGTAACTTTACTGATTCCCTTTTTTGAAAAGGCTTCCGAGATGGTTCGAGTAGCAGGCCTCAAATATGGCTATCACAACCATGACTTTGAATGTCAACTACCCACCACTTAAACGGTAAAACGTTATGAAGTGGGGGCTTGAAAAAGCCCTAGCTGTCTAGCCTTAGCTTTAAGCTACGTTGGGC
>NZ_JAUSTK010000057.1 GCF_030812855.1 Paenibacillus wynnii
TGATTTTTTTCACTTTATCCAAAAAACACAACTGTAAAATTATTACTTTTTTAGTTTTTCGATTTCGTGTAAGGTTCTATGCATGTCTAGTGCACTTTATGCAGTTATTTGCCTGGTTTTTGGTGAGTATAGGTGTTTTTTCGATTTATAGTTGCACGGAATACACTTATCGCGCGCGGAGTTGCTTATATGCTCCAAATAGGTGTAGAAAGTGCAACTAAAGTAGGCTCATCCTTCCCTATATTGGAGAAGTGATGAGCCTTTTCTTTTTGTAGAATATAGTAGGTTATTCCCTAATCATTAATCTGCAGCCCATTGCTCCAGCTTATCGTCATCTGGCAGCAGCAGGGCTAATAACCCCAATAGCGGCAGGAAACCGCAGGCAACAAACACCTTCGTAATCCCTATATAGTCGATAAGATTGCCGATCACTAAAGATCCGATGCCCCCTAGTCCAAATGCGAGACCGGTAATCAGACCCGAAATGGTGCCGATATTCCCCGGGTATAGCATCTGTGCATAAATGACTGTAACCGAGAAGCTGGACAGCAGAACAAAGCCGCCAATTAATAACAGAACACCAGCCCAAAACTGGTTAACAAAAGGCAATACCAGTGCAAACGGAACAGTTCCTACCATAGACATCAGGATTAGATTCCGACGTCCGAATCGGTCTGCCAGCGGCCCGCCGAAGAAGGTACCCACAGCACCAGCAGCCAGATACATGAAGATATACACTTGAGCATTATCTAGAGACATTTTGTAATTATCCATTAAGTAGAACGCATAGTAACTGCCGATGGAAGCTCCGTACCAGGATCGAACAAATACCAGAAAGACAAGAATGATCGTTGCGTTCAAAATACTTTTGCTACGGGCGGGATCGATTCTGCGAACGGATGATTTCTTACGAAAGGTATAGCCGTCTTTAAGCATATCTCGGTACCAGCGGGCTACATAAGTTTGAACCGCTACGCCGGCGGCTGCGACTATAGTGAAACTTAACGCTCCCATTTGCCCGAAGGGGATGAATATCCACTTGGTCAGCATCGGCCCCAAAGATTGTCCGGCATTTCCACCTACCTGAAATATGGATTGAGATAGTCCCTTACGCAGACCGGCCGCCATATGAGCCACACGCATGCCTTCCGGATGGAAGGTAGCTGAACCCACTCCAATGAGCATTACAGAGATTAGGACAAGTGTATAATTGCCGGCATAAGCTAAAAGCATTACCCCCGCGAACGTGCAGCACATTCCTAACGGAAGCAGAATCGGTCGAGGCTTGCGGTCTGCGGCATACCCGATAACAGGTTGGATCACGGATGATGTCATATTAAGGGCGAAGGAAATCCAGCCTACTTGAGCAAAGGAAAGCAGCATATTGTCTTTGAGAATTGGGAAGATCGCCGGAATGACGGCCTGAATGGAATCATTGAATAAATGAACAAAGCTTACGGCCAGTAAAATACGATATATTGTTGCCTGCTGCAAATTACGGGATTCCGTATCCTCAATCCCTTTCGGGGACGCAATGGGTGCCGAGTTATTTTTCATTTTAGCTCCTTCTCGTACTATATATAATGAGTCTATGAATGTATGAACTTTCAATAACCCTATTTTAGCCACTTGTGAGGCATTATGGAAACCTAAATGTATTGTTATTATGATAACTGGGCCGGTAAGATTTATTTATAAAAAAAGGGTTGCAAAGATTCAATCCGCGTGGTATATTATTTCTTGTGCTTATGAGGCATCGTTGATGTGAAGCAAACGCGATGAAGAAATAAGTTGACGAAATACAACGAAATATGTTATACTATGATTCCTGTGCATGAGAGAAATTATTCGATTGCAGAGACAAGTTCTTTGAAAACTGAACAAATGGAACGCGTTAATTTTTAATAGATTCATTTAATGAATCGTCAGTTTCAAAATGAGCAATCGCTCTTTCTGAATACCAATTTGGAGAGTTTGATCCTGGCTCAGGACGAACGCTGGCGGCATGCCTAATACATGCAAG
>NZ_JAUSTK010000058.1 GCF_030812855.1 Paenibacillus wynnii
CACGCGTACCCATCCCGAACACGACCGTTAAGACCTCCAGCGCCGATGGTACTTGGACCGAAGGGTCCTGGGAGAGTAGGACGTTGCCAAGCACACAAAAAAGCATGACCTTAAAGGGTTATGCTTTTTTTATTTTATCTTAAATGAAAGATAGACAAGCCTTCTAACCTGTTCTAACTCTATGGGATTAATATTTCGTTTATTGGGTATGTTAATGTTATGCGAAAACATATGGAAGGAATGATGATTATGAGCAGTTTATACGAAAAGTATGGTGGTGAAGAGACTATTGCGAAAGTGGTGGACTACTTTTATGACTTGGTTTTAGAAGATGAAACGGTAAACCGATTTTTTGCTCATACAGACATGGTGAAGCAACGAGGACACCAAACCAAGTTCGTTAGCTTTGCATTAGGCGGACCTAATCAGTATACGGGTGGTACGATGTCAAAGGTACACAAAGGTATGAACCTCCAGCCTGCTCACTACGATGCGATTGTGAAACATCTTCGAGCAGCCCTCCTACATTTTGGAGTAAATGAAGAAGATACGAATATTGCTTTAAAGAAAATAGAGTCCTTACGTGGAGAAATCCTTTTTCAATAGATCTATAGACAGGAGAGATTAGGCCTATGGATGACAAGGGCATGTTCAAGGAGAATCTAGGAGCGGGCATGGAGCCGATTCCAGAACCGGATAAAAGCGAGGCTGGACGTGAAGGTTTTAATGCGCTAGACGAAATAGTTGGAGGAATAATGGACAATCTACAAATGACTCTAACTGGCGATGAGGATACAAATCCGGACTCAGATCGGAAGAATATAAACGACAAGAAATAATATCAATTGAAAAGAAACATTTGCTGAAATCCCCAAATAGCAGGGTATACCAACAATCGGTACTTGGTTGTTAGTATACCCTCTTTGCGTGTATCTATTAACTTAGATCAATTTTAAAGACTACTGTAGCAGCAAATTAACGGATGTGGTCTTTATGGTTAAGGCTTTATCTTCTGTAGTTATTTTAAAATACATGTGCAGTTCTTACCTGATCTTTTTGCCGTATACAAAGCGGAGTCAGCACGATAAAATGAAGGCCGATGCTGATCGTCACATGTCTGCCATCAAGAATCTCATGCTGTTTTTCTGCTATGATGATGCGAATGACTTCTACCTGGCTATAAAAGCGCTCCGAGGATTTATCAACACTAGTATTGCGAATTCTTCGCCGCCATATCTGGATACGAAGTCATTTGGATCCAGGTTATCCTGCAGCTGTGAGGCCACGAATTTGATAATCGTATCTCCTGCGGCATGGCCAAAAGTATCATTCACTTTATTAAAATCATCAATATCCAAAACAGCAAACTGTACATTGAGTTTAGAAGGGTCAGGTAACGAGAGGATGCTCTCTAAATGCTCATGAAACGACATGTGATTATATAAATCTGTTGCAGAATCAAGCTGTTAGTGATCCTGGCTGTAGCAATCAACAGGGAGTATAGCATGATAAAGTTTGAGGCTGATAAGCTTCTATGTATATTAGGAGACAGAAAGTTAATCACTACAGTAGTTACCAGACCCTGCATAAAAGCAAACATTATTAATCTGGCTCTTCGCTCTACTGGATGGGTAAAGCTGGCTAGAATAGAATCATAGATTTATCTGTATTAATAGATTCCTAACCCCTGGTATAAAAGGGGA
>NZ_JAUSTK010000059.1 GCF_030812855.1 Paenibacillus wynnii
TCAACATGCGTGGGTTCGGGCCTCCAGTGCGTGTTACCGCACCTTCACCCTGGACAGGGGTAGATCACACGGTTTCGGGTCTACGTCCACATACTAATTCGCCCTATTCAGACTCGCTTTCGCTGCGGCTCCGTCTTCTCGACTTAACCTTGCATGTTAAACGTAACTCGCCGGTTCATTCTACAAAAGGCACGCCATCACCCATAGATTGGGCTCTGACTTTTTGTAAGCACACGGTTTCAGGTTCTATTTCACTCCCCTTCCGGGGTGCTTTTCACCTTTCCCTCACGGTACTGTTTCACTATCGGTCGCCAGGTAGTATTTAGCCTTAGCAGATGGTCCTGCTGGATTCATACGGGGTTTCACGTGCCCCGCACTACTCGGGATCCGTCTCGGAGAGAACATGGTTTAGGTTACAGGGCTTTTACCTCTATCGCGGGCCTTTCCAGACCTCTTCACCTACCAGATTCCTTTGTAACTCCATGTGAGACGTCCCACAACCCCAAGGGGCAAGCCCCTTGGTTTAGGCTGTTCCGCGTTCGCTCGCCGCTACTGACGGAATCACTATTGTTTTCTCTTCCTCAGGGTACTTAGATGTTTCAGTTCCCCTGGTCTGCCTCTACATACCCTATGTATTCAGGTATGAGTAACTGCGAATTACCACAGCTGGGTTTCCCCATTCGGACACCCCCGGATCAAAGCTTGCTTACAGCTCCCCGAGGCAGTTTCGTTGTTCGCCACGTCCTTCGTCGGCTCCTGGCGCCTAGGCATCCTCCGTGTGCTCTTATTAGCTTAACCATCACTCCGGTGTTTGGCTTGTTCGCTCATCTTGTTTTGAATAATGCTCGTGGAAAATCCACTCGCCAAGTATTCAAAGCCAAAGGTCGCTTCACAATCCAAAACCTTCGTTTCCAGCTAATAACTAATTCACTTGTTTACACAAGCTTTAGCTAAAAGATGTTCTAAAACGCAAATTCGTTTCGGTATCCAGTTTTCAAGGATCAATCTCGCTTGTTTCCGGGCCAATCACGGATGTGTTGGTCGAAAATAACGAGGATTTTGAGAGCTTAAACTCTCAAAACTGAGCAACGAGTGAGTGGTTCGAACCTTCAAGGGTCCTTATAGAAGCTTACGCTTCTGTTCGAATGTTTCCGTTACAGGAAACGATTCTCCATAGAAAGGAGGTGATCCAGCCGCACCTTCCGATACGGCTACCTTGTTACGACTTCACCCCAATCATCTACCCCACCTTCGGCGGCTGGCTCCCTTGCGGGTTACCCCACCGACTTCGGGTGTTGTAAACTCTCGTGGTGTGACGGGCGGTGTGTACAAGACCCGGGAACGTATTCACCGCGGCATGCTGATCCGCGATTACTAGCAATTCCGACTTCATGCAGGCGAGTTGCAGCCTGCAATCCGAACTGAGACCGGCTTTGTTGGGATTCGCTCCACCTTGCGGTTTCGCAGCCCGTTGTACCGGCCATTGTAGTACGTGTGTAGCCCAGGTCATAAGGGGCATGATGATTTGACGTCATCCCCACCTTCCTCCGGTTTGTCACCGGCAGTCACTCTAGAGTGCCCAGCACTACCTGCTGGCAACTAAAGTTAAGGGTTGCGCTCGTTGCGGGACTTAACCCAACATCTCACGACACGAGCTGACGACAACCATGCACCACCTGTCTCC
>NZ_JAUSTK010000060.1 GCF_030812855.1 Paenibacillus wynnii
AAGCATTCCTGTTGGTGTTAAGAAATGACGTTTGCCAAAAGAAAGAGCGCCTCTGTAAGATAGAATCATGTCACGGCCAGTGACTAACAAAATTCATCTTGGGAGGACGCTCACTATGAAGTTTAAACAAAGAAATAAACAAAATCAACAGATCGAAAGGATTACACCTAAACACGTGGTCATCGGTGTCGATATTGCTAAAGAAATTCATGTGGCTCGAGCCGTCAATTATCGTGGAATCGAAATAGGGAAACCTTTGAAGTTTGCTGACTCCAAGGAAGGCTTTATCCGGTTCCAGCAGTGGCTGGAGCACCTTCAATCCGCTCATCGTCTAAACAATGTCTTGGTTGGAATGGAGCCTACGGGACACTACTGGTTCCACCTGGCGGATTGGCTTCTTGCGGAGTCCATTGATGTCGTATTGGTCAACCCGGCAACGACCAAGCGTAATAAAGAAAATCGGGATAACTCTCCCTCCAAAAGTGATATGAAAGACGCTTTAGTGATCGCCGATGTGGTCTCCCGAGGGTACTATACCGATTTGCCGCGAACGCCCGAAGTCTTCCAACGTTTACGCGTATCCATGAATTATCGGGAAATTTGTATGAAAGACCTAGTCATCATCAAAAACCGTATTACACGCTGGCTGGATGTGAGTTTTCCGGAGTACACCACCGTGTTTAAAGATTGGACCGTACCCCGTTCGCTAGCCACCCTGCAAGCCTTCCCTCTGCCAAGGGATATCAAGAATCTGGACTCGGAGAAGATGATTGCAGGCTGGAAGCCTTTTATGAAGCGAGTGGGTGGTTCCCGCGCCCTGCAAAAGGCGGCGGAGCTGCTGGCAGCTGCACGTCGCTCTGTAGGGCGTACGACGTGTCAGGAAGAAGAACGGCGCCAACTTGCGAATCTGGTAGCCGATTATCTTCGGCTAGAACAGCGGATAGAGGAGATGCAAAAGGAACTGATCAAGCTACTGGAGGAGATTCCTGAATTGACCCAACGGCTCCGTTCGATTCAGGGTCTAGGCACGATTTGTATTGCGGCCTTATTGGCGGGAACGGGAAATCTGGAAACCTATACCCATGGCAACCAAATTCTTTCTCAGGCCGGTCTAAATTTGGCAGAGAAGAGTTCGGGTAAATACCAGGGCCAAGTCAAGATCACTGGACGAGGAAGGCCCCAACTACGTAAACACCTCTACCTGGGTGTCATCTCTCTAGTCTCCCAAAACCCTGCCTTTCGGGCTTGGCATGAGCATAATGTGAAACAAAAGAAGATGAAGCCCATGGCTTCCATTTTCAAGTTAATCGGAAAGCTCTGCCGCATCATTGTAGGTCTAGTCCGACAGGAGCGTTCCTTTGATCCAAAGGCCGCTAACCCCGCCCCACTGGCAGCTTAAGATTCATCGACGTTAATTTTTTCGCAAGGATTGGCTCATTTGCAGGATCGCTAACTAAAAGGAGCGTACCGAAGGCCGGATTAAATTTCCATAAGGGCCCAGACCCGCTATCTAAAGCATAACCGGCCTCCACTCCCTGGACAGGTGTAACGAAGGAATGAAAGGGCATAGACCCGTTGAGTCATGGGAGGGAAAACCTCCAGGGATCGAGTGGATCCAGCTCCTACATATCGTGAAACCAGGGAAATCACCCCTCCCTTGTTCCCGT
>NZ_JAUSTK010000061.1 GCF_030812855.1 Paenibacillus wynnii
ATATTCAGAACCTGGATGAAAGAATCCCAGTCACTCGTGAAGTAATATCGCATCTTTCGCAAAAAGTTCCACGGGCTCAGCGACGTCTGTGCTTCCAGCTGCATCAACTGGCACAACAAAGCAGTAATGATCCCGATGTAACATTGAACCCAAACCGCATTCGGATGATGATTGTGAAATTTTACCGTTGCCAGGTGCTGCTTGATCCACTTAAAAAACAGCTCGATTTGCCAGCGGCAACGATAGATTTCTCCGATATCCTCTGCGGTTAGTTCTTGGCGATTGGTAATGACTTCGTACACATTACCTTCGTCATCTGAAAACCGCACCAGACGAACCTGAAAGAGTAGACCCGAGACTTTGTCCAAAATCTCCACGTCGGCATCTCGGGTAACGAGGCTATCCTTAGGGACTTCTCGTTCCCGAAGAACCGTATATTTCGTCTTGGCTTTTAAACGGGCAACAAACAGGATTGCATCCTCTACCCACCGTCTAAAATTACCGTAATTGACATAGCCACGGTCGAAGATGTACGTCGTATCTTGCTTCGTGACCAAACGGTTAACAGCTTGTTGATCCGACACGCCGACGGTGGAAAGCACAATTTCATCCGGGAAATGGCAGCCCGACTCCAATGAGAGTAACCGGGTATGAATCTTTACCCCTTTGGTTTTGTTTTGATAAAAAGCCCAGTCCCCCAATACCTTAGGCAGAGAAAACGTGGTGGAATCTACCGGAGCTAATTTCCCGAAGTGCTTGATGCCTTTGGCTCCACGCTTACGTGCTTTCAACTCTTGAGCCAATTGAGTAAACAACCACTCTAAATAGGCTAGAGGAATGGCACTCAGTTTACGGTTTAAGGTGGACTCATGGATGGATGAAATGCCGATGAAATCCTGAAGGTCCGGGTTTGTCTGCAAGTTAAGTACAATGTCAGATAGCGACTCTCTTTGCTGGAGTTGAGCTTCAACAAATAGTGCAAGGGCTGACCCGACCGAAAGCTCCTTGGTGTAATGATCGGTCAGTGGACACCGAAAGGGACAGATCTTCAAACGATTTAAGCACTTGCGTAAAACAGAATTTTGCGTTAAATTACCCATGGACGCTCCTTTTTGTAGAGGGATGTGGGTAACACGCCTACACTCTCTACATTAGGAGTTTTTTTATGGATTGAGTAGTGAAAACAAATCATAATTATACATTTTTAGTAATTTATTTAAACTATATTTTTCATGTCAGCATTTGTGCATGTCTAGTG